>SPQJ01000048.1 GCA_004570425.1 Bacillus sp. AZ43
CGGCGGCCTTGGCGGCGGCCTCCTCGGCGGCGATGCGGTCGCGCTCGGCCTGGTCGGCCGCGGCCTGGGCCTCCGCGGCGGCGGCCTGCTCGGCCTCGCGCGAGCTGCGGCTGGCGACCAGCTGCTCCAGCGGCGCGACGACCTCCTCGTGCGGGACCGCTGCGCTCTCGGCGGTGATGCCGAGCTGCTCGGCGACGCTCACCGATTCCAGCTGGGTGGCCTCGGCCGCGGGCTCGCCGCCGGCCAGGACGTTGACCATCAGCGCGCCGGCGGCGGCCATCGTGAGGTAGAGGGCGGGCCGGCGGGCGGCGGCCGGCGGCCGGGTGAGGCCGCCTCGGCGGATGGTGCGGGCAGCGTGGGACGACATGGTGGTGCGGAGGTTCATGAGGGGCGTGTGCTCCGGGATTTCAGGCGCAGCGCAGCCCACGGGCGCTCGGGGCGCGGAGGGTCGCTGCGAGGGACGAGGACAGCACCGGCGGGCGGGACGCCCGGCGGACGATCAGCGGGGGGCGGCCCCGCGCGACGGTCCGTAGCGGCTGCTGCTGCGTGCAAGGTGTGCCCGAGGGCGCGCCATGCTGCGGCTCTCCGTTTCTTCCGTTGCCGCCTACCGAGTTAGCTGACGGATTCGGGCGGGAAGCAGCCCTACCCGCCCCGAGCGGTGCTCGGAGCAGGATTCACCCCAGTACTGCGGTGGGTCCCCGGCTCACCCGCTGCTCAAGGCAGCAGGCGACTCGGCGGCGCCCGGCGCGGCCACCCCGGTTGGGGCGGAAACCTTCCGGCCGGACCGAGCCAACGTAGCCGCCGTTATCGAGTCGTGACAATGCCGGAACCGGAATCGGCCCGTGATGCACGTCGCGTCAGGGCAGCCGCCACACCGTCGTCCGCCGGATCTGCGTGGGTGGGCCGGGGGACCCCTCGGTATCGGGCACGTCGAGTCTCGCCACCGCGGTGAGCCGGTCGGTGGGGACGTAGGGCCGGCCCGGATCCCCGAGGTAGACCTCCGCGCCCCGCGCGCGGGCCGCCAGGAGCCACGGCAGCACCCGATCGCTCATCTCCCGGTCGTAGCAGACGTCGCCGGCCAGGACGACGTCGACGGCGGGCGGCTCCTCCCCCAGCACGTCCCCGACGACGGCGATCGGCCCGACGCCGTTGGCCTCGGCGTTCACCGCGACGGCGGCGTGCGAGAAGGGGTCGACGTCGCTCGCGGTCACCGGTGCGGCGCCGGCCAGCGCGGCGGCGACCGCGACCAGGCCGCTGCCCGCCCCCAGGTCGAGCACCGATCGGCCGGCGACCGTCTCCGGCTGGTCGAGGACGAACCGGGCCAGCGCCTGCCCGCCCGGCCAGGCCGCGGCCCAGAACGGCGGGTCGCTGGGCGCGACACCGCGCTCGGCCTCGATCGCCTCCCACAGGGCGACGACGTCGTCGGCGACGTGCAGCGTCACCTCCGGCACCAGCGAGGGCCGGTCGGGCCGGGTGTGCTCGCGGACGAAGGAGGCGGGAACGGGACGGTCGGCCGGCACGGGCCCAGTCAACCCGACCGCGCCCGGCGCACGGTCAGAGGTGCCGCGACCAGGTCGACAGGTGGCCGGCCGGCCGGAAGCCCAGCGCCTCGTTGACCGCCACCATCGGCCGGTTGCTGTCGGAGTTGTAGGTGCTGATCGTCCTCACCTCCGGGAAGGTGGCCGCGAGCTCCCGCAGGACGGCGACCTTCATCCGCGCGCCGAGCCGGTGGCCACGGTGCTCGCGGAGCACCAGCGTCGCGCCCTGGTTCGCGCGCTCGGGCGCGGCGATCGGCACGTAGAGGCTCGTGAAGGCCACCAGGCGCCCACCGGTCACGGCCCCGGCGGAGAGCACGGCCCGGCCGCGGGCGGTGTGCGCGGCCTCGTACTCGCGGATCCGGGCGCCGTCCCACCGCTCCTCCTCGACCGGGAGGTCCCCGTGCGGGGCGTCGGTGGACATCCGGCGCTCGAGCAGCGCCCGGTCGTCGAGGTACTCGTCGGGGACGCCGTCCCGCCAGGTGATCACGTCGTACCCCCCGCCGGCCCCGGCCTCGAGCGCCGCGAGGCGCTCCTCGTCGACCGGCAGCTCGAGGTCGCGCCGGGTCTCCAGCAGGTCGCAGCGCCAGCCGTGCCGCAGTGCGAAGGCCCGGCCCGGGTTGTCCGGCGACGGCTCGTCCACCTCGGCGATGACCTCCGTGCGGCCGTGCCCGGCCGCCAGGGCAAGTCCCTCGGTGAGCAGGGCGCTGCCGATGCCGTGGCGGCGATGGGCCGGGTGCACCGCGAGGTCGAGGACGGCCATCGCGGTGTTGTCCAGCAGCGGCAGGATCAGCCGGAGCGCCCCGGCGACGCCGCCGTCGACGAGCGCGACCCGGTGCGTGCCCGTCCGCGAGCCCCCGGGCGTGAGGAGCTGACGGGCCAGCGCGACGTGCTCGGTGGCCGGCCGCTGCGGGTCGCCGGGCCGGGCGTGCCGCTGGTCGTCGGCCCACACCTCGCACCACGCGGGGAACAGGTCGTCGTCCGGGCCGATCTCGGCGATGCGGAGGCTCACCGTTCCTGTCTACCGGCATCCGCAATCGGGTTTCGGTCTACGGCTTCGCGGGGGCGGCCCGCCGCGCGATGAGCTTCCAGTAGCTGCCGGGCATCAGCCGCACGAGGACGTCGGGCACCTTCGCGGTCCACCCGATGAGCAGCCGCGGCCGGCGCTTCTCGATCGCGCGGACGATCATCCCCGCGGCCTTCTCCGGCGGCATGGTCAGCAGCTTGCTGAACTGCGCACGCCCGGCCTCGTACTCCTCGATCGAGACACCCGAGCCGGTGCGCGCGCTCTCGGCGATCCGCGTCTTGATGCCACCCGGGTGCACCACGGTCACCCCGACCCGGTTCTCGGCCAGCTCGTGCCGCACCGCCTCGGAGAACCCGCGGACGGCGAACTTGCTCGCCGAGTAGGCCGCCTGCCCGGCCGGGGCGAAGATGCCGAACACGCTGGAGACGTTGACCAGGTGCGCGCCCGGGTGCGCCTTCAGCGCCGGGAGAAGGGCGTGGGTCAGCCGGACGACGGCGCGGAAGTTGACCGCCATCACCCAGTCGAACTCCTCGAGGGTCACCTGGTCGAAGCGCCCGCCGAGGGCCACCCCGGCGTTGTTGACCAGCAGCGTGGTCTCCGGGTGCTCGGCCGCGAGCGTCTGCGCGAGCGCGTCGGTCTGCCCGTCGTCGGAGAGGTCCGCGACGTGTGTGGCGATGGAGAGCCCCGGGTGGGCCGCCCGCAGCCGCTCGGCGACCAGCGTCAGCCCCGCCTCGTCACGGTCGACGAGGACCAGGTTGCTCCCCCGCCCGGCCAGCTGGACGGCGAGCGCCTCGCCGATGCCCGAGGCCGCCCCGGTGACGACGGCGCTGCCTCCGGCGAACGCGTACGGGCCCATCAGGCGGCCGCCTTCTCGGTGGCGCGGGCTCGCTGGAAGGTGATGCCCTCGTCCTCGAGCGAGCCGCGCCGCATGAGCTGGACGTCGCGGATGTAGTTCTGGTGCAGCTTCCAGGGCTTGCGCCGGCCCTGCTTGGGCAGGTGGGCCAGGCTGCGCTGCACGTAGCCCGACGACAGGTCGAGGAAGGGCTGGTCGGCCCCCTCGGGCGGCGCCACCGGCGTCGCCGAGACGTACCCCTCGGCGTCCAGGTGGTTGATCAGCCGGCAGACGTAGCGGTTGACCAGGTCGGCCTTGAGCGTCCAGGACGCGTTCGTGTAGCCGATGACCAGCGAAAAGTTGGGGACGCCGGAGAGCATCATGCCCTTGTAGGAGACGGTCTCCGGCACGTCGACCGGCGCCCCGTCGACGGTCAGCGTCATGCCGCCCATGGGCAGCAGGTTGAGCCCGGTCGCGGTGATGACGACGTCGGCGTCGAGGTGCTCGCCGGACTCCAGCCGCACCCCCTTCTCGGTGAAGGTGGCGATCCGGCCGGTGACGATGGAGGCCTGCCCGCGCCGGAGGGTGCGGAACAGGTCGCCGTCCGGGACGAGGCAGAGCCGCTGGTCCCACGGGTCGTACGGCGGGTTGAAGTGGGTGTCGACGTCGATGTTCGGCAGCTGCTTCTGGGTGAGCCGCCGGATCACCTTCTTCGCCGCCGCGGGCCACCGCTGGCTGAACTGGTAGAAGGCGGTGGAGACCAGGACGTTCTTCCAGCGCACGATCGGATAGGCGAGCTTCCGGGGCAGCCGGTCGGCCAGGAGCTTCGCCAGCGGGTCGCGGCCGGGCAGCGACAGGATGTAGCTCGGCGTCCGCTGCAGCATCGTGACGTGCTCGGCGGCGTCGGCCAGGTTGGGCACGAGGGTGACGGCGGTGGCCCCGCTGCCGATCACGATGATCTTCTTGCCGGTGGCGTCGAAGTCCTCGGGCCAGTGCTGCGGGTGGATCAGCTCGCCGGCGAAGCGTTCCTCGCCGGGGAAGTCGGGGCGGAAGCCCTGGTCGTAGCGGTAGTAGCCGGAGCAGACCGACAGCCAGGAGCAGGTGAGCCGGACCGTCTCCCCGGTGTCGGTGCGCTGGGCGGTCACCGTCCAGCGGGCGTCGGCGCTCGACCACTCGGCCGACACGACCTTGTGGTGGAACCGGATCTTGTCCTCGACCCCGTACTCGCGGGCGGTGTCCTGGATGTAGGTGCGGATCGCCTCGCCGTCGGCGATGGCCTTCGAGTCCTTCCACGGCCGGAAGGCGTAGCCGAGCGTGAACATGTCGGAGTCCGACCGGATGCCGGGGTAGCGGAACAGGTCCCAGGTGCCGCCGATGGCGCCCCGGGCCTCGAGGACGGCATAGGTCTTGCCCGGGCACTCCTGCTGCAGGTGGCAGGCGGCGCCGATGCCGGAGAGACCGGCTCCGACGACGAGGACGTCCACATGCTCCGTGGTCACGTGCGCACTCCTGGGTCTGGCCGGGCGGCCCGGCGGCGGGGTCGGCGCGGGCGGTCGCCTGCGGGCACCGGAACACTGCTGCACCGACGCTATCGACGCTCTGTCGAACGAGTCAACACGGTGTTGAGAAACGGGTCTTCGCGGATATTCTTCGCACCGTGGCGACCGTCGACCCCTCCCCGCGCGGGCGCCGTCCTGCCCGCGCCACGGGCGACGACCGGGAGACCGCGATCCTGGCGACCGCCGAGCGGCTGCTGGCGGAGAAGCCGCTGACCGCGATCTCGGTCGACGACCTCGCCCGCGGCGCGGGCATCTCCCGGCCGACCTTCTACTTCTACTTCGCCTCCAAGGACGCCGTGCTGCTCGCGCTGCTCGACCGGGTGGTGGCCGAGGCCGACGCGGTGACCCGGGAGGCGTTCGCCCAGCCGGCCGCGGGACCGCGCGAGGGCTGGCGGCGGGCGATCACCGCCTACTTCGAGACGTTCCGGGCGCACCGGGGGCTCACCCTCGCGTGGGCGCAGGCGCGCTCGTCCAACGCCGAGATCCGCGACCTCTGGGCGGGCGTGGTCGAGGCCTGGGTGCAGCGCTGCGCGCAGGCCATCGAGGCCGAGCGCGCCCGCGGCGCGGCGCCGGACGGGCCGGCCGCGCGCGACCTGGCCGTCGTCCTCACCTCGACCAACGAGCGCGTGCTCTACGCGACGTTCAGCGCCGACGGCCCGGCGCTGCCGGAGGACGGCGTCGTCGACGTGCTGCTCGAGGTCTGGCTCCGCGCGATCTACGGCACCTCGCCGGCGGCCTGACCGGCCGGCTCAGCCCCGGAGGGTCGCGACGTGCGGGCCGTGCAGGGAGCCGAACCACAGCGCTCCCCCGGACTCCCGGACGCCGGTGAGCATCGGGAAGCCGTCGACCGCACCGATCAGGCGGCGCACGATCCGGCCGCCGGCGTCGAGCGCCACCACGCCGACCGACGGATCGGGCTTGGGCTGGAGCCGCTGCGGCACCCGGCTGATCGCGGCACCGACGAACGACGGGAGCTTCTGGACGACGTCCAGGACGGCCACCCGCCGGCTGGCCAGTGCGGCCCAGATCAGGCCGTCGGACCCGGTCGAGATGTTGTCCGGGTAGCCCCAGAGGTCGTCGGCGAGGACGTCGTCGGCGCCCGCCCGCGGCCCGGTGAGCCACACCCGGCGGATCCGGCGGGCGCCGGTCTCGGCGACCGCGACGAACGAGCCGTCGGCGGCCAGTGCCACGCCGTTGGCGAACTCCAGGCCGCCGAGCAGCTCGGTGAGCGTGCCGTCGGGGTCGCGCCGGAAGAGCCGGCCGGTGCGGGTGCGGCGCAGCAGGTCGTCCCGCCAGAGCGGGATCGGGTACCGGGTCGAGGAGTCGCTGAAGTAGACCGTGCCGTCACCGGCGACCGCGGCGTTGTTCACCGCGCCGAGCGGGACGCCGGCGAACCGGTCGGCGAGGGTGCGCACCTCTCCCCCGGCGAGCGGAACCGCGAGCAGCCCGCCGCCGGACGCGCAGACCAGCAGCTCGTCGTCGCCCAGGAACTCCAGGCCCAGCGGCCGGCCGGCAACCCGCGCCACCGTCTCGACACCGCCGTCGACGATCCGCACGATCCGGCCGTCGTCGAGGCCGGTGTACACCCGCCCGGCGTCGTCGACGAGGACGTCCTCGGGCCCCTCCCCGCCGACGGGGAGGAGCCGGACGCCGGAGAGGTCCTCCGGGGCGCTCACTCGGTCTCGAGCTTGCTGCCGCCCGCGAGCTCGATCTCGCGGCCGGTCACCCCCGTGCGGACGACGGTGACCGGGCACGGCGCGTGGTGCACCAGCTGGTCGCTCACCGATCCGAGCAGCAGCCCGCGGAAGCCGCCGCGGCCGCGAGCGCCCATCACGAGCAGGTTGGCGCCCTCGGCCGCGGTCATGATGGCCGGGGCGGGGGCCTTGTGGACGACGTGGCAGGTGACCCGTACCGAGGGGTCGAGCCCGGCCGCCTTCACGTGCGCGGTCAGCTCGTCGAGCACGGCCTTCTCCCAGTCGGGCAGCGGCGGCACGTAGCCCGGCGTCCAGCTGGCCGGCTGGGGCGCGGTCATCATCGCCCAGGCGCGCACGACGTGGAGGTCGAGGTCGGCGCGGCAGGCGAGCCGGCCGGCCCAGACCAGCGCCTCCTGCGCGCTCTTGGAGCCGTCGTGCCCCACGACGATCCCGCCTTCGACGCGCACGGCCTCGCAGACGTCGTCCATCGGTGCCTCCTGGTGTCCGGAACTACGAGCTCGCTGTCCGGTCCACCTTCTCACCTGGGCCTGAGGCCGGTCGCCGGGGTGGGGCCGTCAGTTCGGGACCGGCGACGGACGCCCCATCATCACGACGACGTTCGGCTCGTCCCGGTCGTCGCGGCCCATGCCCTCGACGGCGACGTTCTGCGTCGTGACGTCCGGCCGCGACCGCGAGGTGAGCAGGTCGTCGGGCATGGCGGCCACCGCCTGCAGCGCCTCGCCGATGCGGTCGGTCAGCGCGCGCAGCGACTGGCGCGCCTGGTCCCGCTGCCGCCGCAGGTCGTCGACCTCGGCCTGGACCTCGGCGAGCCGCGCCGTCGCCGTGGCCTCCGCCTCCGCCCGCTGGGCCGCGGCCTCCTCGGCCAGCCGCTCCCGCTCGACGGCCGCCGCGCGGAGGATCTCCGCGGCCTCGGCCTTCGCCCGCTGGATACCGGCGGCCGCCGTGGCGCGGTCGCGCCGGGCCTGCTCGAGCATCTCGTCGGCGGCGTCGGCCGCCATCTCCTTGATCTGGTGGGCCTTGCGCAGCCGCGCGTCGGCCTCGGTCCGCGCCTCCGCGACGATCCGCTCGGCCTCGCGGGCGCCCGACTCGGTGAGGGCGGCCGCCTCCTCGGCGGCGAGCCGCAGCATCTCCTCGACCCGCTCCGACACCGGGAAGGCGTCCCGGCCACGCGGGGCGTCGGCCAGCAGGCGGCGGGAGATCTCCAGCTCCGCGGAGGCCTCGCCGAACCGGCTGAGCAGGTGGTCCACCTGCCGGCGGAGCGCGACGAGCTCGGATTCGGCCCAGGCCGTGTAGTTGTCGACCTCGAGGCGGTCGTAGCCCTGCAGCCGCACCCGGAAGATCGGCCGGTGGTCCATCAGCTCGGCCAGGTCGCCGCGCACGTTCGGTACCGCCGGCCCCTCGGCCCCCGCGTGCCCGGACCCGTTCCCCACGACCATCGTTCTCCCCTGCTGCTCCGCGATCCCAGCAGCGACAGTGCCAGACCCGGTGCGGGCGCCGACGGCGCCGTGACCGGACCGTGAAGATGTCACCGGCGTAGTTCGGCGCGGCGTGCCCCGACGGCTACGTTCCGTCGATCTGCGGCTGCCCCCCCCGGTCCCGGGTGATGGGATGGGGGTGGCGGGCATAGTCCGACCCGTCGACGCGTTGCGCGGATCAGTAGTTGCACTCTCAACTAGCGACGGAGACGGACATGCAGTTCGGGATCTTCACGGTCAGCGACATCACGCAGGACCCGACCACCGGCCGGACCCCCACCGAGGCCGAGCGGATCCAGGCGGTGCTGACGATCGCCCGCAAGGCGGAGGAGGTCGGGCTCGACGTCTTCGCCCTCGGCGAGCACCACAACCCGCCGTTCTTCTCCTCCTCCCCCACCACGACCCTCGCGTGGATCGCGGCGAAGACGGAGAAGATCCAGCTGTCGACCTCGACGACGCTGATCACCACGAACGACCCGGTGAAGATCGCCGAGGACTACGCGATGCTCCAGCACCTGGCCGGCGGCCGGGTGGACCTGATGATGGGCCGCGGCAACACCGGCCCGGTCTACCCGTGGTTCGGGCAGGACATCCGCAACGGCATCGAGCTCGCCGTCGAGAACTACGCCCTGCTGCGCCGCCTCTGGACCGAGGACGTCGTCGACTGGGAGGGCCGGTTCCGCACCCCGCTGCAGGGCTTCACCTCCACCCCCCGCCCGCTGGACGGCGTCCCGCCGTTCGTGTGGCACGGCTCCATCCGCAGCCCGCAGATCGCCGAGCAGGCGGCGTACTACGGCGACGGCTTCTTCCACAACCACATCTTCTGGCCGCCGGAGCACACCCAGCGGATGGTCGAGTTCTACCGCCGCCGCTACGAGCACTACGGCCACGGCGCCGCCGACCAGGCGATCGTCGGGCTGGGCGGGCAGGTGTTCATGCGCAAGAACAGCCAGGACGCCGTCAACGAGTTCCGCCCCTACTTCGACGTCGCCCCGGTCTACGGCCACGGCCCGTCGCTCGAGGAGTTCACCGAGCAGACGCCCCTCACCGTCGGCAGCCCCCAGCAGGTGATCGAGCGGACCCTCGGCTTCCGCGACTACGTGGGCGACTACCAGCGCCAGCTGTTCCTCATCGACCACGCCGGCCTGCCGCTCAAGACCGTGCTGGAGCAGCTCGACCTGCTCGGCGAGGAGGTCGTGCCGGTGCTCCGCAAGGAGTTCGCCGCACTCAAGCCCGCGCACGTCCCCGACGCGCCGACCCACGCCTCGCGGGTCGCCGCGGCCGGCGGCCCGAAGGACGCCACCGTGCACGCCCCCGCCGACTCGGTGACGGGGCAGGCCCGATGACCACGCGCACCCTGGCCGTCGTCAGCGGCGGCCTGAGCAACCCGTCGTCGACCCGGCTGCTCGGCGACCGGCTCACCGCGGCCGCGGTGGCGGCGCTCGAGACGCGCGGCGAGGACACCACCGTCGAGGTCGTCGAGCTGCGCGCACACGCCCGCGATCTGGCCGACAACCTGGTCACCGGCTTCGCGAACAAGGACCTGCGCACGGCGGTCGACACCGTCACCGGCGCCGACGGGCTGATCGCCGTCACGCCGATCTTCTCGGCGTCCTACAGCGGCCTGTTCAAGACGTTCTTCGACGTCCTGGAGCAGGACTCGCTGGTCGGCAAGCCGGTGCTGCTCGGGGCGACGGCGGGCACGGCCCGCCACTCGCTGGCCCTGGAGCACGCGGTGCGCCCGCTGTTCACCTACCTGCGCGCGGTCACCGTGCCGACGGCGGTGTTCGCCGCGCCGGAGGACTGGGCCGGCGGCGGCGTCGACGCGGCGCTGGCCGGGCGGATCGAGCGGGCGGCCGGCGAGCTCGCCGACCTGATCGCCGGCCGTCCGGTGGCCGCCAGGCCGGTCGACCCCTTCGCCGACCCGACGACGTCCTTCGAGGACCTCCTCAACGGCCGCTAACGTCAGCGGCCCCTCTGCAGGGGCCCGCGCCGAGCTGGCGAGGTGTGGGGGGCAGAGGGGTCCTTCATCGCGTCGGGGGACGGCGGGGCGGAGCCGCCGCCCTCCGACTCGGCGGTCATGATCCGGGCGATCTCGGTCCGGTCGGCCTGCGACGGCAGCCCCCAGCCGGGTTCGTAGCCGTAGACCTCGTGCAGCGGCCGCGACGCCGTCCGGCCGGTGAGCACCTCCACCGACCCGGAGTCGATGAGCCCCGGGTGCTCGACGCCGCAGGCCTCGGCCACCTTGAGCAGGTCGCGGCGCAGCGTGCGCACGTAGTTGGCCGCACGGACGCTCTTCAGCGCCGGGTCCAGGCCGTGCGCGAGCCAGGCGTTCTGGGTGGCCACACCGGTGGGGCAGGTGTCGGTGTGGCACTTCTGGGCCTGGATGCAGCCGATCGCCAGCATCGCCTCGCGGGCGACGTTGACCATGTCGCAGCCGAGGGCGAACGCCACCGTGGCGTTGTCCGGCAGACCGAGCTTCCCCCCGCCGACGAACGTGACGTCCTCGGCGAGGCCCTTGCGGGCGAAGGTGGCGTACACCCGCGCGAAGCCGAGCTGGAACGGGAGCGAGACGGAGTCGGTGAAGATCAGCGGTGCCGCGCCGGTACCGCCCTCTCCGCCGTCGATCGTCACGAAGTCGACGCCCCGGCCGTCCGCGGCCATCAGGTCGGTCAGCTCCTCCCAGAACGCCATGTCGCCGACCGCCGACTTGATGCCCACGGGAAGGCCGGTCTCCGCCGCGAGAAGCTCCACCCAGTCGAGCAGGCTGTCGACGTCGGAGAACTCGGCGTGGCGCGACGGGCTGATGCAGTCCACGCCCTCCGGGACGCCGCGGGTCTCGGCGATCTCCGCGGAGACCTTCGCCCCGGGGAGCACGCCGCCCAGCCCCGGCTTGGCGCCCTGGCTCAGCTTGATCTCCAGCGCGCGCACCGGCGCACCCGCGACCAGGGCCTTGAGCCGCTCCAGGTCGAACCGGCCCTCGGCGTCGCGGCAGCCGAAGTACGCCGTCCCGATCTGGTAGACCAGCTCGCCGCCGTGCCGGTGGTGCGGCGAGATGCCGCCCTCGCCGGAGTTGTGCAGGCAGCCGGCCAGCGCCGCCCCGCGGTTGAGCGCTTCCACCGCGGCACCGGACAGCGAGCCGAAGCTCATCGCCGAGATGTTGACGACCGAGGCGGGGCGGAACGCCTGCCGTCGGCCGCGGGGGCCGCCGAGGACCTTCGCGGACGGCAGGTCCACGTCGTGCCCGGTGTGCACGTTGGTCGCGGGCACCGCCCGGCCGAACGTCCGGTGGTTGATCACCGGGTAGCCGGCGGTGTACTCGAGGTCGTTGTCGGTGCCGAAGCCGAAGTAGTTGTTCTCGCCCTTCGCCGAGGCGTAGACCCACCGGCGCTGGTCGCGGGTGAACGGCCGCTCCTCGTTGTTGCCCGCGACCAGGTACTGCCGCAGCTCCGGGCCGATCGACTCGAGCAGGTACCGGGCGCGCCCGATCACCGGGAAGTTGCGCAGCAGGGTGTGCTCGCGCTGCAGCAGGTCGCGCGCGGCCAGCCCGGCCACCGCCGACAGGGCGGCCACGGCCGCCCGGGGTACCCGACCCGTCATCCGACCCGCCTCACAGGAACAGGCTGAGCACGAGCGCCAGGGCGAAGCCGATGGTGCCCAGCAGCGTCTCCATCACCGTCCACGTCTTGAGCGTCGTCTTCTCGTCCATCTGGAAGAACCGGCTGACCAGCCAGAAGCCCGAGTCGTTGACGTGCGAGAGCACCGTCGCCCCGCCGGCGATGGCGATGACGATCAGCGCCAGGTCGATCGAGGAGAGGCCGTCGCTGGCCTCGACGACGGGAGCGATGAGGCCGGCGGCGGTGGTGAGCGCGACCGTCGCCGAGCCCTGCGCGATGCGCAGCAGCACCGAGATCACGAACGCCGCGACGATCACCGGCAGGCCGATGTCGGCCAGGACGTCGGCGAGCGCCTCGCCGATGCCGCTGGCCCGCAGGACTCCGCCGAACATGCCACCCGCGCCGGTGATCAGGATGATCGCGCAGACCGGGCCGAGGGCGCTGTTGACGACCGACTCGACCTCCGCGGAGTCGGTCCCCCGGTGCGTGCCCAGGACCCAGCTGGCCACGAGCACCGTGATCAGCAGCGCGACCGGCGTCGCCCCGATCAGCTGACCGGCCCGCACGACGAACGACTCCTCGTCCAGGGCACCGGTGGTGGCCAGGGTGCTCAGCCCGGTGTTGAGGAAGATGAGCAGCAGCGGGAGCAGCAGGATGCCGACCACGGTGCCGAAGGACGGCGGCCCGGCGGTCCGCGTCGCCGTCCGGGTGCCCGCCGTCCCGTCCGCCACGGCCGGCGACGTGCCCTCCACGGCCGGCTCGGGCGCCGCCGAGCTGCCGCCGGCCGAGCTCCCGCCGGCGGCGTCGGCGTCGCCCCCGAGGATGTCGGGCACCTCGACCTGGTAGCGCCGGCCGGCCCACGTGCCGAACAGGTAGCCGCCCAGGTACCAGGTCGGCAGTCCGATCAGCAGGCCGAAGACCAGCACGAGGCCGACGTCGGCGCCGACCAGCTCGGCGGCCGCCACCGGCCCCGGGTGCGGCGGGACGAAGGCGTGCATCACCGCGAAGGCCCCGGCCACGGGCAGGCCGTAGGTCAGCAGCGAGCCGCCCAGCCGGCGGGCCACCGTGAAGACGATGGGCAGGAAGACGACCAGGCCGGCGTCGAAGAAGATCGGGAAGCCGAACAGCAGCGCAGCCACGCCGAGCGCCATCGGCGCCCGGTGCTCGCCGAACCGGCGGATCAGCGAGTCGGCCAGCACCTGCGCGCCCCCGCTGAACTCCAGCAGCCGGCCGAGCATCGCGCCCAGCCCGACCAGGAGGGCGACGCTGGCCAGCGTCGAGCCGAACCCGGTGGTCAGAGTGGTGACCACGTCCTCGAGCGGCACCTGCGCCGCCAGCGCGGTGAGCAGGCTGACCAGCACGAGCGCCAGGAACGCGTGCAGCTTCAGCCGCATGATCAGGAACAGCAGCACCGCCACGGCCGCCGCAGCGATCAGCAGGAGCGGTCCGGCTCCCAGCGTGGGTTCCACCTCGGTCACGACGCCTCCCTGTCCGGAGGGAATCGTCCGCGCCCCGGGCCGGGGCCGCCACCGGTGGGATCAGCGGTAGGCCGAACCCCCGCGCAGCCGCGCCCGGACCGCCGCGTGCAGGGGCGCGAGGACGACGCCGTCGCGGGCCAGCCGGCCACGGAGCTCGCGCCGGTGGCGGAGGACGCCGACCAGACCGATCGCCCAGAACACGTACTGCACCGCGAAGGCGGCCCGGAACGCGTCGAGGTCGTAGTCGGTCGATGAGCCAGGGGTGAGCACGTCCAGGACGAGGCCGATGGCGAGGATGGTGCACAGCGACGCGACGAAGCCGCCCACGTTGACCACGCCGCTGGCGCTGCCCATCCGCTCCGCCGGGTTCTCCGTGCGGGCGTAGTCGAACCCGATCATCGATCCCGGCCCGTTGGTGCCCAGCACGATCACCAGCAGGACCAGCAGCGGCAGCGGGGCCCGCCCGGGCCAGAGCAGCACGACGGTCCAGGTGACCGCCGTGATCGCGAGGATGCCGAACACCAGGTCGGACCGGCGCAGCGGCCAGCGGCCGCAGAGCCGGCCGAACAACGGGCCCACCCCCATGCCCACCACGACCAGGAGCGTGAGCAGCGAGGCGGCGAGACCCGGGGAGAGGCCCTCGCCCACCACCAGGAAGGGATAGCCCCACAGCAGGGCGAACACGGTGCCGGAGAACTGGGTGACCAGGTGCGTGTAGAGGCCGATGCGCGTCCCCGGCTCGCGCCAGGTCGCCGCCAGGTTCACCCGGAGCTCGGCCAGGCCGGCCGCCGGCGCCGGCGCCGTGCCCTCCGGTGCGTCGCGCAGGGCCACGAGCACGAGGACGGCGACGAGCACCCCGGTGGCCGCCGCGCCGAGGAACGTGGTGCGCCAGCTGGTGCCGTGCAGCAGCGCGACCAGGGGGTAGGCCGCGACGATCGAGCCCAGCTGGCCGAGGATGCCGGTGAGCTGTGTGATCAGGGGGACGGTGCGGCCGGGGAACCACATCGACACGACCCGCAGCACGCTGATGAAGGTCATGGCGTCGCCCGCGCCGACCAGCACGCGGGCGGCCACGGCTGTCGGCACGTCCGTGGCGAGGGCGAGGACGAGCTGGCCGGTCGCCATCGTCAGGGCCCCGGCGAGGATCATCCGGCGGGACCCGAACCGGTCGAGGGCGACGCCGACCGGCACCTGGAGCGCGGCGTAGACCGCGAGCTGCAGGACGAGGAACAGCGAGACGGCCGACGCGCCCGTGGCGAACCGCTCCTGCGCGTCGACGGCGGCGACGCCGAGGGAAGCCCGGTGGAACACCGCGACCGCGTAGGCGGCCAGCGCCACGAGCCAGACGGCGTAGGCGCGGGCGGGGGCCTGCGCTGGCTGCATGGTCACCCCATGGAGGACGCCGGCGGGACGGCGTCGCTTCCGCGGCGCCGCGGTGAGTTCCCTCACGCCGCGGCGGAGGTGCCCACTACAGTGCGCCCCGATGCACACCCTCGTCGATCCCGCCGACGACCCGGAGGTCAGCGACGCGCAGCGCCGCGGGCGGATCCTCTGGGCGCTGGCCACCTGCATGGCCGGCAAGGGCTACCAGGCCACCACCATCTCCGACATCGCGGCCGCTGCCCGCGTCTCCAAGACCGTGGTCTACGCGCACTTCCGCGACAAGGAGCACTGCCTGCTCGAGCTGTACACGCGGGCCAACGACAAGGTGCTCGCCGGCGTCCGCCAGGCGCAGGAGGAGGCCCGCGCGGCCGGGCTGCCGTGGCGGAACCGGCTGCGCGCCGGCGTCGGCGCCTACCTCGACACCCTGGCGGCCGGTCCGGCCGTCGCCTGGGCGGCCCTCGTCGAGGTGCAGGCCGCCGGCCGGGCGGCGCTGGCGCTGCGGCGCGCGGTCATCGACCGGTACGCCGACCTGCTGGTCGAGGTGGCCGCCGGGCTGGCCGCAGACCACCCCGACGAGGTGCGGCCGGTCTCCCGGCAGCTGCTGGTCGGCGCGGTCGGCGGGATCAACGAGCTGATGCTGGCCCGCGTGGAGCGCGGCGAGGCCGAACGGCTGCCCGACGACGTCGCCGTCGCCGCCGACATCGTCATCGGGCTGCTCGAGCGACGGGACTGACCCGTACGGGCGGAGCGGCTACCGGCCGGGAACCGGCTCTTCTAGGCTTTCCGGGCCCGCGCACCGCGCCACCGGAAGGACGACGTGACCGCATCAGCCACGCTGGAGGGCGGTCCGGAGGCCCGGGTCGAGCGGACCTTCCCCGCGCTGGACGGCGCCCGCGCCCTCGCCGCGACCGCGGTCCTGCTGCACCACGTCGCGTTCTGGACCCAGGACTACACGCCCGACCTGGTCGGCCGGATCTTCTCCCGCCTCGACGTCGGCGTCGCGATCTTCTTCGTGCTGTCGGGCTTCCTGCTGGCCCGGCCGCTGTTCCTGGCCGCCGTCGAGGAGCGACCGGCGCCGCGCACCGCGGCCTATCTCTGGCGGCGCGGGCTGCGGATCCTGCCGGCGTACTGGCTCACCGTCGTGGTCGCCCTGCTGGTCCTGCCGCACAACGAGGGCGTGGCCGGGGCCGGCACCTGGCTGCGCCACCTCACGCTGACCCAGATCTACGGCTCCGGTGGACTGCGCGAGGGGCTCTCGCACACGTGGAGCCTGTGCACCGAGGCCGCCTTCTACGTGCTGCTGCCGTTCGCCGGCGCCTGGGTCGCCCGGCTGCTGCGCGGTCGCGTGACCCGCCCCGGCCGGGCGCTGGCCGCCCTGGGGCTGGCGACGCTGCTCGGATGGGGCTGGCTGGTCTGGATCCACGCCGCCGACGCCTTCCCCGGCGCCGGTCTGGACCTGTGGCTGCCCGCCTACGCCGGCTGGTTCGCCGGCGGCATGGCGCTGGCCGTCCTGTCCGTCTGCGCGCGGGACGCCCGACCGGTCCGCGCGGTCACCGAGCTCGGGGCCTCCCTGCCCACCTGCTGGGCCGCCGCCGGTGCGCTGTTCTGGGTCGCCACCACCGCGGTCGCCGGGCCGCAGGGCCTGGTGCGGCCGACCGCGCCGGAGGCGCTGCTCAAGAACGCGCTGTACCTCGGCGTGGCGGTCCTGCTCGTGCTGCCGCTCGTCTTCGGCGACCAGCGCCAGGGCTGGGTCCGCGCCGCGCTGTCCAGCCGTGCGGGGCGCTTCCTCGGCGACATCTCCTACGCGCTGTTCCTGGTGCACCTGACCGTGCTCGTCGGCGGCCTCACCGTGCTCGACCTCGGACCGTTCCGCGGCAACCTGTTCTGGGTCTCCGTGGCGGTGTGGGTGGTGTCGGTGGCGGTGGCGGCCGTCGTCTACGCGGTGGTGGAGCGGCCGCTGCGCCGGTTCCGCCGGCTGGTCCCGGAGCGCCCGGCGGCCGCCACGACCGGCGCCGCCACGGCGCAGACGGCGCCCAGCGCCAGGGTCTGAACGGCGACCTGGACGGTCTCGCCGGACACGGTGAGGAACAGGACGCCGGCGACCAGCAGCAGGCCACCTGCCAGCGCCGCCGGCAGACCGCGGCCGCGAGGTCCCAGCAGGTGCACGGCTAGGGCGAGCACGCCGAGCGCGGCGAGCCCGACCGGCCCACCGACCAGGGCCACCCCCGCCGCGGCGGCGAGGGCGACCCACGCCCGGCGGCCCCTGGGCACCCGGGCCGGGAGCGGCCGTGCCGCGCGGGCAGGCACGAGCAGCACGACCAGGAGGACCAGCAGCGCACCGACGCCGGCGGCCAGCGCCGCGTGGTAGACGTTCCCGGCCCGGAACTCGAGGTGCACCTCGCCCGCCGGGCCGGCGGGCAGCACGTAGCCCTGCTGCCAGCCGTCGACGGCGAGGGTCTCCAGCTCCTCGCCGGCCAGGGTGGCGACCCAGCCGGGGTTGACGTTCTCCGGCACCACCAGGAGCGTCGGCTCGCTCCGCTCCCCGACGGCGACCGTCCGGTGCTCGCGGTCCCAGCGCTCCACGTCGGCTGCCCGGCGCGCCGGCCCGTCGGCCGCCGGCTCCTCCCCGGCGCGCACGAGCGTCGCCGAGGCCACGGTGAAGGCGTCCGACGCGGTGGCCACGAGCCGGTGCTCCCCCTCGCGCAGCCAGCCGGTGCCGGTGCCGCCGCAGAGCGTCAAGGGCACCCGCTGGAGCCCGCGCAGGGCGCCGAGCGTCGTGGTCAGCGAGGTCTGGCGGGGCTGCCCGTCCACGGCGACCACCGGTCCGGCGCCGCAGGGCAGCGCCACGGGGGTGGCGGCAGGCGCGGGCTGCAGGCCGTCGACCCGGAGCTCGCTCACGCCGACGCCGAGAGTGCTCAGCCCCCGGGTGTAGGGGTCGAACGAGATCAGCTCCTCCCGCAGGGGGAAGGAGATCTCGAGCCGGTCGGTGGTGATCGGGGAGAACTCCACGACGCCGCTGAAGTCGAGCTCCACCACCTGCTCGAGCCCGCCGGCGCTGATGCCGACGGCGGTCGGTGCGGAGGCCCCGGTGCCCGGCGTCAGCTCGAGGCTCAGCGAGTCGATCGTCCGCGGCTGGGGCCAGGTGACGGTGAGGGTCGGGCGGGGGTCGTCGGCGTCGGCCACCCAGGCCGTGCGCGGGTTGCCGTCGAACGCCGCGTCCACGCCGGCGCGCGGGTCGGGCACCGCGGAGCTGCTCGCCTCCACGTCGGGCCCGCCGGGGCGGGCGGTCGCGGCGATGAGCGCGTCGAGCGCCGCACCGGCCCGCGGGACGGCGGTCACGGTCATCCCGTACCGGGCCGCGCCGGCGACGGTGAACGTCCGGTCCAGGACGGTGGGCTCCTCGGGCGGGCGCACCAGCGCGGTGCCGCACCGCGTCCGCCGGGCGACGTCGTCGGCGCACCCGGTGCCGGCCGGGTTCGTGGCATCGAAAGCGTAGGCGGCGGCCGCCGTCCCGGGATAGGGGGTGACCAGGGTGCGCGAGACCGCGAGGCCCGGGATGTCCACCTCCGCGATGGGCAGGCGGACGGCCGTCTCCCCGGGGACCCCGATGGTGAGGCTGGAGGTGGGGCCGTCCGGGAGCGCGAGTCGCTGCGGCCGCGTCGTGTGGGTCAGCGGCACGGTGCGGGTGCCGCTGTCGGTGGTGATCTCCAGGTGCTCGGGCAGGTCGTCGTCGAGCTCGCCCAGGCGGAGCACGACGGCGCCGGCGGTGATCGGCTGGTCGGTCTCGATGCGCCACCACACCCGCTGCGGCTCCCCCAGCCGGTAGGCCGGGCGCCAGGCGGTGGACGGGTCGCCGTCGACGGCGGCGTAGGGCTGCTCGCCCACGACCGCTGCCCCCACGCTGGTGACGTCGGAGGCGGAGCTCGACGCGCTCACGGTGGCGCCGTCGAGGCGCACCACGCTCTCGCCGTGCTCGGCGCCCGGGTAGGTGTAGTCGCGCTCGGGGCCGTCGAGGCGGCGGCGCTCGTCGGCGGTCATCGCGGCCGACACGGCATCCGCCGTGCGCCCGTACGTGCGTTCGCGGCGCACCTGGGCGTCGCTGACCAGCACGTCGCCCCGGGGATCCTCGCCGTCGGCCAGCAGCGCGGGGCGACCGGTCGCCAGCCCGCGGTCCTCCAGCGCGAGGAGCCCGTCGGGGCCGCCGGCCACGGTCACCGCCTCGTCCAGCGGCGTCGTGTACGCCCGCGGCGCCGGGTCGGCCACCGCGAAGATCTGGACCGCCGGCCGCGTCGGCGTGAGGTAGGCGTCCAGGGCGCGGCCGAACGAGGCCTGCTGCGCCGGGACCAGCGGGCCGAACGTGGCCACCAGCTCCAGGCCCGGTGAGTCGCGGAGCGCCTGCTGGACGAGCAGCGACCGGGCCGACCCCACGGCCCCGGACTCCAGGTCGTTCCGGACGACGAGGTGCGAGATGCCCGCGCGGGCCAGGTAGGAGGCCAGCCCGGCCGATCCCCTGCCCTGCGCCAGGCGCTCCTCGACCGTGTTGAGCATCCGGATGTGGGCCGGTGCGCTCAGCGGGATCGCGCTCCGGACCGTCCACGGCGAGTCGGCGAGCGCCTGCATCGGCTCGTCGGAGGTGCTCCCCCAGATGTAGGTGCCGCCCGACGACGCGGGCACCAGCATGGCCCGCCCGCTGGGCTCCGCGTCGGCCAGCCACTCGGCGGCGTCCTCCCAGTACCCCGGGATCGCGGCGAACCCCGTGTCGGGCGAGAGCCGCCCGGCGATCGCCGGCGAGGCCGTGGTCACCAGCGCGGCCACGACGAGGCCGACGGCGGCCCGCGCGGCGAGCCCCCCGGCGCGCGGACGGTGGAGGTGCCGGACGACGACGCCGAGCAGGTGCGCCACCCCGAGCGCCAGGGGGAGCCGCAGCACGGGGTCGTACTTGTGCACGTTGCGCATGGGCGCGAGCACGCCGTCGAGCGCCTCGTAGAGGGGGCCGGCGAGCACGCCCTGGACCGCGCCCAGGTGACCCATGGTCACCAGCGTCAGGCCGGCCAGGAGACCGAGGACCAGCCAGGCGCGCTCCCGCAGCCCGCGCCAGGCCAGCCCGACCAGACCGGCGGCGGCGAGCAGGACCGTCGCCAGGATCGGCAGGACGTCGTGCACCAGCGTCCAGCCGGTGGGCCAGATCGGCCCCTCCCCGTCGGCGAGGTAGGCGACCCACTGCGTGGTGCCGCGCAGCGTGGACAGGAGCCCGGTGCTGCTCGTGGTGATCGCGGCCGTCTCGATGTAGTCGAGGAACGGCGGGCTGTACTCGCGCAGCAGCAGGAGCGGACCCAGCCACCAGGCGGTCGCCAGCAGCACCGACGCCGACCACCAGGCCGCGAGCCGGCGCCGGCGCGGGCCCGCCGGGCGGGTCACGAGGAACAGCGCCGCCAGCGGCAGGACGGCGGACGTCGCCACCGCGTTCACGCCGCCGACGCAGAACACGGCCAGCCCCGACAGGGCCGCGTACCGCCGCGGCGACCCGCGGGTCGCGCCGATCGCCAGCGGGACCAGCACCCACGGGGCGAGGGCCATGGGCAGCACCTCGATCGAGGTGGCGCCCAGGCCCATCAGCATGCGGGGCGCCAGCGCGTAGGCCAGGGCGCCGATCAGCCGCGACCCCGGCGTCCCGATGCCGAGCTGCCGGCCGAGGACCGCGACCCCGAGGAAGGCGAGGCTGAGCAGCGCGGCCATCCAGAGCCGCTGGACCACCCAGTCGGGCAGGCCGGCGGCCTGGCCCAGACCGAAGAAGGGCCCCATCGGGAACAGGTAGCCGTAGGCCTGGTTCTGCACCTGCCCGCCGAAGCCCTCCGGCTCCCAGAGCTGGAGGGCGCGGTCCAGCCAACCCCACGGGTCGATCGTCAGGTCGAGCTTGGTGTCCGCGACGATCCGGCCGGGTTGCTGGGAGAGCGTCATCGCCAGGAAGGCGAGGCAGACGGCGATCCAGCGGACCCGTTCGGCCAGGGGAAGCCGATGGCCACCCCCCTGCCCGCCCGGACGACCGCCGGGGGCGTCAGGAGACGCGCCCCCGGCGGTGTCGCCCGCGCGGGTCAGCAGAGTGGCCATGGGTGGTGCTGGCAGGGGGAGCTGCCGGTCGGGGGAGCGTGGGCCGCTCCCCCGGGCCGGTCACTGGACCTGCGGCTCCCGGACTGCCGGGGTGTCGTAGGAGTCGTCCCACTGGTCGCCGGCCGGACGGGCACGGCGGACCAGGAAGATCCCGACGAGCAGCAGCACCAGGCCGACACCGGCGAGGCTCAGCGGCAGGACGGTCTGCACGAGCACGATCTGCCCGCGGATGTCCTCCGCCCGCTCGACGCCGTCGGCAATGGTGTCCTCCGAGCCGGCGAACGTGCCGGAGAGGATCGTGGCGGCGTCCTCGCCGTCCGGTCCGCGCAGGACGGTCACCGGGCTCTCCTCGGAGGTCACGATGACGCCGCTGCGGGGCTCCACCCAGATGGTGCGCTCGTTGCTGTAGACGACCTCGGCGGAGACGGTCGGCTGGTCGGGCTCGCCGACCAGGGTGCCCGGCGCGTCCAGCTCGCGGATCACCGTCTCGGGGATGGAGAGCTGGAAGCGGTAGACGTCCAGGCCGCCGAGCTCCTCCTCGCCCTCGAAGGTCGCCGGGAAGGCCTGGCGGGTGGTGGAGTTGAAGACGTCGTAGTCGCGCTTCTCGGTCCCGAACGGGAAGGTGAGCGTGAGGCCCTCGATGTCGAGGTCGTCGTCGTAGTCGACGTGGTCGACGTCGCAGGGCACGGCCTCGGCGCTGCGACGGTCGATGCAGACGCGGTACGTGCCGGCGTTGAGCAGCGTGCCGTCGGTGCTGGTCACGGTGGAGCCGAAGTTCCACACCGCGACGTCGTCGGTGGCTGCCTCCGAGCCGGGGTCGCCCTGGACCTTCTGGCGAACGTCGGCCTCGAGGTTGCGCAGCTGCTCGCCCGTGGCGAGGTCCAGCCACTCGACGTCGGTGCCGTCGGCCGTGGGCTCGGCGGTTTGGTCGAGCGGCAGCTTCACCAGCGCCGGCTCCAGGATCAGCCGGACACACAGGGCAGCAGCGAGCAGGAACGCTCCCAGACCCAGCAAGCCCAGCCCGATCGCGCGTCCTCGCATGCGGATGGCTCCTCCTGATTCGGCGCGACAACTCCTCTGGTGTCGCGGCGCGGTCACACTACTGGCGAGTAGCACCGCCGCCAATACGGACGTCCGGAGTTCCGCCCGCTGGGTGGTACGGACGCGTACCAGGCGCATCCCAGGTCACTCTCGTGAGTGAACGACCGAGCCGGTACGGAGCCGTATCGGGCCGGTACGTCGCCGTACCACCGACCATTCGCCGCTCTCCCCCATGTGGTGAATGGAGGCTCGACCAGCAGTTACCCGTAGGTAGGCTCTCGCGGTGCCCACGCGATCACCGGAGATCGACGTCCTCTTCGTCAACTGGCGGGACTCGACGCATCCCGAAGGCGGCGGCTCCGAGCGCTACGTCCACCGCATGGCGGAAGGGCTGGCGGCGGCCGGTCTGCGGGTGTCGATGTTCTGCGCCGCGCACGACCGGGCGCCGGCCGAGGAAATCGTCGGCGGTGTCCGGGTGGTCCGCCGCGGCGGGCGGCTGACGGTCTACCCGCAGGCGCTGCTGCACGTGATGCGCACCCGCCCCCGGCTCGTGGTCGACGTCCAGAACGGCCTGCCGTTCGGCAGCCCGCTGGTGACCCGGCGGCCGGTCGTGAACCTGGTGCACCACGTGCACCGCGAGCAGTGGCCGATCGTCTTCGGACGTGTCGGTGGGGCGATCGGCTGGTGGCTGGAGTCGGTGGTGGCGCCGCGGCTGTACCGGCGCAGCCGTTACGTCACGGTGTCGACGGCGACGGCCGACGAGCTCGCCGGGCTCGGCGTCGACCGCGAGCGCATCTCGGTGGTCCGCAACGGCGTGGAGCCCGCCCCTCGGGTGGCCGTGCTGCGTTCGGCCGAGCCGCGGCTCGTGGTGCTGGGCCGCCTGGTGCCGCACAAGCGCGTGGAGCACGCCCTCGAGGTCGTCGCCCGTCTCCGCGACCGCTGGCCGGGCCTGCGCCTGTCGGTCGTCGGTGAGGGCTGGTGGGACGAGGAGCTGCGTGCCCGGGCCGCCGCACTGCGGGTGACCGACATCGTCGACTTCACCGGGCACGTCGACGAGCAGACCAAGCACGAGGAGCTGGCCCGGTCGTGGGTCCACCTGTGCCCGTCGGTCAAGGAGGGCTGGGGCCTGGTCGTCACCGAGGCGGGGTCGCACCGCGTCCCCACGGTGGGCTACCGCTCGGCCGGCGGGCTGCGGGAGTCGGTGCTCGACGGTCGGACCGGCGTGCTGGTCGACGACCTCGACGAGCTGACCGCGGCCGTGGACGGTCTCCTGCACGACGACGACCGCCGCCTCGCCATGGGCGAGGCGGCGGCGCGTCATGCGGCGTCGTTCAGCTGGGGGGCGAGCATCCGGGCCTTCGCCGCGGTGCTCGCGTCCGCCGTGCGGCCGGACGTGCCGGCCGCCCCGGGGTCAGCCCCGGTTGCCGTAGTCCAGGACGTTGATCGTCTGGTTGCCCTGCTCCTCGACGGAGTTGTCGGGGTCGAGCGAGGCCTGGACGCCGGTGACCGCAGCGACGCCGAGCGCGGTGCCTCCGCCGAGGGAGATGAGCACGGCGATCAGGGTCTTCATTCGGGAACTCGCTTCCGTGGGGTGCGACGACGGACCGTGACGCTAGAGGGCAATCGCGTGATCCACAACACCGACTCCACGACGATCCCCAGCCAGCAGGCGTGAACCAGCACGACGGCTGTCACCCGACCGGGCGAGGCCGCCGGCCCCGGAACGGCCCCGGGCACCCGGTGCAGGACGAGCTCGTCGCCCTCGACGGCGACCGGCAGGTCGGCCACGGCGGCCGGCACGGGGCGGCCGGGGGTGCCGCGCTCGACCAGCACCCAGCCGACGCCGAGCCGGGCCAGCGCCTCCGGATCTCCGGCGGCCGCCGCCACCTCCCGGGCCCGCAGGTCCTCGCCCTCGACCGTCTCGCCGCCGACGACCAGGTCGTCGTCGGTGATCGTCGGCCGGGGCAGCCAGCGCACGGCGGGGTCGAGCTGCGGGCGATCGTCGTTCCAGCCGAAGGCGCGGTACGCCCCCAGCGGCAGCACCAGGACGTCGCCGGGGTGGTCGTCGTCGGCCAGCGCGTCGCGCACCCGCTGCCAGTCGGCCGGGTAGCCGACCGGCTGCAGGCGTCCGCCGACGCCCCACGCCAGGTCGGGGACGGCGATCAGCGGCAGCAGGACGGCGGCCGCGCCCACCAGCCCGGCCGCGGCGGGCAGCCCCCGCGCGGCGACGGCGGCGGTCAGCCGGCGGGCGCCGAGCCCGGCTCCCACGGCGAGCGGCAGCGCCCACCAGGCGATCCACTTCTGCCCGTCGCGGAGCAGCCCGGCACCGGGCACCGCGGCCATCGACCCGGCCAGGACGTCGCGCGCGCCGGGCACGGTGCCGGCCAGGGCCAGCAGCAGGCCGGCCACCCCGAGCAGGACGAGGCGGGCGCCCGGTCCTCGGAGTGCGGGGCGGTGCGCCCAGCCGGCGGCGGCCAGCGCGACGAGGGCCAGCGTGACGAGGGGCAGCAGCGCCGACCCGCGGCTGCCCGGGACGGCGCCTGCGTTCCAGATGCCACCGGTGCCGAGCAGGGCGAGCAGCGGGCCGCCGGCGCCCTCCGCCCGGGCGGCGAACGCGGCCACACCCCCGGGGTCGGACAGACCACCGGCCGGGTGCAGCGCACCGGCGACGATCCAGGGCAGGGAGAGCAGCAGGACCGCACCGCCCGCCGGCAGGAGGTGACGGCGGCCGGCCAGCGCCCCGACCACACCGGCGGCGAGCAGCGCGCCGGTCGGGGTGAGCGTGGCCGGGGCGCAGGCGATCACCAGCCAGGGCAGCGCCCGCGGCTCCCCCGCGCGCAGGCGCAGCGCCGCCCGGGCGATCCAGGGCAGCGCCGCCCAGGCGACCAGCAGCGTCCAGTGGCCGATGAGCAGCCGTTCGGCGAGGTAGGGACTCCAGCCGTAGACGAGCCCGGCGACCGGGGCGGCCAGGCCGCGTCGCCCGTCGGGTCCGGGCGGGACGAGCCGCGCGGCACCCAGCACGGCGGCGTACACCGTGGCCAGGAGCACCGCCTTCTGCACCAGCTCGCCGGGCACCACGGCGGTGAGCAGCCCCATCACGGCGTCGACGGGCACGGCGCGCGGCAGGGCGCTGCCCAGCCCGAGGGCGTCGAGGTCGAGGTCCTGCCGTGGCACGAAGACCATGTCGCGCAGCAGCACGAAGCCGGGCGCGAGCGCGGGCGCCGTCACCAGCAGCGCCACGGCGAGCGCGAGGACGCGGGCCGGCCACCGCGCCGGCTCGGGCAGCGTCCAGGACGGCTCCACGCTCGCCCCCGTCCGCTCGTCGTCCCCTCGGGCCGGGTCGCCGGCCGAGGGGCAGCGTAGGCGGCGGCGGTGGTGGAACCGATGACCCAGCGGGCCGACACCGCCGGCGCGGGCGCCGCGGCCCGGCCGCGGCTGCTCGGACCGGCCGCCCTGGTGTCGGTGGCCTTCCTCGCCACCAACGCCCTGGCCTACGTCTTCACCGTGCTGGCCGCCCGGCTGCTCGCGCCGGCCGCCTTCGGCGAGCTGGCCGCCCTGCTCGGCGTGCTGCTGGTCGGCACGGTGCCGGCGACCGGGCTGCAGACGGCGGCGGCGCTCCACCTGGGCCGCCCCGGCGCCGGTGACCCGTCGCGGGCCGCGGCCCGGTTGCAGTCCAGCGCCGTCGTCACCGGGCTGGCCGTCGTCGCCGTGGCCCTGCTGGGCACCGCGCCGCTCACCGAGCTGCTGCACCTGCCCGAGCCCGCGGCCGTGCTGTGGCTGGCCGCCGCCCTGCTGCCCTCGACCCTGGTGGCCGGCTACCTCGGCATCCTGCAGGGGACGGGGCGCTACGGTCGCCTGGCCGCGGTCAACGGGTTCTTCGGAGCGGCCAAGCTCGCCGGCGGCACGGCCGGTCTCCTGCTGGGTGGCAGCGCGACGGCCGCCCTCGCCGGCACGGCCGCCGCGACCGCCGTCGCGGCGGCGGCCGGCTGGGTGGGCTGCGG
>SPQJ01000004.1 GCA_004570425.1 Bacillus sp. AZ43
TCGACGGTCAGCGGCTCCTCGGCGCCAGGGGCGGGCTCCCGGCCGCGCCGGCTCCGGCCCGGGACGCCGCGCGAGCCGCCGGAGCGACCCGGGTCCCGCGTCGGCTGTTCCCCCACCGGTGTCGACACCTTCTCGTCGTCGTCCCTGCCCCGTCACCGACCGGCGATGCGGCCCCGCCCCGACGATACGGGGGATGCGGGCCGGAGCGGACCGGACGCGCGGCACCGGGTGTCCCCGGCGGGACTACCGGCGTCCCCCATCGGATAGTGCGCCACCGTTCCGCGCCGTAGCGTGGACGCGGTGAGACTCCCCTCGGTACCCGGGCCGTCCGATCTGCTCAACGCCGTCGGGGGTGTGCGCGACGGGATCTCCGAGGCCCTGGACCTCGTGCCGCGGGCCGCCGCCGCGCTGGGCCGCATGGAGGAGCTGCTGGGGCGGGTCTCGGGGCTGCTCGACCGGGTGGACGGCGTCGTCGACCGCGCCGACGCCGCGATCACGCGCATGGAATCCACCCGCGCCCGCGCCGACGAGGCCATCGAGGGCGTCGGCCGGACGCAGGCGAAGGCCGACGACGCCATCGACCGGGTGGGCGGCACGACGTCCCGGGCCGACGCGATCGTGGGACGGGCCGAGGGGCTGCTCGGCCGCACCGAGCCGGTGCTGGCCGACTACGAGCCGATCCTGACCGCGCTGGCGCCGTCGCTGCGCCGGCTGGCCACGTCGTTCGACCCGTCCGAGGTCGACGCCCTGATCACGCTGATCGACCGGCTGCCCCAGCTGCTGACGCACCTCGACGAGGACGTCCTGCCGGTGCTGGAGACCCTCGGGACGGTCGGCACCGACGTCCACGACCTGGTCGACACGGTCCAGGACATGCGGCAGATCGTGAAGGGCTTCCCGGGCTCCCGGCTGTTCCGCCGGCGCGGAGCGGAGGAGATCGCCGAGGACGAGGCGCGGGAGAACGCGGGGCGGGCGGGCGCCGGCTCCTGAGCCGGCGCCCTGCCATCGATCAGGTCTCCGTCGGGTATCCGAGCGCGCGGACGACGTCGCCGATCCGCTCGTAGGTCTCCCCCGCCGGGAGCCGCTCCAGCTCCGCGGCCACGACGTCGGGCGCGCGGTGGTCGCGGGCGGCCTCCACGAGCTCGGGCCCGGTCGCCGGGAAGTCCGCCCGGTCCAGCCAGCGGGCCAGCTCGGCCCGGGCCACGACGGCGTCCTCGGTCATGCCGACCGGCACGCCGCCGACGAGGGTCCCCGCCGGGTCGGAGGTGATGTCGGGCTCGCCCTCGGCGACCGGCTCGACCTCCCGCCACTCCTCGGCACGGGTGGCGTGCTCGGCCTTGAGCATGCCCTGGATCTCGTGCTCGAGCTCCTCGTCCACCCGCGCGCTGTGCTTGGTGCTGCGTGCGGACGTTCCCGCGAACTGGTCTCCGGCCTCGGTCACCGTGTCTCCTCGTGTGTCTGGCCCGGGCGCGCCGGGCCGGGTGGGTCAGTCCTCGTGCAGTGCGCCGGGCTTGTGCACGGCGGTGCGGCCGCTCTTGTCGCTGCGGACCTCGTACTGCGGGTCGTCCTCACTGGCCCGGACGGTCCGGCCGGAGGCCTCGGTGTCCGAGGTGATCTTCCGTTCGACCGTGCCCTCCGCCGTGCTGCCGTGGCTCTTCCAGGTGACGTGGTCACCCTTCTCGAACTCGTCGGCCATGATCGCCTCCTGCCGTGGACGGTGCTGCCCCTCGCCGTGCCCCCGTGCGGGGCGGCACACACATCGGCGCGTCGTGCCGACGATCACCCGTTCGGGCACGGACCTCACCCCTCGGGGCCATGGCAGGACCGCTCCGGTCACGTAGCGTCAGATCCGACGGCACCGCAGGGGTGACGCCGCTGGACCAGCCGCTCCACCGGCTACCCAGCGTGACCCCCGCTCCGTCCGCGATCGCCGGCCCGGTCGACTCCATTCCCCCGGAGACGGCCGGGTCGGCCCGTTTAGGCTCACCACCCGTGACCCTGCCCGACGGACTCCGCCCGGTCGACGTCCTCACCGTCGTCTCGGTCTCGGACGTGACGCCGTCGGTCCGCCGGGTGACGCTGTCCGGGGAGCCCGCCGCCGTGGCCGCGGCCGGCCCGACGGTGAACCTGCTCGTGCCGCGGGTCGACGATCCGCGGCCGCGGTGGCCGCGCATCCAGCGGGACGGGCGCATCGTCTGGCCCGAGGGCAGCCACGGCGTCGCGCTGCGCAGCTACACCGCCCGCCGGCAGGACCCCGACGCCGGCGAGATCGACATCGACTTCGTCCTGCACGGGGACGGGCCCGCCGCCGCCTGGGCCGCCGCGGCTCGGCCAGGTGCCGTGCTCGCCGTGGCCGGCGCCGCGTCGCTGGCCGAGCGGCCGGCCCGATGGCTGCTGCTGGCCGGGGACGAGACCGCGCTCCCGGCGATCAGCCGGCTGCTGGCCGCCGCCCCGGCGGGGACGGCCGGGATCGCCCTGCTGGAGGTCGCCGGCCCCGAGGAGGAGCAGCCGCTCGTCGCGCCCGACGGGGTCGAGCTGCGCTGGCTCCACCGCGGGACGACGCCGCCCGGGGAGAGCACGCTGCTCGTGGACGCCGTCGCCGCGCTGGACCGCCCCGAGGGCGACGACGTCTTCGCGTGGGTGGGCGCCGAGTCCGCGACCGTCCGCGCCATCCGTGCGGACCTCCGGGGCCGCTGGGGTCTGAGCCGGGCCCAGCACCACGCGATCGGCTACTGGCGACGCGGGCGCGCCATGGCGCCGGCGGGCTGATCCGCACAGGGGATTCACAGGTAGCGTCCAGACCGACCGCAGCCCGGGGAGCCACGCTCGGGTCATGACGACGGCACCCGCCCGCACTCCCGGAGGAACCGTGGCCGGCAGCTCGCAGCCCCGCACCCCGGAGGCGCGGTTGCTCGTGGTCGACGACGAGCCCAACATCCGGGAGCTCCTGTCGGCCAGCCTGCGCTACGCCGGGTTCGAGGTCGCCACGGCGGCCGACGGGCAGCAGGCCCTCGCCCTCGCCGAGTCCTTCCGCCCCGACCTGCTCGTCCTGGACGTGATGATGCCGGGGCTGGACGGCTTCGGCGTCGTCCGGCGGATGCGCCAGGCCGGCCGGCACACCCCCGTCCTCTTCCTCACCGCCCGCGACGCGGCGGAGGACAAGGTGTCCGGGCTGACCCTGGGCGGCGACGACTACGTCACCAAGCCCTTCAGCCTCGACGAGGTGATCGCCCGGATCCGGGCGGTCCTCCGGCGGACCGCCGGGGGCCAGCAGGCGGCGGCCGAGGCCCCGCGGCTCACCTTCGCCGACATCGAGCTCGACGAGGAGAGCCACGAGGTCATCAAGGCCGGCCGGCTGATCAGCCTGTCGCCCACCGAGTTCAAGCTGCTGCGCTACCTGATGGCCAACGCCGGCCGGGTCCTGTCCAAGGCGCAGATCCTCGACCACGTGTGGAACTACGACTTCAACGGCGAGGCGAACGTCGTGGAGTCCTACATCTCCTACCTGCGCCGCAAGATCGACACCACCGAGCCGCGCCTGCTGCACACCATCCGCGGGGTCGGCTACACGCTCCGGTTGCCGCGGGGCGCGTGACCACGCCAGCACCCCCGGGACCCCGCGGACCGCGCATCCCCCTCCGGGTCACGCTCGTCGCGCTGCTCGTCGGGCTGCTGACCGTCGCCCTGCTGGTCACCGGTCTCACCGCGACCTCGCTGCTGCGCGACTACCTGCACCAGCAGCAGAGCGACGAGCTGGCCGAGTCCGCGGAGGACATCACCCGGGACCCGTGGCGGGTGCTCGGCCCGTGCACCCAGGGCGAGGGCGGCGTCCCGGTGCCCGGCTACCTCGCCTGCGTGCCGCCCTCGGGCAGCGGGCTGCCGACGGTGGTCTGGGCGCCGCTGCGCGACCGCGGCGCCCTGCCCGACCTCTCGCACGTCGACGGGCGGCTGCCCGCGGAGGACGACGGGACCTACCGGCGCCCGGAGGTGTTCACCGTTCCGGCCAGGGACGGGAGCACCAGCTGGAAGATGGCGGCCGTCCCGCTCCCGCAGGGGTACTCCGCGCTGGTGGCCACGAACCTCGGGGACGACGAGAAGGCCATCGCCCGGCTGGTGGTCATCGAGGTGATCGTCGGCCTGGTCGTCCTGACCGTCCTGGCCGCGGCCGGCTACGTCCTCGTGCGCAACAGCCTGCGGCCGCTGACCGAGGTGGAGCGGACCGCCCGGGCGATCGCCGACGGCGACCTCTCCCAGCGGGTGCCCACCGGCAACGAGCGCACCGAGGTCGGCCGGCTGTCCACCGCGCTCAACGGGATGCTGGCCCGGATCGAGGCGGCGTTCCGTGCGCAGCAGGCGTCCGAGGAGGCGGCCCGCGGGTCCGAGCACCGCATGCGGCGCTTCGTCGCCGACGCCAGCCACGAACTGCGCACCCCGCTCACCTCGATCCGGGGTTTCGCCGAGCTCTACCGGCAGGGGGCGGTGCGCACCGACGAGGACGTCGCCCGGCTGATGCAGCGGATCGAGGCCGAGGGCGCACGGATGGGCCTGCTCGTCGAGGACCTGCTCCTGCTGGCCCGCCTCGACCAGCAGCGGCCGCTCACCTTCGCCCCGGTCGACCTCGCCGAGGTGGCCGGGGACGCCGTGCACGACGCGAAGGCGGTCCAGCCCGACCGGCCGATCGGCCTGCGCCTGGACGAGTCGCTCACCGACGTCCCGGTGGTGATCGGGGACGAGGGGCGGCTGCGCCAGGTCGTCGGCAACCTGGTGACCAACGCGCTGACCCACACCCCCCGCGAGGCGCGCGTGACGGTCACCGTCGCCCAGGCGCCGGAGGACGACGGGGTGCTGGTGCTGCAGGTCGCCGACGAGGGGCCGGGCATGCAACCGGCCGACGCCGCGCGCGCCTTCGAGCGCTTCTACCGGGCCGACGCCTCCCGCACCCGCGGAGAGGCGGAGGGTTCCCCGGCCGGCGGGACCGGCCTCGGGCTGGCGATCGTGTCCTCGCTCGTAGCTGCCCACGGCGGCCGGGTCGACCTCGACACCGCGCCGGGACGCGGGGCCACGTTCACCGTCCGCCTGCCCCGCTCGGGGCCGGCCGACCTGGTCGTCGACGGGGGCGGCGGGCAGCGGGCCTAGCGGTCCTGTCACGATCCGGAGGTGACGAACGACAGCGCCGCCATCCCCGACGCCGAACCGCTCGCGGCCGCGACCGACCTCGGAGCCGCGCTGCGCGAGCTCATCGAGATCTCGGTGACCACGACCGTGGCCGCCGCCGAGGTGCGCGCCGCGGCGGACCTCGTGCGCCAGGCGACCGAGCGGCTCGCCGTCGCCCGCCGGCCGGCCTCCCAGCTCCCCGCGCTCGACGACGTGAGCACCGGGCGACGCGTCTTCAACCCGGTCACCGGCATCGGCAGCGCCCTCGCCCCGCCGCTGGTGGTCCGCCGGGACGGCGACGGAGTCAGGGCCGAGGTGACGCTCGGCGTGGCCTACGAGGGGCCGCCGAGCTTCGTCCACGGCGGCATGAGCGCGCTGTTCATGGACCAGATGCTGGGCTCGGCCGCGGCGGCCGCCGGGCTCTGGGGCATGACCGCGCACCTGGAGCTGGACTACCGCGGCCCGCTGCCCCTGGAGACGCCGCTCGTTCTGCGCGCCCGGGTCAGCGAGAGCGAGGGCCGCAAGTCGCTGATCACCGGGACGATCGCGCTGTCCGCCGAGCCCGACCGGGTGCTGGTCGAGGCGCGCGGCGTCTTCGTGATGCCTCGCCCGGAGAAGCTCGAGGCGTACTTCGGCGCGATCACCGACGCGTCCGGCACGCACACCCCACCGCGCCGGCCCGGCGACGCGACCGCGCTCGACAACGCGTGACCTCCGACGTCGAGGTCGCCGCCCGCGCGGCACGCGCGGCGGCCGCCGTCCTCCTCGAACTGCGCTCCGGGAACCTCTCGGGCCGCGCTCTCGGCGACGCCGGGGACGCGGCGGCCCAGGAGGCGATCCTCGCCGTCCTGACCGGCGAGCGACCGGACGACGTCGTCTTCAGCGAGGAGGCGGTCGACGACCGGCGGCGGCTGACCGCCGACCGGGTGTGGATCGTCGACCCGCTCGACGGGACGCGCGAGTACGGCGAGCCGGGCCGTCCCGACTGGGCGGTGCACGTGGCGCTCTGGTCGGCCGGGGAACTCGGCGCCGCGGCCGTGGCGCTGCCCGCCGTCGGGGAGGTGCTGGTGACCGATCCGGCCCCGGCCGCGCCCCCGGCGGCCGCCGGCCGGCCCCGGATCGCGGTCAGCCGCACCCGTCCCCCGGCCGTCGCGGAGGCCGTGGCCGCCGCCCTGGACGGCGACCTGGTGCCGCTCGGCTCGGCGGGCTACAAGACGCTCGCGGTGGCGCGCGGGGAGGCCGACGCCTACGTGCACGCCGGCGGGATGTACCAGTGGGACTCCGCCGCCCCGGTCGCCGTCGCGCGCGCGGCCGGGCTGACCACCTGCCGGCTGGACGGCTCGCCGCTGGTCTACAACGACCGCGAGCCGTCGCTGCCCGACCTCGTCGTGTGCCGCCCGGAGCTGGCCGACCGGATCCTGGCGGCGATCGCCGGAGGCGCATGACGGACACTGGGCGGGAATCCGCACCATCCCGGTGCGGTTGCCCGTCCTGATGCCTGATCTCCGGAGCCTGTTCCCGTGACGACCCCCGACTACCGGCTCAGCCAGCTGGAGACGCTGGAGGCCGAGTCCATCCACGTCATCCGCGAGGTCGTCGCCGAGCTCGAGCGCCCGGTGCTGCTGTTCTCCGGCGGCAAGGACTCCATCGTGATGCTGGAGCTGGCCCGCAAGGCGTTCGCTCCCGCCCGCATCCCGTTCCCGGTCATGCACGTCGACACCGGGCTGAACTTCCCCGACGTCCTGGAGTTCCGCGACAAGCGGGTCGCCGAGCTCGGTGTCCAGCTGATCGTGGCCTCGGTGCCCGACGCGATCGCCGCCGGCACGGTCAAGGAGGAGCCCAACGGCTCCCGCAACCGGATCCAGACCCCGGTGCTGCTCGACGCGGTCGAGGAGCACGGCTTCACCGCGCTGTTCGGCGGGGCCCGGCGCGACGAGGACAAGGCGCGCGCGAAGGAGCGGGTGTTCTCCTTCCGCGACGAGTTCGGCCAGTGGGACCCGAAGAACCAGCGGCCGGAGATCTGGGACCTCTACAACGGCCGGATCCACCTGGGCGAGTCGATCCGCGTCTTCCCGCTGTCGAACTGGACCGAGCTGGACATCTGGCAGTACGTCCTCCGCGAGCAGATCGCGATCCCCGCGCTGTACCTCGCGCAGGAGCGGGAGGTCGTCGAGCGGCAGGGGATGCTCTACGCGGTCAACGAGTTCATCCGGCCCAGGGACGGCGAGCAGGTCCGCCGGGAGACCGTCCGCTACCGCACCGTCGGCGACGCCAACCTCACCGCCGCCGTCCTGTCGGAGGCCACCACCGTCGAGGAGGTCATCGCCGAGATCGCCGTGACCCGCATGACCGAGCGCGGCGCCACGCGCGGCGACGACAAGGTCAGCGACGCCGCCATGGAGGACCGGAAGAAGGAGGGCTACTTCTGATGAGCCCCGGCCCCGCCGCCCAGCCCGGCACCCAGCCCGCCCCGCCCGTCGACGTCCACTCGCCCGCCGCCGAGCAGGCCCACGACATCGCCCTCGCCCGCAAGGACATCCTCCGCATCGCCACCGCAGGGTCGGTCGACGACGGCAAGAGCACGCTGATCGGCCGGCTGCTCTACGACAGCAAGGCGATCTTCGAGGACCAGTACGAGGCGGTCGAGCGGGCCAGCAAGGGCGACTACGTCGACCTCGCGCTGCTCACCGACGGCCTGCGCGCCGAGCGCGAGCAGGGCATCACGATCGACGTCGCCTACCGGTACTTCTCGACCCCGCGGCGCACGTTCATCCTGGCCGACACCCCCGGGCACGTGCAGTACACGCGGAACATGGTCACCGGCGCCTCCACCGCCGACCTCGCGATCGTGCTGGTCGACGCCCGCAAGGGCATGGTCGAGCAGAGCCGGCGGCACGCGTTCCTGGCCTCGCTGCTGCGGGTGCCGCACCTCGTCGTCGCCGTCAACAAGATGGACCTCGTCGACTGGTCCGAGGAGCGCTTCGAGGCGATCCGCGACGAGTTCAGCGCGTTCGCCAGCAAGCTCAACGTGCCCGACCTGACCGTCGTGCCGATCTCGGCGCTGCACGGCGACAACGTCGTCAGCCACTCGTCGAACACCCCGTGGTACGAGGGGACGACGCTGCTGCACCACCTGGAGCACGTGCACGTGGCCAGCGACCGCAACCTGGTCGACCCGCGCTTCCCGGTGCAGTACGTGATCCGGCCGCAGTCCGACGCCCACCACGACTACCGCGGCTACGCCGGCACGGTGGCCAGCGGCGTGCTGCGCCCCGGCGACGAGGTGCAGGTCCTGCCCAGCGGCCTGACGACGACGATCTCGGCGATCGACGGCCCGCGCGGGCCGGTCGCGGAGGCGTTCCCGCCCATGGCGGTCACCGTGCGCCTGGCGGACGACGTCGACGTCTCGCGCGGCGACCTGATCTGCCGGCCGGCCAACGCGCCGGCGGTCACCCAGGACATCGACGCGCTGATCTGCTGGATGGCCGAGGAGCCGCTGCGTCCGCGTCAGCGGCTGGCGATCAAGCACACCACCCGCACCGTCCGCGGGATGGTGAAGGAGCTGGCCTACCTGCTGGACGTGAACACGCTGCACCGGGACACCGAGGCCGGCGAGCTGCGCCTCAACGACATCGGCCGGGTGCGGCTGCGGGCGACCCAGCCGATCTTCGTCGACGACTACACGCGGAACCGGGCGACCGGGCGCTTCATCCTCATCGACGAGGCGACCAACGCGACGGTCGGCGCCGGGATGCTCACACCCGCAGGCTGAGGCTGCCTCTACGGCAATAGCTCGTCGAGGTCGATCGGCTCGCGGAGCAGCCCGTCCTCGTCGGCCAGCTCGGCGATCCGCTCCAGCGACTCCCGGTTGAACTCGGTCGGGAAGCGGGGCAGCGTCACGCCGGCCAGCTGCTCGGCGGTCAGCTGGGTGTAGGTGGTGGCGACGGTCCGCGTCTCGTCCGGGTGCTCCTCGGCGTAGGCGTGCGACTCGGCCAGGGCCTCGGTGAACCGCTCGACCAGGTCGGGATCGGACCGCAGCAGCTCCTCGGAACCGAAGTAGACGGCGATGTCGGCGTCGGGTGCCACGTCGACGTAGTTGGAGGCCACCGTCCGGTTCCCGCGCGCCAGGTAGGCCGACAGGAACGGCTCGCTCATGCAGGTGGCGTCGATCTGGCCCGTGTCGAGCGCGGCCGGCATGTCCGGCGGCGGGATCTCCACATAGTCCACCCGGGCGGGGTCGCCGCCGGCCTTCCGGACGGACTCGTTGATGCTCACCCCGCAGATGTTGTTGAGGGTGTTCACCCCGACCGTCCGGCCCTCGAGCTCGGCCGCGGACCGGATGGGGCTGTCCGCCGGGACGGCGACGCCGTTGAAGTCGGCCCCCTGCTCCCCGGTCGAGCGTACCCCGGGGCCGACCAGCCGCACCGGCAGACCCTGCGAGCGCGCCACCATCATGGAGACGACGTTGCTGAAGCCGAACTGGTACTGGCCGCTCATCACGGCCGGCACGATGGCCGCGCCGCCCTGGGCGAACTCGACGGTCAGCTCGATGTCCCGATCGGCGAAGAAGCCCCGCTCGATACCGAGCTGGATGGGTGCGACGTCGATGATCGGGATCAGCCCGATGGTCACCCGGTCGGCCTCCGACCCGCCGCTCTCCGGGGTGTTCCCCCCGCCACCGCAGGCCGTGATGCCCAGGAGCAGGCTGAGCGCGAGAGCCGTGCGACGTGGACCCATGGCGCGCACGGTCGCAGAGGGGGGTGACGCCGGCCACACGGCTTCCGCCCCGCGGAACGCCCCGCGTGGACGACCGTGCCACCGGCGGGACGCCGTCCCGGCCGCCCCCGGACGGCGTGGGACGGCGTCGCGGCGCTCAGGCCTGGTCGGTCGGGGCGGGCGCTTCGCTCGGGTCGCCGTTCCAGTCCTTGCCGGCGGTGTCGGCGTTCTCCGAGGCGCTGTCGGTCTGGCCCGCGACGGTCTCGACCATCTCCTCGTCGGAGAGGCCCTCCCCTGCGGCGTGGACGTCTCCCGTGGGCTCGCTCATCGCGATTCCTCTCTGTGGCGGACAGGTGCTCCCCACAGCCGTCCCCGGTCCCCCCGGACGGCAAACCAGCCGATCGTGCCGGTCAGCGTGCCGGCCGCAGCTCGAACCAGACGCGCTTGCCGTCACCGTGGTCGTCGGCGCCCCAGCGGTCGGCGATGGCCTGGACCATCCGCATGCCCCGCCCACGGGGGCTGTCGGCGGCCAGCTGGCGCACGATCGGCGGCACCGACGAGCCGTCCACCACCGCGATGCGCAGCCAGTCCTCCGACGTCTCGATCTCCAGCGTCAGGTTCGCCTCGCCACCGACGTGGTCGACCACGTTGGCCACGAGCTCGGTGACCAGCAGCGCCGCGTCCTCCCGGTCGTGCGGGGTGCCCCAGGCCCGGAGCAGCTCGAGGACGAGGTGCCGGGCCGTCGGGACGCTGGTCGGGACGGGCGGCAGGTCCACGCTCGCGGTGCGGGTCGTCACGGGGGATCCGTTCTCCTCGGCGGGGGCTCGCGACGAGGGCCGCGACTTCGGTTGCACACAACTGAAGCACGTCCGTCCCGGTGGTGCAATGACCATTGCATGCAGGGCGGGTTACGTGTCATGCCCGTTGCGTGCAACCCCCGTTCATTCCGGTAGTGTGCAACCCAGTTGTCCGTAGACGGAGGGACGTCATGCCGCCGGAACCGCGCCCGACGCCGTCGAGCGACGTGGCCGAGCGCGCCCTCGCCGACCTCGTCACCGAGCTCGACCGGTGCGTGGACGAGCTGATGCAGGCCCGGGCACGCGCGGAGAGCCTGCTGCGCCAGCGCCGCAGCAGGCGCCCGTGGCTGGAGATCGTGACCACCGAGTCCCGGCCGCTGATCGTCGAGCGCATCTCGACCGTGCTCGCGTCGCTGGCGGCCGCCGGCCACACCTGGCGCCGCGAGCAGGCGGCCGCCCTGCAGGCCGAGGGGATCAGCATCAACCGGATCGCGGCGCTGTTCGGCGTCACCCGGCAGCGCATCTCCGCTCTGCTCAAGGACTGAGCTGGTCGATGGCCTTGTAGACGCGCTGCTCGGAGATCGGGCGCGGGGTGCCGACGTTCTGGGCGAACAACCCGACGCGGAGCTCCTCGATCATCCAGCGGACCCGCGCCACGGGGTCGTCCGGCGCCCCGCTGGGCGGGAGCGTCGCGCGCAGCTGCTCGTACTCCGCCGTCACGGCCTGGACCTGGCGCATCCACAGCTCGTCGCGCACGGCGTTCGCCGGCAGCTTCTCCAGCCGGTGCGCCATGGCGCGCAGGTAGCGGACCAGGTCGGGCAGCCGCCTGCGGCCCGCGGTCGCGACGAAGCCCCGGTGCAGCAGCCCGGTCATCTGCCGGCGCAGGTCGGCGATCGCGGCATCCGGAACCCTCCGGGCAGGCGCGGCACCGATGGCGACGGCGACCTCCCGGGCCTGCGTCAGCACCTCCTCCACCTTCTGCACCGCGTCGACGGTGAGCCGGTGGAGCTCCCGCTTCGCCGTCGCCACGAGAGCGTCGAAGGCGGCCTCGTCCCGCGGCGGCCCGCCGACCGCGGCGATCAGCTCGTCCGCGGCCGCGTCGACGCAGTCGGCGACCAGGTCGGGGATCTCGCCGTCGGGGTTGAACTGCAGGGCCAGCCGCGACCGCGGCGAGAGCGACTTCACGACCGCCTTGACCGGGGACCCGGCGGCCAGGATCAGCAGCCGCCGGGCGCCGAGCCGGGTCAGCCGGGCGGCCTCCCTCTCGGTCGGCACGACGCGGACGCCGGCCGTCGGCCCCTCGTCGACCAGCGCCGGGTAGGCGGTCACGACGTGCCCGCCCCGCTGGATCTCCACGGTGCGCGGGAGCTCGCCGATGGTCCAGCCGGTGAGGCCGGTGCGCTCCAGGTCGGCGGCCGACCTCGCGAGGCTGGCCCGTGCCTGGGGCGCGACCTGCGCCTGGAGGGCCGCGAGGTCCTTGCCCGTGGCCAGCGGCCGCTGCTGGTCGTCGAGCACCCGGAAGGTGGCCCGCAGGTGATCGGGCACCTGGTCCGGCGCCCAGGCGTCGGGCGGGATCGTCACCGCCGTCGCGCGGCGGAGCTCCCGCTCCAGCGCCGGCAGCAGCGGCTCCCCCGGGTCGATGTTCGGCAGCACCTCGCGGACGCGGTCGGGGATCGGCACCAGGCCGCGGCGCAGCTGCTTGGGCAGCGTGCGCAGCAGCGCCGTCACCAGCTCCTCCCGGAGCCCCGGGACGGTGAAGGCCAGCGACTCGCCGGAGGTCCGCTCGGCGACGCCGTCGAGCACGGCCAGCGGCACGTCGACCGTGACGCCGTCCTCGGCCGAACCGGGGGCGAACGCGTACGACAGCGGCAGGGTCAGGCCCTCCCGCAGCTCGACGGCGTCGGGGTAGTCCTCGACCCGCACCTGCCCCGCGGCCGCGGCGTTGGTGAGCATCCCCGGCGTGAAGGCGAGCAGGTCCGGCGTCCGGCGGCGGGCGTCCTTCCACCAGCGGTCGAAGTGCCGGGTGGAGACGACGTCGGCCGGGATGCGCGCGTCGTAGAGCTCGAACAGCGTCTCGTCGTCGACGGCGATGTCGCGGCGGCGGGCCCGCTCCTCCAGCGCGGCCACCTGCTCGATCGCCCGCTGGTTGTCGGCCCAGAACCGGTGGTGCGTCGTCCACTCCCCCTGCACCAGAGCGTGGCGGATGAACAGCTCCCGCGACACCACGGGGTCGATCGAGCCGTACTGCACCCGGCGGCCCACGACCAGCGGCAGGCCGTAGAGCGTGACCCGTTCGGTCGCCACCACCGACCCGCGCTTGGCGTCCCATCGGGGCTCGGAGTACTGCCGCTTCACCAGGTGGTCGGCCAGCTTCTCGACCGTCTCCGGGTCGATGCGGGCCACGGTGCGGGCGAACAGCCGGCTGGTCTCGACCAGCTCCGCGGCCACCACCCAGCGCGGCGGCTTCTTCGCCAGCGGGGTGCCGGGGGCGATGACGAAGCGGGTGTTCCGGGTGCCGAGGTACTCCCGGCTCGTACGGCCTTTATGGCCATTGTGGCCCTTGGCGGGCTCCATCTGGACGCCGACGTGCGACAGCAGCCCCGCGAGCAGCGCGGCGTGGATGCCCTTCTCGTCGGGCTCGGCGGCGGCCTCGCCCACCCGCATCCCGAGGCGCCGGGCCGTGCCGCGCAGCTGGCCGTGCAGGTCCTGCCACTCGCGGATGCGCAGGTAGTGCAGGAACTCGCGCTTCACGGTGCGGCGGAACTGGTTGCCGGAGAGCGTCTCCTGCTGCTCGCCGAGGTACCGCCACAGGTTGAGCAGCGCCAGGAAGTCGGAGTTCTCGTCGGCGAACCGGGCGTGCAGCTGGTCGGCCGCCTGCTGGTGCTCGGTCGGCCGCTCGCGCGGGTCCTGGATGGTCAGGCCGGCGGCGATGACCAGCACCTCGTCGAGGACGCCGCGCCGGTCGGCCTCCACCACCATGCGCGCCATGCGCGGGTCCAGCGGCAGCGCGGCCAGGGCCCGCCCGGTGTCGGTCAGCCTCCCCTGCCCGTCGAGGGCGTGGAGCTCCTCGAGCAGGGCCAGGCCGTCGGCGACCGCCCGCCTGTCGGGCGGGTCGACGAACGGGAAGTCCTCGACGTCGCCGAGGTCGAGGGCGGCCATCTGCAGCAGCACCGACGCGAGGTTCGTGCGCAGGATCTCGGGGTCGGTGAACTCGGGCCGGGCCTCGAAGTCGGCCTCGGTGTAGAGCCGGACGGCGATGCCCGGCCCGAGGCGGCCGCAGCGGCCGGAGCGCTGGCGGGCCGAGGCCTGGCTGACCGGCTCGATCGGCAGCCGCTGCACCTTGGTGCGATGGCTGTACCGGGAGATCCGGGCGGTGCCCGGGTCGATCACGTACCGGATGCCGGGCACGGTCAGGGAGGTCTCGGCGACGTTGGTGGCCAGCACGATCCGCCGCCCGGTGTGCGGGGCGAAGACCTTGTGCTGGTCGGCGGCCGACAGGCGCGAGTAGAGCGGGACGATCTCGGTGTTCGGCAGATCCCGGTCGGCCAGCGCGTCCTGGGTGTCGCGGATCTCCCGCTCCCCGGCCAGGAAGACCAGGATGTCGCCGGGCCCCTCGGCCACCAGCTCGTCGACGGCGTCCAGGATCGCGGTCACCTGGTCGCGGTCGGGGTCGGCGTCCTCGTCGTCGGGGTCGACGACGGGGCGGTAGCGCACCTCGACGGGGTAGGTGCGGCCGCTGACCTCGACGACCGGCGCGCCCCGGAAGTGGGCGGCGACCCGCTCCACGTCGATCGTCGCCGAGGTGATGACCAGCTTCAGGTCGGGGCGCCGCGGCAGGATCTGCGCGAGGTACCCGAGCAGGAAGTCGATGTTGAGGCTCCGCTCGTGGGCCTCGTCGAGGATGATCGTGTCGTACTGGCGCAGCAGCCGGTCGCGCGCGATCTCGGCCAGCAGCACGCCGTCGGTCATCAGCTTGACCAGCGTGGAGTCCGACACCTGGTCGGTGAAGCGCATCGTGAAGCCGACGGCCTCGCCCAGGGGCACCCCCAGCTCCTCGGCGATGCGCTCGGCGACGCTGCGGGCGGCGATCCGCCGCGGCTGCGTGTGCCCGATGCGGCCGCGCACGCCCCGGCCCAGTTCCAGCGCGATCTTGGGCAGCTGGGTGGTCTTGCCCGACCCGGTCTCGCCGGCGACGACCACCACCTGCGCGTCCCGCAGCGCCGCGGCGATGTCCTCGCGTCGGGCGCTGACCGGCAGGTCCTCGGGGTAGGACACCGCCGGCACCGCCGCCCGGCGCCGGGCGATGCGCTCCTCCGCCGCGGCCACGTCGGCCGCGATGCGCTCGCGCCGGCGAGCCCGGGCCTCCGGGTCGCGGGTCGTGCGCAGGCCGTCGAGCCGGCGTCGCAGCCGGTGCTCGTCGGCGAGGGTCAGCGCGGGCAGCCGGTCCCGGAGTGCGCGCTCCTCGACGGGGCGGGGCGGGGCGCTCACGGGGTCAAGGATCGCACTCCGGGCAGCGACGCAGTCCTCCGCCGCCCGGTTAGATGCATGCGCCCTGCAACAAGGTGTACCGTGCATGCACCGACGACCGCGAGCGAGGACACGGCATGGGGACAACCGGAGCGGATCGACGCCGGGACGCGAGCCTGCTGACGATCAGCGATCTGATGCCCCGGTTCATGCGGCTCATGCACGGCCTCAAGGCTCAGCACACCGCCGAGGGCGGCCGCGACCGGGCCGCGCTGGTGCTGCTCTTCCCGCTCGACCGGCTCGGGCCGCTCCGGCAGAGCGAGCTGGCCGACCTGGTGCACGCCGATCCCTCGACGGTCAGCCGGCACGTGGCCCTGCTGGTGGACCGCGGGCTGGTGGCGCGCGGGGCCGACGAGTCCGACGGCCGGGCCACCCGGCTGGTGCTGACCGACGCCGGCCACGCCCAGCTCGACCGGCTCCGGGCCGAGCGGATCGCCTACCTGCGCACGGTCACGGACGACTGGACCGACGACGAGCTCGAGACCTTGACGACCCTGTTCGACCGGCTGCTCGACGGCATCGCGAAGACGCTGCCCGCCGAGCCGGCCGCCGGCGACCCCTCCCGGACGGTGACCGCATGACCTCCACCCGAAGCACCCAGCGACGGGACGCCCGCGCGGCCGCGGCCGCCCCGGACGCCGCCGGCGCGTTCACCCACCGTCAGATCGTGACGATCCTCGTCGGCCTGATGGTCGCGATGTTCCTCGCCGCCCTGGACCAGACCGTCGTCGCGACGGCGATCCGCACGATCGCCGACGACCTCCAGGGCTACGACCTGCAGGCCTGGGCGACGACGGCGTTCCTCATCACGTCGACCATCGCCACACCCCTGTACGGGAAGCTCTCCGACATCTACGGCCGGCGGCCCTTCTACCTGTTCGCGATCGCCGTCTTCGTGCTCGGCTCGGCGCTGTGCGGGATCGCGGACTCGATGTACCAGTTGGCGGCCTACCGGGCGGTCCAGGGCATCGGCGCCGGTGGCCTGATGTCGCTGGCCCTGGCGATCATCGGCGACATCGTCCCGCCGAGGGAGCGCTCGCGGTACCAGGGCTACTTCATGGCCGTCTTCGGCACGTCGAGCGTGCTCGGCCCGGTCATCGGCGGCTTCTTCGCCGGTCACGGCGCGATCCTCGGCCTGGACGGCTGGCGCTGGATCTTCTGGATCAACGTGCCCCTCGGCGTCCTCGCGTTCGTCGCGGTGTCGCGGGTGCTGCACCTGCCGCACGAGCGGCGCGACCACCGCATCGACTGGCCCGGCGCCCTGGCGCTGGTGACCTTCCTCGTCCCGCTGCTGATCGTCGCCGAGCAGGGGCGGGTCTGGGGCTGGGCCTCGGGTCGCTCGGTCGTCTGCTACGCCATCGGCGCCGTCGGCTTCGTGCTGTTCCTGCTCGCCGAACGGGCCTACCGCGACGAGGCGCTGCTGCCGCTGCGGCTCTTCCGCAACCGCAGCTTCGCCGTCAGCGGGATCGGCAGCGTCGTGATGGGCGCCGGCATGTTCGGCGGCCTGCTCCTGCTCCCCCAGTACCTGCAGATCGTCAAGGGCTCCAGCGCGACCGTCGCCGGCCTGCAGATGATCCCGCTGGTCGCCGGCATCATGACCGGCGCGATGAGCTCGGGCATCGCCATCTCCAGGACCGGCAAGTACAAGGTCTTCCCGCTGGTCGGCATCGCCCTGATGGTCACCGCGCTGCTGTCGATGTCGTTCCTCGTGGGCGCGGACACCTCGATCTGGACGCTCGTGCCGTTCATGGTGCTGCTGGGCCTGGGCCTCGGCTTCAACTTCCAGCCGGTGATCCTGGCCGTCCAGAACGCCGTCTCCCCGCGGGAGATGGGGGTCGCGACGTCGTCGGTGACCTTCTTCCGCCAGATGGGCGGCACGATCGGCACCGCCGCCTTCCTGTCGATCCTGTTCACCCGGCTGCCGCAGGACATCTCGGCGCGGGTCGAGGCGGCGGCCGCCGACGACCCGCGGGTCGCGGAGGCGCTGCAGAGCGGGCAGCTGGACGCCGGCGCCGACCTGTCGGACACCTCCTTCATCCAGGAGCTGCCGGGCTTCCTCGCCCATCCCTTCAAGGTGGGCTTCTCCGACTCGATGGACCTGGTGTTCCTCATCGCCGCGTTCGTCGTCGCCGTGGGGTTCGTCGTGTTCCTCTTCCTCCCGCAGCTGGAGCTGAGCAACAAGTCCGGCATCCAGGCGCGGCAGCAGAGCGCGACGGCGACGGACGACGTCACCGATGCCGCCGAGCAGGCCGTGGACGCCGCCGGCGCCGCCGCCCCGACGTCGGTGGCGCCCCCGGTCGGCCGCCCCGGCGACGCACCACGCTGACCCGCGGCCGCCCGACGGGCCGGCGGGGTAGCGTCGCGTCCTGGTGACCGAGGGCGACGACGCCAGGCTGGTGGCCTGGAGCACCGAGCTGCGGCTCGTCCACGACCGGCTGCGCGAGGCGCTGCGGATCACGCGGGGAGCGCTCGCCGGCGGCGGGCGGGCGGAGTCGGCCGCCCGCGATCTCCTCCTGTTCTGCCACGGGTTCTGCGCGGCGCTGGCCGCGCACCACGAGGGCGAGGACCGGTCGCTGTTCCCCGCGATCGCCACGGCGCACCCGGAGCTGCAGGAGACGCTGCGGTACCTCGAGCAGGACCACTCGATGATCGCGCACCTGCTCGCCGGCCTGCAGGACGCCGTCGACCGGGCCCGTCCACCCGCGGAGCTCGACCGCCACCTGGACGGCATCGCCGCGATCATGGAGTCGCACTTCCGGTACGAGGAACGCGCGCTGCTCGGTGTCCTGGAGACGCTGCGGCTGGCGCGGAACCCGGCCGAGGTGCTCGGGCCGCTGGCCGACGGGGACGGCGCCTCCTGAGCTGGGGGGGGCGCCTACTGTGAGGTGGCCCGCTCCGCCGTCCTGGAGGCACGCATGCCCTCGTCGTCGCTGATCCTGTCCCGCCGCGACCTGGACTTCCTGCTGCACGAGTGGCTCGACGTCGAGTCGCTGACCAAGCGGCCGCGGTTCACCGAGCACTCGCGCGAGACCTTCGACGCGGTGATGGACCTCGCCGAGCAGATCGCCGCCGACCACTTCGCGCCGCACAACCGCACGGCGGACGAGAACGAGCCGCACATGGTCGACGGCAAGGCCGTGCTGATCCCCGAGGTAGCCAAGGCGCTGAAGGTCTTCACCGAGGCGGGGCTCATGGCCGGCTCGTTCGACGAGGAGTACGGCGGCATGCAGCTGCCGCACACCGTCGGGCAGGCGGTGTTCGCCTGGTTCAAGGCGGCCAACGTCGGCACGTCGGCCTACCCGTTCCTCACCATGGGCAACGCCCGCCTGCTGCTGGCCCACGGCAGCCAGGAGCAGATCGACACGTTCGTCCGGCCCGAGCTGGAGGGGCGCTGGTTCGGCACCATGGCGCTGTCGGAGCCGCAGGCCGGGTCGTCCCTCGCGGACATCACCACCAAGGCGGTGCCGCAGGACGACGGCACCTACCGGCTGACCGGCAACAAGATGTGGATCTCCGGTGGCGACCACGAGCTGACCGAGAACATCGTCCACCTGGTGCTGGCCAAGATCCCCGGCGGCCCGCCCGGGGTGAAGGGCATCTCGCTGTTCATCGTGCCGAAGTTCCTGGTGGACGAGGACGGCTCGCTGGGCGAGCGCAACGACGTCGTCCTCGCCGGCCTGAACCACAAGATGGGCTACCGCGGGACGACGAACACGCTGCTGAACTTCGGCGAGGGCGTCCACACCCCCGGCGGGCGGGCCGGCGCGGTGGGCTACCTCGTCGGTGAGCCGCACCGCGGGCTCACCTACATGTTCCACATGATGAACGAGGCGCGGATCGGCGTCGGCGTGGGCGCGACGGTGCTCGGCTACACCGGCTACCTGCACGCGCTGGAGTACGCGCGCACCCGCACGCAGGGCCGGCCGGCCGGGGCCAAGGACCCCGCGTCGCCGATGGTGCCGATCGTCGAGCACCCCGACGTCCGCCGGATGCTCCTGGCCGCGAAGTCCTACGCCGAGGGCGGCATGGCCCTGGGCCTGTACTGCGCGCGGCTGGTGGACGAGGAGCAGACCGCCGACAGCGCCCAGGACCGCGAACGGGCGCACCTGCTGCTGGACATGCTCACCCCGATCGCGAAGGCCTGGCCGTCGCAGTGGGGCCTGGTGGCCAACGACCTGGCCATCCAGGTGCACGGCGGCTACGGCTACACCCGCGACTACCCGGTCGAGCAGTTCTACCGGGACAACCGGCTCAACCCGATCCACGAGGGGACGCAGGGCATCCAGTCGCTGGACCTGCTCGGCCGCAAGGTCGTGATGCAGGGCGGCGCCGGGCTGCGCCTCCTGGGCGAGACGATCAGCGCGACGACGGCGCGCGCCTCGGGCACCGAGTGGGCCGGCTTCGCCGCCGACCTCGACGCCGCGCTGGCCCGGATGGGCACGGTGACGGCGACGCTCTGGGGGACCGGCGACCCGGACCTCGCGCTGGCCAACTCGCACGTCTACCTGGAGGCCGCGGGGCACATCGTGGTCGCCTGGCTGTGGCTGGAGCAGGCGCTGGCCTGCGAGGGCTCGACCGGCGACTTCTACGAGGGCAAGCGCGCCGCCGCCCGGTACTTCTGGCGCTGGGAACTGCCCCGCGTGGGGCACCGCTTCGACCTGCTGGAGTCGCTGGACCGCACGGTCCTGGACACCGCGCCCGGCTGGCTCTAGCCCGGGAACGACGAGGCCCCGCTCGCTCCGGTCAGGAGCGGCGGGGCCTCGGTGGTGTTCGGTCGGTCAGGCGGCGACGGGCGCACCCACCGGCTCGGCGGCGCCGTGGCGGTGGCCGGAGGCCACCTCCGCGCGCTCGGCCTCGTATCGGGCGGTGGACCGGGTGCCCAGCGCGATGACCAGGGCCGTCAGAACCAGGAACCCGAGAAGGGTCACGGCCGGCCACAGCATCATGGTTGTTCTCCCCCACTTGCTCGGGTGCTCCGCCGGGACAGGGGCGGAACACGTCGTCGAGGCACTCTCTCCCCACCCGGTCGAGGTTCCAATCGTCGAGTTGGTTACTTCACCTGAGCGGGTGTGAGCGGCTTCACTCCGACGGGCGCTCGACGCGGTCGGGCGCATGGTCTGATCGATCCGTGCGCGCGCCGACGGACCCCGAGGCGGGCCCCACCGTCCGGCCGGCGCTCCTGGTGCTCACCCTCGCGCTCGGGGTGACCACGCTCTCCCTGCTGCAGAGCCTCGTCGTGCCGGTGCTCGGGCGGATCGAGGACCAGCTCGGGGTGTCCCCCGAGGCGGCCGGGTGGGTGCTCACCGCCAACCTGCTCGCCGCCGCCGTCCTGACGCCGGTCCTCGGCCGGCTGGGCGACCTGCGCGGCGAGCGGCCGGTCATCCTCGGGATCCTGGTCGCGGTCGGCCTCGGCACGCTGCTCGCCGTCGTCACCGAGTCCCTGCCGCTGCTGCTGGTCGCGCGCATCCTGCAGGGCTCCTCCTACGGCCTGTTCCCGCTGTCGATCAGCGTCCTGCGCCGCGAGCTGCCCGAGGGCCGGCTCAGCGTCGCGATGTCCGTCGTCAGCAGCACCCTGGCCGTCGGCGGCGTGGCCGGGCTCGTGGCCACCGGCCTGCTGGTCGGCGACGGCGGCGACTACCGGCGGCCGTTCTGGATCGGGCTGGCGATCACCGTCGTCTCGCTGTGCCTGGCCGCCCGGGTCCTCCCGCACCGCCCGTCGTCGGCGTCCGGCGGTGTCGACTGGCCCGGCGCCGTCGTGCTCGGAGCCGGTCTGGTGCTCTTCCTGCTGCCGGTGTCCCAGGGCAACGCCTGGGGCTGGGGCTCGGCGCGGGTGCTCGGCTGCCTGGCCGGCTCCGTCGTGGTGCTGACCGGCTGGGTGCTCCTGCAGCGGCGCACGGCGCAGCCGCTGGTCCGGCCGGCGATGCTGGCCGACCGCCGCACGATCGTGCCGAACGTCGCCGGCCTGATGACGGGCGTGGCGCTGTTCGCCTCGTTCCTCGCCGTCCTGCAGTACGTCCAGACCCCGCCCGAGGTGGCCGGGTACGGCTTCGGCGCCTCGGTGCTCGAGGCGTCGGTGGTCTACCTGCTCCCCGGCGGCGTCGCCGGGATCGTCGTCGCACCGCTGGCCGGACGGGTGGTCAGCCGGCTCGGCGCCCTGCCCACGCTCCTGGGCGGCGCCTCCTGCGGCGTCGCCGGCTTCCTGCTGCTGGCCTTCCTCCGCGGCGAACCATGGGTGGTCGTCGTCGCCGGGCTCCTGACCCAGCTGTCGGTGACCGTCGCCTACGCGGCGCTGCCGGCCCTGGTGGTCCAGGCCGTGCGCGAGGACGAGACCGGCGTGGCCAACGCGGTGAACTCCATCGCCCGCTCGGTCGGGCAGGCGCTGGGCAGCACCGTCGCGGTCACCCTGATCGCCGCGACCCTGGACCCGGCGACCGGGTTCCCGGACGCCGTCGCGTTCACCGCCGTCGGCCTGATCGGTGCCGGCGCGGCGCTCACCGTCGCTCTCGTCGCCGTCCTCGGCCTGCTCGCCGACCGGCGCGCGGGCACCGGGCGGCGGCCCGACCCGCTCAGCGACGTCGAGGAGGCGACCGCCCGGGCCGGGGAGTGGTCGCCGGTGTCCGGCATCCGCTGACCGACACGCCCGAGCCGACGGGCGCGGCATGGAACGGGATCGTCCGGGGAACCCGGAGAGACGACTTCCCCAGCCGACCGGAGGACCACATGGCCCGACACACCGGCTCCTCGAGCCGCACGGCGGAGGCGCAGTTCCACGGCAACCGCGCCGCCGACCCCGCCCCCGAGACCGACGAGATCAGCGGTACCCGGGCCGACTTCGCCCCGACCGGCGCCGACCCGACGCCCACGACCATGGGCACGGTCAAGCGCACGCTCAAGGAGTTCAGCGAGGACAACCTCACCGACTGGGCCGCCGCGCTCACCTACTACGGCGTCCTGGCGCTGTTCCCCGCGCTGATCGCCCTGACCTCGATCGTCGGCCTGTTCACCACCCCGCGGGAGCTCAGCGACGCGCTGACCACCGTGATCCCGGCGAGCGCCGCCGACACCCTCGAACCGGTCATCTCGCAGATCGCCGGCAGCAACAGCACCGCCGGCTTCGGTCTCGTGATCGGTCTGGCGGCCGCGATCTGGTCGGCCTCCGGCTACGTGGGCGCCTTCACCCGCGCGGCCAACGTCGTCTACGAGACGCCGGAAGGCCGCAAGATCTGGAAGCTGAAGCCGCTCCAGCTGCTCATCACCCTGATCGGCGTCCTGTTCGCCGCCATCATCGTCGCGCTGCTGGTGCTCAGCGGCCCGGTCGTCGACGCGGTCGCCGGGGCCGTCGGGATCGGCGAGGTCGGGCAGACCGTGTGGAGCGTCGCCAAGTGGCCGGTGATCCTGGTCGTCCTGGCGCTGATGATCGCCGTCCTCTACTACTCGACGCCCAACGTCCGGCTGCGCGGCTTCTCCTGGGTCAGCCCCGGTGCCGGGGTGGCGATCCTCGTGGCGATCGTCGCGTCGGCGGCCTTCGCGTTCTACGTCGCGAACTTCAGCAGCTACAACAAGACCTACGGCGCCCTGGCCGGCGTGGTGATCTTCCTGATCTGGTTCTGGCTGATCAACACCGCGCTCCTCTTCGGCATCGAGATGGACGCCGAGATCGAGCGGACCAAGGAACTCAAGGAGGGCGTGCCGCGCGCGGAGAAGGAGATCCAGCTCGACGCCCGCGAGGACCCGAAGGACAAGCAGACGACGTAACCGACCCGGACGCACGTCAGGGGCCCTCTCACCGCGTGGTGAGCGGGCCCCTGACGCGTATCGGGCAGCGTCCCCGACGCTCAGCGGCTGGTCGGGGGCTGGTCGCCCTTCCGGGACAGCGGGATCCGCTCGACGACGTCGGCCAGCGCGGCCAGCCCCTTGCTGACCGCCGCGCCGACCGGCACCAGCTGCTCGGGCGCGCGGCGCACGCCCGCATCGACGAGGTCGCGGGTCCGGTCGAGGACGCTGAGCGGCAGGCCGGAGAAGGCGTTGCCGGGCGGACGGCGGGACACCGTGGGGTGCGGCCGGGTCGGGGAGAGCCGGCGCATCAGCTCCCAGCGCCGCCCCAGCCGCCGGAGCTCCTCCACCGACACCGCCTCCTGCAGCCGCGGGAAGAGCACGTCCTCCTCGTCGCGGACGTCCTCGCGGAGCACCTCGACGAGCCGGGCGAGCCGGGCGGGACGGCGGGGGTCGTCGGGCCCGTCCGCCTCCAGCGCCGTGACCAGCTCGTTGACCTCCTGGTGCTCCTCCTCCACCCGCAGGGTGAGCGCCTCGCCGTCAGGGAGCACCCGGCGCAGCACCGGCCAGAGCACCGTCTCCTCGGCGAAGGCGTGGCTGAACACCAGCCGGTCGATGCGGGTGAGCACCTCCTCCTGCGCCGCGCCGGTCGTGCCGTCCAGCTGCTGCAGGAGGCGGTCGAGCTCGATGTGGTCGGCGCGCTGGCGGGCCAGGACGCTGCCCGGACCGCCCAGCTCGTCGATGGTCTGGTCGGCGATGGAACGCACGGGTACCTCCGGTCGCGGATGTGGGCCCGCGCTCCTGCCCACCGCGTCGACCACCCATACGTGCGGTTGCGTTCCGCTCCGGCGGGGGTAGAGCGGAGCGGTGAGCGCCGAACCGACGATCGTCACGTCCGACTTCTACGACCTCGAGGCGCTGCTCGACGACGACGACCGGGCCCTGCTGCACCGCGTCCGCGCGTTCATGGACGAGCAGGTCCAGCCGGTCATCAACGACTACTGGACCCGCGGCAGGACCCCCCTCGAGCTCATCCCGGGCCTGGCCGAGCTCGGCATCGCCGGCCTGCAGTACTCCGGCTACGGCTGCCCGGGCCGCTCACCGCTCATCGACGGCATGGTCGCGATGGAGCTCTCCAAGGGAGACCCGTCGATCGCCACCTTCATGGGCGTCCACGGCGGGCTGGCCATGGGCTCGATCTACCTCTGCGGCTCCGAGGAGCAGAAGGAGCGCTGGCTGCCCGCCATGGCGCGCATGGAGCAGATCGGCGCCTTCGGCCTCACCGAGCCCGGGCACGGCTCCGACATCGCCCGGGGCGTCGAGACGACGGCCCGGCGCGACGGCGACACCTGGGTGCTCGACGGCAGCAAGAAGTGGATCGGCAACGCCAGCTTCGCCGACCTGATCATCATCTGGGCCAAGGACGTCGAGACCGACCGCGTGCTCGGCTTCGTCGTCGAGAAGGACACGCCGGGGTTCACCGCCGTCGACCTCGAGGACAAGATCGCGCTGCGGGCGGTGCAGAACGCGCTGATCACCCTCGACGGCGTGCGGGTGCCGGAGGCGAACCGGCTCCAGGAGGCGCACAGCTTCCGCGACACGGCCGACGTGCTGCGGATGACCCGGGCCGGCGTCGCCTGGTCGGCGGTCGGCTGCTCCCGGGGCGCCTACGAGCACGCCCTGCGCTACGCGATGGAGCGCACCCAGTTCGGCAAGCCCATCGTGGAGTTCCAGCTGGTGCAGGACCTGCTGGTGCGGATGCTCGGCAACATCACGGCCTCGGCGGCCATGTGCGCGCGGCTCTCGCAGCTGCAGGGCGAGAACCGGATGTCCGACGAGCACGCCTCGATGGCCAAGGCGTTCAGCACCGTGCGGATGCGCGAGACCGTCGGCTGGGCCCGCGAGCTCATGGGCGGCAACGGCATCCTGCTGGAGAACAACGTCGGCCGGTACGTGGCCGACGCCGAGGCGATCTACTCCTACGAGGGCACCCGCGAGGTGAACACGCTGATCGTGGGCCGCGCCGTCACCGGCCACGGCGCCATCGTCTAGTCCCGGGGACTCACCCGGTCGCGCAGGACCGCGAGGACCGGCGCGTACATCCGGGCCTTGATCGTGCCCAGGGTCGCGCCCGCCTTGCCGGCCAGGGACGCCGCGAGCTCCACCGCGGTCGACCGGACGGCGTCCTCGTCGACGGCGCGGTCGACCAGGCCCGCTGCCAGCGCGTCCGCCCCGCCGTAGCGGCGGCCGGTGGTCATGGCCTCGTGCGCGGTCTGCGGGGCGAGCCGCGCCTGGATCAGCGCGGACATCCCGCGGGTGAACGGGATGCCGATGTCGGCCTCGGGCAGGCACCAGAAGCCGCGGTCGGCGCGCATCACGCGGAAGTCGTGCGCCAGCGAGAGCATCGCGCCGGCCGCGAAGGTGTGCCCCTGCAGGGCGGCCACGGTGATCAGCGGGAGGCCGAGGACCCGGGCGAACAGCTCCTGGACGCGGATCACGTACTCGTCGCTCTGGTCGCCGTGGGCGAGCAGCCAGTCGAGGTCGAGCCCGTTGGAGAAGAACTTCCCGGTGGCCGCGGTGACCAGGGCGCGGGCGCCCTCGGCCCCCTCCACCTCGTCCAGCGCCGCCTCGACGGCGGTCAGCCAGTCGGGGTGGAAGCGGTTCTCCGTGTCGCCGAGGTCGAGGACGAAGACGTCGCCGGTGCGGTCGAGGGTGGGCATTCGGGTTCCTCCTGGGGGGTGGGGGTGCAGTCGAGGACGGCGCCGACGGCGGCGGCCAGCCGGCGGCGGGTGATCGGGCGGACGCCGCCGGCCCGGATCTCCGGGAAGAGCAGGGCCGACGGGAGGCGGACCACGCAGGTGGTCACCAGGTCCGCCGGGACGGCCAGGCGCCGGGCCAGCTCCCGGACGGTGCCGGTGAGATCGCCCTCGAGGGCGCGCAGCCGCTCGGCGACGGGCGCGGCGACGCTGTCGACCAGCACGTCCTCGTGGCGCAGGCCGACCAGCAGCCGGGCGGCACGGAGGTCGCGTTCTGCCAGCTGCGCGGGAGCGTCCGCGGCGGCGCGCACGGCCTCGCGCGCGTCGCCCGCCGAGGCGATCACCGCCCGCTGGACCTCCAGGAACTGCTCCGCGCGGCGCAGCCAGGCGCTGGCGACGACGGTCTCCAGCGACCCGAACGCGTGGTAGATGCTGCCGTTGGAGGCGCCGGCCCGGGCGGCGAGCGACCGCACGGTGAGGGCGGCCCGTCCGTCGCCGACCAGGAGCTCCTCGGCCGCGTCGAGCAGCGCGTCGGGCGCGTGCGTCCGGGGCCTGGCCATGCGGCTATTAGAGCAGGTGCTCCACAACTACTCGGCGAGGGCCCACCACTGGGCGGCCGCCTGCCGGGGGGTCAGGCCCTCCAGCTCGACGGCGCGGTTGAGCTGCACGAGGTCGCCCGTGGTCAGCAGGGCGCTGGTCCGGTCCATGGCCTCGGTGAGCCCCTCGTGCTCCCCCGCGACGTCGGCCCGGACCATCGGGACGACGTTCTCCCGGGGCTGCAGCCCCAGGTCGTCGACCAGGAGCATCACCGGCGCCACGGCCAGCCGGGCGTCGGTGGTCTCCAGCAGGCCCACCTGGATGGTGCCCGAGAGCAGCGCCTCGACCGTCGCCGCCCGGGTGGGCATGCTGATCACCTCGGCGAACCGGATCGCGTACACGGTCTCCAGGCCCGGCAGGCAGAGCGGCCGGTCGGGGCACTCCGGTGGGCCGCCGAACACCAGCTGCGGCGAGAAGGGCGCGAGCTCGGACAGCCGGCCCACGCCGTACTCGGCGGCGAACGAGGTCGTGACGGCGAACCCGTTCTGGTCCTCGGCGCGGGCGGCGTCCAGCACGAGCACGCCACGCCCACCGAGGACCCGGCTGAGCACGGCGTGCATCCCCTCGGGGGTCTCGGGGAGGTCCGGGAAGGACGGGCGGGAGAACATCAGCGCCGTGCCGAGGTAGTCGACGACGACGTCGACGACGCCCTGCTGCAGCGCCGGGGCGACCACCTCCCGGGTGCCGATCCCGTGCTGCACCGACACGGGCACCCCCGCGCGGCGGGCCGCCTCGGCGTAGACCTCGACCAGGATCTGGTTCTCCTGGAAGTCGTACGAGGCGAAGCGCACGGCGCCGTCGTCGGGGGCCGGCTCGGCGGGCTGCGTGCCGCACGCGGTGAGCAGGAGGATCAGCACCGTCAGGAACCCGGCCGGCCGACGCCGCACGGACGCCTCCTTCCCCCGGGGAGCGGGCGGAGGTCACCGTAGCGCCGGCGGGGCACGAAAGGGGATGGTCGCGAGCCCGTTCGGGGTGCAGCATCCCCGGCATGGCGTCGCTGCCACAGGCCCCGCCGGGGCCGGGCCGCTCGATCCCGGTCCCGCGGCCGGCACCCCCGGCGATCGCGCGCGTCCGCAGCCGCCGCCGCCCCTCCGGCGAGCCGCCGCCGCTGCCCCGGGCGCTCAACGCCTCCGGCAAGTTCTGGCTGGGACTCTCCGGCGTCGTCCTCGTCGTGTGGGTGGTCGTGGTCGTCACCGGCACCGTCACGGTCTTCGACGTCGTCGACACCCGGATCCTGCAGGCGGTGGCCGAGCTGCGGTCACCCGGCCTGACGCCGGTGATGGAGGCCGCCGGGGTGCTGGCCACGGAGCGCGCGATCCACGTCCTGTGGCTGACCAACATGGTGCTGCTCGTCGCCCTGCGCCGGTGGCGGCACCTGTTCGTCTGGCTGGGCGTGGGCCTCCTGGTCGCCAACGTGGGCGGCTTCCTCTCCCTCACCCTGCAGCGGCCCCGCCCCTACGAGGTGGAGGTGCTCGGCGACTGGTCGGGCTTCTCGATGCCGTCGGTGCCGATGACGGTGCTCGCCGCGTTCCTGGTCAGCACCGTCTACGCGCTGATCCCGCCCGGGACGTGGCGGACCCGGGGGAAGTGGACCGTCGGCGTCCTGCTCGCCGTCACCGCGGCCTCCCGGCTGTACCTGGCCCAGGACCACCCCACGGGCATCCTGGCCGGCGTGGTGCTCGGCGTGGCCGTGCCGCTCGCGGCGTTCCGCCTGCTCACGCCCAACGCCGTCTACCCGGTCCGCTACACGCGTGCCCGCCCGGCCCACCTCGACGTGTCGGGCGACCGCGGCGAGGCGATCGTCCGCGCCCTGCACGACCAGCTCGGCGTGATCGCCACCGACGTCACGCCCTTCGGCCTCGCCGGGTCGGGTGGCTCCACCCCGCTGAAGATCACCGTGAAGGCCGCGGCGACGGCGCCGTCGGACGAGAGCTGCATCTTCGGCAAGCTCTACGCCGCCACCCACGTGCGCTCCGACCGCTGGTACAAGCTCGGCCGGGCGCTGATCTACGGCCGGCTCGAGGACGAGAAGCCGTTCCACACCGTGCGCCGCCTCGTGCAGTACGAGGACTACATCCTCCGGCTGTTCGACGACGCCGGCCTGCCGGTGCCCCACCCGCTGGGCATCGTCGAGATCACCCCCGAGCGCGAGTACCTGCTGGTCACCGAGTTCATCGCCGGCGCCAAGGAGGCGGGCGAGGCCGACATCGACGAGTCGGTGATCGACCAGGGGCTGTCGGTGGTCCGGCGGATGTGGGACATCGGCATGGCCCACCGCGACATCAAGCCGGCCAACCTGCTGGTCCGCGACGGCACGCTGTTCCTCATCGACTCGGCCTTCGCCGAGGTGCGGCCGAGCCCGTGGCGCCAGGCGGTCGACCTCGCCAACATGATGCTGGTCCTGGCGCTGCGCACCGACGCCGAGCGGGTCTACCGCCGCGCCCGCCTGCAGTTCTCCGACGAGGAGATCGCCGAGGCGTTCGCGGCCACCCGCGGGCTGACCATGCCCACGCAGCTGCGCCGGATGCTGCGCCAACAGGGACGGGACCTGCACGCGGACTTCCTGCGCCTGCTCCCCTACCGGCTCCCCCCGGTGCGGATCCAGCGGCTGACCTGGCGCCGCGTCGGTCTCACCCTGGTCACCCTGGGCGCCGCCGCGATCACCGCCTGGTTCACCGTCACGGTCGTCGGGTCGCCGCTGTGACCCGCGCCTGCCGGTACGGATCGGTCCTGCTCGCCGTCCTGACCGTCCTCCTGCTGTCCGGGTGCATCCGGATCACCACGCTCACCAGCGACCTGGTGGCGTGCAAGGAGGGGGACGACGGGGCGCCGTCCAACGGGGTGATCCTCATGGCGCAGGCGGTGCCGACCGCCACGTGGGTGCCGTGCCTGGACACCATGCCCCTGGGCTGGCACTTCGCCGAGGTGGACGTCGACCGGGGATCGGCCCGCTTCTGGCTGGACTCCGACCGGGACGGGGTGCGTGCCATCGAGGTCCGGCTGACCCGCAGCTGCGACACCGAGGGCGCGACGGAGATCCCCAGCGATCGTCCCGAGATGCGCCGCCTGGAGCGGGTGACCCAGGTGACCCCGCAGTACGTGGGCCGGCGCTACTACGTCTTCGAGGGCGGCTGCATCACGGTGGTGTTCACGCTGTTCGGCGAGAACCGCGGCGAGCCGCTCGCGGTGGCCACCCAGGGGCTCGGCGCCGTGCCGCGCGACCAGCTGCGCGGGCTCGTGCGCGAGGACAGCGAGGGCCGGCTCGAGCTGGACCCGCCCGCCGCCGGGGAGGGCGGGCGGTGACCGCCGTCCACCCGCGCCGGGCCGACGTCCGGCCGCCGCGGAGCCGTGCCTGGCGACGGCTGCTCGGCCCGGCCCTCTCGATCGCCCTCGTCGTGGCGGTCTTCGCCTGGTTCCTCCCCCAGTTCACCAGCGTCGCCGACGTCTGGACGTCGGCGCGGGCCATGACGCCGGTCGAGGTCACGCTGCTGGCGCTGGCCGCCGTGTGGAACCTGGCCACCTACCAGTTCCTCGTGGTCGCGACGACGCCCGGGCTGACGCTGCGCCAGGCGACCGTCTCCACCGAGACGTCGACCGCCGTGTCCAACACCGTCGTCGGCGGGGCGGCGATCGCCCTGGGCCTGACGTACGCGATGAACTCGTCGTGGGGGTTCTCCCGCTCGCGGACGTCGGTGTCGCTGCTGGTCTCGGGCCTGTGGAACAACTTCGTCAAGCTGGGTCTCCCGGTGGTGGCGCTCGTGCTGCTGGCCTTCTCGGCTCCCCCGACCACCGGCCGGCTGGTCGCGGGGCTGCTGGGCGTGGCGGCCCTGGCCGGCGCCGTGCTGGCGCTGGGGGCGCTGCTGCGGAGCGAGGCGGCGGCCGCCCGGATCGGCGAGCGGGCCGCCCGCATCGCCTCAGCGCTGCGACGGCCGTTCGGCCGCGGGCCGGTGGCCGGCTGGGACCGGGCGACGACGAAGTTCCGTCAGCGCACCGTGCTCCTGCTGCGGGCGCGCTGGCACTGGATCACCCTGGCGACGCTGGTCAGCCACCTCTCGCTGTTCCTCGTACTGCTGCTCGCGCTGCGCTTCGTGGGCGTCGGCGCCGATCAGGTGAGCCTGGCGGAGGCGCTGGCCGTCTTCGCCTTCGCCCGGCTGCTCACCGCCGTCCCGTTCACGCCCGGCGGGCTCGGCGTCATCGAGCTGGCGCTGATCACCGGCCTCTCCACCGCGGGCGGGCCCCGCGCACTGGTCGCCGCCGCGGTGCTGGTCTTCCGGGCCCTGACCTTCGTCCTGCCCATCCCGGTGGGCCTGGCCACCTACGTGTTCTGGCGCCGGAACCGGTCGTGGCGGCGGGAACCCAACGCCGCGCCCCGCACCGAGCTCGTGCCGGAATCGGCGTGAGCCGCTGATGCTGGTCGACTCTCGGCGCGGGCTGGCGGTGAGCGGCGCGCTGCTGGCCGGGGCGTTCGTCGTCGGCGTCCTGGTAGTGCTGCCGGCGACCCGTCCCGCCGTCCAGGCCGTGGACGACGCGGTCTGGGAGTGGGCCGGATCGGTCCGCAACCCGCCGTCCACCGCGGTGGCGACGGTGCTGTCGTGGCTGGGCAGCGCGGAGGTCAACTGGCCGCTGCGCGCCGCGGCGGTGCTCCTGCTGGCCTGGCGCCGGCACTGGCTCCGGGCCGCCGCGTTCACCCTCGCCGTCCTGTCCAGCGAGCTGTTCATCGGGCCGGTGAAGGCGTGGACGGACCGTGCCCGGCCACCCGGCGCGCTCATCGAGACGACCGCGCAGTCCTTCCCCTCCGGTCACGCGATCGCCACGGCGGTGACCGCGGTCGGCCTGGTGCTCGTGCTCGCCCGCCCGGGCCCGAGCCGCTGGCGGTGGGAGGTGCGCGCGGTCGCCTTCACCGCGGTGATGGCGCTCTCGCGGGTCTACCTGCGGGCGCACTGGCTGTCCGACACGGTCGCCGGGGCGCTCCTCGGCGCGGGCCTGGCGCTCGGCTGGCCAGCCGTGCTGATGGCGATCCGGCACGTGCGCGACCCGGCCGCGCCCACCTCCTGAGACGCGGCCTGCCCCGTTCCTGAACCTGTGGTTCAGTGAGCGGAGTCACATCCCGCGCTGGGGGGAACGGCGCCGACCGTGCTCCCCCGCGCGCGCCCTGGCGCAGCGCCGCGCTGGAAGGAGACCCGTCGATGGCCCAGCCCGCGACCGATCCGACCGCGAAGAAGCCGGAGCCGCGACCGGCGGGGCCGGGCCGACCCGGCGACCCGCCGGCGGAGGCCGCCGAGGCCGCCATGGGGCTGGACATGGTCCTGGTGGACGCTGCCCGGGGCCCGCTCCGCCGGCTGGTCCCGCCGGCCGGGACGGCGCTGAGGTTCGGCACCGCGCTGGCCAGGAAACCCGGAGTGCTCGCCCGCCGCAGCGGTGAGCTGGCCCGCGAGCTCGGCCGGATCACCGTCGGCCGCTCCGAGCTGGCACCCGGCAAGAAGGACAAGCGGTTCGCCGACCCGGCCTGGACCGGCAACCCGCTGCTGCGCCGGGCGATGCAGACCCACCTGGCCACCGCCCGCACGGCCTGGGAGCTGATCGAGGACGCCGACCTCGACTGGCAGGACGACGAGCGGATCCGGTTCACCGCGACGAACCTCGTGGACGCCCTGGCGCCCAGCAACCTCCCGGTGGTGAACCCGCTGTCGCTCAAGGCCGCCATCGACACCGGGGGCCGCAGCGCGGTGGAGGGCGTCCGGCGGATGGTGCGCGACCTCGTCACCCCACCGCGGGTGCCGTCGATGGTGGAGCCGGACGCGTTCACGGTGGGCGAGGACCTCGCGACCACCCCGGGCGCCGTCGTGTTCCGGACGCCGGTGTTCGAGCTGATCCGCTACGCGCCGACGACGGAGACCGTGCGGGAGGTGCCGCTGCTGATGGTGCCGCCGACGATCAACAAGTACTACATCGCCGACCTCGCGCCGGGCCGCAGCATCGTCGAGCACTACGTCGGCAGCGGCCAGCAGGTGTTCATGATGTCGTGGCGCAACCCCGACGAACGGCACGCGAACTGGGGGCTGGACACCTACGGCCAGGCCATCCTCGACGCGATGGACGCCGTCGAGCGGGCCACCGGGAGCGCCACGGTCTCGCTCCAGGCGTTCTGCTCCGGCGGGATCATCGCCTCGATGGTGCTGGCCCACCTGGCGGCCACCGGCCGGCTCGACCGGGTCGCCGCCCTGAGCCTCGCCGTCACGGTGCTCGACTGGGCACGCGCCGGCACGGTCACCGCGCTGATGGACGAGGAGGCCGTGCACGAGGCGACCGAGCGGTCGCGGAAGAAGGGCTACCTGGACGGCGCGCAGCTGGCCGAGGTGTTCGCCTGGCTCCGGCCCAACGACCTGGTGTGGAACTACTGGGTGAACAACTACCTGCAGGGCAAGCCACCGCCGAACTTCGACATCCTGTTCTGGAACGCCGACACCACGCGGATGAGCGCCGCGCTGCACCGCGACTTCATCGAGGTGGCGCTCGGCAACGCACTGACCGAGCCGGGCAAGGCGACGATGCTCGGGACACCCGTCGACCTGTCCACCGTGACCGTCGACTCCTACGTCACAGCGGGAATCGCCGACCACCTCTGCCCCTGGCAGGCGTGCTACCGGTCGACCCAGCTCCTCGGCGGCGACAGCCGGTTCATCCTGTCCACGAGCGGCCACATCGCGTCGCTGGTGAACCCGCCCGGCAACCCGAAGTCCACCTTCCAGGTCGCGGGCGACACCCCGGCCGACCCGGAGCAGTGGCTGCGCGGGGCCGAGACGGTGCAGGGCTCGTGGTGGCCGGACTTCACCACGTGGCTGGGCGAGCGGTCCGGGGCCGAGGTGCCGGCCCCGGCGGGCGCCGGCGAGCTGGAGGAGCTGGCGCCGGCGCCGGGCACCTATGTCTTCGACACGTAGGCCCGCGCGGCCGGCCGACGTCGTCCGGTCGGTGACCGTCGGCGGCCGCACCCTGCGCGTGTCGGTGCGCACCGGGACGGACGACTCCGTCCCGCCGCTGCTGCTGATGAACGGGATCGGCGCCAGCCTCGAGGTGCTCCAGCCGTTCGTCGACGCGCTGCACCCCCGGCGGACCGTGGTCCGCTTCGACGTGCCGGGCGTGGGCGGCTCCCCGCGCCCGGTCGTCCCCTACAACCTGACGACCTTCAGCCCCGTGGTGGCGGGGCTGCTCTCGCGGCTCGGGTTCGACGACCCGGTCGACGTCCTCGGCCTGTCCTGGGGCGGCGGCCTGGCCCAGCACTTCGCCGTCCAGCACCGGCGCCGGGTCCGCCGGCTGGTCCTCGCCGCCACCGCCACCGGGTCTCTGATGGTGCCCGCCGACCCGCGCGTCCTGGCCCGGATGCTGACGCCGCGGCGGCACCGCGACCCCGAGTACGCGCGCCGCATCGCCGGGGACATCTACGGCGGCACGATGCGCACCCATCCCGAGCGGGCCGCGCAGGCGCTGCACTCGGCGAGCCGGCTCGGCCCGCGGCGCGGCTACTACTTCCAGCTGGCGGCCAGCACCGGCTGGAGCAGCCTGCCGTTCCTCAAGCTCATCCGGCAGCCGACGCTGCTGGTCATGGGCGACGACGACCCGATCATCCCCGCGGTGAACGCCCGGATCATGGCCCGCCTCCTGCCCGACGCGCGCCTGCACCTGTACCGCGGCGGGCACATCGCGCTGATCACGGAGGCCGCCGAGCTGGCCCCCGTCGTCGAGGACTTCCTCGACGGCTGAGGAGCGGCGCGCACGGATGCCTCGACGCCCGGAGGGCGCGGAGGCACCATGCAGCCCGACGGACCAGGGGGCGGCATGGCACAGGACGCGGAACCGCCGCTGACGGTCGTGCGGCCGGGCGAGGGCCGGACCGAGGACCTCGGCGACGGCGTGGGCGTGGCCTTCAAGCTGTGGGGCGCCGACACGCACGGCTCGATCTCGGTGGTGGAGCACCCGTTCGAGGTCGGCGCGCTGGTGTCGGCGCACCTGCACACCCGGGAGGACGAGTACTCGATCGTCACCGAGGGCGAGATCGGCTTCCGGTCGGGCGACCGGGAGGTGGTGCTCGGCCCCGGCGGCTACATCACCAAGCCACGGGGTGAGCTGCACGCGATGTGGAACGCCGGCACGGCGCCCGCGCGCATGATCGAGATCATCAGCCCGGCCGGGTTCGAGCTCTTCTTCCGCGACGTCGCCGAACTGGCCGCCTCGGGGGTCGAGGACCCGGCGGAGTTCGTCGCGCTCGCCGCCACCTACGGGCTGCAGTTCGGGGAGCCGGACTGGATGCCGGACGTCGTCGACCGGTACGGGCTCACGCCGCCCGCCTGGTGAGTCCCGGGCGTCCAGGCGACGCACAGCCGCGGGGCACGGAACTGTCAGACCCCGGCGGCACCATCGCGACAGCATCCGCCGCCGCGAGGAGACGTCATGACCCACCTGCCCGCCCGCCCCGAGCACCCGGTCCAGGGCACGGACCGCCCGCGCCTGCCCGCCCGCCTGCGCGGCCGCCGTCCGCTCCCGGTGCCGCCGTCGCGTCGCTGACCCCGGCCCGCGGTCAGCCCACCCGCCGGACGACGTGCCCGCTGGCGCCGCCGAAGGCGTCGACGACGAAACCCCGCGCGCGCAGCACCTCGGCCAGGGCGGCGTTCATCGCCAGCTGCACCAGCGCGTCGGCCTCGGCCCCGTGCAACTGGTCCACGCTCATCCGGTCGTGCTGGCGCCACGACACGACGACGCCGTCGAGCCCGGGCTCGGGGCTCAGGCACGCGCCACCGACCTCGCGGGCCGCACCGGACGAGTCGGCCACCGGCAGCCCGGCCTCCGCCAGCGCCGCGGTCACCTCGACGACCAGGGTCACGAGCGGGTCGTCGTCGGAGAACCCGGCGTCCCAGTCCTCCGGCAGCCGCTCGAGCTGCTCACCGAGGTGGGCCAGCCAGGCCCAGTCCTCCGGGGACGGCCGGCGGTACACGCCGCCGTCCGGACGCCGCGTGCCGTAGACCGGCCGGGCGCCGGCGGGCAGCTCCGCGCCGAGCATCCCCGCCGTCCAGGCCGCCTCCGCCCGGTCGGCGAACGGACCGGCGACGACCCGTCCGGGTCCGGCTCCCTCGTCGTCGACGAGCCACCAGCCCTGACGGACCGGACCCTCGAGAAGGACATCACCACTGGGCACAGCATTCACGAACGACCACTCCCTGGAACGGCCGTCGCTGGGGAAGAGGCGACGGCCACCGCGCCCATCCGTGTGCGCGGTGTGAGGAAGAAAATATGTCGGGGGGCGTCGCTTTCGGGGGTGTCGCAGGCACGTGGTTCGCCGCGTTTTCGAATCGTTGCCCAGCGCACCCGTCGGGCCGGTGACCTGCACCTCCGGGTGCCCACATGTCGACAGGCGCGAGCGTGGAACACCGTGAACAGCACCCTCGCGGCGGCGGTGACGTCTCCCGGCGGCGTGTCGTCCGGCGCGTCAGGTCGTCGTCGGGAAGGACCTGTCGCCGAAGAGGACGCGACGGGCCGCCGCCCGGCCCAGCGGGGTGCGCAGCACGGGGAACGCCGCCTGCGCGAGGGCCGGCGTGCGCAGCTGGGCGAGCCCCCGGCGCATCAGCAGCCGGCCGCGGAAGCGGGCCCGCAGGGCGGCCCCGTCGTACCGGGCGAGCGCGCCGGGCCGGCCGCTCCGCAGCGCCTCGTCCAGGACGTCGGCAGCCATGTCCGACAGCCGGAGGCAGGGATCGAGCCCCCCGGCGGTGAGCGGCGAGACCGCCCCGGCCGCGTCGCCGACGAGCAGTCCCTCGGCGCAGCCGATCCGGCGCAGCAGGCCCCCGACGGGGATCGGCCCACCGCGCCGCTCCACCTCGGGCGGCCGCCCGCCCTCCGGCAGGCCGGGGGCCGACGCGCCGAACCGGGTCAGCGCCGCGCGGAGACCGCGCGGGAAGCGCTCGGCGTACCCGGCGACGCCGACGTGGGCGTGCCGGCCGTCGTTGACCACCCAGGCCAGGTAGCCCGGCGCCAGCGAGGGGTCGAGCACGCAGTGGAAGGTCGGTGGCTGGCCGCCCGCCGGGATCGCGAACACCTCCTCGGCGCCGACCAGGAGATGGCGGTTGCGGTCCAGCCCGAGGTCGCGTGCGACCCGCGAGCGCGCCCCGTCGGCGCCGACGACGAACCGCGCCCGCACGGTCACCGGCCCCTCGGGGCCGGTCAGGATGCAGCCGCCGTCCCGCCGTCCCTCGTAGCGCGTGCCCAGCGCCAGGCGCACGCCGGCGGCGACGGCGGCCCGGGCGGCGGCCTCGTAGAGCGGGCCCATGTCGCCCACCCGGTACTCGTCCCGCTCGCTGACGAGCTCGACCGGGCGGCGCAGCCGCGGCGGGTAGAGGACCACGCGCCGGATCGCCGGGCCGAGGTGCTCGGGCGGCAGCGGGAAGTCGTCGAGCGTCTTGCGGACGAAGATCCCCGTCGTGCGGATCGCCCCGTCGAGGCGGGGTCGCCGCTCGGCGAGGAGGACGTCGCGGCCGCGCTCGGCCAGCCGCGTGGCGGTGTGCAACCCCGCCAGCCCTGCCCCGACGACCAGGACGTCGGCCGTGGTCACCGGTTCGCGTCGTCCCGGCTCAGGCGCAGCCAGCCGAGCAGCAGCGCGCCGCCGGCCCAGCCGAGCAGCACCGCGACCGACGACGCCCGGGTCATCCCGGGCACGCCCTCGAGCAGGAGGAACGCCGCACCCGACCCGGGCAGGAGCCGGGCGAACTCCGTCAGCCACTCGTAGCCGAACTGGGGCAGCAGCAACGGCAGCACCAGCATGAGCAGGACGACGGTGACCAGCCCGCCGGCGGTGTTGCGCAGCAGGAAGCCCAGCCCGGCGGCCAGCGCGGTGCCCGACGCGACGACGAGGGCCGCGGTGGCGAGCGGGTCGGCCGCCTCGGCCACGGGCAGGACGAGACCCGGGCGGCCGGCGAGGTAGGCGGTGAACGCCGAGCCGGCGCCCAGCGCGGCGCCGGCCAGCGTGGCCACGGCCACGGCCACGGCCGTCCGCGCCAGGAAGAGCACCCCGCGCCGCGGCGTCCACTGCAGGGTCGGGACGATGCCGCCGGTGGCGTAGTCGGACGTGACCGCGAGCAGCACGAGGGCCAGCAGGGCGAACTGCGCCGGCATGGTCGCGACGGGGACGATCTGCCAGGCCGCGTCGCCGTCGGCCGGGTCGGGGCCACTGCCCGCCTCCAGGCCGGCGATGGTGCCGATGCCGAGCATCGCCACGGCGGCCGCCGCGAGGAACCACCAGCTGGTGCGGACCGTCCACAGCCGGCTCCACTCGGCGGCGCAGGTGCGGGCGAACACCCGCGCGGCCGGGATCGTCGCCGCGGTCACCGCGCCCCCTCCGTCGTCCCCACGGTGGAGGCCGTGCCGGCGAACTCGACGCTGCTGCCGGTCAGCTCGAGGTAGGCCTGCTCCAGGGACTGGTGGACCTCGGACAGGTGGTGCAGCGGGATCGAGACGCCGTTGGCCAGCTCCCCCACCTGCTCGGCGGTCGAGTCCTCGACCAGCAGCTCCGGCCCGCCCAGGTGCTCGACCGCGAGCCCGCGCTCGCGCAGCTCCCGCGCGAGAACCTCGGCCCGCGGGGTGCGGACCCGGACCCGGGGGTTCCCCAGGCCGCGCAGGATCTCGTCGGTCGTCGCGTCGGCGATCAGCCGGCCACGGCCGATGACGACCAGGCGGTCGGCGGTCTGCTGCATCTCGCTGAGCAGGTGGCTCGACACCAGGACGGTCCGGCCCTCGTCGGCCAGCCTGCGCAGCAGTGCGCGGATCCAGCGGACGCCGTCGAGGTCGAGGCCGTTGACCGGCTCGTCGAACAGCAGCACGCCGGGGTCGCCGAGGAGGGCGGCCGCGATGCCCAGCCGCTGGCGCATGCCGAGGGAGTAGCCCGTGACGCGGCGGCGGGCGGCGCCGCCGAGCCCCGCCAGCTCGATGACCTCCTCCACCCGCCGGAGGGGGATGCCGTTGGTGCGCGCGGCCACGCGCAGGTGACCCCGCCCGGTGCGACCGGGGTGCATCGAGCCCGGATCGAGCAGCGCGCCGACCTCCCGCAGGGGCTCGGTCAGCGCGGCGAACGGGCGCCCGTTCACGAGAGCCTGGCCGGAGGTGGGCCGGTCGAGCCCGAGGACCATCCGCATCGTCGTCGACTTGCCCGCGCCGTTGGGCCCGAGGAAGCCGGTGACGGCGCCGGGCTCGACGGCGAAGCTGAGATCGTCGACGGCGAGGACGCCGCCGTAGCGCTTGGTCAGGCCGCGGACCTCGATCACCGGGACGCCTCGTGCGGGGCCGGCGCCACCGCGTGGTCGTCGTCGACCCACTCGAGCAGGTCGCCGGGCTGGCACTCGAGCACCCGGCACATGGCCTCGAGGGTGCTGAAGCGGACCGCCTTGGCCCGGCCGTTCTTGAGGACGGCGACGTTGGCCGGCGTGAGACCGACCTTCTCGGCGAACTCGCCGACGCTCATCTTGCGGCGGGCCAGCTCGACGTCGATGCGGACGACGATCGGCATCAGATGACCGCTTCCATGTCGGCCCGCAGGGTCGCCGCCTGACGCAGCAGGGCGCGCATGACGACCATCAGCAGGCCGAGGACCGCGCCCACGAGCAGCAGGAGCAGGAGCAGCGCGGGGAGCGCCGGGTCGTCGCTGACCTCGTCGACGATGAAGTAGTACGAGCAGACGAAGGCGCCGAGCAGCATGAACCATCCGACGACGCCGGCGCGCACGATCGCGTTGACCCAGGGCAGCGCGCTCGCGGTGAAGATGCGGTCGTCGGTGACCATCGTCAGCAACCGCCAGGTGCTCACGATCACGACCTGGACGCAGGCCAGGCACAGCACCGAGACGGCGAGCATCACCCCGCGCACGACCTGCCGTTCCAGCGTGGGGTGGGCCAGGTCCGGCAGGAGCGCCGGCACCCCCCAGACCTGGGCGGCCAGCAGCGCGGCGAAGACGATGACGAGCAGGACCCGGAGCGGGAGCACCACGCGGCGCAAGTGCGTCATGCGATCGACTTTCGCGTGCTACCTATCGAATGTCAATCGATACACGCCGAGAGTCGGCGCATCTCACCCGTTGGGGCCGCCGGTCACCAAGGGCACCCGCGGATCCTCCGTGGGGTCGGCGTACGGCGGGGGTACCCGCGATCGACGGGGGAGGGCAGGAGCTCGTAGTGCCAGGGCTCGTTGCGGTAGACCTGGCAGAGCCCGTACCCGGCGCCGTGCTCGGAGAGCCAGCCCGTGGCACCGGAGTCCCCGATGTCGACGGCGTCCCCCCACACGCCGGTGGCGGTCTCCGCGTGACCGGGGCGCTGCCCGCCGCACGCCCGGCTGATCAGCCGGGGCCGGTGGGGTGGACGAGGTCGTAGGCGGCGGCCACCTTCTTCGGGACGACCATGCGCCAGGCGTCGACGACGAGCTCACGGGCCTCGGCCGGGTCCAGCGCGGCCAGGCGGGCGTGCACCCAGTTGAAGCGCAGGTCGCGCGCCGCCGGCAGCGCGAACGTCTCCGGCGCGCTCCGGACGAGCGCGGCCCGCTCCTCCTTGGGGAACGCGAACCCCATCACGCTCTCGTCCAGGGAGAACGCCACGTAGACGATCTGCCCGACGCGGAACTTCAGCCGCCCGCGGACGTACACGGGGTACGAGCGCTCCAGCTCAGCGCCCAACGGCCGTACGTCCTCGATCACCGCCATGCCGGTTCGACCGAGCGTGCGGGCCGGAGTCATCGGTCGCCGTGGGCCCCGTGGGGATCGAACCCACAACCCGCGGATTAAAAGGGCGCGGGTGCGCCGTCCGCCCACATTCCCTCACGTCCGTATCCCCAGGTCAGAGCGATGCGCGGTCGTCGGCGTACCCGCACGAACGGCCACGGACGCCCATCGCTGGCCACCACGCTGGCACCATCCGGTCGAGAGGACCTCGCCGCGAATGCGGCGGCAGCGGTCGAGGCGATGCGGGCGGCGGGCAGCGGTGGAACGGTGACCCGATGACGCGCTACACCGTGCGACCGGCTCGACCCGCCGGGTCCGTGTTCTGGAACGTCGCCCTCGTCGTCGCCATCATCGCCGGCATCGGCGCCGTCGCCTTCCCGCTCGCGGTCGCCGTCGTCACCCTCGCCCTTGTCGTCGTGCTCGCCGTGGCCCTGGTCCGCGCGGGGTCGAGCGGTCGCCGGTGACCCGAGGCTTCCATCACGCGATCCAGGCCTCTCATCGGGCGGTCTTCGCAGGCTGAGGCCGAGCCCATCCGGACAATGTCCCTGTGACCGCCGGCGTAGCAGCAACCCTCATCGCTGTAGTCGTTGCGCTTGCGTCGATCGTCGCCGCCTCGATCTTCGCGTGGCTGAACCTGCGCCAGTCCCGCGCAGCCCAGGCGGCCAAAGAACCGCAGCCGGTCGCGGAGATTGGACTATCGGCGCGGGGCGTCCGCATGTTCGCCCCCATCACGGGCGAGCGACACTTCGACGAGACAGCCATGGCCGGTCACTCTGGGCGCCTCGGAGTCCGCGTCCGCAACAAGGGCGAGCGAGCCTTTGAGGTGACCACCGTCGTCTGTTTCGCGGCCCGCGTCGGGACGAGTCCGCCGAGCAAAGGCGGCGCGTGGCCGGACGGACCTGAGCTGCCGTGCGTGATCGGTACCAACGAAGCGGTTTGGGACATGTCGTTGGAAGAGGTATCGCGGCTGCTCAACGTCGGCCAGGCCCGAGAACGCGTCTGCGACGCCAGCTTCGAGGTGAGTTTGTCCACGGGCCAGGTGCTCGTCGTGGGACCGGTGCGTCTGCACTTCCCGACCGAACACTGAGCGGCGCGCCTGGGAAGCCGACGCGATCTGGCCGGTGGCGGCGGGACCAGTCCGTCCCGGCCGCGCCCAGCCGACCGCTGACCGCTGACCGCCGACCGCCGACCGCCGACCGCCGACCGCCGACCGCCGACCGCCGACCGCCGACCGCCGACCGAGGAGGATGTTGGGCATGACGCAGTTGAGCGCCCGTGCCGCCGTGGCGACCAGTACCCCGGAGCGGTACGCCAAGCAGCTGCTGTCCCACCTGGGCCAGCGCACTACGTGGACCACGAGCGGGGACAACTCTGTCGCAGAGATCGCCGGCGGCACAGGCCGGGTAGTGGTCGGAGACGGCGTGCTCACCCTGATCGCCGAGGCGCCCGACGCCGAGACGCTGGCCCGGGTGCAGCACGTGCTCGGCACCCACCTGGAGCGCTTCGGACAGCGCAACGAACTCACCGTCACCTGGGTCAGCGACGCCGCGCCTGGCATGGCGCCGACCCCGCCGGCGCCGGCGGACCACCGGCGGCCTGGCCGGCTCTGAGCGGCATACCACCGAGTCGACGGACGGGACGTCAGGCCTAGCGGAATACCCCCAGGGGGTACTAGGTTGGCGGCGGTGCAGCACCGATGGCGCCGCCGCGTCCAGCCCCCTCACCGGGGTAAAGGGCAACGCGGCGGAGGAGTTCGACGCGAGGTTGGATGGTCATGCCAGATCCCACGAACCGTTCCGGGCACCACCACACAGGACATCAGGACGCGCCAGCTCCCGGCCACGGCCATGGGCCGACGCACGGCCAGGGCATGCCCATGCTCGACGCCCAAGGCGAGAGCCGTCCAGCCGTCGAGGACCCGATGCACGCCCCCCACGACACCGAGCACGATGAGCACGCTGGGCACGGCCAGCACGGAGGTCATGGTGGGCACGCCGGCCACGGTGGGCACGCGGGTCACGGCGGCGGCGATCACGTGGCGATGTTCCGGCGCCTGTTCTGGCTGATGCTGGCGCTGGCGGTGCCGACGGTGCTGCTCAGCGACATGTTCGCCGACATCGTCGGCTACACGCTGCCCGACATCCCCGGCCTGTCGTGGGTCTCCCCGCTGCTGGGAACGGTCATCTACGTCTGGGGCGGGTGGCCGTTCCTCACCGGCGCGATCGGTGAGATCCGGGCCCGTAAGCCCGGGATGATGCTGCTCATCGGCATGGCCATCACCGTGGCCTTCGTCGCCTCCTGGGGCTCCACCCTGGGCGTGCTTGCCCACGACGTGGACTTCTGGTGGGAGCTGGCGCTGCTGATCGTGATCATGCTGCTCGGGCACTGGCTGGAGATGCGCTCGCTGGCCCAGACGTCCTCGGCGCTGGACTCACTCGCCGCGCTGCTGCCGGATGAGGCGGAGAAGGTCGTCGGCGACCAGGTCGTGACGGTGCCGCCGGCCGAGCTCTCGGTCGGCGACGTCGTGATCGTCCGGCCCGGCGGGCGGGTGCCCGCCGACGGGCAGGTCGTCGACGGGACCGCCGACGTGGACGAGTCGATGATCACCGGTGAGTCCAAGCCGGTCCGCCGCGGCGTCGGCGACAGCGTGGTCGCCGGCACCGTGGCCACCGACACCGCGATCCGGGTGCGGGTGGCCGCCGTCGGGGAGGACACCGCGCTGGCCGGCATCCAGCGGCTGGTCGCCGACGCGCAGTCCTCCACCACCCGCGCGCAGTTGCTCGCCGACCGGGCCGCCGGCTGGCTGTTCTGGTTCGCGCTCGTCTCCGCGATCATTACCGCCGTCGTCTGGAGCCTCTACGGCGCGCCAGAATCCGCGTTGACCCGGGCAGTGACCGTCCTCGTGATCGCGTGCCCGCACGCCCTGGGTCTGGCCATCCCGCTGGTCGTGTCGATCTCCACCGAGCGAGCCGCCCGCGGAGGCGTGCTGGTCAAGGACCGCGGGGCGATGGAGCGGATGCGAACCGTCGACACCGTTCTGTTCGACAAGACCGGAACGCTCACGCGAGGCGAGCCGGCGGTCAACCACATCGCCGGTGTCGACTGGACCGAGGACGAGGTGCTGGCCCTGGCCGCCGCCGCCGAGGCCGACAGCGAGCACCCGCTGGCCCGCGCGATCGTCGCCGCCGCCCGGCAGCGGAACCTGCGGGTCTCCCCGGCCACCGAGTTCCGCGCGTCGGCCGCGGTCGGGGTGACCGCCACCGTCGACGGGCACACCGTCGCCGTCGGTGGCCCGCACCTGCTCACCGACCACGGCCTGACCCCGCTTCCGGGCACCCGGCCATGGGCCGAAGCCGGGGCGACCGTGCTGCACGTGCTCGTCGACGGGCAGGTCGCCGGCGCGCTGGCGCTGGCCGACGAGGTCCGGCCGGAGTCCCGCGAGGCGGTCGAGGCGCTGCACGCCCTGGGCGTCGACGTCGTGATGATCACCGGCGACGCGGAGCCGGTCGCCCGCGCGGTGGCCGCCGAGCTCGGCATCGACCAGGTGTTCGCCGGGGTGCGCCCGGAGGACAAGGCCGAGAAGGTCGCCGAGCTGCAGGCCCAGGGCCGCGCTGTTGCCATGGTCGGCGATGGCGTGAACGACGCACCCAGCCTGGCCCGCGCGGACGTGGGCCTGGCGATCGGCGCCGGCACCGACGTCGCGATCGGCTCGGCCGGCATCATCCTGGCCTCTTCCGACCCGCGCGCGGTGGTGTCAGTGATCCGGCTGTCCCGGGCCAGCTACCGCAAGATGCAGCAGAACCTGTGGGCCGGCGCGGGCTACAACCTGATCGCGGTCCCCCTCGCGGCCGGAGTGCTCGCCCCGATCGGGTTTGTCCTGCCGATGGAGGTCGGCGCGCTGCTGATGAGCCTGTCCACCGTCGTCGTGGCGTCCAATGCCCAGCTGCTGCGGCGGCTGGACCTGAGCCCGGAGGCCAGCGTCGCCGAGGTCACCGGCGGGCGCACGACCCGGGTCCAGCGGCCGGCGGCCGAGGCCGGCGCGGCCGTTTCGAGCCGACGCTGACCAGCGCCCGCCGGCCGCCCTGCGGGGTGGCCGGCGGCACCTGCGGGCCGTCGTAGGCTCGGAGAGGAAGGGGGTGGGCATGGCCACACGACTGTGGACGGCGCTGCTGCTGCTGTCCGCGGTGTTCGCGGTGCACGGCGTGCAGTGCTCCGCCGCCGTGGGCGACCACGCCGCCGGGCACGGCGCCCCCGCGGTCACCCTGCAGGCCGCGCCGCCCGACGGCGGCGGGCACACCGCCATGACGGCCACCCTCGGCGATCACACCGCCGCCCTCACCACCGGCCTTGGCGCCGCGATGACCGCCGCGGCTCCGGCCGTCGCCATGCTCACCGAAGGGCACGGCAGCGGCCCGGCCGGGGCCGGTGGGCACCTGTGGACGTTGTGCCTCGCCGTGCTCGCCGCCGGCCTCGCCGCCCTGCTCGCACTCCTGCTGCCACGGTCGCTGACGCTGCTCCGCGCGGCCAGGGCGGGGCTGCGTGCGCACCTCTTCCCGGCCGGGCTGGCGCTGCCCCGCCCACCGGACCTGTCCGCCCTCTGCCTGCTACGGATCTAGGCGGAACCGTCCCACCGCCCGCCCGCCCTCCACTGGCCCGGCGGCGGTCCCGGCACGCCTACATCCCCTCCTTCGCAGAGAAGAGCATCACCATGACCCGCACGACCGCACGACTGACCGCCCTCACCGCCGCGCTGGTCGCCGGCGCCCTCATCGTGGCCGGCTGCGGCCAGGACGACTCCGGCACCAGCGAACACGGCGGCGGGCACGCCTCCGCCAGCGCCACCGACACCGGCGCATCCGAGGCCACGCACAACGACGCCGACATCGCCTTCGCGGCCGGCATGGTGCCCCACCACGAGGGTGCCATCGAGATGGCCCAGCTCGCGCCCGGCCGCGCGGCCGACCCACGAGTGGCCGACCTGGCCTCCCGCATCGAGGCCGCCCAGGGCCCGGAAATCGACACCCTCAACGGCTGGCTGGCCGAGTGGGGCGCCGAGCCTGACATGGACGGCATGGACCATGGCGACATGGGCGGCATGGAGATGGACATGACCGCGCTGACCAACGCCACCGGCGCGGAGTTCGACCGGCTGTTCCTGCAGCAGATGATCGAGCACCACCGCGGCGCAGTGACCATGGCCGAGACCGAGCTGGCCGACGGGCGCAACAGCGACGCCCTGGCGATGGCTGAGGCCATCCGCGACACCCAGACCGGCGAGATTGCCGAGATGGAGCAACTGCTCGCCGAGCTCGGCGGCTGACGCGCCTGACGCGGCGGGGTGGGCGCAGCTGCCCACCCCGCCGTGGACCGGCCATCCCCAGCCCGCACCGCACCCTTGGAGACACCTGATGCGCGCACGCGCGCCGCGTTCCCTGCTCACCGCCGTCGCCGCGACCGCCCTGGCCGCCGGCCTGGCCTGCTGCTCCCCCGCACCCGCCGACACCGGCGCAACCGACCCGGCCACCTCCGATGTCCTGCCCACCGACCACGTGCACGGCCTCGCCTACGACCCGGACGGCAGCGGCGCCCTGCTGGTGGCCACCCACCACGGCCTGGTCGACGTCGACACCGACGGCACCGCGACCGAGATCGGGCCGGTCATCGACCTGATGGGCTTCGCCGTCACCGAATCCGGCCACTACCTGGCCTCCGGCCACCCCGGCCTACGCGTCGACCTGCCCAACCCGGTCGGGCTCATCTCCTCCACCGACGCGGGGCGGACCTGGACGCCGCTGTCGCGGGCCGGCGAGTCGGACTTCCACGCGCTGGCCGCCCTGCCCGACGGCGGCGTGCTCGGCTACGACGGCACGCTGCGGCGCAGCGCCGACGGCCACACCTGGGAGGACCTGACCATCCCCGCGGAGCCGCACACGCTGGCCGCCGCTCCCGACGGTGCCACCGTGCTGGCCACCACCGCCCAGGGGCTGCTGCGCTCAACCGACGCCGGCGGCAGCTGGACGCCGGTGCCCGGCGCGCCGGTGCTGCAGGTGATCACCTGGGCAGAGGACGGCACCACCGCAGTCGGGGTCGATCCGGCCGGCGCGGTGTGGACCAGCACCGACGCGGCGGCCACCTGGCAGCAGACCGCCGACCTCGCCTCGACGCCGCACGCGGTCGCGGCCACCACCGCCGGTGGGCCGCTGAAGATCGCCGTGGTTACCGACGAGGGCCTGACCCAGTCGGTGGACGGCGGGCAGACCTTCACCCTGCTCCTCGAGTACTGACCCACCCGTCCGCCGCCGGGCACCACGGTCGCCCGGCGGCGGGGAGGACGGTCAGCCGAGGGCGGCGATGAGCTCCCGGCAGGCGGTCTCGCACCGCCGGCAGGACTCCGCGCAGATTCGGCAGTGCTCGTGCATCTCGGCGTGGGACTCGCACTCGTCCCCGCACGCCTTGCACGCTGCGGCGCACGCCTCCAGGACCGTGCGCGTGACATTCGCGTCGTATCCGGTATGCCGGGACAGCACCCGCCCGGTCGCCTCGCAGAGGTCGGCGCAGTCGAGGTTGGTGCGGATGCATTTCGTCAGCTCGGCGACCATGTCCTCGGACAGGCACGCATCGGCGCACGCGGTACACGCCTGCGCACATTCCACACACGCGTCGATGCAAGCGGCCAACTTCTCCGGGTCGAGCCCGCCGAGGTCCTTCGGATACGTCTGGAGCATCTGGGCAGCGACGGTCATGGGGCCTCCTTCGTCGGTCCGGCGCCGCAGCGGCTGACCGCCGAGGGACTCGCGCCGGATTCCGCCGCCCTACCCTCACACGCCACGCGACTACGCGGCGGGCTCCTGGCCCGCGTCCCGTGACTCGACCGCCTGGTCGTTCCCGTAGAGCCGACGTAGGTCCTGGCTCATGTGGAAGGCGATGATCTGCGCCGCGGACTTCTCCTCACCGAAGTAGTGCCGCTCGACGATCTGGGCCAGGACCTGACGGGTGGGCGCGGGTCCGGTCAACGGAAACTCCGCCCGGACGTCGATCGCCGTCGGGATGCACGCCATCTCCGCGTACATGTCGCCGCGGGCGTAGCGAGACATGATCCGGTAGGCCAGCATGCCGATCTCGGCGCGCTCGGGGATGAAGGCCACCTGTCCGGCGGTCACACGCCAGCGCCGGCGCCAAGGAGAATGGCGCGCCCATCGCTTCCCAGCGACCCTGATCGAGGCACGGATTGCGAAGGGCCGGGCCGGGGACTCGGGGTGCCTGCTCTTGGAGTCCAGCGCGTGCCACACGTCGTAGACGAAGGTTGCGCTATCGAACGGCTCCAGCCGGCGGGTGGGGTCAAGCGAAGCACCGCCTGGCGCCTGCCTCGCGATGGGAACGATCGTGTACCGCTTGGGACGCCACCACGGCTTGTTGCGCTGCCGCCACCACGGCTGGGCTCGCAGAGCGAGGCTGACGTCCGAGATCGTCACGGCGGTACGGCCGATGTTCTCTACCTTGATCACGGCCACCTCGACGGTCCAGCCGCCACGATGGGCGGACCGGTCCCTCAGGCTCGACCACGACCCCGCCTGCGCGAGCGAGTACTCGTCCTGAAGGCCCGGGGACATCGTGACCCGTACCCGGCCACCCTCCAGCAGGTACTTCACCAGGTTCCACAGGGCCACCAAAACGCTGATCACGAGGGCGAGTCCTGCGGTCGTGATTTCCGGCACCGGCGCATTCTCCGTTAGGTCACCTCACCCCCCTTGCTGGGACGCCCCGAACGACGATTTCGTCGCCCCCAGCCCCCCCACAGAGGGCCGTCTGCGGTGCACTCGCGCACGAACCCCCGGAACCCGTACCGAGCGCGAGCACCCGAACCACCGGTCAGCCGGGCGGGGGTGGGGGGAGGGGTGCTCCCCCACCCCTCTCGGGCCGGCCGTGGGCGCGGTCGGCGCCGGTCCAGGGCGCTGGCCGGGCCAGCGTCACGCGAGCGGCGCGCTCGCATGCGGTCGGCTTCGCTGGTCGGGCGCGGCGTCTTCGGCCGTCTCGTGGGCGCTCGCGGCGTCGCCGGTCGCGGGACTCACGCGGCATCCGGGTCGGGGTCGGGGTGGTCGTCCCGCCACATCTTCCGGCCGGCGTCGACGGCGCCGACGCGCGGCGCGGGTGGGTCGGCCGGTGGGTGCTCGCGGCGGTGTTCGTCGATCGTGAGCCGGGCGCGGCGGTCGCCACGGGCGGCGGCGTGGAGCAGCCGGCCGCGGGTGATCGGGTCGTCGGCGTCGACGTTGTACGGCTCGATCGGTTCGAAGGGCATGACGGTGTCCTCGGGGTCAGTAGGTCGGGACGGGGACGCGGGGCGCCGGGTCGGCGGCGTGGGCGGCGCGGACGGCTGCCGTCAACGCGGCATCGGCGTCGTCGTACTCGGCGCGGGTGGGCACCCACGGGCGGGCCGGGCCGGTGGCCAGCCATTCGAGGTGGGCGAGGGTGCCGGGCTCCGGGCGGGGGTCGCGGATCACGGTGCGATGCCCCTCCGCGTCGACGGTGAAGCCGTGGGCCTTCCAGCGGCCGTAGGCGGGGAACACGTCGAGCGTGTTGGCGATGACCGAGGCGGACGGCCAGTGCGCCCCGCGGCCCTGGCCGCCGCCGAACCAGATCTTGTCGGCGATGAGGCGCTGGGCGGTGCGGATGTCGGCGACGGTGGCGGCGGCCTGGTGGACGGCGGTCCATGCCTCGGTTGCGCCGGTGGCGATGACCGCTGCCTCGTCCCGGGCGTGGCCTAGGTCGGCGAACGCATCACGGGCGGTGTCGACGGCAGCCCCGAGCTGTGCGTGAAGGTGGGCGAGGATCGTGTCCGATCCCGCCGTGACGGCTGCGTCGCGATCGACGGTGAGCCTGCCGGCCACGTCCTCGAGCACCGCCTGCACCGCTGGCGGCACGCGTTCGGTGACGATGCGGGCGCCGACCTGGGCGGACAGGTCGCCGGGCATCCCGTGCCCGTCGAGCAGTGCGGCGTGGAGTTCGTCGGCGAGGTCGGCGACGGCCGGCGTCGGGGGCATGGCGGCGATGCCGTCGGCCAGTGCGTCGAGGGCACGGGTTGCCCGCACCCATCGCGGGAGGGTGTCGAGGGCGGCCCGCAGGGCGGGGTTCGCGGCCTGGTGGATGGTGGCGTAGGCGGTTGGTGCGACGGGGCGGATGTGCATGGTGGGTCTCCGTTCAGGGGGCGAGGTGGGCGTGGGCCAGGGCCTGGTCGATCGCGTCGGTGCGGGGGGCGGCTTCGCCGTCGAGCAGTAGCTGCTCGGCGGTCGTGTAGTCGGTGCCGGTGCCGGCCTTCTTCGACAGGACGGCGTGGACGACGGCGATCCGTGCGTGGGGAACGCCGTTCCGGACCGGCGTCTTGGCGCGGGTGAGGGAGGCGGCGGCTTCGGTGGCGTGCTGGGCGGGGGTCATCGGTTCTCCTCGTGCTGGTTGGTGGTGCGGTTGCGGGTGGCGGGCCGGCGGGCCTCGCCGGTGACGCGGTCGTCGAGCAGTTCGGCGACGGCGTCGACGTGCGGGCATGAGGGGTCGCCGCACTCGCACAGCCATCCGGACGTCCGCCACGTGACGACGACGTCATCGACGGTGGCGACGACCGAGGGCGACGACGAGCGGATGCCCCTCACGCCGATGAAGCGGACGACGGGGAGGGTTCGGTCAGGTGGCATGGGCGTCTCCTTGGTGGCTGGTCATCGGTTCGGTCCGGCGAGTAGGCGGGCGAGGTGCTGCCGGCGTTCGGCGATCCACGGCCGGCAGGTCAGGCAGGGCACGAGGCGGCCGTCGTCGTCTTCGCCGAGCCACCCGCCCCGGCACGTCGGGTCGTGGGCCTGCGTGGCTGTCGTGGGCGCCGGGTCGTCGTCCTCGATCGGCTCGCCGGTCCGGTCGTAGCGGCTCATGCCACCGCCAGCGGGTGGCAGGCCGGGCAGCGACGCATGCCGCCGTCGGTCTCCGTCAGCCGGGTCTGGACGTCGCATGCCCCGCACCACTCAGGTCGCCGAGGGCTCTGGTGGTCGGTCACCGGGCGTTCTGCCGCTAGCCGCCGCTCCTTGCACCGGCCGCACGGCGGCGGGTCCTCGATGTGGGCGTGTTCCGGGCAGCGAAGAGTGAGGGGGGCGAGGGGGTTGCGCGTCTCGCGACCCCCCTGGTCCTGCCCTGGTCTTCCCTGGTGGGTGCCGTGTGGCGGGGGGACATGACGCGCCACGCGGGGGGACACGGACACGTCTCGCGGGGGGACATCCGGCCCGGTCCCCGCGCCTGGCGGGGGGACATGGCCTTCCTGTCCTCCCGTCTCGTGTGGGGACACCGGGTCCGCTTCCCCCCGTGTGGCGGGGGGACATCCGGTGCGCTTCTTCGCCTTCCGGGCCCTCGCCTCCGCTCGGTAGGCGTCCACCTGATCGGCACCGGCCCGCGTCTGCTTGTCTACGTCCGGCGGGATGGTCAGCCGGTACTCGGCCGCGACGGACCCACGCCCCTCCCGTACGAGCTCGATCCAGCCGTGGTCCCGCAGCCAGCTGATGCCGGCGGTCAGAGCGGTCTCGCGGATGCTGGCCGCGACCATCAGCAGCGGGGCGCCCGGCCGGACACTGGTGCCGTCGGCGTCCGCGTAGCTGGCCATCGCCCACCCCAGGGACCGGGCGGGCAGCGAGGCGATCGGGGACGCGCGGAAGTCCTGTTCCCACCGGGAGAGGAACGACTGTGGGCCGCCGCTCATCGCCTGCCGCCTTCGGCCTCGGCCGCCATGAGGACGAGGTGGCCGTGGCCGTCACGGGCGACGAGGCACCGTGAGGCGAGGTTGGCGAGGGCATCGGCGGCGGCCGTGATCGGCAGGCAGCACGCGGCGGCGATCGTGGCGGCGTCGGACCGCACACGGCCGTGACCGTCGGCGCGGTCGGCGATGTGGCCGGCGACGAGGTGCGTCGCGCGGTCGAGCGGCAACCGGGCGACGACCGCGGCCCACGGCACGGCGTCGTCAGTGCGCATCAGGCGGCCGGGCTGCTCTCCAGCCGCGCGACGTACGCCTCGATCGCGGCTGCGGGGACGAGGCGCCGTCGCCCGATCTTGACCGTCCGCAGCTCCCCGGACGTGATGAGCCCGTACATCGTGGTTCTGCCGACTCCGAGCATCCGTCCGGCCTCGGGGTAGATCGGCAGCAGTAGCGGCTTATCCACAGGCCCGTCCCTCTCGCTAGCGCGGTTGTGGCCTTCGCATTTCGAAGGCCACACACGGACGGTATGGGACGTCATCGGACGCATCAAGCGTTGCGTATCGACACTCCCGAGACGTACGGTGGCGGACGTGAACGGATTGGATGCGCTGGTCGCGGACCGCGTCCGCGAGCTGCTGGCCGAGGACGGGCTGCGGCACGAGGACCTCGCGGCGGGCATGCGCACGCTCGGCTTCCGGTGGCGCGCGAACCGGGTGACGCAGCTGGCCACCGGACGGCGCGGCATCTCCCTCGTCGAACTCGCCGGCATCTGCGAGGTGCTACGCCGGCCGCTCGCGGAGCTGCTCGGTGGCGCCGGGGCGGACGAGAAGATCACCCTGCCGCACCCCCAGCACGACGCCGCCCGCGTGCCGCTCGGCCACATCGTGGCGGCACTGTCCGGCACCGCCGGCCGCTGGACGGCCTATGGGGCGGATTTCGCCGCCGAGATGGAGGCGGTCACCGAGGCGACCGTCAAGGCGGCCCGCCGCCTCGGCCGCACGCCAACCGAGGTCAGCGTCGCGTCGGCGGAGCTATGGGGCCGACCGCTGACTCACGAACGGGACGCCCGCCTCGACGGCGATCCCGAGGGCGACGACGACCCCCGGCGGCGGCAGGCCCGCCGTGGACACGTGACCCGCGCGCTCATCGACGAGTTGCGCGCGCACTTCGAGCAGCGCGAGGAGCAGCGATGACCAGGCGAGCGTCAATTGGCGAGTCGTCGATCTACAGGGACGAGGACGGCCGGTGGCACGGCTACGTCAGCATGGGGCTCAAGGAGAACGGCCGACGCGGTCGCCGGCACGTCTCGGGCGTGAAGCGAGCGGACGTCGTGGCGAAGGTGCGCGAACTGGAGCGGAAGCGGGACGCCGGGACCGCCGGTGCGGCCGGCCGGGCGCCGACCGTCGGCCAGTGGCTCGATCACTGGCTGGACACGATCGCCGCGCGCAAGGTGCGGCCGTCCACCCTCGTCCGCTACCGGCAGCTTGTGACCAACCAGTTGGGGCCGGGCATCGGCCACCACCGACTCGACCGGTTGCAGCCCGAGCACGTCGAGAAGCTCTACGCCGGGCTCCAGGCGTCCGGGCTATCCGCGGCGTCCGTGGTGCAGGCGCACCGGGTGCTGTCGCGGGCGTTGAAGGTTGCGATGCAGCGCGGTCGGGTGGCGCGGAACGTGTGCACGCTCGTCGACGCGCCCAGCGTCGAGCGCGACGAGGTCCGGCCGTTGTCCGAACAGGACGCCCGGCGCGTGCTCGATGCGGCGCGTGGTCGCCGCAACGCCGCGCGGTGGTCGGTGGCCTTGGCCCTCGGGCTTCGGCAGGGGGAGGCGCTCGGGCTCGCGTGGGATGCGGTCGATCTCGACGCCGGCACACTCACCGTGCGCCAGGCCCTACAGCGCCAGCCGGGCCGCGGCCTGGTGATCGTGCAGCCGAAGTCGCGAGCCGGACGGCGGACCATCGCCCTGCCCGGTCCCCTGCGCGACGCGTTGCGGGCACAGCGGACTGCCCAGCTGGCCGAGCGCATGGCCGCCGGATCGGCGTGGGAGGACCACGGGCTCGTCTTCGCCCAGGAGAACGGGCGCCCGATCGACCCGCGGGGCGACCATCGGGCGTGGCGGACGCTGCTTGCGGCGGCGGGGGTCCGGCAGGCTCGACTTCACGACGCCCGGCACACCGCGGCGTCCCTGCTGCTCCAGCAGGGGGTGCCGGCGCGCGTGGTGATGGAGATCCTCGGCCACTCGCAGATTGGCCTGACCCTGGGCACCTACTCGCACGTCGTTCCGGCGTTGGCAGAGGACGCCGCGCGGCGCATGGGCGAGGCGTTGTGGGGGTGACTGGCCACCACGCTGGCACCAGCGGCGGCCAGCGACGACCACCCGCCGCGACGAATGCGCAGGTCAGACGCGGTGGGCCCCGTGGGGATCGAACCCACAACCCGCGGATTAAAAGTCCGCTGCTCTGCCAGTTGAGCTAGAGGCCCGGTGCGGGGCGAGTCTCGCAGACCGGTCCTCGGGGCGGCGCGTCACAGGACGTCGAAGGCCGCGAGCAGGACCAGCGTCAGCACGGCGGACACCAGCAGCGAGCCCAGGCAGCCCAGCCGGCTGGAGAAGAGGAAGAACATCGCCCCTCGGTGCCCAGCGCACCGACCGCTGAACCTGACGCGATGTGCCCTCCGTCACCGCGCGCCCGCCCATTGCACCCGATCAGGGGATCGTTGCGCCCACGGCGGCTACGTACGGTGAGCACCGCTCCGCTCGGAGGCGCCGACGCGGCGCCCACCCCCAGTTCTCCGCCGGCCCGACCGGCGGGTGCGACCCCGGCCCGGCTGACCCGTTCCCCCCGGGGCGGCCGGGCCGGCCTCGTCCTCGGCGTCGCCGACCGTCCCAGCCGCGAGGTCAGCCGCAGACGCGCTGCACCAACGCCGCCAGCCGGTCCCGCGCCGCCTGGTCGAGCGGCAGGTCCAGCGACACCGGCTCCTCCTCCCCCACCGTCACGGTCAGCGGGAAGACGTAGGGCTTCTTCGTCTCCGACAGCACGTGCGGATCGCAGGAGGCGGGGGTGAACGACACCCCGGTCGAGACCGTCCCCTCCCCCGCGCCCAGTTCCAGCGGCAGGCCGGGGGCGACCACGTCCACGAGCACGCTGCGACCCAGCGCGCCCACCACCACCGGTTCGTCGTCGTCGCGGCGGGTCAGGGTGAGCCGCCCGGTCAGCGCGTCGCCGTCGTCGGCCCAGCCCGTCACGCCGACGTCGACCACCTCGGCGACGCCGAGCGCGGCGCACTCCTCGTCGTGGACCAGCTCCAGCGCCTCGGCGGCCAGGGGCGCCCGCACCTGCTCCGCCGGGCCTCCGGCGCGCGCCAGCGTCAGCAGGGCCGCGGCCGGTGCGGGCGCGGCCCCGCACTCCGCCTGCCCGTACGGCGTGGGCAGGTCGATCACCCGTCCCGGGCCGAACTCCGCCGTCACCGTGACCGGCGCCAGCCCCGCGAAACCCGGCGATTCCAGCGCGACCGAGGTGACGGTGAACGGCTCGTCGCCGGTGTTCGTGATCCGCACCTGGAACCGCCCGCCCACGGCCTCGTCGGTGCGCAGCCGCACGGCCTCGGCCGTCAGGCCCGGCACCTCGGGGATCCCGGCAGCGGACGACGGGGCGGACGACGACGCCGGCGGGCTGCCGGCGGACGTCCCGCAGGCAGCCGTCAGCGCCACCACCACGACCAGCGCGCTCCGCCGCACGGGCGGAGCCTAGGACCGGATCAGCGCTCGTGGGCGGGCAGCCGCGCCATCACGCGACCGGCCTCCATGCGCACCTCGAGCTTCACCTGCGGGTTGGCCGCCGGTCCCCGCCGGGGCGAGCCGCTGTCCAGCTCGAACGCCGACCCGTGCCACGGGCAGACCAGGCACTGGTCGCCGCGAACGTCCTCGACCGTGCCCTCGTACAGCGGCCCGGAGAGGTGCGAGCAGGCGCCGATGAAGACGTCCACCCGCGTCCCCCGCCGCACCGCGGCCAGGGGCACGGCGACGCTCCCGCCCTTGCCGGTCCGCAGCGCCGGGCGACCCTCCGGCAGGTCGTCCAGCGGGCCCAGGTCCACCCAGTCGCTGGTCATCGCCCGCGCGGCCGTGGCCGCGTGGGAGGCGCCGGACGCCTGCGAGTACGACATGTGGCCGCCGATGGTCGCCGAGCCCGTCGCGATGCCCAGCGCCGTGTAGGAGAGCAGGAGCCCGAGCGCCTCGCGGTCCTTGCGCCGCGCCGCCAGCGAGACCACGTACAGCCCCAGGGCGGCGGTGTTCAGCACCGCGTGCAGCGCACCGAGCCGGCGCACGCCGCTGCCCTGCTCGGTCCAGTCCGCCGCGCCGGTGAGCGCCGCCGGCACCGCGGCGGCCACCCCGGTGCCGATGAGCACCGTGGCCGCGGGCCGCAGCCGCGGGGCGAGGTCGAGCACCCCCGCCGAGGCCCAGGCGCCCACCGGCACCTGCACCAGCACGGGGTGCAGCGGGTGCCCCAGCCACGTCCCGTGCAGCAGGTCCTTGAACGCCCGGGGCCGCAACGCGGAGTCCACGGCCCGCCGCGCCGGTTCGACGACCTTGTCGAAGGTGGTCACGTCAGCCACCCGATCCAGGAACGACATGAGGCTCATGGCGCCCCCCTACCCGCGGAATCCGCGGCCGACGCCCCTCAGGGAACGGCGACGGACAGCCGATGGTGAGGCAATGCACAGGGAACCGTCAGGGTGACCAGGCATGTTTTCCCGTGACAAGGGCTAGGGCGAGGAGGAGCCTTGACCCAGCTCGTCCCTCCGAGAGGATCGTCGTGACCTGCCCGTCCCTGCTGCGCCGCCGGCCAGAGGCCACCGAGACCGGTGCCCTGCCCGAGCCGCAGCACACCCTGGGCGAGGCCGCGCACGCCGTCTCCGAACGCGTCCGCCGCGACGACACGCTCGGCCAGTTCGCCCGCTTCGTCCTGGTCGGCGGCTCGTCGACGGGGCTGTACGCGCTGATCTTCCTGGGCCTGGAGGGCCTCGGGTACCTCGCGGCGCACGTGGTGGCCACCGTGCTGTCGTCGATCACGGCCAACGAGATGCACCGCCGGCTCACCTTCCGGGCCGAGGAGCGCGTCGGCTGGCTGGCCGCGCAGCTCGAGGCGGGCGGGGTGTCCTTGTTCGGCCTCGTCGCCACGAGCGTCGCCCTCGGCTGGCTCGACGCCACCGTCGGGTCGGCGCACCCGTTCCTGCAGATCACGCTCGTGGCCGCCGTCACCGGCTTCATCGGGCTGATCCGCTTCATCGCGCTGCGCTGGATCTTCCGCCCGACGGAGGCCGTCCCCTCTCGGTAGCGTGAGCGGGATGACCGAGCCGACGGCTCCCGGTCCCTCCCCCTGGGCGGGCCGCGCCCGGATCGCCGGCCGCTGGGCCGGGCGGGTGCTGATCGCGCTCGCCGGTGCCCTGGTGGCGGTCCTCCTCTTCGGCCGGATCTCCGCACCCATCGGCCCGTTCGACGCGACCCTCGCGTTCCGGCCCACCGGCGGCGGCGCCTCGGTCGCCGTCCCGCCGCTGGGGTCGCTCACCGTCGACGTCTACGACGGCCCGCTGCGCCTGGACGTCGCCCTGCAGAGCGTCGACCAGCAACGCGCCCAGGCGCTGGCGAGCGACCCGGTCCGGCTGGCCGGCGTCGTCGACCAGGTGACCGACGACCTGCGGTCGGCCGCGGTCCGGCTGGTCTGGACGACGGCCGGGCTGGCCCTGGCCGGAGCCACCCTGGCCAGCCTGCTCGTGACGCGCCGCCGGCGGGAGGCGGCGATGGCGGCCGGCATCACCACGGTCCTCCTGGTCGGGACCGGCGGGCTGGGCGTGGCGACCTGGCGCCCCGAGGCGCTCTCCCAGCCGACCTACACCGGCCTCCTGATCAATGCCCAGAGCCTGATCGGCAGCGCCGAGGACCTCGTCGCTCGGTTCGACGCCTACCGCGCCTCCCTGGAGGACCTGGTCGGCAACGTCGGCACCCTGTACTCGACGATCTCCGCGCTGCCGGCCCCCGGCGGCGACGGTGGGACGGTCGCCTTCCTGCACGTCTCCGACCTGCACCTCAACCCCGCGGGTTTCGACCTCATGGCGCAGGTGGTCGACCAGTTCGGCGTCGACGCGGTGCTCGACACCGGCGACATCACCGACTGGGGCAGCGAGCCGGAGAACCGGCTGATCACCTCGGTGGGCGACCTCGGCGTCCCCTACGTCTACATCCGGGGCAACCACGACTCCGCGGTCACCGCCGGCCTGGTCGCCGCCCAGCCCAACGCGACCGTCCTCGACGACTCGACCGTCACCGTGGCCGGGATCGAGATCGCCGGGACCCCCGACCCCCGGTTCACCCCCGACAAGAGCACCGGCGACGACGACGCCGGGGACGAGGTGCTGTTCGACTCCGGCGAGGAACTCCTCGAGGTCGTCCAGGAGCTGCCCGAGCCGCCGCCGATCACGCTGGTCCACGACCCGAAGCAGGCCCGGCCGCTCGACGGCGACGTCCCGCTGGTGCTGGCCGGGCACACCCACGAGCGCCGGGTGGGCCGCTTCGACGAGGGAACCCTGCTGATGGTGCAGGGCTCCACCGGTGGCGCCGGGCTGCGCGCCCTCGAGGGCGAGTTCCCCGAGCCGCTGACCTGCACCGTGCTGTACCTCGACGCGGAGACCGGGCGCCTGCAGGCCTACGACGAGATCACCCTCGGCGGGCTGGGCGAGACCGAGGTGACCATCCAGCGCCGGACGCCGCCGCCCGAGCCCGAGCAGGCCACCACCGGACCGGAGGATCCTGCGACGCCGGCGTCCCCGACGGACTGACCGCCCGGCCCTAGGCTCGGGTCATGTCGGGTTCCCGGATCGCCGCCACCCTCACGGCCGGCGCGCTGCTGCTGCCGCTGTCCGCCTGCTCCTTCACCAGCAACGGCGTGAGCTGCTCGACCAGCTCCTGCACCGTGACCCTCCAGGGCGAGGGCGCCGAGGCGGAGATCCTCGGCACCACCCTGACCTTCGGCGGCGTCCAGGACGGGCGCGCGTCGCTGCGGGTCGGCCCGGCCAGCGTGTCCTGCGGGGAGGGCGAGACGGTGACCGCCGGCCCTCTGGAGCTCGAGTGCTCCGGTGTGACCGACGATTCCGTCGAGCTCACCGCCACCCTCGGCTGAGGGCCCGCCGGCTCAGCCGGCGTGCGCGACCTCGACGACCACGCGGGTGGGGTCGCTGAGCGCGTAGACCCGGAACGGCAGCTTGCCGCTCGTCCCCACGAACGCGACCGAGGTGCCCTCGAACGTCGCGTCGAAGACGACCTCCTCGACCGACGTCGTGCCACTCCCGCTGACCGGCCCGCGGCCGACCTCCTCGACGCCGGTGTCGTAGGGGTAGCCCGCGCCGGTCAGGGTCACCTGGAGCACCGCGCCCCCGGCGACGTCGACGGTCTCCCCGCTGCCCTGGGAGACCGCGGCGTCGACGTAGCGGACGTCCCAGCCCGGGGTGCCGGTGCCGCCCAGCTCCAGGACGACGCGGTCGTAGCCGTCGTGGGCCCCGACCCGGATCTCGCCGACCGTCACGGCGGCGTCGGCGGAGGCCTCGGACGTGACCGCGTCGGTGCCGGACGGGAAGTCAGGCGCGTCGGTGCTGTCGTCGGCGGTCTCGCCGGGCGCGGTCGACCCGGTCGCCGCGTCCTCCGACGCGCCCTGCGTGGTCGCCGCCGAGGTCGCGGCCGCCTCGGAGGGTTCGCCCTCCCCGCACGCGGCCAGGAACGGCGCGGCCAGGAGGATCGAGAGGAGTGCGGTGGCGGTGCGGGAACGGGTGGTCACCGGCGAATCCTCGCAGGGAACGGCCCCCGCGCCGGAGTGCGCCACGGGGCCATGTATTGTTTCTCCCGCCCCCGGCGAACTACGAGCCCCCATCGTCTAGTGGTCCAGGACGCCGCCCTTTCAAGGCGGTAGCACGGGTTCGAACCCCGTTGGGGGCACGCACCACCAGCAGTACAGCAAGGCCCTGTAGCGCAGTTGGTTAGCGCGCCGCCCTGTCACGGCGGAGGTCGCGGGTTCGAGTCCCGTCAGGGTCGCTCTCCGGTGGAGACACCGGGAGGGGCAGGTAGCTCAGTCGGTACGAGCGCTCGCCTGAAAAGCGAGAGGTCGGCGGTTCGACCCCGCCCCTGCCCACACCCCCACGATCCCCCGCCCCGGTCTTCCGGGCGGGGGTTTCGCGTCTCAGCTGCGATCCGGCCCCGCCCCGAGCTCACCGGGGACGAGGTGGACGGCGTCCTTCAGCTGGGCGTAGACGTCGGCGTGCACCCGCCGCACGGCGGCCTGCTGCTCGGCCCGCCAGACGCGGTCGGCCGGTCGCGGCATCGGCCGGGCCAGCGCCGCCCCGATCGCCGCGGCCAGGGACACCTCGTCCAGCCGGCCGTGCTCGTGGGTGCCGTACGCCACGACGTCGGACCACTGCTCGGCGTACCAGCCGCAGCTGGGCGCGACCACGCGCGTGCCGACGTCTCGGCAGACCTCCAGGTCGCGGGAGTGGCTGCCGCACGGCTCCGGCAGCACGGCGACGTGCAGCTGCTGGAGCTGGCGCACCCAGTCCCCGGACGGGTGGACGACGAGGTCGAGCTCGCCGGCCGCCGCGAGCTTGCGCACCGCGCTGCCGATCCACGGCTCGTCCGCGGCGTCGACGAGCACCCGCAGGCTGCCGCCCCCGGAGACGGCCCCGGACAGGGCGGCACGCACGAGCGCCCCCGGGTCGGTCACGGCCGCGGAGATCCGGCCCAGGCGGAGCCCCACCACACCCCGGTCGGCGCCGAGCTCGGGGTCGGGGAGGGCCACCGTCGGGTGGGCCACCACGATCGCCGTCCGGCCGAAGCGCTCGGCGATCTCGTCGGCCGCGCCCGGGGTCAGCGTGAACACCACCTCGGCGGTCGACAGCAGCGCGGCGAGGTGCGCGTCGGTGACGGCGTCACCGGGGCACCCGCTGCCGGGCGCGCGCAGGCCGTGGACCGTCACCACGAGCGGTATCCCCAGCCGGCGGACCGTCTCGGCCCAGCACTCACCGGCCGCGACCGCGACGTGCGCGGCGCCGGGAGCGGTGTGCAGGTGCAGCACGTCGAGGTCCCCCGCGTGCTCGGCCAGGTAGTCCACGTCCAGCCAGGGGCTGAGCTCGCCGGACGGTCCGACCCGCTCGACGTCGTGCGGCAGCACGGCGTCGACGTAGGGGTCGGCGTACGGGATCGTCGCCACGCGGACGGGGTCGCCCCGACGGGGCGACCCCTCGGTTTCTCGAGGGTCGTCGGGCATCACAGGGTCGTTCGGCTCCTCGCACGGTCGAGCACTGCGGCAGCGTGGTTGCTGCTCGGCGGTCTCAGCGCCCGGCCGCGGTGTTCGAGCCGGTCGCGTCCACCCTTACCCGAGCGAACGACCGCGAACCCGGATCCGACTCCATCGGGTGACCCGTGTCATCCCCGCGCCGCCGCCGCGGCTGCCCGCTGGGCGTGCACCAGCGTGATCGCCAGCGCTCCCTCGCCCACCGCGGACGCCACCCGCTTGACCGACCCCGACCGCACGTCGCCGACGGCGAACACGCCGGGGAGGCTGGTCTCGAGCATCGCCGGCGGCCGCTCCAGCGGCCAGGCCGGGGTGACGCCGTCGGCGAGCAGCTGGTTGCCGGTGAGCAGGAAGCCCCAGCGGTCGCAGGCCAGCGTGCCGGCCAGCCACTCCGTCCGCGGCTGGCTGCCGATGAGCACGAAGAGCACGCCGGGTTCCACCGTCTCGGCCCCGGTGTCGAGGTCCCGGATCGTCAGCGTCTCCAGGAAGTCCCCGCCCCGGCCGCCCACCACCTGGGCGCGGGGCCGCAGGTCGACGTTCGGCAATGCCTCCAGCTCGCGGATCAGGTAGTCCGACATGGTCTCCGCCAGCGAGGGACGGCGGATCATGATCGTCACCCGGTCGGCGTACCGGGCCAGGTGCACGGCGGCCTGCCCGGCGGAGTTCCCGCCCCCGACCACGAACACGTGCCTGCCCCGCATCGCCGGCGCCTCGCTCACGGCCGCGCCGTAGAAGACCCCGCGCCCGGTGAAGGCCTCCAGCTCCGGGACGCCCATCCGCCGCCAGCTGGCCCCGGTCGCCACGATCGCCGCCCGGGTGCGGACCGCCGCGCCGTCGCTGAGGGTCAGCCGGACGAGCCCGTCCTCGGCGGCGATCGCGTCCGCGGAGCGCATGAAGTGGAAGGTGCTGCCGAAGGCCCACGCCTGCTGGTAGGCACTGAAGGCCAGCCGGTTGCCGCTGATGCCCGTCGGGAAGCCGGGGTAGTTGCGGATCAGCGAGCTGCTCCCCGCCTGCCCCCCGACCGCCTCGGGCTCGAGCACGAGGGTGCGCAGCCCCTCGGACGCCGCGTACACGCTGGCGCCGAGCCCGGCGGGGCCCGACCCGACCACCACGACGTCGAAGACGACGTCCGGGTCCAGCGGCGTGAGCAGGCCGAACGCGTCGGCGATCTCCAGGTCGCTGGGGTCCTCCAGCACCGGCCGCTCCGGGCGGAACCGCAGCTGGACGACGGGCAGCCGCGGTCGCTCGACCGGCAGTCCCTCCAGCATGGCCGCCCCCTCGGGGGACGACGCGTCGTAGAACCCGAGCGGGATGCGGTTGCGGGTGAACGTGTCGCGCAGGTGCTGGGCGCGCTCCGACCAGCGGTCACCGATCATGCGGACGGCTTCGAACCCGCCTCCCTGCCGCGCGGCCCACTCGTCGAGCACCTCGGTGACCGCGTGGTGGAACTCCTCGTCCCCCACCACCTCCGGGACGTAGAACCACCGGTCCAGCTGCCCGAGGGCCAGGGCCTCGAAGATCGGCCGCGCCGTGTCCCAGGCACCCCAGCGCACCACGGCCACGGCCAGCGCCTCCGGGTGGTCGCAGTGCACGGCGCGGAGCACCGCCAGGCCGTCGGGGTCCTCGCCGCCGACGCCGCCGAACAGCGCCGCGACGGGCAGCCCCCGATCTCCCAGCCGCGCCGGCAGGTCGTCGGCCCCGGAGCAGCTGACGACCGCGTAGTCGCGCCCGTACCGACGCTCCAGCTCCGCGGTCAGGGTGGCGCGCGCCTCGTCGTCCCGGGTGAGGACGACGAGCGTCGCGCGCAGTTCGTCAGCCATGGCCCGGCCCCGTCGCGAGCCGCCACCCGGCGGCCCCCGTGACGCCGACGGCCCCGGCCATAGCCACGAAGAGCCAGGCCTCCGGCCCGCCCCAGTCCAGGGTGCCCGGGTACCGGGCCACCGCCAGGAGCACCAGCACGCCGAAGACCGTGTAGGCGATCGCCGCGGAGCGCAGCCGGCGCAGGTCGCCGGCCACGGCCGCCAGCGCCGTCGCCAGGCCGAAGGCGATCAGCCAGGCGGCGACCACCCGCGCGGTGAACGGCAGCATGTCCCAGGGCCACACCCGCTGCGCCGCCGCCGGGTCGAGGTAGATCAGCGTGCCCACGACCAGCAGCACGGCCGACTCGAGCGCCAGCGGCACCCGCAGCGCCCCCGGCACGGGATGGCGCGGTGGCGGGTCGTCGCCGGGCGCGCGCTCCTGGTGCACCAGCAGCACCGCCATGGCCACCGGGACGACGACGTACACCGCCAGCCAGAACCAGGCCGCGCCCTTCGCCAGCGGGTCGAGACCGCCGAAGTCGTCGTCGAAGTGCATGCGGTTGATGTGCACCAGGGTCGCCAGCAGCGTGAGGACGACGAAGACGAAGATCGTCAGCACCGGCACGCGGCTGTGCGCCCACACGGGGTCGCGCAGGGACAGCACGACCAGGACGAAGCCCGCCGCGTAGCCGGCGCCGATGAAGGCGGCGGTCAGCGGTGGCTGGATCGTCCACGCGAAGGTCTCGTCGGTGTTCTCCGCCAGCACGTACAGCGCGCCGGTCGCCAGTGCGGTGAGCCCGGCGAAGACGCCCAGGAGCGTCCGCATGCCGGGGTGCACGGACCGGTGACCGGCCGGGGCGGGAGCCGTGGAGGACAGGGGCACGGGTGCCTCCCGAGCGGATCGGGCCCCCGTGCGCGGTTGTGGACCGGCGCCCATCGAACCACCACGGGCGGTGGGTGTCACCGCCTTTGCGGCCGGTCCGGGTCACCCCTCCCGGCTCGCGGCGCGGGCCCGGGCGTAGGCCGGGGCCCGGAACCGGGCCATGGGCCCGTCGGCCACCAGACCGGGCGGGCAGTTCCGCACCGCGTCGAAGCGCACGTCCGGGTCGAGGGCGGGCAGGGGGGCGCGCAGCACCAGCCGGGCGAAGGGGCGCCACGGGCCGTGACCGCGCGCGGCCGACAGGGTGAACCGCAGGCCCTCGGTCGCCACCCGCCCGGCCAGCGGCCGTGGCTCGGACGGCGCGTCGGCCTGCTCGCCGGACGCCGCGAGGCGGATGGTGCCGGCCGCCGAGCGGTAGCCCATGATCGAGGAGTAGCCGGCCGCCGCGTCCCGGCGCGGAACCGGGACCAGCCGGGTGAGCGGGCCCTGCCCGGCGGTGGTCAGGAGCAGGTCGACCGGGGACTCCCCGGGGATGCGCACCGCCAGGCCGAGCAGGTCCGGCAGCGGGGCAGGCAGCCCCGTTCCGCGCGACACCCGGACGACGACCGCGTCGGTCGTCCGGGCGTCCAGCCAGGGCACGCCCCAGGACGGCGAGCTCCCGTGCCGCTCCAGCAGCGCGTCGAAGACGGCGCCGCGCGGGTGCATGGGCTTACCGCCGCGCCACCGGGCGATGGCGCCCAGCGGGCCGGCCACCAGTTCCCCGGCCGCGCGGGAGGCCGCGGCCGCGAGCCGCTCGGTGCCGTTCACCTCGCCGTCCTACCCGTCGACCGGGACGCGACACGGGGAGCTGTGGGATGGCAGCATCTGCCCAGGTCATAGACCCGTCAAGCGGCCACTTGTGCGCAACCTCGGCGCGATCTTCGGTGACATCTGCCGGGGCGGGTCGCATGACACGGACCGTTCCCCCGCCCTACGTTGGCGGCATGCTCTCCACGCTCCTGATCGTCGGTGGGGTCCTCGTCGGCCTGTTCGTGCTGCTCGCCGTCATCGTGGGGCTGAGCGCCCGGCCGCAGACCGTGGTGCGCCCCCACCCGGACGCGTGGTCCCCCGCCCCCAGCACCGGCGAGTTCCCGGCGGTCCGCTGACCTAGAGCCCCGGCGTCCCGGCGGCTGCGAGGGCGCGCCGCCGGGACGGTCCGGTCGCCGCGCAGCACCGGGTGGTGGGATCCGGGCGGCCGGACGACGATGCACGGCAGGTGCAGCGTCGATCGCCGGCGAGGTCCGGCCGTGGGCGAGGTGGTCGGTGTCCGTTCGGGAGCATCCCCGGTGGCATGCCGCCCAGCTGCTCGTTCTCGTCGCCGTCCCGGTGGCCGGCGCCCTGCTCGCCGCGCTGCTCCTCCCCTGGTTCCTGGGGCCGGCGCTGGCCGTGCGGTCCAACGCCGACCTGCTGGCACCGCTCGAGGGCGAGCTGGGCGGTAGCACGCCCGCGGGCAACACCGTCGTCCTGGCCGCCGACGGCTCCCTGATCACCCACTTCTACCGGAACAACCGGACGCCGGTCCCCGCCGAGGCGATCGCGGAGGTGATGAAGCAGGCGCTGGTCGACATCGAGGACTCGCGCTTCTACGACCACGGCGGCCTGGACGTCGAGGGCACGACGCGCGCCCTGATGCGCAACCTGATGGCCGGGACCGTCCTCGAGGGCGGCTCGACGATCACCCAGCAGCTGGTGAAGCAGACCCTGCTGCAGTCGGCCGCCACGCCGGAGGAGCGGCTGGCCGCCACCGAGGAGAGCATCGGCCGCAAGCTGCGCGAGGCCCGTCTGGCGCTGGCGCTCGAGGAGCAGCTCCCGAAGGCCGAGATCCTGACGCGGTACCTCAACATCGTGTACTTCGGCCAGGGCGCCTACGGCGTGCAGGCCGCCGCCCAGCGGTACTTCGGGGTGAACGCCGCCGACCTCACCCTGCCCCAGGCGGCGATGCTGGCGGGTCTGGTGCAGACGCCGACCAACGACGACCCGATCACCAATCCCGAGGGCGCCCGGGAGCGGCGCGACCAGGTCCTGCAGCGGATGCACGACCTCGGGCACATCACCGACGAGGACCTCGCCGCGCACCTCGGCCAGCCGGTGCAGGTCGCCCCGACCGAGCCGCCACCCAACGGCTGCGTCGACGCGCTCGTGGGCGCCTTCTTCTGCGACTACCTGCAGCGGCACCTGACCGGCACCCTCGGCCTGACCCAGGAGCAGCTGGAGACCGGCGGGCTCATCATCCGGACCACGCTGCGCCCCGACCTCCAGGTCGCCGCCGACCGGGCGGTGCAGGACAGCCTGGCGCTGGACGACCCGCTCGCCGGGATGTTCACGGCGGTGGAGCCGGGCACCGGCAAGGTGCTGGCGATGAGCGTCAACCGCCGCTTCGGCTACGACGTCTCCGACCCCACCCAGGAATCGGTCAACCTCAACGTGGCCGCCAGCCAGGGCGCCGGGTCGACCTACAAGGTGTTCGTCGCCGCGGCCGCGCTCGAGCGGGGCATCCCGCCCTGGCACACGATCACGACGAGCGATCCCTACGTCTCGCGCGTCTACAAGCAGGGACGTGGCCCGTACGTGGTCCGCAACGCCGGCGGCTACCCGCCGACGCTGACCATGAGCGAGGCGCTGGTGCGCTCGTCCAACACCTACTTCGTCGCGCTCCAGGACGAGCTGGGCAGCGTCGAGGCGCCCGTCCGGACCGCCCAGCGCATGGGGCTGTTCTCCCTCGACCCCGTCGCCGACCAGGTGATCGCGGAGAACCGGGGGTCGTTCACCCTCGGCGCGGAGGCGACCAGCCCGCTGGCGCTGGCCGCCGCCTACTCGACCCTCGCCGCCAACGGCACGCAGTGCGACCCCACTCCGGTCACCGAGATCCTCGACCGCTCCGGCGCGCCCCTCACGGGACCCGACGGCGCACCGCTGCCGGTGGGCCCGGCGTGCACGCCGGAGGCGGTGCCGCCGGCCGTCGCCACCACGCTCAACCAGATCCTCGTCGGGGACACCGCCCTGCCGATCGGCACCGGCACCCGGGCGGCGATCCCCGGCCACCAGATCGCCGGGAAGACCGGCACGAGCCAGGAGCGCTACTCCGTGGCGTTCGTCGGCTACACGCCGCAGTACGCCGCCAGCGTCATGGTGCTCAACCCGAAGCGCAACGAGGACCTCGGCGGGTACGGCGGCCGGCTCGCCGCCCCGATCTGGCGGGCGGCCATGGAGCCGATCCTGCGCGCGCAGGACCCCGTCCCGTTCCCACCCGCGGGCATGGAGCTGGGGCCGCCCGCACCGCCGCCCCGGCCGGCCCCTCCGCCCGACGCGGGCGACCCGTTCCCGCAGGAGGACGCCCCGCAGCAGGACCTCCCGCCCGAGCAGCTGCCCGCGGAGGAGCCCTCGCCCTTCGACGATCCCGACTTCCCGTTCGGCGACGACTAGGCGGTCAGCCGGCGGCCGTCATGAGCTCGGCCGCGCGCTCCCCCAGCATCACGGCCGTCGCGGCGGTGCCGCGCGACACCACCTGGGGCATCACGGAGGTGTCGGCCACGCGCAGGCCCGCGACCCCGCGGACGCGCAACCACTGGTCGACCACCGCGCCGGCGTCGCCGTCCGGCCCCATGGGGGCGGTGCCGGCCAGGTGGACGGCGGTGGTCAGCCGTTCCCGGATCCAGCCGTCGAGGGCGGCGTCGCCGGCCGGCGGCGCGTCGACCGCGACCGTGGGCCCGAGCGCCCGCAGCAGGTCCACGGCCAGCCGGACGCCGTCGCGCATCCGGCGCCGGTCGGCCTCGTCGCCGAGGTAGCGGTGCTCCACCCGGGGCTGCCGGGTGGGGTCGACGGCGGCCAGCGCCAGCCGGCCACGGCTCTCCGGCCGCATCAACCCGACGCCGACGGCGAACTCGCCGTCGCCGCCCGGCGCGCCGGTCAGGGAACCGAAGGGGGCCAGCCAGGGCAGGAGCTCGAGATCGCCGGTGTGCAGGACGCCGTGGACCGGTGGGCTCCCGGCCGGCAGGGGCAGCGGACGGGCGGGCCGGTACCCCACGTGGACCAGCGGGTGGTCGCTCGCCGCGGCGCCCACGCCGGGGAGGTCGGCGACGACCGGCACCCCGGCGGCCCGCAGCTCAGCCGCCGGCCCGATGCCGGACAGCAGCAGCAGGTGGGCCGACCCCACGGCGCCCGCGGAGAGGACCACCTCCCCGGCCCGGACGACGCCATCGGGGGTCTCGACGCCCACGGCGCGGCCGCCCTCGACGACCACCCGGCGCACCGTCACCCCGCCCCGGACGGTCAGCCCGGGCTGACCGCGCCGGGGCGAGAGGTAGGCCATCGCGGTGTTCACCCGTACGCCACCGGCCACGGTGAGCGGCACCGGCCCGTACCCGGGCGGCGCGTCGGCGTTCTTGTCCGGCTCGGCGGGGAAGCCGAGCTCGCCGGCGGCGCCCGCGAACGCCTCGGCGAGCGGGTGGGCGGCGGCGGGCCGGGCCACCGGGACCGGGCCGTGCGCGCCATGCCCCGGACGGTCGCCGAAGTCCGCGTCGGCCTCCAGCCGGCAGAACGCAGGGAGGACGGCGTCGGCGGACCACAGGTCGTTGCCCGCGGCGGCCCAGCGGTCGAAGTCCGCGCGGGCCCCCCGGACGAACGAGCCGGCGTAGAGGGCGCTGGAACCGCCCACCACCCGACCGCGGGGAACGGCCACGGTGCGCCCGGGCAGCACCTCGGCCCGCAGGTCCCAGTTCGCGGGATGGCCCGCCACGGTGGCCCGCATCGAGGCGGGGTCGCGCAGCTCGGGCGGGAAGTCCTCCGGCCGCGGGTGGTCCGCCCCTGCCTCCAGCAGCAGCACGCGCCGGCCGGCGTCGGCCAGGCGAGCGGCCAGCGCGCAGCCCGCCGTCCCGGCGCCCACGACGACGACGTCCCAGGCGGGGTCAGGCACGGTCGAGCCCCAGCACCTCCGGCAGGTCGAGTCGCCGGACCTTGCCGGTGGACGTGCGCGGCAGCTCGGCGAGGGGGTGCAGCTCCTTGGGCCGCTTCGCCGCCGCGAGCCGCTCGCGGGCCCAGGCGCCCAGCTCGGCGGGGTCCGCGGTGCCCACGTAGGCGGCGACGACGCGCTGCCCCCACTCCTCGTCGGGGACGCCGAACACCGCGCTCTCGACGACGTCCGGGTGCGCGTCCAGGACGGCCTCCACCTCCGCCGGGTAGACGTTGACGCCGCCGGAGATCACCAGGTCCTCGCGGCGTCCGTCGAGCCACACGACGCCGTCGTCGTCGACCCGGCCCAGGTCGCCGACGGTGACCAGTTCGCCGCGCCACGCGGCGGCGGTCTTCTCCGGTGCCCGCCAGTACTCGAACCGCGCCCACGGCGGCACGGCGCACCACAGCTGGCCGCGCGCGTCGGTCTCCAGCCGGCGTCCGGGCCGCGCCCGCCCGACGCTGCCGGGGTGGGCGAGCCAGTCCTCCGGCGAGCAGACGGTGAACTGCGCCTCGGTGGAGCCGTAGAACTCCCAGACCGACCCCTCGGGCAGGGCGGCGAGCACCGCCCGCTTGACCGGGGCCGGGCAGGGGGCGCCGGCGTGCACGAGACGGCGGAAGGAGGACCAGTCGACGTCCTGGCCGAGCAGCCGCTGCAGGTGGGTGGGCACGCAGAACGTCGTCGTCGGCCGGTGGGTGCTGATGGCCGACGCGGCCCGGGCGGCGTCGAACGGCCCCGGCAGGAGCACCTCGCCGCCGGCCAGCAGGGTGTGCACGGCGAACCGCAGCGGCGCGCTGTGGTGCAGGGGCGAGAGCACCAGGTGCCGGTCGGCCGGCCCGAAGCCCCACAGCTCGATCTCCTCGGTCGCCAGCGCCCGCGCGTCGTCCTCGGTCAGGACGCCGGACCACACGCCCTTGCGCCGGCCGGTGGTGCCGGACGTGTAGTGCATCGGCCGGGCGAGCGGCACGTCGGCGAGCTCGACCTCGTCCGTGCCGGCGAGCAGCCGCTCGGGCGCGGAGCCCACGTCGAGGGCGGGGTCGGCGTCCTCGGCGAGCGCCGCCCGCTCGGCGGCCGGCAGGCCGGGATCGAGGACGACGGGCACGATCCCGGTGCGCAGCGCGCCGAGGACGACGGCCAGCAGGGCCGGCGAGGCGGTGGCCGAGACGAGCAGCCGGTCGCCGGGGCGCAGGCCGGCCGCGGCCAGCGCGGCGGCCGCCCGGCGCTGGTCCCGCTCGCTGCCCTCGGCGGTCACGCGAGGCAGGTCCGTCATGCCAGCCGCACCGCGTCGCCGCCCGCGGGTTCCGTGCGGCCCTCGGCGGCCAGCTTCGCCAGCGTCGCCCGCGTCGACTGCGCCGCGGCCGGCCACAGCGCGCGGGGCACCTCCGCGTAGACGGTGGCGACCAGCTCGTCGACGGTGCGCGCCCCGTCGGCCAGGGCGGCGAGCAGCTGGTGCTCCCGGTAGGCACGGTGGGCCAGGTAGTACTCGAGGACCGCGCCGGGGTCCTCGGTCAGCTCGGGGCCGTGCCCGCAGTAGAGCGCGCTGGGACCCAGGTCGTGCACCCGCCGGAGCGACTCCAGGTAGGCGACGACGTCCCCCTCGGGGTGCGTCACCACCGACGTCCCCCGGCCCAGGACGTGGTCGCCGACCAGGACCGCGCCCGACTCGAGCCGGAACGTGAGATGGTCGGCGGTGTGCCCGGGGGTGCCGACGACGCCGATCGTCGTCCCGGCCAGGGCGAGGCGGTCGCCGTGCGCGAGGACCCGGCCGCGCGGCCCCGCCACGGCGGCGTCGGCCGCGGCCACGGGCGCGCCGAAGCGCTCCCCCCAGGGCAGGGCGGCCTCCGCGTGGTCGCCGTGGTGGTGGGTGACCAGGACGGCGACGCAGCGGGCGTCCCGCCGCGCGAGGACGGCCTCGACGGCGGCCAGGTGCGCCGCGTCGTCGGGACCGGGGTCGACGAGCACCGCCTGCCCGCTGCCCGGCTGCCCGACCACGTAGGTGTTGGTGCCGTCCAGCGTCATCCCGGAGGGGTTGGGCGCCAGGACGCGGGTGACCAGGCCCTCCAGGTCCGCCGTCCGCGGCAGGTCACCGGGGCGCGGGAGGTCCCAGCGGGCGCGGGGGTCGGCCGGGGCGTCCACGCGGGGGACGCTAGCGGCACGCCTGCACGGCCGCCCGACCGGCCGCTAGCCTCGCGCCATGGTCCGCTCCCCCGCCGGGTCCCGCAGCGCAGCGGTGCTCGTCTACGCCGCCCTGCTCACCGCCTGCGGCGGCACGGAGGAGCCCGCCGCGGAGGAGCCGTCGTTCTGCGCGCAGGCCGACGGCGCGCTGGCCGACGTCGAGCCCGCGTTCGACGACGAGGGCGACCCCGCCGAGCTCGCGCCGGTGCTGCAGCGGGCCGCCGACGAGGTGCGCGCCATCGACCCCCCGCGGGAGATCGAGACGGAATGGGCCGCCCTCGCCGACGGCATCGAGCGGTTCGCCCAGGAGTTCGCGGCGGTCGACGTCGAGGACCCCGCCTCCGCCGCGACGTTCCAGCAGCGCACGAACGAGATCGTCAGCGAGCTGAGCACCTCGGCCGACGCGGTGCAGGAGTACCTGGCCCGTGAGTGCGACCTCGGCGCCACCGAGAGCCCCGCCCCCAGCAGCTGAGCGGGCATCCTCCAGGCCATCAGCCCCCGCAGCCGCCGATGAACACGCCACGGGCGTTGAGCCACGGGACCGGGTTCATCTGCCGGCTGTAGAGCTGCCCGCCCGAGTGCACCTCGAAGTGCAGGTGCGGCCCGGTGGACTGGCCGCGGTTGCCCACCTCGGCGATCTGCTCGCCGGCCGACACCCGCTCCCCGGTGGAGACGAAGTAGCGGTTCACGTGGCCGTACACGGTGACGTAGCCGTCGTCGCCGAGGATGTAGACCGCCTGGCCGAAGCCGCTCGCGGCACCGGCGCGCTTCACCACGCCCGAGGTGGCCGCGTAGATCGGCGTCCCGATGGGCGCGGCGATGTCGACGCCGTAGTGCGTCACGCCCCAGCGGGCGCCGTAGCAGCTGGACACCCGGCCGTGCGTGGGCGCGTAGTAGTTCCCTCCGGCGCCGCCGGCCGAGCTCCCGCCCGAGCTCCCGCCGCCACCCGCCGCGGCTGCGGCGCGGGCGGCCGCCTCCTGCTGGGCCCGCAGGACGGCCGCGGCGGCCGCGGCCTCCTCCTGCTGCTTCTGCACCACCCACTGCTGGTACGCGTCGCGGGCGCCCTGCAGCTGGAGCAGGTGGATCTGGGCGGCCTGCAGCTGGGCCTCGTACTCCTGCTTCTGCACCGCGATCTGCTCGTAGGCGCTCTGCTGGGCGGCGAGCTGGGCGTCGGCCGCCTGCTTGGCGGCCTCGGCCGCCTCCTCGGCCGCGGCCATCTCGTCGCGGGCGGCGCGGGCGGCGGAGTCGGCGTTGGCCTGGGCCACCTTCGCGACCTCGAGCTCGGCGAGCAGGTCGAGCTGGTTGTCGGCCACGTAGTCGAGCATCGCGGCGCGCTGGATGAGCTCGCCGGGGCCCGCGGAGTCCAGCAGGGCGGCCGTGGTGCTCAGCTGCGAGCCCTTCATGTAGCTGTCCCGCGAGAAGGTGGCGATGCGCACCTCCGAGGCGGCGACGGCCTCGGCCGCGGCGGCCAGCTCGGCCGCGGTGCGCTCCGCGACGGCCTGCGCCTCGAGCAGCGCCTCCTCGGCCATGAGGTACGCGGTGCCGGCCGCCTCGGCCAGGACTCCCACGCGCTCCAGCTCGGCCTCCGCGCTCGCGACCAGCCCGGCGATGCGGCCCACCTCGGCCGCGGCCGCGGCCTGCTCGGCCTGGGCGGCGCCGATCTGCCCGTCGGTGGGGTTGGGCGGCGGGGGTGGGACGGCGAGGGCGGGGGCAGCGGACCCGAGCAGCGCCGCGCCGGTGACGACGGCGACGAGGAGGGTCCGCGCGGGACGGCGGGACATTGCGGTGCTCCCTGGGGAAGAGGGTGCTCGGTTCGATGCCCCAGCAGAGTCGCACTGTCACCGTCAGTCACAGTCGTCACACGCGCCGCACCAGCCGCGTTCGTTACGTAGTCGTGTCCTTACCCAGCGCTTCTGGGCCGGGTCGCTCCAGCTCGTGGGCCAGCTGGTCGAGCTCCGCGCCTCCGGCCATCAGCCGGGTGAGCTCCTCGCGGCTCACCTCGCCCTTCGCGAAGCTGCCGAGGCTGCGGCCGCGGTTCAGCAGCAGGAAGCGGTCGCCCACCGGGTAGGCGTGGTGCGGGTTGTGGGTGATCAGCACGACCCCCACGCCCCGGTCCCGGGCCGCGGCGACGTAGCGCAGGACCACCCCGGCCTGCTTGACCCCGAGCGCCGACGTCGGCTCGTCGAGGATCAGCACCCGCGCGCCGAAGTGCACCGCCCGGGCGATCGCGACCGATTGGCGCTCGCCGCCGGACAGCGTGCCCACAGGCTGGTCGGCGTCGCGGATGTCGATGCCCATGGCCGCCAGTTCCCGGCGGGTGGTCTCCTTGGCCCGGGCGGCGTCGAACCGGCGGAACGGACCCCTGCCCCGGGTCGGCTCGGCCCCGAGGAAGAAGTTCCGCCAGATCGCCATCAGCGGGATCATCGCGAGGTCCTGGTAGACGGTCGCGATCCCGGCGTCCAGGGCCTCCCGGGGAGCGCCGAACGAGACCGGCGCGCCGTCGAGGAGCACCTCACCCCGGTCGGGGCGGTGCACCCCGGCGAGGATCTTGATCAGCGTGGACTTGCCGGCGCCGTTGTCACCCAGCACGCAGGTGACCTCGCCGGCGCGCACGGTGGTGCTGATCCCGTCGAGCGCGATCACCGAGCCGTAGTCCTTGCCGACGTCGCGCAGCTCGAGAAGAGGGGAGGTCATCGGCGGGCCGCCTCGGCGTAGCGACGGACCAGCCGGTTGGCCAGCACGGCGAGCAGCAGCATCGCCCCCAGGAAGAAGTAGAACCAGTCGGCGTCCCAGCGCAGGTACGGGATGCCCAGCTGGGTCATGCCGAAGATCAGGGCACCCAGCGAGGCGCCGATCGCCGAGCCGAACCCGCCGGTGAGCAGGCAGCCGCCGATGACCGCGGCCACGATGTAGATCAGCTCCTGGCCGATGCCGGTGTTGGCCTGCACCGAGGTGAGCCGCACGGCCAGCGTCGTCCCGACGAACCACGCGGCACCCGCCGTCGTCATGAACAGCGCGATGGTCGTCCGGCGGGCCGGGACGCCGACGTTGCGCGCGGCGACGTCGTCCCCACCGGTCGCGAACACCCAGTTGCCGAAGCGGGTGCGCAGCAGCACCCAGGTGGCCAGCGCGGTGAACAGCAGCCACCACAGCACGGCGACCCGCACCTCGGCGCCGAAGAGCTGGATCCGCGACGCGAACACCCACTCGGCTGCGGCGTAGCCGGGGGCGTCGTCGATGCCGCCCACGGTGACCGTCTCGGTGAACAGCTTGGTCAGCCCCAGGTTGAGACCCTGGAGCATCAGGAAGGTGCCCAGCGTGATGATGAAGCTCGGCAGCCCGGTGCGGGTGACCAGCCAGCCGTTGAAGAACCCGATCGCCAGCGCGAGCAGCAGCGCGACGGCGATGGCCACCCAGAGGAACTGCTGGAACTCGACGGCGACGATGCCCACGGTGAGCGCGGTCGTGCCGACCATCACGCCGGCCGAGAGGTCGAAGTGCCCGCCGATCATGAGCAGCGCGACGGCGACCGCCATGATGCCCAGCGTCGAGGCGGGGTCGAGCCAGTTCGCGATGCCGCGCGGCGACCGGAAGGTCTCCGACTGCACGGCGAAGAAGAGGAACACCGCGACGGCCCCGACGAGCGCGCCCAGCTCGGGCTTGACCAGCAGCCGGCGCAGCGGGCCGGGGGCGGACACCCGTTCGTCCGCCCGCCGGCCCGCCGGCGCGGTGGCCTCCGGGGTGCTCAGCGCGTGCCGGCCGAGGCCAGGTCGGCGATCTCGTCGACGTTGTCCGCGTCGACGATGCCCGGACCGGTCAGCACCGGCTGGCCGCCACCGACGGTGTTGAGGTTCTCCGCGTAGAGCTTGAGCATCACGATCGGCAGGTAGCCCTGCTCGTACTGCTGCTGGTCGACCGCGAACGCGATGTCGCCGTCCTGGATGCCGCTGATCACGTCGGCGTTGAGGTCGAACGTGGCGATCGACGCCTCCGAGCCGGCGTCGGCGGCGGCCTGGACGGCCACGGCCGCGACAGCGGAGTTCAGCGTGAGGACGGCGTCGATCGACGGGTCGCTCTGCAGGGACGACGCGATCGTCGACTGCGCGCCCTGGAGGTCGTTGACGTCCACCTGCAGCGGGGTCACCTCGACGCCGAGGCCCTCCGAGGCGCCGGAGCAGCGCTGCTCGAGGCCGATGTTGCCGGCCTCGTGCACGACGCACAGGACGTTGGCGGCCCCCGCGGCGGCCAGTTCGCGGCCGGCACCCTGGCCGGCGATCGTCTCGTCCTGGCCGACGTGCCCGATGGCGCCGAACTCGGCGGACCGCTCGCCGCCGGAGTTGATGGTGACCACGGGGATGCCCGCGTCCACGGCCGCCTCGACCGAGTCCTGGAGGGCGTCGGGGTTGGCCATCGAGACGACGATCCCGTCGACGCCCTGGTTGACCGCCGCGTCGATGAGCTGCGCCTGGCGCTGCGGGTCGCCGTCGCTCTGGTAGTCCACCGAGATGCCGAGGTCCTCCCCGGCGGCCTCGGCGCCGTTCTGGACGACGTCCCAGAAGGCGTCCCCGGCCGAGCCGTGGGTGATGACGGAGAACGTCAGGTCGCCCTCGGTACCGCCGCCGCCGGACGAGCCGTTCCCCTCGGACTCCCCGCCGTCGGTCGTGCACGCGGCGAGGAGGAGGGGTGCCGCCAGCGCGATCGCGAGCAGACGGTGCGGTCGTGCCATGGAGTCCTCCTGTGCTGCGCGAGGGCGCCCTCGCCCCCGCCGTGTTCCCGCAGAATCATGCCCGTCGCCCCCCGCGCCGCGGGGACGGACCCGCGGGCACGTCCCCCGGTCGGGAGCCGATCTACGCTCCTGAGGTGGACGTGCTGAGCTCCGGTCATGAACAGGTCGTCTTCTGCAGCGACGCCGAGTCCGGCCTGAGGGCGGTCATCGCCGTCCACTCCACGGCGCTCGGCCCGGCGCTCGGCGGGACGCGGTTCTACCCCTACGCCAGCGAGGAGGCGGCGGTCGCCGATGCGCTGCGCCTGTCGACGGCGATGTCGTACAAGAACAGCCTGGCGGGCCTCGACCTCGGCGGCGGCAAGGCCGTCATCATCGGCGACCCGCGCACCGACAAGACCGAGGCGCTGCTGCGCGCCTACGGCCGGTTCGTCGAGGCCCTGGGCGGGCGCTACCTGACCGCGTGCGACGTCGGCACGTACAACGCCGACCTCGACGTCGTCGCCCGGGAGACGCGGTTCGCGCACGGCCGCTCGGAGGCCTACGGCGGCTGCGGCGACTCCTCGGTGCTCACCGCCTACGGCGTCTTCCTCGGGATGCAGGCCGCCGCGCAGCACTGCTGGGGCTCGCGGTCGCTCGCCGGCCGCACCGTGGCCGTCGCCGGCGCGGGCAAGGTGGGCTCGCACCTCATCGGCCACCTGGTGGACGACGGCGCCGACGTCCTGGTCACCGACGTCGACCCGGCCGCGGTGGAGCGTGTCCGGGCGCGGCACCCGCAGGTGACCGCGGTGCCCGACACCGCGACGCTGGTGCGGACCGCGCACGACGTCTACTCGCCCAACGCCCTGGGCGGCGCCCTGGACGCCGAGACGGTGGCGGCGCTGCCGGCCCGCATCGTGTGCGGCGGCGCCAACAACCAGCTGGCGACGCCGGAGTCGGCCGAGCAGCTCCGCGGGCGCGGGATCCTCTACGCACCCGACTACCTGGTCAACGCCGGCGGAGTGATCCAGGTGGAGGACGAGCGGCACGGTTTCTCGTTCGAGCGGGCACGGGCCCGCGCCGGCGGCATCTTCGACGTCGCCCTGCGCGTCTTCGAGGCTGCGGACGCCGACGGCGTCTCGCCGGCCGTCGCCGCCGACCGGTTGGCCGAGGAGCGCATGCGCTCGGTGGGCCGCCTGGCCGCCATCCGCCTCCCGCACTGACCCCCCCGCGCTGAGACCTGGCCCACACCTGACGACGCGCACCGCCCTCCCGGGGGAGGGACGTGTGCCCGTCGCCGATCCGTGTCGTAAGGTTGCTCAAGACATAGTCACTCAGTCGGGGTCGCCACGCGGGCCGTTCCAGCCCGGGGGCTGGACCGCCGCACTCCGTAGCGAGGGGGTCGAGCCGATGGGGCGCGGCCGAGCGAAGGCCAAGCAGACACGCGTGGCCCGTGAGCTCAAGTACAGCTCACCGAACACCGACCTCTCTGCCCTGCAGAGGGAGCTCGCCGGATCGACGCCGTCCTACAGCGCGCCTGCCCGCGCGACGGACGACGACGAGGACGACGACGAGTTCGCCGACCGCTGGGCGGACGACGACGCCGACGACGACTGGGCCGCCAGCTCCCGCTGACGCGCAGCGTCCGATCGACGGCACCGCGACGCCCCGGGCGTCGCGGTGCCGTCGCGCGCGCTCCAGGACTTCCGGTGCCGGAAGTCCCGCTAGCGGTACGTGCCCTCGAGGCGGGCGCTCGCGCCCTGCCCGTCGGTCGCGCGGACCTCGCCGAGGACCCAGGCCGGGACGCCGGCGGCGGTGAGCTGCGCGATCGCGGCGTCCGCTGCCCCGGGGGCGACGGCGGCGACCATGCCGACGCCGCAGTTGAACGCCCGCTCGGACTCCTCGCGCGGCACGCCGTGCTCCTCCATCAGCGAGACCGCCGCGGGCAGGGCCCACGTGCCGCGGTCGAGGACGGCCTCGAGCCCCGCCGGGACGACGCGGGCGGTGTTGCCGGCCAGCCCGCCGCCGGTGATGTGCGCGAACGCGTGCACCTGCTCGACGCCCAGCGCCTCGACGAGCGCGAGGCAGTCGCGGGCGTAGATGCGGGTCGGCTCGAGCAGCTCCTCCCCCAGCGTCCGATCGAGGCCGGCCGGGGTACCCCGCAGGTCGAGGCCCGCGGCGCCCACCACCCGGCGCACCAGCGAGTAGCCGTTGGAGTGGAAGCCCGAGGAGGCCATCGCGACGACGACGTCGCCGTCCCGCACGCGCTCGGGGCCGAGCACGGCGTCGGCCTCGACGACGCCCACCGCGGTGGCGGCCAGGTCGTACTCGTCGGCGTCCATGAGGTCGCCGTGCTCTGCGGTCTCGCCGCCGACCAGGGCGGCACCGGCGCGGGTGCAGCCCTCGGCGATGCCGGTGACGATCGCGGCGATCCGCTCGGGGACGACCTTGCCGCAGGCCACGTAGTCCTGGAGGAACAGCGGTTCCGCGCCGCAGGCCACCAGGTCGTCGACGACCATGGCGACCAGGTCGATGCCGACGGTGTCGTGGCGGTCCAGCTGACGGGCCAGCGCGATCTTCGTGCCGACGCCGTCGGTGGAGCTCGCCAGCAGCGGACGGCGGTACTTCTGCACGTCGAGCGCGAACAGGCCGGCGAAGCCGCCCAGCCCGCCGACGACCTCCGGCCGGTTGGTCCGCTCGACGGCGGCCTTCATCAGCGTGACCGCCCGCTCGCCGGCGTCGATGTCGACGCCCGACGCCGCGTAGGTGAACTGTCCGGTCACGGGCGCGTGAGCGCGTCCGCGGCGCCGCCGGGCACCGTCGCGCTGCCGGCCTGCTGCCCGGTCCAGCCGCTGACCGCGCGCTGGCCGATGCTCTCCAGCACGTGCTTGCCCAACACCTCGGGCTCCCCGAGGTCGATCGGGTAGTCGCCGGTGAAGCAGGCGGTGCACAGCCGGGTGGCCGGCTGCTCCGTGGCGGCGATCAGGCCCTGCTCGGACACGTAGCCCAGCGAGTCGGCGTTGATCGAGGCGCGCACGCCGTCGATGTCGAGGCCGTTGGCGATCAGCTCCGCGCGGCTGGCGAAGTCGATGCCGTAGAAGCAGGGCCACTTCACCGGCGGGGAGGCGATCCGGACGTGCACCTCGACGGCGCCGGCCTCGCGCAGCATGCGGATCAGCGCCCGCTGGGTGTTGCCGCGGACGATCGAGTCGTCGACGACGACCAGCCGCTTGCCGCGGATGACGTCGCGCAGCGGGTTGAGCTTGAGCCGGATGCCCAGCTGCCGGATGGTCTGGCTGGGCTGGATGAACGTGCGGCCCACGTAGGAGTTCTTGACCAGCCCGAGCCCGTAGGGGATGCCCGAGGCCTCGGCGTAGCCGACGGCGGCCGGCGTGCCCGACTCGGGCACCGGGATGACCAGGTCGGCCTCGACCGGGTGCTCCTTCGCCAGCTTCCGGCCGATCTCGACGCGGGCGGCGTGCACGCCGCGGCCGGAGATCGTCGTGTCGGGGCGGGCGAGGTAGACGTACTCGAACACGCACCCCTTCGGCTCGGCCGGGGCGAAGTGCTGGCTGCGCAGACCGTTCTCGTCGATGGCGATCAGCTCGCCGGGCTCCACCTCGCGGACCACCGAGGCGCCGACGATGTCCAGCGCCGCGGTCTCGCTGGCCACGACCCAGCCTCGCTCCAGCCGGCCCAGGACCAGCGGCCGCACGCCCTGCGGGTCGCGGGCGGCGTAGAGGGTGTCCTCGTCCATGAACGTGAGGCTGAAGGCCCCGCGCAGCTGCGGCAGCACCTCCATCGCGGCGGCCTCGACCGAGAGGTCGGGGCGGGCGGCGATGAGCGCGGTGACCAGATCGGAGTCGTTGGTGGCGACGAACGCCCCCGCCACCCCGTCGTCGGCGGCCTTGGTGGCCAGCTCCGCGGTGTTCACCAGGTTGCCGTTGTGGCACAGCGCCAGGCCGGTGCCGGCCGCGGTGGTGCGGAACGTCGGCTGCGCGTTCTCCCACGTGGATGCGCCGGTCGTGGAGTAGCGGGTGTGCCCGACGGCGAGGTGCCCGCGCAGGCTGCCGAGCGTCGCCTCGTCGAAGACCTGGCTGACCAGCCCGAGGTCCTTGTAGACGACGACCGAGACGCCGTCGGAGACCGCGATGCCCGCGGCCTCCTGGCCGCGGTGCTGCAGGGCGTACAGGCCGAAGTACGACAGCTTCGCGACCTCCTCCCCCGGCGCCCAGACGCCGAAGACGCCACAGGCGTCCTGGGGTCCGGGAGAGTGGGGATCGAGGTCGTGCGTCAGCCGTCCATCACCGCGAGGCACGCACCCACCGTACCGGCGCGGGCGGACCTGCCGGACGACGGTTCCGTGACTGTGGCCACTCCCCCCGCGTGTCGTGGCTGGTCCAGGCCGTGTCGGACGGCCCCGGAACCCGGACAGCGGCCGGCACGTTCCCACCCCATCGGCCACGCCCGCACCGGCGGAGGAGGAGCACGATGCCGAACGACCGGCCCGACCCGGGCGAGTTCCTCGACATGGCCCAGCGGATGCTGCGCGAGCTGTTCGGTGACCGCGGGGACGACGACCCGTGGGCCGACGCGACCCGCCGGTTCCGCGGGTCCGCGCGGCCGCCGCGCGAGCCGAGCGCCGACGAGCAGCGGGAGAACCTCACGTTCGCCCTGGCGACGCGCGCCGTCGAGGCCCTGGAGGACCTCGCGCTCAACGTGGCGGCGATCCGTCAGCGGCTGGAGCGCACGAACCCCCCGGACTGACCCGCTCAGCCGAGGTTGCGGAGCTCCGCGGCGATCGTGGTGTCGTCGCCGTGGCCGGTCTTCACGACCGTGTCGCCGTGCAGCGTGAACAGCTCCGAGCGGATCGAGTGCTCGATCGTCGGCCGGTCGCTGAACGAGCGCCCGGTCGCGCCCGGCCCGCCGCAGAACAGCGTGTCGCCGGTGAAGACGGTGGTCAGGTCCGCCGCGTGCAGGCAGGTGCTGCCCGGGGAGTGGCCCGGTGTGTGCAGGGCGACGAGGGTCGTCCCCGCCACGTCGAACCGGGTGCCCGCCATGAGGTCGTGGTCGGGCTCGCTGTCGGGATGGACGACGTCCCAGAGCATCCGGTCCATCGGGTGGAACCAGATCGGGGCACCGGTCGCCTCGCGCAGCGCGACGGCGGCGGTGATGTGGTCGTTGTGCCCGTGGGTCAGCACGATCGCCGTCACCCTCCGTCCGCCGACCGCCTCCACGATGGGGGCGGCGTCGTGCGGGGCGTCGATCACCAGCACCTCGTCGTCGTCCCCGACCAGCCAGACGTTGTTCTCGACGTCGAAGTCCTCGCCGTCCAGGCTGAAGACGCCGGGGACGACGACCTTCTCGATGCGGGCGCTCACAGGACGACCACGCTGCGCAGGACCTCACCGGCGTGCATCTTGTGGAACGCGTCCTCGACCTGGTCCAGGGAGATCGTCTCGCTGACGAAGTCGTCGAGCGGGAAACGGCCCTGCAGGTACAGGTCGACGAGCATCGGGAAGTCGCGGCTGGGCAGGCAGTCGCCGTACCAGGAGGACTTGATCGCCCCGCCCCGGCCGAAGATCTCGATGGCCGGGAGGGTGATCTCCATGTCCGGGGTCGGGACGCCGACCATGACCACCCGGCCGGCGAGGTCGCGGGCGTAGAACGCCTGCTCGAAGACCTTCGGGTGGCCGACGGCGTCGATGGCGACGTCCACCCCGAAGCCGCCGGTCAGTCCCTTGATCGCCTCGACGGCGTCGGTCTGCGACGAGTTCACCGTGTGGGTGGCGCCGAAGCCCTTCGCCCACTCCAGCTTCTTGTCCGAGATGTCGACGGCGATGATCGTCGTCGCCCCGGCCAGCTTCGCGCCGGCGACCGCGGCGTCACCGACGCCGCCGCAGCCGAAGACGGCGACGCTCTCGCCGCGCTGCACGCCGCCGGTGTTGATGGCGGCCCCGACGCCGGCCATCACGCCGCAGCCGAGCAGGCCGGCGGCGGTGGCCGGCGCCCTCGGGTCGACCTTCGTGCACTGACCGGAGTGGACCAGCGTCTTCTCGGCGAACGCGCCGATGCCCAGGGCCGGCGACAGGACGGTGCCGTCGGTCAGGGTCATCTTCTGCGCGGCGTTGTGCGTGCCGAAGCAGTAGTGCGGCTGGCCCTTCAGGCAGGCACGGCACTGGCCGCATACCGCGCGCCAGTTGAGGACCACGTAGTCGCCGACCTCGACGTTCGTGACGCCCTCGCCGACGGCGGAGACGACGCCGGCCGCCTCGTGGCCGAGCAGGAACGGGAAGTCGTCGTTGATACCGCCCTCGCGGTAGTGCAGGTCGGTGTGGCAGACCCCGCACGCCTGGACGTCGACGACCGCCTCACCCGGCCCCGGATCCGGCACGACGATCGTCTCGATGGAGACCGGAGCACCCTTGCCGCGGGCGACGACGCCCTTCACCTCGTAGGCCATGGTCCGAGCCTAGGGCGCCCTCCTCCGGCGGGCCCGGCGGGTCGCGAGGTCGTTTCCCTAGGAAACGAGTCGGTCACGCCCGCGATGCGGATGGGTGTGTGAACGCGCGAGTAACCGCGCACGGACATACCGTCCGACCGGTCGCGATGCACATCACAGCACGCGACCGGGTTGCGCCCGTCCGGGCACGACCCTCCCGTCTTCGGAGGTCCGATCCGTGGCAGTTCCCGGATTCCTGGCTCGCGAGCGCATCATCGCGAAGCCGGGCTTCAACCGCTGGCTCATCCCGCCGGCCGCGCTCGCCGTGCACCTGTGCATCGGCCAGGCCTATGCCACGAGCGTCTACAAGACCGCTCTGGTCGCCCACTTCGACACCACGCTCACCGCGATCGGGATCATCTTCTCGATCGCGATCGTGATGCTCGGCCTGTCGGCCGCCGTCTTCGGCACGTGGGTGGACAGGAACGGCCCCCGCGCCGCCATGTTCACCTCCGCCTGCTTCTGGGTGACCGGCTTCCTCGTCGGCTCGCTGGGCATCTACACCGAGCAGCTCTGGCTGCTCTACCTCGGCTACGGCGTCATCGGCGGCATCGGCCTGGGCATCGGCTACATCTCGCCGGTCTCCACGCTGATCAAGTGGTTCCCCGACCGCCCGGGCCTGGCCACCGGCATGGCGATCATGGGCTTCGGTGGCGGCGCGCTCATCGCCTCGCCGCTGTCCCGCCAGCTGATGAACTGGTACGACCCGGGCTACGACCCGGCGGTCGCCGGCACCACGCCCAGCGGCAACGCCGTCGCCGGCCTGTTCCTCACCCTGGCCGCCCTCTACGCCGTCTTCATGCTGTTCGGCGCCTTCATCGTGCGCGTCCCGGCCGACGGCTGGAAGCCCGCGGGCTTCGACCCGGCCTCGATCAAGCAGAAGGCCCTCGTCACCACCGAGAGCGTCTCGGCGAACAACGCGATCAAGACGCCGCAGTTCTGGCTGCTGTGGATCGTCCTGTTCTGCAACGTGACCGCGGGCATCGGCATCCTCGAGCAGGCCGCGCCGATGATCCAGGACTTCTTCCGCCAGGGCGAGAGCTCGCTGGTCGCCGCGTCGACCGCCGCCGGCTTCGTCGGCCTGCTGTCGCTGTTCAACATGGGTGGCCGCTTCGTGTGGTCGTCCACGTCGGACTACATCGGTCGCAAGCCGATCTACATGGTCTACCTCGGCGTCGGCCTGGTGCTCTACGTCCTGCTGGCCACCGTCGGCAGCACCGCCACCTGGGTGTTCGTGGTCCTGGCCGCGATCATCCTGTCCTTCTACGGCGGTGGGTTCGCCACGATCCCGGCGTACCTGCGCGACCTGTTCGGCACGTTCCAGGTCGGCGCCATCCACGGCCGGCTGCTGACCGCGTGGTCGGCCGCCGGCGTGGCCGGCCCGCTCATCGTGAACAGCGTGCTGGACCTCGCCGAGGGCGAGCCCGGCACCCTGGTCGCCGGCGACTACCGGCCGGCCCTGTTCATCATGGTCGGCCTGCTCGCCGTCGGGTTCGTCGCCAACCTGCTGGTCAAGCCCGTGGCCGCCAGGTGGCACGAGCCGAAGGCAGCGACCCCCGCCCCTGCGACCCCGGAAGCGAGCGCCGTCCGATGAGCTCTCCCGCCACTCCCGGCAACCAGCAGCAGCCCAGCTCCACCCCCGCGGCGCTCATCGCGTTCGCGTGGACCCTGGTCGGCGTCCCGCTGGCCTACGGGCTGTACCAGACCGTGAAGACGGCGAGTTCCCTCTTCGGCGGCTGATCCACCCCTCGCCGAGCCCCGTCCGCCACCCGGCGGGCGGGGCTCGGTGCTGTCCCGGGACTGTCGGTGCAGGAAGTCCCTAGCGGAGAGGGCTCAGCGGCAGGTTGCGGGACAGGTCGGCGCGGTTGCCGCTGGCGGTGACCTTCCCCTGCGCCAGCGCCTCGTCCCAGGTCAGCCGCCCCGTCACCAGCCGCAGCCAGGTGGCGGCGTCGGTCTCGACGACGTTCGGCGGGGTGCCCCGGGTGTGCCGCGGCCCCTCGATGCACTGGACGGCGACGTGCGGGGGCACCCGCACCTCCACCGAGCGGCCGGGCACCTGCTGGGCCAGCCAGCGGGCGCTGGTCTTCACGGCCGCGCCGACGACCGCCCGCGGCGGCTGCTCGGCCTCGCCGTCGAGCCAGAGCCGGACCGGGGCGACCGCGGCCCGCAGGTCGTCGGCCGGGATCGGTGCCGGCATCAGCTGGTGGGGACGGCGCCCGCCGGGACGGTGAGCGGCGTGCTGTGCTCGGGCCCGCCGAACAGCGCCGGCAGCGTGGCGGTCCAGGCGGCGCGCAGCTCGGCGAGCGGGAGGTCGAGCAGGCCGTCGACGGCGAGGGCGTCGCCACCGGTCGTCCCCAGCTCGGTCACGGCCACCCCGGCCCACTGGGCCGTCGTCTTCACGCCCCCCGGGTCGGAGGTGGTGACGACGACGCGCCCGGCGGACTCGCTGAACAGCGCGGTGAAGGGGTCCTCGCCCAGGTGCAGCCGGGCGCCCGTGCCGTGGCGCAGGGCCGACTCGGCCAGGGCCTGCGCCAGGCCGCCGTCGGCGAGGTCGTGGGCGGAGGTGACCAGCCCCTCGCGGGCCAGCGCCGCCAGCAGCTCGCCCAGCGCCCGCTCGGCGGCCAGGTCGACCGCCGGCGGCTTCCCGCCGAGGTGCCCGTGGACGACCGACGCCCACGCCGAGCCGCCGAACTCCGGCCGCGTCTCGCCGAGGAGCAGGACCGTCTCCCCCGCCGTCCGCCAGCCGGAGGGGACCCGCTTCCGGACGTCGTCGTGGACGCCCAGGACGCCGATGACCGGCGTCGGGTTGATCGCGACCTCACCGGTCTGGTTGTAGAGGCTCACGTTTCCGCCCGTGACCGGCAGCCCGAGCTCGCGGCAGCCGTCGGCCAGGCCGCGGACGGCCTCGGCGAACTGCCACATGACCTCGGGCTCCTCCGGGGAGCCGAAGTTCAGGCAGTTGGTGACGGCGAGCGGCTTGGCGCCGGAGACGGCGACGTTGCGGTAGGCCTCGGCCAGGTTGAGCTGGGCACCGCTGTACGGGTCGAGCCGGGCGAAGCGGGCGTTGCCGTCGAGGGAGAGCGCGATGCCGCGGTGGCTGTCCTCGTCGATGCGGACGACGCCGGCGTCCTCGGGCTGGGCGAGCACGGTGTTGCCGCGCACGTAGCGGTCGTACTGCTCGGTGACCCAGGTCTTGTCCGCGCCGTCCGGGCTGCTGACGACGGCCAGCCAGTGCGCCTGCAGCTCGGGGCCGGTGCGCGGGCGGGGCAGGTTCGCCGCGTCGTCGGCCTGCAGGGCGTCGAGGTCGGCCGGGCGGGCCATCGGCCGCTCGTAGACCGGCCCCTCGTGCGCGACGGTGCGCGGCGGGACGTCGACGATCCGCTCGCCGTGCCAGTCGACGGTGAGCCGGTCGCCGTCGGTGACCTCACCGATGACGGTGGCGAGCACGTCCCACTTGGCGCAGACGGCGAGGAAGGCCTCCACCTTGCCCGGCTCGACGATGGCGCACATGCGCTCCTGCGACTCGCTCATCAGGATCTCGGCCGGCGTCAGGGTGCTGTCGCGCAGCGGGACGGTGTCGAGGTCGACGTGCATGCCGCCGGTGCCGGCGCTGGCCAGCTCGCTGGTGGCGCAGGAGAGGCCCGCGCCGCCGAGGTCCTGGATGCCGGTGACGAGGTCCTGGGCGAAGATCTCGAGGCAGGCCTCGATGAGCAGCTTCTCGGTGAACGGGTCGCCGACCTGGACGCTGGGCCGCTTGGCCGGGCCCTCGGCGTCGAAGGTCTCCGACGCCAGGACGCTCACGCCGCCGATGCCGTCGCCGCCGGTGCGGGCGCCGAAGAGGATCACCTTGTTGCCGACGCCCTCGGCCTTGGCCAGCCGGACGTCCTCGTGCTTCATCACGCCGACGCACAGCGCGTTGACCAGCGGGTTGCCGGCGTAGCACTCGTCGAAGAGCAGCTCGCCGCCGATGTTGGGCAGGCCCAGGCAGTTGCCGTAGCCGCCGACCCCGGCGACGACGCCGGGCAGCACGCGCGCGGTGTCGGGGGCGTCGGCGCGGCCGAAGCGGAGCGAGTCCATGACGGCGACCGGGCGGGCGCCCATGGTGAGGATGTCGCGCACGATGCCGCCCACGCCCGTGGCCGCGCCCTGGTAGGGCTCCACGTAGCTCGGGTGGTTGTGGCTCTCGACCTTGAACGTGACCGCGTAGCCGTCGCCCACGTCCACGACGCCCGCGTTCTCGCCGATGCCGACGAGCAGCGCCTCGGACTTCGGCAGGTCGCCGAAGCGGCGGAGGTGGACCTTCGAGCTCTTGTAGGAGCAGTGCTCGCTCCACATGACGCTGTACATCGCCAGCTCGGCGGTGGTGGGGCGGCGGCCGAGGATGTCCTTGATCCGCAGGTACTCGTCGGTCTTGAGGCCCAGCTCCGCGTAGGGCTGCTCGTCGTCCGGCGTGCGCGCGGCCAGCTCGACGGTGTCGAGCTGCGTGCTCAGCCGGCCGGGGCCGGTGTCGAGGTCGCTCAGTCCTGCGGCGGCCGACTCGCTCACGCGTTCACGACCGCCTTCAGGACGCTGGTGAAGAAGCCCAGGCCGTCGGTGCTCGGGCCGGTGAGGTCCTCGACCGCGTGCTCCGGGTGCGGCATGAGGCCGACGACCCGGCCGTTCTCGTTCGTGACGCCCGCGATGTCACGGCTGGACCCGTTCGGGTTGCCGTCGACGTAGCGGAACACCACCCGGCCCTCGCCCTCGAGCCGGTCGAGGTCGGCGTCGGAGCCCACGTAGCGCCCCTCGCCGTTCTTGACCGGGATGACGATCCGCTGGCCGGCCTCGTAGTCCGCCGTCCAGGTGGTGTCGGCGCGCTCGACCCGCAGCACCTGGTCGCGGTTGCGGAAGTGCAGGTGGCTGTTGCGGGTGAGGGCGCCGGGCAGCAGGCCGGCCTCGCAGAGCACCTGGAAGCCGTTGCAGATGCCCAGCACCGGCAGACCCTGCCGCGCCGCGGCGACGACGTCCTGCATCAGCGGCGAGCGGGCCGCGATGGCGCCGGCACGCAGGTAGTCGCCGTAGGAGAAGCCGCCGGGGAGGACGACGGCGTCGACGTCCTTGAGGTCGTGGTCGCCGTGCCACAGCGAGACCGGCTCACCACCGGCCAGGCGGATCGCCCGCGCGGCGTCGACGTCGTCCAGGGAGCCCGGGAAGGTGATGACACCGATGCGCACGGTTCTCAGTCCTTGGGGAGGTGCAGTTCGACGTCCTCGATGACCGGGTTGGCCAGCAACGTCTCGGCGATCTGCTTGAGCTCGGCCTCGTCCGGGGTGCCGTCGACCTCGAGGACGAAGTGCTTGCCCTGGCGGACGCTGCGGACGCTGTCGTGGCCGAGCCGGCCCAGCGCTCCCAGGACCGCCTGCCCCTGGGGGTCGGAGATCTCCGGCTTGAGGACCACGTCGACGACCACCCGGGACACGCCGACGAGCGTACCGGCCGCGCTGGAGACCCCCGGGTGACCCTGCTCTCCCAGCCCGTGCCGTCCCGAGATCACGCGATCTCGGCACTTCGCGAGCCCTGATGCGCCGAGATCCCGTGATCTCGTCACGAGCGGAGGGCGGAACGGACCTCGGTCACCATGTCGTCGGGCCGCCCCAGCGCGTCGGCCGACGTGTACCGGAGGAGCGTCCACCCCGCCGCCACCACGAGGTTCTGCCGTCGCAGGTCCTTCACGAACACCTCGCGGTCCCGGTGGACCTCGCCGTCGAACTCGACCAGCACTCGATGGGCCGGCCAGGCGAAGTCCGCCCGGGCGACGAACGCGCCACGCGCGTCACGCACGACGTGCTGGAGCTCCGGTGCGGGGAGACCGCCGACGTGGAAGAGCCAACGGACCACGGACTCCATCGGCGACTCGGCGCGCGGATCGGCGAGGGGCAGCACCTTCCTCGCCCTGGCGCAGCCCCGTCCTCCCGGATGCCGGCGGAGCTGCTCTGCGAGGTCGGCGGCTCCGGCGAGGCCGCGGACGAGCTGATCCGTGACCGCGAGCAGGGACGGTGGCTCGAGAACCGCGGCGAGGTCCCGCCAGGTTCGCGCAGGAGTGGTCACCGGCTGACCACGTCGGTGCGTGCACTCGTCGTCCGTCAGCGAGAGCCGGTGCACGCGGCGGTCGGCCCTGCTCTCGGCTCGCCCCGGACCGGGGACGATCAGGTCCACCCGCCGGTCGGTCCGGTCCACCAGCGGGATCTCGATCCCCCACAGCGCTGCCGCGGCGCGGTGACTCGCGACGGCATCAGGTGGCGCCGTCATGAGAACTGCGGCCAGCCACGCATCGACGTCGTCGGTCAGCGACCGCGGCAGGTAGGTGTCGCGGGAGAGCCGCACGAAACCGCCCGCGCGCAGTTGACGGTCATCGATGCCGGCCGCACGGGCGGCGCTCCTGGTGACCGGACCGGTCAGGCGGACGGCGGGACGACGCGGCTGTGGCACCACGGCACCCTCGCGCAGGCGGCTCGTCCCCCGCCCCCGTCGTCCACAGCCCCGCCGAGATCACGTGATCTCAGCGGTTCAGAGGCCCTGATGTGCCGAGATCACGTGATCTCGGCACGGGGCGGGTCAGGCGAACGCCTGGCCGGTGAGCTGCTCGTAGGCGGTGACGTAGCGCTCGCGGGTGGCCTCGACGACGTCGGCGGGCAGCTCCGGCGGGGGCGAGACGCGGTCCCAGCCGGACGACGTCAGCCAGTCGCGGACGTACTGCTTGTCGTACGACGGCTGCACCGAGCCGGGCGACCACGTCGCGACCGGCCAGAAGCGGGACGAGTCGGGCGTGAGCACCTCGTCGCCCAGCACCAGCCCGCCGGCGGCGTCGACGCCGAACTCGAACTTGGTGTCGGCCAGCACGATGCCCGCGCCGGCCGCGATCTCGGCCGCCCGCGAGTACAGCGCCAGGGTCAGGTCCCGCAGCGTCCCGGCCATCGAGGTGCCGACGGCGGCGACGACGGCGGAGAAGTCGATCGCCTCGTCGTGCTCGCCGACCTCGGCCTTGGTCGACGGGGTGAACACCGGTGACGGCAGCCGCGAGCCCTCGACCAGGCCGGCCGGCAGCGCGACGTCGCGGATCGATCCGGTGCGCTGGTACTCGACGGTGCCCGACCCGGACAGGTAGCCGCGGGCCACGCACTCCACCGGCAGCATCGACAGCCGGCGGACCAGCATCGCCCGGCCCGCGACCGACGCCGGGACGTCGGTGGCCGACAGCAGGTGGTGGGACGCCCCGAACTGCTGGAGCACCGGGGTGAGCTGGTCGAACCACCACACCGAGAGCTGCGTGAGCACCCGGCCCTTGTCGGGGATGGGCGTGGGCAGCACGTGGTCGTAGGCCGAGATCCGGTCCGAGGCGACCAGCAGCAGCCGGTCGTCGCCGGCGTCGTAGATCTCCCGCACCTTGCCGCGGGCGACGAGCGGGAGGTCGATCACGACAGCGCGGCCAGCCGGTCGAACAGCGGTCCCAGGTTGGTGACGTACCGCTCGGGGCGGCAGATCTCGTCCAGCCGCGCCTCGTCCAGGGCCACGCCGTCGGCGTCGGCGCGGGCGCGCAGCGTCTCGCGGAACGGCGTCCCGGTGTTCCAGGTCTCCATGGCCGCACCCTGGACGAGGGAGTAGGCGCCCTCGCGGGACAGCCCGGCCTCGACCAGCTCCAGCAGCACCGACGAGGTGTAGATCAGCCCGCCGGTGGACTCGAGGTTGTCGCGCATGCGCTGCACGTCGACGACGAGGTTCTCCACCAGGCCGGTGGTGAGGTTCAGCAGGTAGTCGGTGGTGATCGCGGCGTCGGGCAGGAAGACCCGCTCGGTGGACGAGTGCGAGATGTCCCGCTCGTGCCAGAGCGGGATGCCCTCCATGACCGGCACGATCGCCGCCCGCACGACCCGCGCCAGCCCGGCGATGCGCTCCGAGCGGATCGGGTTCTTCTTGTGCGGCATCGCGCTCGAGCCCTTCTGGCCCGACCCGAACGCCTCCGACAGCTCGCGCACCTCGGTCCGCTGGCCGTGCCGGACCTCCAGGGCGATCGCCTCGCAGACCGTCGCGATGATGGCCAGCGCCGAGACCCACTCGCTGATCCCGTCGCGCAGCACCACCTGCGTGGAGGCGTCCGCCGGCCGCAGGCCCAGCGCCTCGGCGACGGTGACCTCGACCGACGGGTCGATCAACGAGTACGTGCCGACGGCGCCGGAGATCGCGACGACGCCGACGGCCTCGCGCGCGGCCCGCAGCCGGTCCCGCGAGCGGGCCATCGCGAAGGCGAGGTCGGCGACCCGGTGGCCCCAGACGTCGGGCTCGGCGTGCACGCCGTGGGTGCGGCCGACCTTGATCGTGTCGCGGTGCGCCAGACCGTGGTCGCGCAGCGCGGCCACCAGCCGGTCGGCCTTGGCCAGCAGGACGTCGGTCGCGTCGGTGAGCTGCACCGCCAGGGCGGTGTCCAGCAGGTCGGACGACGTCATGCCGTGGTGCACGTAGGCGGCGGCCGAGCGCGGCTCGGTGTTGTCGGCCCAGGCGGTGAGGAAGGCGATGACGTCGTGCTGCGTCGTCTCCTCGATCTCGGCGACCCGCTCGGGCGTCGGCGGCGGGGCGTTGCGCACCGGCTCGACGACGTCGGCCGGCACCCGCCCGGCGGCCGCGTGCGCCTCGAGCACCAGGGTCTCGACCCGGCACCAGAGCTCGTACTTGTGCTGGTCGCTCCAGACCCGGCCCATCTCGGGGAGCGTGTAGCGCTCGATCATGCGGGTACCGCCTGCCACTGCTCAGCTCGTCGCACCACGGGACCATCCTCCCGCAGGGTCGGCAGGAGCATGACCGGCCCCTACCTGGAGGTGAGCGATGCGGCCCCGCGCCCGCGATCTCACCGCACGAGCCCGGGAGCGGATCCGCGCCGCCCGCGAGCACGACCCGCACGCCTGGCACGGCCCCCACGAGCCGGCCGACGAGGGTCAGGAGCCGCCCCTCGGCAGCCCCGAGACCGGGGCGCCGGACCTGGACGGCGCGGTCGGCCCGGGCGGGGTCAGCGGACCGCCCGAGCCCGCGACGCCCGAGGGCGGGCGGCCCGGGCGGCCGGCGCCCCCCGCCCGCCAGGTCCACGCGGAGGACGGCGTCCCGTTCGCGCTGCGGGCCGCGGCCGCGTGGTCCTGGCGGCTGATCGTCGTCCTGGCCGGTGCCTACGTCCTCGTCTACGCCGCCGCCTACATCGCGGTCGTGATCGTCCCCGTCATCGTGGCGCTGCTGCTCGCCGCGCTGTTCCAGCCGGGCGCCGCCGGGCTGGTGCGGCGCGGCTGGCCGCCGTCGCTGGCCGCCTTCGTCATGCTGGTCGTCGGGCTGGGCGTGGTGTCCGGGATCATCACGCTGGTCGTCCAGCAGGTGAGCACCGGGTTCAGCGACCTCGCCGAGCAGGTGAGCGAGGGCATCGGGCAGGTGCAGAGCTTCGTCGTCCGCACCTTCCCGATCACCCGCGGGCAGCTCGAGGACGCCGTCGCGCAGGCGCAGGACACGCTGGTCGACAACCAGGACACGATCGCGTCGGGCGCCATCACCACGGCAGCCACCGTCGGCGAGGTGTTCACCGGCATCGTCCTGGCGCTGTTCACGCTGTTCTTCTTCCTCAAGGACGGCCGGTCGATCTGGCTCTGGCTGGTCGGCCTGTTCCCCCGCGACTCGCGCGCCTTCCTGGACGAGGCGGCCCGCCGGGCCTGGCGCACGCTGATCTCCTACGTCCGCGCCACCGTCGCCGTCGCCCTCGTCGACGCGGTCGGCATCGGCATCGGCCTGGCGGTCCTGCAGGTGCCGCTGGTGATCCCGCTCGCGGCGCTCGTCTTCCTCGGCGCCTTCATCCCGATCATCGGGTCGTTCCTCGCCGGATCGGTCGCGGTGCTGGTGGCCCTGGTGTCGAAGGGCCCGATCACCGCGCTCATCGCGCTGGCGATCGTCGTGCTGGTGATGCAGCTCGAGGGGCACGTCCTGCAGCCGCTGCTGCTCGGCCGGGCGGTCCACGTGCACCCGCTGGCGGTGGTGCTCGCGATCGCGGCCGGGCTGCTGGTCGGCGGCATCTTCGGTGCGCTGATCGCGGTCCCGACGGTGGCCTGCGCCAACGTGGCGGGGACGTACCTGAGCCGGCGGCACGAGGGGCCGCGGCCACCGGATCCGCGCCCCGAGCGGGCGCGGCCGGCCGTCACGGCACGCTGATCCGCCCCTCGACGGCGGCCAGGGCGATGTCGCTGCGCCAGTGGGCGTCGGCCAGCCGCACCCGGGCGACCCGCTCGTAGGCGGCCTGCCGGGCGGCGGCGAGGTCGGGGCCCAGCCCGACGACGGACAGCACCCGCCCGCCCGCGGAGACCACCGTGCCGTCGGCGGCGAGCGCCGTCCCGGCGTGCAGCACGCCCTCGGCGTCCGCGCCGGTCACCGGGTCGCCCGTGCGCGGGCGCTCCGGGTAGCCGGAGGCCGCGACGACGACGGTCACCGCGGCGCCGGCGCGCCAGCGCAGCGGCGGGTGGTCGGCCAGCGTGCCGGTGGCGGCGGCGTGCAGCAGCCCGGCCAGCGGGGTCTCCAGCAGCGGCAGGACGACCTGCGTCTCCGGGTCGCCGAAGCGGGCGTTGAACTCGACCACCCGGACGCCGCGCGAGGTGAGCGCCAGGCCGGCGTAGAGCAGTCCGCTGAACGTCTCCCCGCGGCGGGCCATCTCGTCGACGGTCGGCTGCAGGACCGTCGCGAGCACCTCGTCGACCAGCCCGGGGGGCGCCCAGGGCAGCGGGGCGTAGGCCCCCATCCCGCCGGTGTTGGGCCCGCCGTCGCCGTCGTCGCGGCGCTTGTGGTCCTGCGCGGGCACCAGCGGGAGCACCGTCGTCCCGTCGGTGATCGCGAACAGCGACACCTCGGGGCCGTCGAGGTACTCCTCGACCAGCACCGCGCCGCCCGCGTCGAGCACCCGCCGGCCGTGGGCGCTCGCGGCCTCGCGGTCGTCGGTGACCAGCACGCCCTTGCCGGCGGCCAGCCCGTCGTCCTTGACGACGTACGGCGCGCCCACCTCGTCGAGCACCGTCTCCAGCTCCGCCGGGCCGCCGACCGGCCAGGCCCGCGCGGTCGGGACGCCGGCGGCCTCCATCACGTGCTTGGCGAAGGACTTGCTGCCCTCCAGCTGGGCGCCCTGGGCGGACGGGCCGAAGCAGGCGATGCCCGCCTCGCGGACGGCGTCGGCCGCGCCGGCGACCAGCGGCACCTCCGGCCCGATGACGACGAGGTCGGCGCCCCAGGCCGTCGCGACGCCCGCCACCGCGACCGGGTCGGCGACGTCGACCGCCAGCGGCTCGGCGACCGCGCGGGTGCCGGCGTTGCCCGGCGCGCACGCCAGGGCCGTCACCGCGGGGTCGGAGGACAGAGCGACGCACAGGGCGTGCTCCCGGGCACCGGAGCCGATCACCAGGACGCGCACGGCTCCGGACGCTACCGAGCCCGGTAGGGCTGGTCCCGAAGCGCCCGGTGCAGGGTGCGCACCCGGGCCCGCTCCTCGGCCCGGGCCCGGGCGTCGACCCGCAGGAGCTGACGGTGCGCCTCGGCCTGCAGCTTGCGCCAGCCGGCGAAGCGGGCGGGGTCGAGCCGGCCGTCGTCGATGGCCGCGGCCACCGCGCAGCCGGGCTCCCCGCGGTGGCCGCAGTCGCGGAACCGGCAGTCCGCCGCCAGCTCGGCGACGTCGGCGAACGTCGTCGCCACGCCGTCGGAGTCGTCGTGGAGGGCCAGCTCCCGCATGCCCGGGGTGTCGACCAGCAACCCGCCGCCCGGCAGGAGGTGCAGCTCGCGGGCGGTCGTGGTGTGCCGGCCCCGCCCGTCCTCGCGGATCTCACGGGTGCCCGCGACCGGCGCCCCCGCCAGCGCGTTGAGCAGGCTGGACTTCCCGACGCCCGAGGGCCCCACCATGGCCGCGGTCCGCCCCGGCCCGAGCAGCGACCGGACGGCGTCCACGCCCTCCCCGGTGAGCGAGCTGACCGGGAGGACGTCGACGCCGAGCGCGTCCTCCCGCACCGCCTCGACACCGGCCGGGACGTCGTCGCAGAGGTCGGCCTTCGTGAGGACGACGACCGGTGTGGCCCCGCTGCTCCACGCCACGGCCAGGTACCGCTCCACCCGCCGCAGCCGCGGATCGGCGGTGAGCGCGTCGACGACCAGGACGACGTCGAGATTGGCGGCCACGACCTGCGCCGCCGAGGTCCGCCCCGCCCCCGTGCGGACGAACGCGCTGGTCCGGGGCAGGACGGCGACGGCGAGCTCCCCGCGCAGCGCGACCCAGTCGCCGACGGCGGGACCGGTGGGCTCGCAGTCGTAGAGCCCCGACCCGGGCACGGCGCGCTGCTCCCCCTCGTCGGTGAGCACCGTCAGCCGGCCGCGGTCCACGCGCGCGACGCGTGCGGGGACGCAGCCGTCGGGCAGCTGCCCGGCGCGCCGCGCGTCCCAGCCCAGCAGTGTGAGATCGGTCATGGGGCGGATGGTGCCCGGCTGGTCAGTGAGCCGTCTTCTTCAATTGTGCGCGACATGTTTGCTTCAGTTCACCGCGTAGTCATCCGATTACGGTTATGTGAAGGCCATGCGCGCGACCGAGTCGCTGGCAGTGCGTGCCGCGACCCGCCTTCCCCGTCCCGTCGTCATCGGCCACCGCGGTGCCCCCGCGTACCGCCCCGAGCACACCAGCGCCAGCTTCGAGCTGGCCATCGGCCTCGGTGCCGAGGTCATCGAGCCCGACGTCGTCGTCAGCCGCGACGGCGTCCTGATCGTCCGCCACGAGAGCGAGCTCTCGCTGTCCACGGACGTCGCCACGCGGCCGGAGTTCGCCGGCCGCCGCACCACCCGCGACGTGGACGGGCAGCCGTGCACCGGCTGGTTCGCCGAGGACTTCACGCTCGACGAGCTGCGCACGCTGCGCGCCGTGGAGCGCATGCCCGAGCTGCGGCCGCTGAACTCCGCCTACGACGGCCGGTTCGGCATCCTCACCCTCGCCGAGGTCATCGACCTCGCCCGCACCCGGTCGACCGCCGAGCGGCAGATCCGCGTGCTCGTCGAGCTCAAGCACCCCGGCTGGTCCGCCGAGCAGGGGCTGCCGATGGCCGAGCTGGTCGCCGCGGAGCTCACCCGGCTGGGCGCGACCGGCGCCGACGGCCCGGTGATGGTCCAGTCCTTCGAGCCGGCGGTGCTGCGCGACCTCCGGGCCCTGCTGGGCGAGTCGGGACCGCAGCTGGTCCAGCTCGTCGACGACTGCGCCGCGGGCGACCGCATGGTCACCCCCGCCGGGCTGCGGGAGATCTCCACCTACGCCCAGGCGATCGCGCCGAGCGTGGAGCGGGTGCTGCTCAGGGCCGACGGCCGGCCGGTGCGCCGGTCCACGCTGGTCGAGCAGGCGCACCGCGCGCAGCTCGCCGTCTTCACCTGGACCCTGCGCGCGGAGAACGCCTTCCTGCCGGCGCACCTGCGCGCCGGCGACGTCCCGGCCGGCCTGGGCGACGCCGTCGGCGTGGCCCGCGAGCTGCTGGCGCTCGGCGTCGACGGCCTGATCACCGACTCCCCCGACCACGCCGCCCAGGCCGTCGCCGAACTGGCGGTCGCCGCCACGGCGTGACCGCCGCGGCGGGCCTCAGCCGATGAGGTCGTGGATGACGACGTTCTCGTCGCGGCCCGGGCCGACGCCGATGACGCTGATCCGCGAGCCGGACAGCTCCTCGAGCCGCTTCACGTACGCCTGCGCGTTCGCGGGCAGCTCGTCGAAGGTCCGGCAGTTCCGGATGTCCTCGGACCAGCCCGGCATCTCCTCGTAGACCGGCGTGGCGTGGTGGAAGTCGGTCTGCGTCATCGGCATCTCGTCGTGCCGGACGCCGTCGATCTCGTAGGCGACGCAGATCGGCACCGTCTCCAGGCCCGACAGCACGTCGAGCTTGGTGAGGAAGTAGTCGGTGATGCCGTTGACCCGGCTGGCGTACCGGGCGATGACGGCGTCGAACCAGCCGCAGCGGCGGTCACGGCCGGTGGTGACACCGACCTCCCCGCCCTGCGTGCGCAGGTACTCGCCGTTGGCGTCGAACAGCTCGGTCGGGAACGGGCCCGAGCCGACGCGGGTCGTGTACGCCTTGAGGATGCCGACCACCCGGTCGATGCGGGTGGGCCCGATGCCCGAGCCCACCGCGGCACCGCCGGACGTCGGGTTGGACGACGTCACGAACGGATACGTGCCGTGGTCGACGTCGAGGAGCGTGCCCTGCGAGCCCTCCAGCAGCACCCACTCGCCGGCGTCGAGCGCGTTGCCCAGCAGCAGCCGGGTGTCGGCGATGCGGTGCTTCAACACGTCCGCGTACGCGGCGTACTCAGCGACCACCTCGTCGACGTCGATCGCCTTGCGGTTGTAGACCTTGACCAGGACCTGGTTCTTCTCCTGGAGGGTCCCCTCGAGCTTCTGCCGGAGGATCGACAGGTCCAGCAGGTCGGCCACGCGGATGCCGACGCGGGCGACCTTGTCGCCGTACGCCGGGCCGATGCCGCGGCCGGTGGTGCCGATCTTGCGCTTGCCGAGGAAGCGCTCGGTGACTTTGTCGAGGGCCCGGTGGTGCGGCATGATCAGGTGCGCGTCGGCGGAGATGACCAGCCGCGAGGTGTCCACCCCGCGCTCCTCCAGGCCGGCGAGCTCGCTGATGAGCACCTCGGGGTCGATGACCACGCCGTTGCCGATCACGGGGGTGCACCCCGGCGTCAGGATCCCCGACGGGATCAGGTGCAGCGCGTACTTCTCCCCGTCGGGCGTGATCACCGTGTGCCCCGCGTTGTTGCCGCCCTGGTAGCGGACGACGTAGGGGACGCGGCCCCCGAGGAGGTCGGTGGCCTTCCCCTTGCCCTCGTCCCCCCACTGGGCACCGATCAGCACGACAGCCGGCATCGGGTCCTTGTTCTCCTCCGTCGATCGGCACCCGGGGGTCCCCGGCGGCCAAGTGGCAGGGTATCGGCATGGCTTCCGTCCAGCTGGACCTCCGCCGTCTGGAGCCCGGCCGAGCACCCCGACCGGAGGACGTCGCCGCCGCGGCCGACGCCGATTCCCTCCGTGTCCGCGGCCCGGTCGCCGGCCTGGCCGCCGTCCTCACCGTGCTCCTCAAGGCCCAGCGCACCGCCCTCGTCCCGGTGGCCTGGGAGCCCACCGGCGACAAGGCGTCGCTGTCCCTCGCGCGTGACATCGGCGTCGGCACCGGCGAGCCGCGGGACCTGTGCCTCGTCCGCGACGACCACGGCGGCGTCCTGCTCCACCACGGCCGGGTGGAGGCCGCGGGCGACGGGCGCAGGTCGCTGAGCCGGCGGATCGGGCTGCAGGCCCACCACGACGACATCAAGGTCGCCGACGGCGAGATCACCCGCATCGACGTCCGGCCGGACTGGCGCGCGGTGGACACGATCGGCGTCACCGTGATGCTCCAGCCGCTGCGGCCCACCCGGCAGACCAGCGGCCGGGCGCTGCAGATCGCCAGCGACCCGGCGCGGATCCTCCGCGACGGCGTGCCGTTCCCGCGTCCGGTGCACCGGTGGACCTGGTACGCCGACGACCGCGTCCGGTGGCGGCTCGACCCCTGAGGGACACTGGGCCCCACCCGCGCGCCGAGGAGGTCACGCTGCCGTCGTCCCGTGCCCCGCGCCGGCCCCGCCGCGAGGCGCGCCGGTGACCTCCGCCCGCCTGCCCGCCACGGGGGCGCCGGTCGGGCAGTCGGCCGGACGCCGCCTCCTCCAGCGGGCCATCGCCCGGCCCAGCCTGCCCGCGGTGGTGGGGCTGGCGGGCGTCGTCGCGGTCCTCGGGCCGCAGGCGCCGGCGCTGTTCAGCAGCGGCGGGCTGGCCAGCGTGCTGGACACGGCGGCGCTGCTGGGCGTCGGGGCGGTCGCCGTGGGGCTGCTGCTGATCGCCGGCCACTTCGACCTCTCCATCGGCGTGCTGGCCGTCGCGGCGCCGCTGCTCACCGCGCTGCTGGTGAACCGGGCCGGGTGGGGCATCTGGCCGGCACTGCTGCTGTCGCTCGTCGCGGCCCTCGCGATCGGCCTGGTCAACGGGCTCCTCGTGGTCAACACCGGCCTGCCCAGCTTCCTGGTCACCATGGCGACCTTCCTCGTCCTCCAGGGCGTGACCCAGGCCGGCGCCCAGGCGGTCACCGGCTCCGGCCGGATCACCGGGGTGGACGACGCGACCGGCTGGGAGACGGCGGTCGCGGTGTTCGGCTCGACGGCCCAGCTCGACGACGGCCGCTTCCGCGTGTCCCTGCTCTGGTGGCTCGGGGTGACCGCGCTGGCGACGTGGGCGCTGTGGCGGACCCGGTTCGGCAACGCGGTGTTCGCCAGCGGTGGCGCGCGCACCGCGGCCCGGCAGCTCGGGGTGCCCGTGCGGCGGACCACGCTGACCCTCTTCTGCCTCACCGCCGTCGCCGGCTGGCTGATCGGGACGCTGGGGATGGTGCGCACCGGCGGCGTCCAGGTCGGCGGCCCGGTGCTCGGCAACGCCGTCGACTTCGTCGTCGTGGCCGTCATCGGCGGCTGCCTCATCACCGGCGGCTACGGGTCGGCGGTCGGCGCCTCGGTGGGTGCCCTGCTCTACGCCGTGACCCGCGAGGGCATCGTCCTGGCCGGCTGGGACCCCCTGTGGTTCCGCGCCTTCCTGGGCGTGCTCCTGCTGGTGGCGCTGCTCGTCACCGGCGTCGTCCGCCGGCGGCTGAAGGCGGTGCCGCGCTCGTGACCGCCGACCGTCCCCGGCCGCCCGAGCTCGAGCTCCGGCGGCTCAGCGTCCGCTTCGGCAGCGTCGCGGCCCTGTCCCGCGTCAGCGCCACCCTCCCGGCCGGCGAGATCACCTGCGTCCTCGGGGAGAACGGCTCCGGGAAGTCGACGCTCGTCGCCGTGCTCTCGGGCCTGCAGCGGCACGACGAGGGCCAGCTGCTGGTCGGGGGGGAACCGGTCCGCTTCCGGTCGCCGCGGCAGGCCCGTGCGGCCGGCATCGCGACCGTGTGGCAGGACCTCGCCGTCGCGCCGCTGCTGTCGATCTGGCGGAACTTCTTCCTCGGCGCGGAGCCGACCCGCGGGGTCTGGCCGCTGCGCCGGCTGGACGTGGACCGGGCGCGGGAGGTCACCGTGCGGGCGATGGCGCGGGTGGGCGTGCAGCTCGACCCCGACCAGCCGGCGAGCACGCTGCAGGCGGGAGCCCGGCAGAGCCTGGCGATCGCCCGCGCCATGCACTTCGGCGCCCGGGCACTGATCGTCGACGAGCCGACGGCGCCGCTGACCGTGGCCCAGCAGACGCTGCTGCTGCAGGCGATCGTCGCGGCGCGGACGGAGGGTCTGGCGGTGCTCCTGGTGACCAACAACCCGCGCTACGCCCACCTGGTGGGCGACCGGTTCCTGCTGCTGGCGCACGGCTCGGTGGCCGGGGTGCTCACCCGGGACGACGTCGATGCCGCCGACCTGATGCGGCTGATGGCCGGCGGGGAGGAGTTCACCGCGCTCACCGCCGCGCTGACCGCCCTGCACTCGGAGCTGGGCGAGCGCTGAGCTCGACGAGCGCCGAGCCGGACGAGCACTGGGCCCCGGGCCCCGGGAAGGAGGGCCCGGGGCGCGGTCAGGCGAAGACGCTCACCCCGCCCGGGCCGACGAGCAGCCCCACGACGATCAGCACGATGCCCCACAGCATCTGGCCTCGGATGATGGCGAGGATCCCGGCGATCACCAGGATCACGGCAAGGATCCACAACAGGGTCACCATTGCTGCATCCCCATTCGTGCGGGCGCCCGGTCGGCGCCGTGCACGGACAGTGATGACCGTCACGGTCCGCCGCGAAACCTGGGCGCCGAACCCCCAGGTCAGCGGCGGGCCGGCCGCGTGACCGGGCGTTACCGTAAGTGACCGTCAGGGTGCGAGCGACGGGTCGCAGTCGCGCAGCAGCTGGGTGCAGCGCTCCTGCTCGTCGGTCTCCCCGATCGCCTCGGCGGCCTTCGCCAGCACGGTGACGCAGCGCAGGAACCCGCGGTTGGGCTCGTGCGACCACGGCACCGGGCCGAAGCCCTTCCAGCCGTTGCGGCGCAGCGCGTCCAGGCCGCGGTGGTAGCCGGTGCGGGCGTAGGCGTAGGCCTCGATCGTGTCGGTGAGCTGCCGCTCCGGACGCCCGATGGCCTCCTCGGCCAGCGCCGCCCAGGCCGCGCTCACCGTCGGGTGGTGCGCCGCGACCTCGGCCGCCGGGGTGCCCTCGGCGAGCTCGCGCTCGGCCTCGGGGTTGCCCGGCAGCAGCGTCGGGTCCGGCTCGCCCAGCAGGTTGTGGGTGTGGGTCATGCTCAGGCGCCCTGCGACTGGCCGGCGGACAGCAGGTCCTCGCACGCCTCGACGACGCGCGCGGCCATGCCGGTCTCGGCCGCCTTGAGGTAGCTGCGCGGGTCGTACGTCTTCTTGTTGCCGACCTCGCCGTCGACCTTCAGGACGCCGTCGTAGTTGGTGAACATGTGGCCGGCGATCGGCCGGGTGAAGGCGTACTGGGTGTCGGTGTCGACGTTCATCTTCACGACGCCGTACGAGATGGCCTCGCGGATCTCCGACTGCGCGGAGCCGGAGCCGCCGTGGAACACGAAGTTGAACGGCTTGGCGCCCTCTCCGAGGCCCAGTTCGGAGCTGACGACGTCCTGGCCCTGCTGGAGGATCTCCGGGCGCAGCTTCACGTTGCCGGGCTTGTAGACGCCGTGGACGTTGCCGAACGTGGCGGCGAGCAGGTAGACGCCGCGCTCGCCCAGACCCAGGGCCTTGGCGGTGGCGACGAAGTCGCCGGGGGCGGTGTAGAGCTTCTCGTTGATGTCGTGGGCGACGCCGTCCTCCTCGCCCCCGACGACGCCGATCTCCAGCTCGAGCACGATCTTCGCCGCGGCGGTCGCGTCGAGCAGCTCCTCGGCGATCTGGAGGTTCTCCTCCAGGTCGATGGCCGAGCCGTCCCACATGTGCGACTGGAACAGCGGCGCCTGGCCGGCGTCGACGCGGTCCTTGGACAGCGCGATCAGCGGGCGGACGTAGCCGTCGAGCTTGTCCTTGGGGCAGTGGTCGGTGTGCAGCGCGACGTTGACCGGGTACTTCTCGGCGACGACGTGCGCGAACTCGGCGAGCGCCACCGCGCCGGTGACCATGTCCTTCACCCGGGTGCCGGAGCCGAACTCGGCGCCGCCCGTGGAGAACTGGATGATGCCGTCGCTGCCCGCGTCGGCGAACCCGCGCAGGGCCGCGTTGATCGTCTCGGACGACGTGCAGTTGATCGCCGGGTAGGCGAACCCGCCCTCCTTGGCCCGGCGGATCATGTCGGCGTAGACCTCGGGGGTCGCGATGGGCATGCGGGGCACTCCTCCGGTGGAAGCGGCGTGTACGGCGCTGTACGTCGTGATCAGTATCCCGCCGGGCGCGTCACCGCGAGGGGTCGGGCCCCGGACCGGGTGACGTCAGCCGGTCTCGATGCGGCTGGCCACCCGCGCGGCCACGACCACCGGGTCGTAGGTCGGCGAGAACGGCGGCGCGTAGGAGAGGTCGGAGCCCGCGAGGACGTCGGCGGTCATCCCGGCCCAGATCGCGGTGGCGAAGACGTCGATCCGCTTGCCGCTGCCCGGCCCGCCGACGATCTGCGCGCCGAGCAGCAGGCCGGACCCCTTCTCGGTGATGATCTTGACGTGGATGGGCGCGGCGCCCGGGTAGTAGCCGGCGCGCGTCGAGGACTCGATCAGCTCGGTGCGGTAGTCGTAGCCGCCCTCCTCGGCCTGCGTGGTGCACAGCCCGGTGCGGGCCACCTCGAGGTCGCCGACCTTCGTCATCGCCGTCCCCAGGACACCGGCGAAGCGGGCGGGCCGCCCGCCGATCACGGAGCCGGCGACCCGGCCCTGCTTGTTCGCGTGGGTGCCGAGCGCCACGTGGATCGCCTCGCCGGTGATCCGGTGGAAGGTCTGGGCGCAGTCCCCGGCGGCGAACACCTCCGGGTGCGACCGGCTGCGCTGGGTGTGCGCCACGTCGATCGCGCCCGTCGTCCCGAGGGCCAGGCCGGCCTCCCGGGCGAGGGTCGTCTCCGGGCCCATCCCGAGGCCGAGGACGACGAGGTCGGCGTCGTAGCTGCCCTCGTCGGTGCGGACGGCGCGGGCGACGCCGTCGACGTCGACCTCGACCTCCCGCACCGGCTCGCTCGGCCGCACGTCGATGCCCATCGCGCCCATGGCCGCGCAGACCTTCTCGCCCATGTCGTCGTCCAGCTGCGCCATCGGCAGCGGGTCGGCCAGGACGACGGTGACCTCCAGGCCGCGGGTCTGCAGCACCTCGGCCATCTCGAGACCGATGTAGCCGCCGCCGAGGACCACTGCCCGCTTCGCCCCGGCAGCGATCGCGGCGCGGATGTCGGCGCCGTCGGCCAGGCGGTGCACGCCGTGCACGCCGTCGGCGTCGAGGCCGGGCACCGGCGGGCGGAACGGCTTGCCGCCGGTGGCGACGACCAGCGAGTCGTAGCCCAGCCGCTCGCTGTCGGTGACCACCGCGGCGGCGGCCAGGTCGATGCCCTCGGCGCGGGTGCCGATGCGCACCTCGATGCCCTGGGCCGCGAAGTCGGCCGGGGTGCGGGCGAGCAGCTGGTCGCGGTCCTCGACGTGGTCGCCGATCCAGTAGGGGATGCCGCAGGCGGAGTAGGAGATCTCCGGGCCCTGCTCCAGCACCACGATGTCGAGTTGGGAGGCGTCGCGCAGCCGGCGTGCCTGCGCGGCCGCCGACAGGCCCGCGGCGTCTCCGCCGATGACGACGAGCCGCTGTCTGCTCACGTCGCTCAGCGTGTCACCCCGACGGCGAGATCGGCCCGCCGGAAGACCTTGCCCGGGTTGAGCAGGCCGTCCGGGTCCAGCGCGTCCTTGATCGAGCGGTGCACGTCGAGGGCCACCGGGCCGATCTCGCGCTCGAGCCAGTCGACCTTGATCGCGCCCACGCCGTGCTCGCCGGTGATGGTGCCGCCCAGCGAGAGGCCGAGCTCGAGGATGTCGTCGAACGCGGCGAACGCCCGCTCGCGCTGGTCGGCGTCCGCGGGGTCGAAGCAGATGGTCGGGTGCATGTTGCCGTCGCCGGCGTGCCCGACGACGCCGATGGTCAGTGCGCGGGCGGCGGCGATGCCGTCGCACCCGTCGAGGAACGCAGCGATCCGCGAGCGGGGCACGGCGACGTCGTCGATGAGCGTGCTGCCCAGCTGCTCCAGCGCGGGCAGTGCCACCCGGCGGGCCTGCAGCAGCAGGTCGCCCTCGGCGGGGTCCTCGGTGGTGTGCACCAGCTGGGCGCCGGCCTCGCGGCACAGCCGCGCGAGCGCCTCGATCTCGCGGCCGGCCGCCTGCCCGCCGGTGTCGGACTGCGCGACCAGCAGCGCGCGGGCGCCGCGGTCGAGGTCGGCGTGCAGCAGGTCGTCGACCGCGCGGATGCAGGTGTTGTCCATGACCTCGAGCAGGCTCGGCACCAGTCCCGTCGTGACCACCCGCTCGACGACCTGGCCGGTCTGCGCCGTCGTCGCGAAGGTGGCGGCGAGGGTGACCGGCCGCTGGGGCGCCGGGCGCAACGCCAGCGTCGCCTCGGTGATGACACCGAGCGTGCCCTCGGAGCCGACGAACAGCCGCGCGAGGTCGTAGCCCGCGACGCCCTTGACGGTGCGCCGGCCGGTGCGCAGCACCCGCCCGTCGGCGAGGACGACCTCCAGCCCGAGCACGTAGTCGGTGGTGACGCCGTACTTGACGCAGCACAGGCCGCCGGAGTTCGTGGAGAGGTTGCCGCCGATCGTGCACCAGTCGTAGCTCGACGGGTCCGGCGGGTAGAACAGCCCGGCGCCGGCCACGGCGTCGCGGAGCTGCTTGTTCACCACCCCGGGCTGGACGACGGCGAGCCGGTCGGCCGGGGAGACCTCCAGCACGGCGTCCATCCGTGTCATGACCAGGGTGATGGCGCCGTCGACGGCGTTGCTGGACCCGGCCAGCCCCGAGCCGGCGCCGCGCGGCACGACCGGCACGCCGTGCCGCGCCGCCGTCCGCATCACCGCGACGACGTCCTCGGTGCGGCGGGGGAACACGACCGCGGCGGGGGTGCCCGCGGGCGCGAGCATCGCCTGGTCGCGCGCGTACGCCGCGGTCACGTCGCGGTCGGTCAGCACGCTGTCGGGGCCGAGCGCGTCGACGAGCTCGGCGACCCACGCAGTGGTCACGGTCACACCGTAGGCCGTCGGCCGACGGGGGTCAGTCCAGGCCGAGGTCCGCGAGGGTGAAGGCGGCCCGGTACTCGAAGCCGGCGGCCTCCACGGCGGCCCGGCCGCCGCGGTCGACGATCACCGCGACCGCGATGACCTCGGCACCGGCCTCCTGCAGCGCCTCGGCCGCGGTCAGCGGGCTGCCGCCGGTCGTGGACACGTCCTCCACGACGAGGACCGCGCGGCCGGCGACGTCCGGGCCCTCGATCCGCCGCTGCAGCCCGTGCGCCTTGCCTGCCTTGCGGACGACGCAGGCGTCGAGGAAGCCCTCGCCGGCGGCCGCCGCGTGCAGCATCGCCGCGGCCACCGGGTCGGCGCCGAGCGTGAGCCCGCCGACGACGTCGTAGCGCAGGTCGCCGGTCAGCTGGCGCATCACGCGGCCGACCAGCGGCGCCCCCTCGTGGTGGAGGGTCAGGCGGCGCATGTCGATGTACCAGTCGGCCTCCTGCCCCGAGGAGAGCGTGACCTTCCCGTGGACGACCGCCAGCTCGACGATCAGTTCCAGCAGGCGGTCGCGGTCGGGCAGCGAGGCGGGGGCCGTCATGTCTGGGAACCCTAGACATGACGGCCCCCGCGCCGCGCTCAGGCGCCGGCGGGCTTGAGCACCTGGTCGATGATGTAGACGGTGGCGTTGGCGGTCTGCACGTTGCCGCAGATCACCGAGGCCTCCGCCCCGACGACGGTCCCGTCCATGGCGATGGTGAAGTCCTCACCCGAGCCCTCGACGGTGACCTCGTCGTTGTTCAGCGTGGTGTGCGTGCCGGCCAGGTCCTCCGGGGTCAGCCGGCCCGGGATGACGTGGTGGGTGAGCACCGCGGTGAGCTGCGCGGTGTCGGCCAGCAGCGCGTTGAGCGCGTCGGCCGGCACCGCCTCGAACGCCGGGTTGGCCGGGGCCAGCACGGTGATGTCGTCGGTGGTGTTGAGGGTGTCGCCGAGGTTCGCGGCGGTCACCGCCTGCACCAGCGTGGACAGCGCCGGGTTGTTGCTCGCGGCGGTGGCGACCGGGTCGTCGGTCATCCCGGTGAAGCTGCCCTCGCCCTCGGCGGGGACGGCGGAGCACCCGGCGCCGAACGGCTCGTCGGACATGGGCATGGCGCTGCTCTCGGGGGCCTGGCTCTCCATGCTGCTGCTGGTGTCCGAGGACGCGCTGGTGTCGGCCGAGTCGTCCGAGCCGCAGGCGCTCAGCGTGATGGCGAGGCTGGAGACGGCCGTCACGAGGACGCCGCGGGTGAGGAGGTTGCTCTTCACGGTGATGGTGCTCCTTGTCCTGTCCGTGCGACCTCATTGTCGCGGGCGGGGTGGTGCGCCGGTCCGCGGGAGCGGACCGGAGTATGACGCCGCCGGGCGGTGCCGGCGGGGATCCGGGGTGGCCCGGTCAGCCGGCGACCACCTGGACGGTGTGCCAGCCGCTCGAGCCGTCGGGGAAGGGCGCGGCGCGCTGCTCGGTCTGCACCTCGCCGTCGGCCCCGGTGGCGCGCACGGTGATCGAGTGCCGGCCGGGCGCGAAGTCGTAGGGCAGGACCCACTGGCGCCACAGGTCGGCGTCCACCTCGGGCGACAGCTCCGCCCGCGCCCAGTCCTCGTCGTCGACACGGACCTCCACCGACGCGATGCCGCGCGTCTGCGCCCAGGCGACGCCGGCGATCGCCCGGCGGCCGGCGGGGAACTGGCGCAGCGGGGCGGGGGTGTCGATCCGCGAGGCGACCTTGATCGGCCCCTCGGCCGCCCAGTCGCGCTCCACCCAGTAGGCGTCGACGGCGTCGAACGTGGTGGCTTCGATGCGCACCAGCCACTTGCAGGCCGAGACGTAGCCGTACAGCCCGGGGATGAGCATCCGGACCGGGAAGCCGTGCTCCACCGGGAGCGGCTCGCCGTTCATCCCGAAGGCCAGCATCGCGTCCTCGGTCTCGAGGGCGTTGCGCGTGGGCGCGCCGATCGTCATGCCGTCCGCGGAGCGGCAGAGCAGCTGGTCGCTGCGCCGGCGGATGCCGTTCTCCTCGAGCAGGGCGCCCAGCGGGACGCCGAGCCAGCGGGCGGTCCCGGCCAGCCGGCCGCCGACCTCGTTGGAGACGCAGGTGAGCGTGACGTCCCGCTCGATGACGTCGTCGCGCCCGAGGAGGTCGTCCAGGGTGTACCGGCGCGGGGTGTCGAACATCCCGGCCATCTCCAGCCGGTAGTCGGCCGACCGGATGCGGGGCACGGAGATGGCGGTGTCGACCCGGTAGAAGTCGCGGTTCGCCGTGAACAGCGGCGTCAGCCCGTCGATCTCCGCGGCCAGGTCCGCCCCGGCCGGGAGCGCGGCCGCCCGCGAGGCCGGTGCCGGCAGGGCGAGCGCGGCCCGGTCGCCGGAGACGTCGAACCGCCGCTGCAGCAGCCGTCCCCCTCCCCCGGCGACGGCGGCCGCGCCCAGCGCCGCCCCGCCGGCGAGGACGAACCGGCGGCGGTCGACTCCCGGTGCGTCGCCCCGTGGTCCGGCTCCGGGAGCCGGCGCGGTCAGCGGGCGGAGGAGGGCGAGCAGGGCGGCCACCCCGGCCGCGGCGCCCAGCAGCGAGGGCAGCGCGTCCAGCGGCCCGCCCGCGGGCCGGGTGACGGCCGCGATCGCGCCGACCAGTCCGAAGAGCGCGATCCCGAGCGCGCCCAGGCGCCGGCTGCGCAGCCCGGTCAGGCCGATGACCAGCGCGTACAGCGCGACGATCAGCAGTGTCCCGACGACCAGGGCGATCTTGTCGTTCTCGCCGAAGGTCCGGATCGCGAAGGCCTTGACCGGCTCCGGCGTCAGCGTGATGACGGCGTCGCCGACGGCGATCACCGGCGAGGACGCGGGCCCCACGAGTGCGGCGACCAGCTCCGCGACGCCCAGCGCCACCGCGGCGGCCAGCAGACCGGCCAGCGCGGCGAGCCCACGCCGCCCCCGGCCGGACCCGGAGCGGGGCGCGGCCGGTGGCTGCGGGGAGGTCGTCACACCGGCTCTTCCGCCGGCGCGGCGGATCCGGATTCACCTCGCGGGAAATTGTCTTGCACACAACCTGGCCGCGACCTGCGCCGGGCCGGGCCGCGGGTCTGCCAGGCTGACGGCGTGCCGACCGATCAGACCCCCGCCGCCGACCCCGCCGCGCGCCCCCCGATCCCGACGTCCGTGCGTGTCGCGGTCATCGCGATGGGCGTCCTCGCCGCGCTGATGCTCGTGAACGCCGGCCTCACCTGGTACGCCTTCGACACCTTCGTCGACGCGCTGGTCGAGGGCAACGACGACGTCGACCGCGGGCAGGCGGAGACGGCGCTGCGCCAGAACATCCTGGTGTACGGGCTGCTCGGGCTCCTGATCGCGCTGTCGGCCTGGTTCCTCCCGCGCCGGCAGCCGTGGGCGCGCTGGGTGGGACTGGCCACCTCCGCGGCCCTGGCCCTCCTCACGATCTTCTCCACCCTCCTGGCGGGGGGCGTGACCGTGTTCTCGCTGCTGATCGCCGTGCTGTCGATCGCCGCGGTGACCAGCCTGATGGCGCGGACGACGCGCGACTACGTGCCCCGCCTGGGCGCCCGCTCCTGAGCGTCAGCCCCGCCCGTTGGCCCGCTGCCAGCCGCGGTAGCGGAACCAGTCGTTCGAGGGCTTGAGCGCCAGCAGCACGACGCCGGCGACGACGATCAGCAACTGGAACACGTTCAGGGTGCTGAGGAACGCCAGTGGCGAGCCGACCGCGAGACCCGCCAGGCCCGACACGATCCCGAGACCGCCCAGCACCCAGAGCACGATCCTGGCCCAGTTGCGGCCCTGCCAGGCGAACCAGACGAAGAGCGCGTAGGCGCCGATGAAGAGGAACCCGACGACGCTGCCGATCAGCGCGCTGCTCTCGGCGCCGGCGAGGGCCGCCTCCACGTCCTGCGTGCGCTCGATGCCGGCGTTGTCCAGCGTCCAGTCGACGACGAGGTCGTGGTTGAGCAGGGTGACGACCTGGGCGACGGCGCTGAGCACGATCGCCGCGACGAAGGCGCCGAGGCCCGCGCGGACCGTCGTCGGCCGCTCCATCGGCGGGGGCGCGCCGAAGCCCGTGGGGGCCGACGGCGCCGGCGCGTAGCCGGGGTACCGGGGATCGGGCTGGGCCGGCGGCGGGTTCCACCCCGGGGGCGGGCCGGGCTGCTCCTGCCGGCCCGGGTCGCCGTAGGGACCACCCTGTCCTGACGTCATCGCCGTCCTCCCGTCGGATCGCTCCCCGCGATCATGGAGGACCGGGTGACACGGCGACCAGTACCGGTCGCCGTGTCACCCGGTGGGCGAGGTCCGCCCCGGTGCCTCAGCCGCGGGCGACGCTCAGGCCGCCGTCGCCGTCGGGCACGTCGGCCGGCCAGTCGACGACCACCTCGTCGCCGTCCCGGATGTCACCGGCGAGCAGCGCCTTGGCGAGCTGGTCGCCGATCGCCGACTGCACCAGGCGGCGCAGCGGCCGGGCGCCGTAGACGGGGTCGAACCCGTTGAGCGCCAGCCACTCGCGGGCCGCGTCGGTGACCCGCAGCGTGAGCCGCCGGGCGGCCAGCCGGCGGGCCAGCACCCCGACCTGGATGTCGACGATGCCGGCGAGCTCCTCGGTCCCGAGCGCCCGGAAGACGACGACGTCGTCGAGCCGGTTGAGGAACTCGGGCTTGAAGTGCGTCCGGACGACGTCCATGACCGCGTCCCGCCGGCGCTCCTCGGGGACGGACTGGTCGGCGATGATCTGCGACCCGAGGTTCGAGGTCAGGATCAGGATCGTGTTCCGGAAGTCGACCGTCCGGCCCTGGCCGTCGGTCAGCCGCCCGTCGTCGAGCACCTGCAGCAGGACGTCGAAGACGTCGGGGTGGGCCTTCTCCACCTCGTCGAGCAGCACGACCGTGTACGGCCGCCGCCGCACCGCCTCGGTCAGCTGGCCGCCGGCCTCGTAGCCGACGTAGCCGGGCGGGGCGCCGACCAGCCGGGCCACCGAGTGCTTCTCGGAGTACTCGCTCATGTCGATGCGGACCATCGCCCGCTCGTCGTCGAACAGGAACTCCGCCAGGGCCTTGGCCAGTTCGGTCTTGCCGACGCCGGTCGGGCCGAGGAACAGGAACGACCCGGTGGGCCGGTCGGGGTCGGCCACGCCGGACCGCGCGCGGCGGACGGCGTCGGATACGGCACGGACGGCGTCGGGCTGGCCGACGACGCGGCCGGCCAGGCCTTCCTCCATGCGCAGCAGCTTCTGGGTCTCGCCCTCGAGCAGCCGGCCGGCGGGGATGCCGGTCCAGGCCTGGACGACCTCGGCGATGTCGTCGGGGCCGACCTCCTCCTTGAGCATCGACTCGCCGGAGGCCACCGAGTCCTCGGCCGCCGTCAGGGAGCGCTCCAGCTCGGGCAGCCGGCCGTAGCGCAGCTCCGCGGCGCGGGCCAGGTCGCCGTCGCGCTCGGCGCGCTCGGCCTCCAGGCGGACGGACTCCAGTTCCTCCTTGATCCGCTGGATCCGCTCGATGGCGGTCTTGTCCTGCTGCCAGCGGAAGGTCAGCTCGGCGAGCTCCTGCCGCCGGTTGGCGAGCTCCTCGCGCAGGGCGGCCAGGCGGTCCAGGGACGACGGGTCGTCCTCCTTGGACAGCGCCATCTCCTCGATCTCCATGCGGCGGACGGCGCGCTCCACCTCGTCGACCTCGACGGGGCGGCTGTCGATCTCCATGCGCAGCCGGCTGGCCGCCTCGTCGACCAGGTCGATCGCCTTGTCCGGCAGGAAGCGTGCCGTGACGTACCGGTCCGACAGCGTCGCCGCCGCCACGATCGCGGCGTCGGTGATGCGGACACCGTGGTGGACCTCGTAGCGCTCCTTGAGGCCGCGCAGGATGCCGATGGTGTCCTCGACGCTGGGCTCGCCGACGAAGACCTGCTGGAAGCGGCGCTCCAGCGCCGGGTCCTTCTCGATGTGCTCGCGGTACTCGTCGAGCGTGGTCGCGCCGACCATCCGCAGCTCGCCGCGGGCCAGCATCGGCTTGATCATGTTGCCGGCGTCCATGGCGGAGTCGCCGGTCGCGCCCGCGCCGACGATCGTGTGCAGCTCGTCGATGAAGGTGACGATCTCGCCCTCGGCCTCGGTGATCTCCTGGAGCACGGCCTTGAGCCGCTCCTCGAACTCACCGCGGTACTTGGCCCCGGCGACCATCGCGCCGAGGTCGAGCGCCATGAGCCGCTTGCCCTTGAGGCTCTCCGGGACGTCGCCGGCGACGATCCGCTGGGCCAGGCCCTCGACGATCGCCGTCTTGCCGACGCCGGGCTCGCCGATGAGGACGGGATTGTTCTTCGTGCGCCGGGACAGCACCTGCACCACGCGGCGGATCTCGGTGTCCCGGCCGACGACCGGGTCGATCTTGCCGTCGCGCGCCCGCTGGGTGAGGTCGACGGCGTACTTCTCGAGGGCCTGGAACGTGGCCTCGGGGTCCGGGGTGGTCACCTTGCGGCCGCCGCGGACGGTGCGGAAGGCGGCCAGCAGGGTGTCGCGGGTGGCGCCCGCGCCGGTGAGCACGTCGCCGGCCTCGCCCTCGGAGCCGGCCAGCGCGACCAGCAGGTGCTCGGTGGAGATGTACTCGTCGCCCAGGGCGCTCGACTGCTCGCCCGCCGCGTTGATCACCCGCAGCAGCTCGCGGGAGGGCGAGGGCGCGGGGACCGTGGCGCCGCTGACGCTGGGCATGCGCCGCAGCGCGGCGTCGGCCTTGGCGCGGACGTCGGCCGGGTCGGCGCCCACCGCCGTGAGCAGCGGGCCGGCGATGCCGTCGGTCTGCTCCAGCAGGGCCACGAGGAGGTGCAGCGGCTCGAGCGCCGCCTGGCCGCGGGCGACGGCGAGACGCTGCGCCGCGGCGATGGCTTCCTGCGACCGGGTCGTGAGCTTGCTCTCCATGGTCGGGGAGGAGCTCCTCTCGTGTGGGTGGTCAGGGGCCGCCGGTCGGACTCCGGCGACAGGTGGTCGACCGGTGCAACGACGACGAAGTTGAGTCTGTTCCACTCAACCTCGTTCCGTCCAACCGCCTCGCCCGCGTGGACGTGACCGGCGCGGGCAAGCGTGTGACCGTGGTGTTCAGGAACCGGCGTCCTAGACTCTGGGCATGACCGCTCTGCCGGCACCCAGCGTCGCGCTCGACGACCAGCTGTGCTTCGCGCTGTACGCGGCCTCGCGGGCGGTGACGGCGCGCTACCGGCCGATGCTCGACGCGCTCGGCCTGACCTACCCCCAGTACCTGGTGATGATGCTGCTCTGGGAGGCCGACAACCAGACCGTGGGGCAGCTCGGGTCACGCCTGGCCCTCGACAGCGGCACCCTCTCGCCCCTGCTCAAGCGGCTCACGGCCGCCGGCCTGGTCACGCGGCACCGGCGGGTGGAGGACGAGCGCTCGGTCGCCATCGCCCTGACCGACGCGGGCCGCGCCCTCCAGGACAAGGCGCTCGCCATCTCCGAGGAGATGATCGGCGCCATCGGCTTCGACACCAGCGAGTTCGACGACCTCATGGCGCGGCTGCGGCTGCTCACCGAGCGCGTCAACCGCGGCGAGGTCGTCTGCTGAACGCGTTGACCGCGCGACCGATCGGGTAAGGGCCCGCCGACGCGCCGTCCAGGAGCGGGCGGCGCCCGGCACGGAAGAAGCGACATGCCCACTCGCACCGCACGCACCGCCTGGAACGGCACCCTGCAGGACGGCTCCGGCCAGGTCGAGCTCTCCAGCTCCAAGGTCGGCACCTACGAGGTGTCCTTCCCCAAGCGCGCCGCCGACGAGGCCGGGGGGACCACCAGCCCCGAGGAGCTCATCGCCGCCGCGCACTCCTCCTGCTTCGCGATGGCCCTCTCCAACGAGATCGGCAAGGCGGGCGGGACGCCGCAGTCGCTGGAGATCACCGCGGAGGTGACCCTGGGGCAGAAGGACGGGGGCCCGCACATCACGAAGATCGCCCTCACCGTCCGCGGCGAGGTCGACGGGCTCGACGCCGCGGGCTTCGAGCAGGCGGCCCAGGCAGCCAAGGCCGGATGCCCGGTGAGCAAGGCTCTGGCCGGCGTCGACGAGATCACCCTCGACGCCGCCCTCGAGCAGTAGGTCCCGCGACGACGACGGCCCGGTCCCCGCTGCGGGGGGCCGGGCCGTCGTCGTCGTGGCTCAGGAAGCGGGGAGCCCCGCCTCGTCGCGCAGCCGCTCCTCGTTGTTCCGCGTGCTGAGGGCGACCTCCCGGATCAGGACCACGGCGACGGCGGCGACCACCGCGATGACCGCGGAGATCAGGAAGATCCGCCCCGTGGCGTCGCCGTAGGAGACCCGGATCAGGGTCTGGATCGCCGGCGGGGCGTCGGTCAGGTTCGCCAGCCCCACCTCGCCGGAGCCCGCGGCCTGCGCGGCGCCCGGCACGTCGGCCAGGCCGGCCCGGATCAGGTCACCGACCCGGCTGGCGAGCACGGCGCCCAGCACCGAGACGCCGATCGTGCCGCCGAGGCTGCGGAAGAACGCCACCGCCGAGCTCGCCGCGCCCAGATCGCTCGCTGCCACCGTGTTCTGCACCGCGAGCACCAGGTTCTGCATCGTCATGCCGATGCCGACGCCCAGGACGAACAGGAACGAGCACAGCAGCACCATGTCGGTCTCGTGGTCGACCACCGAGAGCAGCGCGAAGCCGACCACGACGAGCACGGATCCCGCGACGAGGAACCGCTTCCACCGGCCGTACCTGGTGATCAGGATCCCGGAGACCGTCGAGGAGAGCAGCAGCCCCGCGACCATGGGGATGGTCAGCAGACCGGCCTCGGTCGGCGAGAAGCCTCGGGAGATCTGCAGGTACTGGCCCAGGAAGACCGACGAGCCGAACATCGCGATGCCGATCGCGATGCTGGCGATGATCGCCAGGGTCGTCGTCCGGTCGCGGAAGAGCCGCAGCGGGACGATGGGCTCCTTCGCCCTCAGCTCGGTGATCACGAAGGCGACGACCGCGGCGGCCCCGCCGCCCACGAACAGCGCCGTCTCGGTCGAGGCCCAGGCGAAGCTGTCGCCGGCCAGGGTGACCCAGACGAGCAGCGCCGAGACGCCGGCGGTGAGGAACGCCGCGCCCAGGTAGTCGATGTGCACGTCCCGCTTGGTCACCGGCAGGTGCAGCGTGCGCTGCAGCAGGACGAGGGCGACGAGGCCGAACGGCACACCGACGTAGAAGCACCAGCGCCAGCCCAGCCAGCTGGTGTCCACCAGCAGACCGCCCAGCAGCGGGCCGCCGACCGTGGCCACGGCCATGACGCTGCCCAGGAGGCCGGCGTACCGGCCGCGCTCGCGCGGGCTGATCATCGCGGCCATCGCGATCTGGACCAGCGCCTGCAGGCCGCCGAGGCCCAGGCCCTGCAGCACGCGCCAGGCGATCAGGGTGTCGACCGACTGGGAGAGCCCGGCCAGCACCGAGCCGACGACGAAGATGACGATCGAGAGCTGGATGAGCAGCTTCTTGCTGAAGAGATCGGCCAGCTTGCCCCAGATCGGCGTGGAGGCCGTCGACGCCAGCAGCGTCGCGGTGACCACCCAGGTGTACTGGCTCTGGGTGCCGCGCAGGTCGGTGATGATCGTCGGCAGGGCGTTGGACACGATCGTCCCGGACAGGAACGCGACGAACATCGCGAGGAGCATCCCGGACAGCGCCGAGAGGATCTCCCGGTGCGTCATCTGGCCCTGCTGCTCGACGGGGGGAAGCGCGGCGGCCCGCTGGGGCGCCTCGGCGGTGCTGGTCACGGTGCTCCTGGTGGTGTGGCGTGCGGGCGTGGTGGCGGCGGAGCTCATCGCGGGCTCGGCACGGGCGTGCGGGCGGCGCCGGCCCTCGGCACGCCGGCGTTCGCGACGTCGGCGACGAGCCGCTCGAGGAGATCGGTGAGCGTGCGCGCGTCCCGCTCGTCCCAGCCGGAGAGCGCGTTCAGGGCCCACTCCGAGCGCAGGGCGCGGGTCGCCCGCAGGGCCTCGGCCCCGGCCGGGGTGATGCTGAGCAGGCTGGCCCGGCCGTCGGCCGGGTCGGGGTGGCGCTCGAGGTAGCCGTCCCGCTCCAGGACGGCGACCTGCCGGCTGGCGACGGAGACGTCGATGCCGGCGTGCGCGGCGAGGGCGCTGCAGCGCTGGGCGCCGTCGCGCTCGAGCGGGAGGAGCAGCGACCAGCCGAAGGAGGGCAGGTCGCCGTTGACGGAGGCGGCGGCGCGGCTGCTGACCTGTCGGCCGGTGCGGATGAGCTGGACGAGGCCGGCGGTCAGCCGGTCCCGCGTGGCGGGGGTGACGGGCATGAGGTCCTCGAGGTGAGGAAAAGGTGCAGACCGCAACCATATACCTGATTGGTTGCGGTCTGCAACGTCTTACCCGTCACCCCGCTCACGGAGCCGGTCAGGGAGCGGCGCTCGCGTCCTGCGCCTCGCCGACCCGGTTCAGCCGGCCCAGCAGCTCCCCGAGGCGGGCGACGTCCTCGGCCGGCCAGTCCCCCAGGTCGGCCTCCCAGCGGGCGCGCCGGGCGGCCCGGATGCGGGCGAGCCGGGCCGAGCCCTCCGCCGACGGCGTCAGCACCTGCGCCCGCCCGTCCACCGGATCCGGTGCCCGGTCGACCAGCCCGAGGTCGGCGAGCTGGGACACCTGCCGGCTGACGGTGCTCTTGTCGAGCCCGAGCCGCGCCACCAGGTCGCTCGCGCGCAGCGGGCCGGCGTCCTCGAGCAGCGCGAGCAGCCCGTAGGCGGCGCCGTCGAGGTCGGGGTGCAGGGCGCTGGCCAGCCGGGCGGACATGGCGCGGGCACGGCGCAGCAGCAGGCCGATCTCGCGCTCCAGCCGGGTGAACGCCTCGTCGGGGTCGATCCCCGAGCTCACCGCTCGCCCCGGGGGCGCCAGACGACGAGCGCGGAGCTGGGCCGGCGCTGCGGCACCAGGTCCCGGCGGTAACCCGCCGGGACGGCGGCCTCCGCGGCCATCCGGCGCGCCTCGGCGACGTCGAGGGCCTCCAGGAGCTCGCGGACGCGCGACTGCAGCGCCTCCACCTGCGACTCCAGGTCGATGATGCGCTTGATCCCGGCGAGGTTGACGCCGTCCTCCTGGGACAGCCGCTGGACCTCCCGGAGCAGGGCCACGTCGCGCGGGCTGTACCGCCGGCCTCCACCGGGCGTGCGTCCCGGGCTCACCAGGCCCAGCCGGTCGTACTGCCGCAGGGTCTGCGCGTGCATGCCGGCCAGTTCGGCGGCCACGGAGATCACGAAGACCGGCGCGTCCTCGGCGACGGCACGGGCCGCGTCCTGCGCGCTCCTCACCTGCCGCCTCCTGCCTCCACCGCCGCGGTGATCTGCGGCCGCGGGTCCTCGTCCATCTCCTCGGCGAGATTCTCGATCGCCTTGCGCTGGGCGGGCGTCAGCCGGACCGGGACCGCCACCTCCACCGTGACCAGCAGGTCGCCGGCGCGGCCCTTGCCCTGGACGCCCCGGCCGCGGACGCGGAGGGTGCGCCCGCTCGCGGTGCCGGCGGGCACCTTGAGCGACACGTTCCCGTCGAGCGTCGGCACGGTGAGCGTCGTGCCCAGCGCCGCCTCGGCGAAGGTGATCGGCACGGTCAGCGTCAGGTCGTCGCCCTTGCGCCCGAACAGCTCGTGCTCGGACACGTGGACGACGACGAACAGGTCACCCGCCGGCCCACCGCGCCGTCCCGGGGCGCCCTTGCCGGCCAGCCGGATGCGCTGGCCGTCCTTGACCCCGGCCGGGATGCGGACGGTGATGGTGCGGGTCTGGGTGGTGACGCCGTTGCCGGCGCAGGTCGGGCACGGGTCGTCGACCACCGAGCCGGTGCCGCGGCAGTTGCGGCAGGGCTCGGAGAAGGCGAACGCCCCCTGGCTCCGGCTGGTCACGCCGGCGCCCTGGCACACCGGGCAGGTGTGCGGGCTCGTGCCCGGCTTCGCCCCGCTGCCGTTGCAGGTCGGGCAGGTGCCCGGGCTCTGCATGCGCAGCGGGACGGTGACGCCGAGGGCCGCCTCGTCGAACGAGAGCGTCGCCTCGGTCTCGACGTCCTGGCCGCGGGCCGGACCGGAGGCCGCCTGGCTGCGGGCGCGGGCTCCCCCGCCGGCGGCACCGCCGAAGATGCCGCCCAGCAGGTCGCCGAGGCCGCCCGCGCCACGGGCGCCGCCGGCGCCGGCGGCGCCCCCGAACAGGTCGCCGAGGTCGAACGGCTGACCGCCGCCGCCCCCGGGGAACCCGCCGGGGAAGCCGCCCGGCCGGCCGCCGCCGCCGAACAGCCTGCGGGCCTCGTCGTACTCGGTCCGCCGCTTGGTGTCCGACAGCACGTCGTAGGCCTCGGAGACGTCCTTGAAGCGCGCCTCGGCCTCGGTGTTGCCCGGGTTCTTGTCCGGGTGCAGCTCCTGCGCGAGCTTGCGGTAGGCCTTCTTGATGGCCGCCGCGTCGGCGTCCTTCGGGACGCCCAGCGCGGCGTAGTAGTCCTTCTCGATGAAGTCCCGGGTGCTCATCGGGCGCCCCCTCTCTGGATCAGTCGGACGCCGGAGCGCCGGTCTCGTCGGCCGACGGGCCCGGCTCCGCGGCCGGCGCCGGGCTCTCGGGCTCGGTCACCGCGACCATCGCCGTCCGCAGGACGCGGTCGCCGCGGCGGAAACCCTGCCGCAGCACGGTGGTCGCGGTCGGGACGCTCACCTCCGACGACGTGTCGTGGATGACCGCCTCGTGCAGCGACGGGTCGAACGGGTCGCCGGCCACGCCGAACGCCTCCACGCCCAGGCCGTCGAGCAGCCCGAGGACGCGATCGGCCACGACCTTGAAGGCGCCGGTGAGGTCGCCGTGGTCGCGGGCCCGCTCGATGTCGTCGACGATCGGGAACAGCTGGAGCGCGAACCGCTCGGCCGCCTGGTCGACGACGAGGCTGCGGTCGCGGTCGACCCGCCGCCGGTAGTTGGCGTACTCCGCGGTGACCCGCTGCAGGTCCTCCGTGCGCTCGGCCAGCTGCTTCTCCAGGTCGCCGCCCGCGCCGGGTGCGGCCGGGGCCTGGGTCGGCTGCTCGTCGACCGGTGTCTCGTGCTCGCTCATCTGCTCCCCTGGGGCGGCTGGATCGGGTGCGGAACCGGAGGTGCCGGCCGGCTGTGCGCCGGCCGGCACCCGCACCGCACCCGTGACCGGGTCGATGCGCCGCTTGTCGTGGATCACGACGCGCGGCTCCTGCGGCTCGCTCATGCCCGCTTGTCGGTGTCCTCGTCGACGATCTCGGCGTCGACGACGTCGTCGTCAGCGGTGCCGGTGGACCCGCCGGCGGCACCGGCGTCGCTCCCCGGAGCAGCACCCTCGGCACCGGCCTCGGCGTTCTGCGCGTAGAGCGCCCCGCCGACCTCCTGCGACACCCGGGCCACCTTCTCCTGCGCGGAGCGGATGGCGTCGACGTCGGAGCCCCCGAGCGCCGAGCGCAGCTCGGTCAGCGCCTCGCCGAGCTCGTCCTTCTTCTCGGCCGGGATCTTGTCGCCGTTCTCGGCCAGGAACTTCTCGGTCTGGTACTGCAGCGACTCGGCCAGGTTGCGGGTCTCGGCCTCCTCGCGGCGCTTCTTGTCCTCCTCGGCGTGCGCCTCGGCGTCCTTCATCATCCGCTCGATGTCCTCCTTCGGGAGGGCCGAGCCACCGGTGATGGTCATCGACTGCTCCTTGCCCGTGCCGAGGTCCTTGGCGGACACGTGCACGATGCCGTTGGCGTCGATGTCGAAGGCGACCTCGATCTGCGGGACGCCGCGCGGCGCCGGGGGCAGACCGGTCAGCTCGAACATGCCGAGCTTCTTGTTGTACATCGCCATCTCGCGCTCGCCCTGGAACACCTGGATCTGGACGGACGGCTGGTTGTCGTCGGCCGTCGTGAAGATCTCGGAGCGCTTGGTCGGGATCGTGGTGTTGCGCTCGATGAGCTTGGTCATGATCCCGCCCTTGGTCTCGATGCCCAGGGACAGCGGGGTGACGTCGAGCAGCAGGACGTCCTTGACCTCGCCGCGGAGGACACCGGCCTGCAGCGCGGCGCCGATGGCCACGACCTCGTCCGGGTTGACGCCCTTGTTGGGCTCCTTGCCGCCGGTGAGCTCGCGGACCAGGTCCGACACGGCCGGCATGCGGGTCGAGCCACCGACGAGGACGACGTGGTCGATCTGGCCGACGGAGATGCCGGCGTCGCGGATCGCCTGGTTGAACGGCGCGCGGGCGCGGTCGAGCAGGTCCTGCGTCATCCGCTGGAACTCGGCGCGGGTGATGGTCACGTCCAGGTGGAGCGGACCCTCGGCACCGGCGGTGATGTAGGGCAGGTTGATGTTGGTCGACTGGGCGCCCGACAGCTCGATCTTGGCCTTCTCCGCGGCCTCGCGGAGGCGCTGCATGGCCAGCTTGTCCTTGGACAGGTCGATGCCGTTGGACGCGTTGAAGGTCTTGACCAGGTGGTCGACGATCTTCTGGTCCCAGTCGTCACCACCGAGGTGGTTGTCACCGGCGGTGGCCTTGACCTCGATGACGCCGTCCCCGATCTCGAGCAGGGAGACGTCGAAGGTGCCGCCACCGAGGTCGAAGACGAGGATCGTCTGCTCGGTCTCGCCCTTGTCCAGGCCGTAGGCCAGCGCGGCCGCGGTGGGCTCGTTGACGATGCGCAGGACGTTGAGGCCCGCGATCTCACCGGCCTCCTTGGTGGCCTGGCGCTGCGCGTCCTCGAAGTAGGCGGGGACGGTGATGACGGCGTCGGTGACCGGCTCGCCCAGGTAGGTCTCGGCGTCCCGCTTGAGCTTCTGCAGGATGCGCGCGGAGATCTCCTGCGGCGTGTACTGCTTGCCGTCGATCTCGCCGGTCTTCCAGTCGGTGCCCATGTGCCGCTTGACGGAGCGGATGGTGCGGTCGACGTTGGTGACCGCCTGGTTCTTGGCCGACTGGCCGACGAGGACCTCGCCGTTCTTGGCGAACGCGACGACCGACGGGGTGGTGCGCGAGCCCTCGGAGTTCGCGATGACCGTCGGCTCGCCGCCCTCGAGGACGGTGACGACGGAGTTGGTGGTGCCGAGGTCGATACCGACCGCTCGAGCCATGGGGATGGCCTCTCTTCCGTGTACTGGTCCGGTGGTGCTGGTCTGAGGAGCCGAGCCCGATCCACCTTGCGCGTGGTCGGCTCAACTTTCCTGCCCACCGTAACGGCAGGGGTCCCGGAGGTGTTCCCGGGGTGGGCCGGATCGCCGCAGGTTCGCCGCGTCGCGGTGAGGTACGCGGTCGACAGCGAACCCGCCTGCCACACCGCGCGGCTGACGGCTCGGAGACCCGCCTGTCCACAGGGCGCCGGACGGCCAGGCGCCGGCCGCACGACACTTCCGCCGTGCACCCACTGCTGCGCGCCGCCGCCGACCGCCAGCTCGGCCTGTTCACCGCCGTCGACGCCCGTCGCGCGGGGTACGCGCACGGCGAGATCCGCCACCTGCACTCCTCGGGGACGTGGGTGGCCGTTCGCCGCGGCGTCTACGCCGTGGCGGAGGAGCTGGCGTCGTCCGATCGCCGCCACCAGGTCGAGTGCGCTGCCGTCCTGCTCGACCTCGGGCGGCCCGACGCCGCCCTCAGCCACGCCACGGCCCTGCGCTTGTGGGGCCTCCCGATGAGACGGGCACTCCTCCCGGACGGTGTGCTCCTGACCCACCCGTCCCTGTACCGCCGGGGGAAGGGATTCACGCTGAAACGGGCGCCCCTGCGGGCCGAGGAGGTGGTCCGCCGGGGACCGCTCCGCCTGACGACGCCCGCCCGGGCACTGGTCGACTGCGCCCGCGCATGGCCCTTGGAGGATGCCGTCGTCGCCATGGACGCCGCGCTGCTCCGGGACCGGGTCCGGCCGGACGACCTGGCGGCGGCCGTCGCGACGGCGAGGACGTGGCCCGGGGCGCCGCGGGCCGCCCGGGCCGTGTCGCTGGCCGACGGCCGAGCAGAGTCGCCGCTGGAGACGCGGGGCCGACTACGCCTGGTCGGGATGGGACTCACGCCGCAGCTGCAGGTGGAGATCCACTCCGGTGGGCGGCTGCTCGGGGTCGCCGATGCGTGGTTCGAGGAGGCGGCCGTGGCGATCGAGTTCGACGGTCGCGTGAAGTACACCGATCCGTGGCGGGGACGGGACGCGGGCCAGGTCCTGTGGGCCGAGAAGCGGCGCGAGGACGAGATGCGTGCCCTCGGCATCCGCTTCGTGCGACTGGCCGACGAGGACCTCGGACCACCCTGGCGCGGACACGAGCAGCGGGTGCGCGCCGCGCTCGCGGTCCCCGGCCCGGCCGTGCGGCGGTTCACCACCACCCCGCGTACCGCGGGCGTCCTCCGCGCCGGATGACCTCGGGTTCGCGGCGCGGCAGCCGGGCGCGCGGTCGACCGCGCACTCGGCCGCCACACCGCGCGCCTCAGTCGGCGGGGGCAGGGGCGACGGACTCGGACGGGAAGGTGGGCAGCGGGACCTGCGGGCGGGGCAGGTCCTCGACGCACGAACCCGCAGGTCGGGGGACGCTGCGCGAGAGGTCCACGCCCGCCGGGTCGAGCACGTAGTCCTGCGGGTACGCGTTCGGCACGGCCACCCCGTCGGCGGCGAGCGGCTGATCGAGCACGCGGGCGCACCCGTCGGCCCACCACTGCTGGAAGCCCACGTGCAGGGGGCGGCCGTCCTGGTCGTAGAGGAGCACGTCCTCCAGCGGAGTGCCGTCGGCCGCGTACGGGTGGATGTCGGTGACGGGTCCGTAGCGGGAGATCAGCGGGTTCAGCTCGTCCGGGGCCGACGACGAGTCGGCGACGTAGACGTACTCCGGCGTCACCCCCGACCAGCCGTTCAGCGCGGCGAGGACGCCGAGCGCACCGAGCAACCCGCCCGCGACGCCGACCAGCACGCGCCGTGGCTTCGGCAGGGTCCGCCGGCCGAGGGCCACCGACCCCGCGACGGCGGCGGCGACGAGCAGCACGCCGAGCAGGCGGCTGCCCAGCGGTGCCGGCACCGGGAAGTCCCGCACGGCGTCGGACGTCAGCAGGCACGGCACCGAGATCAGCAGGTACCCGCGCAGCACCCACCAGGCGGGTCGCAGCTCGCCGAGCAGCCGCCGGCTCTCCCGGACCGCGACCGTCACCGCCTCCTGGGCCGTCACCTCGCCCAGCCGCTCGCGCAGACCGGCGAGCGCCGAGGGGCGCGGGGCGCCACGAGCGGGCAGCCCGGCGGCGGCACGGAGGTCGGCGGCGTAGGAGGCCGGCGTGCCGAGCCGGACGGCGATGTCGCGGTCGTCGTCCTCGGCGGCCAGGGCCTCGAGGTGCGCGGCGAGGTCCTCCAGCAGGGCGCTGCGGTCGTCGACGGGCAGATCGGCGAGCTCGTGCTCCACGGCGGCCAGGTAGTCCTGCGCCTGCCGGGTCCGGTCGGCGACGGCCGGCGCGCTCACGCCGTCACCGCCAGGAGGCCGTCGACGGTGTCGGCGAACGTCCTCCACGTCTTCGTCGAGTCCTCCAGCACCGAACGCCCCCTGTCGTTGATCGCGTAGTACTTGCGGTGCGGCCCCTCGTCGCTCGGGACGACGTAGGACGTGAGAGCACCGGCCTGGTAGAGCCGCCGCAGCGTGCCGTAGACCGACGCGTCCCCGACGTCCTCGAGGCCGGCCGTCCGCAGTCGCCGGACGACGTCGTAGCCGTAGCCGTCGGCGTCGCGGACCACGGCGAGCACCGCGACGTCGAGCACGCCCTTGAGCAACTGGCTGGCGTCCACGGTTCCCCTCCCTGTGCCCCCGCTGTGGCGGCTCGGACGGTACTGCACGATCCGCAGTAGTCCGCCGAGGCGACGACCGTGGGCGTGTCGTGGGTCACGCCCGGACGCCTCCGGTTACCGGCGAGTAACCTCGGGCGGCGCCAGCTATCGTTCGGGGCAGTGCGGGACAGCAGTGCCGCATGCGTTCCGCGCCCCGGCGCGCAGCACCCCATGCCCTCGTCGCCGCACCGCCGACGAGGGTCGGCCGACGCCGTCAGGCGTACGCGGGAGGAAAAGAATGACGGGCCCGTTGCAGATCGTCCTGGGCACGATCAGCGTCCTGTTCCTGGTCGTCGCATCAGTGATGGCCTACCGGGCGGTCCGGGCGATGGTGCGGATCATCCGCACCGGCCAGCCCGACGGCACCCGCTGGGGGCCGGTCAAGACCCGGCTGAAGACGACGCTGGTCGAGTCGCTGGGGCACACCCGGATGCTCAAGTGGTCGAGCATCGGCGTCGCCCACTGGTTCGTGTTCGTCGGGTTCTACGGCCTGTTCCTGACGCTGGTCGAGGCGTTCGGCGAGGTCTGGAACCCCGCCTTCCACCTGCCGCTGATCGGCGAGTGGAGCCTGTGGAACCTGTTCGCCGACATCATCGGCACCGGCACGATCCTCGGGATCGTCTACCTGATCTACCGGCGGCAGAAGGATCACCCGCGCCGGCAGGGCCGCAAGAGCCGCTTCGCCGGGTCGAACGAGGGCCGCGGCTACTTCGTCGAGTTCGTCGTCGCCACCGTCGGCGTCTGCATCCTGCTGATCCGCGCGCTCAAGGTCTCCACGGACCTCACCGACGCACCGGCCTGGTCGCACCCGATCTCCGGCGCCCTCGGCCAGGTCCTCCCGGACAGCCCCGACCTGCTCAGCGTCGTCGCGTTCGTCAAGATCGTGGTGAGCCTGACCTGGCTGGTGGTCATCAGCCGGATCCTGAACATGGGTGTCGCCTGGCACCGGTTCAGCGCCTTCCTGAACATCTACGCCAAGCGCAACGCCGACGGCGCCCCGGCGCTCGGCCCGCTGCTGCCCATGACCAGCAACGGCAAGCCGATCGACTTCGAGGACCCGGGCGAGGACGACGTCTTCGGCCGCGGGAAGATCGAGGACTTCACCTGGAAGGGGATGCTGGACTTCACCACCTGCACCGAGTGCGGGCGGTGCCAGAGCCAGTGCCCGGCCTGGAACACCGGCAAGCCGCTCAGCCCCAAGATGGTGATCATGGATCTTCGCGATCACCTCTACGCGAAGGCCCCCTACCTCCTCGGCGAGAAGACGGCGTCGGAGACGGCCCCGGACTACGACGTCCTCAAGCCGTCGGACGAGCAGGTCTGGGCGTCGGGCTACGCCCGCATCGAGGGCACCAACGACGCCCAGGCCCACCGCCCGCTGGTCGGCACCCTCGAGGAGGGCGGGGTCATCGACCCCGACGTCCTGTGGAGCTGCACCAACTGCGGCGCCTGCGTCGAGCAGTGCCCGGTCGACATCGAGCACATCGACCACATCGACGACATGCGCCGCTACCAGGTGCTCATCGAGTCGAACTTCCCGTCGGAAGCCGGCGTGATGCTGCGCAACATCGAGAACCGCGGCAACCCGTGGGGCATGCAGCCCAGCGTCCGCAACGACTGGATCAAGGAGCTCGACTTCGAGGTGAAGGTGGCCGACGGCCCCCTCGACTACGACATCGAGTACCTGTTCTGGGTCGGCTGCGCCGGCGCCATCGACGACCGCGCCAAGAAGGTGACCAAGGCGGTCGCCGAGCTGCTCAACATCGCCGGTGTGGAGTTCGCCGTCCTCGGTGACGGCGAGAGCTGCTCGGGCGACCCGGCCCGCCGCCTGGGCAACGAGTTCGTCTTCCAGATGCAGGCGATGCAGAACATCGAGGTCCTCGACGGCGTCTTCGAGGGCCGCGTGCCCGGCATGCGCAAGATCGTCACGACGTGTCCGCACTGCTTCAACTCGCTGGGCCGCGAGTACCCGCAGGCCGGTGGCGAGTACGAGGTCATCCACCACACGCAGCTGCTCAACGAGCTCGTGGAGCAGGGCCGGCTGACCCCCGTCACGCCGATCGACCGCAAGGTCACCTACCACGACCCGTGCTTCCTCGGCCGGCACAACAAGGTCTACACGCCGCCGCGGGAGATCCTCGAGTCCGTCCAGGGCCTCTCCACCCAGGAGATGCACCGCTGCAAGGACCGCGGCTTCTGCTGCGGCGCCGGCGGCGCCCGCATGTGGATGGAGGAGAAGATCGGCAAGCGGATCAACGTGGAGCGCACCGAGGAGGCCCTCGAGCTCGACCCCGACGTCATCTCCACGGCCTGCCCGTTCTGCATCACGATGCTCAGCGACGCGCTGACCAGCAAGAAGCAGAACGGCGAGGCGAAGGAGCACGTCGAGGTCCTCGACGTCAGCCAGATCCTGCTGCGCTCGATGACGCCGGTCGGCGTCGCCGCCCAGGGCGAGGAGTCCGGCCCGGACGTCGGCACCAAGGCCGGTCCCGACCCGGTCGGCGAGGGCTCGGCGGCCACGGAGCACGGCCAGGCCTGACACCCGGCAGCACCGCGACGGCGCGTGTCCCCCTGGGGGGCGCGCGCCGTCGGCGTCTCCGGGGTGGATCGTTGCCCCCGGCAACGACCCGCGCTCCCGATGGAGGACGATCCTGGGGTGACCAGCACCGCCCCTTCCCGCCGGCGCGGCCTCGCGCTCATCGCCGTCGCCATCGTCCTCACCGCGCTCAACCTGCGGACGGCGGTCACCAGCGTCGGCCCGGTGCTGGAGGAGATCGAGCGCGGGCTCTCCATCTCCAGCGGCCTGGCCGGCGTCATCACCACGATGCCGGTGCTCTGCTTCGCCCTGATCGGCTTCACCGGCCCGGCGCTCTCGGCCCGCTACCGCGACGCGCACGTGCTCGCCGGCGCCCTCGTCGCCATGGCCGGGGGCCTGGCCCTCCGGAGCGCGGCCGACGGGTTCCCGCTGTTCCTCGCCGGCACCGCCCTGGCGATGGTCGGCGGGGCGCTGGGCAACGTGCTGCTCCCGAGCCTGGTGAAGCGGCACTTCCCCACCCGCACCGGCCCGCTGGTCGGCGCGTACAGCACCGCCATGGGCCTGGGTGCCACGCTGGGCGCGGTCGGCTCGCAGCCCCTCGCGGACGCGACCGGCAGCTGGCGCTGGGCGCTCGTGGTGTGGGGCGTGCCGGCGCTCCTGGCCGCGGCCGTGTGGCTCGCCGTGCCCGCCGCCCCCGGCGTCTCGCGGCAGAGCCACACCGCCGTCCGGATGCGGTCGCTGCTGCACAGCCCGACCGCGATGGCGCTCACCGTCTTCTTCGGCGTCCAGGCGCTGCAGGCCTACGTCGTCATCGGCTGGTCGGCGCAGTACCTCCGCGACTCCGGCCTGTCCGCGGCCACGGCCGGTCTGATGCTCGGCCTCAACTCGCTGGTCGGCCTGCCGCTGAGCGCGGTGATCCCCTCGCTCACCGTGCGGCCCCGGCTGCAGCGTCCGCTGCTGGCGGTCTTCGTCGCCTGCTACGTCGTCGGCTGGACCGGGCTCTGGGCGACGCCGATCAGCGCGCCGTGGCTCTGGATGACGCTGATCGCCGTCGGCATGGGCACGTTCTCGATGGTGCTGGCCCTCATCGGGCTGCGGGCCCGGACACCCGAGACCGTCGCCGCGCTCTCCACGGTGAGCCAGTCGTGGGGCTACGTGATCGCCGGGTCCGGACCGCTGCTGGTGGGCGTGCTGCGCGGGATCACCGGCAGCTACACCGGCATGTTCGTCATCGTGCTGGCCAGCGTCGGCGTCCTTGCCGTCGTCGGGTGGATCGCGACCCGCCAGGTGTTCGTCGACGACGAGGTGGAACGGTCCGTCCCGGGCTGGTCACCGGCCGGCCACAGCACCGACGTCCTCGAGACCGCCGGGGTCGAGCCCCCGGCGTCGGCACACGTCAGGACGGACGCCGCGTCTCCGCGCGACTGAAGTTCCGGTAGGACCGGGACGGCGTCGGCCCGCGCTGGTCCTGGTAGCGGGAGCCGTAGACCGCCGAGCCGTACGGGTGCTCCGACGGGCTGGAGAGCCGGAACAGGCACAGCTGGCCGATCTTCATGCCCGGCCACAGCGTGATCGGCAGGTTGGCCACGTTGGACAGCTCCAGCGTGATGTGGCCGGAGAACCCCGGGTCGACGAAGCCGGCCGTCGAGTGGGTGAGCAGGCCCAGCCGGCCGAGCGAGGACTTCCCCTCCAGGCGCGCGGCCAGGTCGTCGGGGATGGAGACGACCTCCAGCGTCGAACCGAGCACGAACTCGCCCGGGTGCAGCACGAACGGCTCGTCGCCGTCGGGCTCGACCAGGGTGGTCAGGTCGTCCTGCTGCAGCGCCGGGTCGATGTGGGTGTACCGCGCGTTGTTGAAGACCCGGAAGAAGCGGTCCAGCCGGACGTCGATGCTCGAGGGCTGGATCAGCCCCGCGTCGTAGGGCTCGATGCCGAGGCGCCCCTCGGCGATCGCAGCCGTGATGTCGCGGTCGCTCAGCAGCATGGCGCGGAGTCTAGGGACCGCCCGGATCACTCCTCCGGGCGAACCGCCCCGCAGACCCTCAACCGCCGCCCCCGAGGCGCCGTTGACGCCCCGATGACGCATGTCCGCCCCGGGGCGGACACCTCCGGACGGTCCGGCGGACGCGCGTGCGGAGGACCTCACGGATGAAGAGCAAGCGGATCCAGGCGCTCGTCCTGGCCACGGCCGCCGTGGCGGGCTACGCCGGCGCGGCCGCGTTCACCGCCTCGGCCGAGCCGGCTGTCCCCGTCGTCAGCGACTGGGGCCCCGGCGACGGGCTGACCCGGTACGTGCTCACGTCCGTCCACGGCGCGGCCTCCCCCGAGCAGCTGGCCGGGCTCGAGGAGGTCGACGGCGTCGTCAGCGCCCAGGCGCTCACCGACGGCCGCGCGCTCGTCGCGACCGACGGCCTCCTCCCCCGCGACCTGCGCGCGGTGCCGGGCGTCGCGGACGTCGAGGTCTCCCCGTCCGTGCCGGTCGCCGGCACGGTGACCGACCCGTACTTCTCCCGCTACGGGTGGCACCTGGAGAACACCGGGGCCAACGCGGCCAACCAGAGCCCGGTCGTCGCGAACGCCGACGTCGACGCGCCCGAGGGCTGGGACGCCGGCCGCGGCGACGGCATCGTCGTCGCCGTCGTCGACTCCGGGTACGACTCCGACCACCCCGACCTCGCGGGCGCGCTGTGGACCAACCCCGCCGAGCGCTGCGGCAGCGCCGACACCGACGGCAACGGCAAGCGCGGCGACTGCCACGGCTGGAACTGGTACACGAACAGCCCGGACGTCGACAACGGCTCCTACGGCAGCCACGGCGCCTCGGTCTCCGGGACGGTCGGGGCGCGCGCCGACAACGGCGCGGGCCTGGCCGGCGTGGCCCCCGAGGTCACGATCATGCCGCTGGTCATCGGCGGGGGGAGCACCGTCGACGTCCTCGCCGGCGCGGAGGCCATCCGCTACGCCGTCGACCACGGCGCCGACGTCATCAACGCCTCCTGGGGCGGCCCGGTCAGCGGCTACCCGTTGACGGCGCTGCGGTCGGCCATCGCCTACGCGGCCGCGCACGACGTCCTCGTCGTCGCCGCCGCCGGCAACGACAGCGGCAACCGCGACTCGAACATCGTCTACCCGGCCAGCCTGCCCGAGTGGAACGTGATCACCGTCGGGGCCTCCACCGCCGCCGACACGATCAGCAGCTTCTCCGGCTACGGCGCCACCTCGGTCGACCTGTTCGCGCCGGGCACGCAGGTGTTCGTCACCTCCAACACCGGCGGCTACAGCCTCGCGAACGGCACCTCGTTCTCCGCCCCGATCGTCTCCGGCGCGGTCGCGCTGTACCGGGCGGCGATGCCCACGGCGACGGCGGCGCAGCTCAAGGACACCCTGCTCGCCGACACCGACCGGGTCCCGGCCTTCGCCGGCCGGTCGGTCACGGGCGGGCGGCTGAGCCTCGACGGGCTGTCCGCGCTGACCGCCGAGAGCGCCCGCTACCTCTTCACCTCCATGACGTCGGCGGCCGGCGTCGTGTCGCCGGCGATCGGCGTCACCGGTCCCGTCACGGCCGGCGACTACGACGTCGTCCTGGGGCTGGGCATGGAGTACCAGGGCGAGATCTGGGCGGTGTCCGGCAAGGAGCTCACCCTCGGCGGCGTCACCGTGGCGACCGACGACGCCGGTGACGCGCGCTTCCCGCTGGGCGCCCTGGCCGGGCTGGACGGCGCCTCGCTGCGCCCCAGCCTGCAGCTCGGCGACGGCCGCTACGTCCTGACCGTCCAGACCTACCGCGACGGCGCTCCGGTGGGCGGCACCTTCGCGGCCCCGCTGCTCGTCGGCAGCGCGGTCCCGGTCCCCGGCTCGCCCGGCGGCTCGACCCCCGGCACCACCACGCCGGGCACCACCGGCCCCGGCACCACGAACCCCGGCACCACGAACCCCGGGACGACGAACCCCGGGACGACGACGCCGGGCACCGACCCCGGCATCACCGGACCGGGCACCACCACGCCCGGCGGCGGCACCAGCCCCGGCACCACGAACCCGGGCACGACCGACCCCGGCACCACCACGCCCGGCGGCGGCACCAGCCCCGGCACCACGAACCCGGGCACGACCGACCCCGGCACCACCACGCCCGGCGGCGGCACCAGCCCCGGCACCACCAACCCGGGCACGACCAGCCCGGGCACGACCAACCCCGGCACCACGACGCCGGGCACGACCAGCCCGGGCACCACCTCGCCCGGCGGAGGCACCTCCCCCGGCACCACCACGCCGGGTACCCCGGCGCCCGGTGGCACGGCACCCGGCGGCACGTCGCCGGGCGGCCCGGTCCCCGGAACCACGACCTACCCCCAGGTCGGCGCGTTCCGCATCACGTCCCTGAGCCCGAACGTGGTCACGGTGGACGGCGGCACCACGGTCACCGTCACCGGTCTCGCGCTGCCGGCGAACCCGCGGGTCCGCATCGGCTCGAGCGGCGTGGCCACGGTGCTGTCGGCGTCCACGACGCAGGTCACCTTCCGGGTGCCGGCCCGCGTGGCCGGCGTCTACGACGTGACGGTCTCCGCCCCGGACGGCCGGTCGTCGACCCTGTCCGCCGCGCTGACCTACACGGCCACGGTGGGCTCCGGCCCGGGGACCACCACCCCCGGGACCACGAACCCCGGGACGACGAACCCGGGGACGACGAACCCCGGGACGACCACGCCCGGCGGCAGCACCCCCGCCACCGGACCGGTCGTCGCGACGGGGCCGAACGGCGAGCGCCTCGTGCGCTCGGCGAAGTTCGGCGCCCTGCGCTCGATCTGGTCGACGGACTGCTCGAGGTCCTGCACCGGGGTCGCCGTCTGACCCCGCCCTGATCTGCTGCGCCCCGTCCGACTTCCCCATGCGGACGGGGCGCAGTGGCGTCCGCGGTCCCGTCCCCTCCCGCACCTGCCGATGAGTTCTGCGGAACCATCGAGCAGGAGGACGGACGTGCTGCAGACCCAGGCAGCGCCACCACGGGGAGCGCAGCATGCGATCCGCCCGACGGGCGTGGAACGCACCTTCGCCGCGGACGAGCTGATCGTCTCCAAGACCGACCCGCGCGGCGTGATCACCTACGCGAACGACGTCTTCCTCCGGGTGAGCGGCTACGCGATGGCCGACGTGATCGGCCGGCCGCACAACCTGATCCGGCACCCGGGGATGCCCCGCGCCGTCTTCCACCTGCTCTGGGAGACGCTGGCCGCGCGGCGCGAGCTGTTCGCCTACATCAACAACCTCGCGTCCGACGGCGCCCACTACTGGGTGCTCGCCCATGTGACGCCGTCTTTCGGTCCGGACGGCGCGCTGGTCGGCTACCACTCCAACCGCCGCCGCCCCTCGCCGCGGGCGGTCGAGCGGGTGACGCCGCTCTACGACCGGCTGCTGGCCGAGGAGCGCCGGCACCCGACCGCCAAGGCCGCCGTCGCCGCCTCGTCGCGGCTGCTGGCCGATGCCGTCGCCGAGCAGGCGGGCTCGTACGACGAGTTCATCTGGTCGGTCATCAACCGCGAGGAGCGCTGACGTGGCGATCCGGGGAGCCGGCCGGTCCGGCACCGACGCGCAGGAGCTCGAGGTCTACCGCGCCTTCGTCCGACAGCTCACCGAGACCTGCGAGGCGGCCGCCCGCGGCGACCTGGAGGCCCGGTCGCGTCCCGACCCGCGGGTGGCCGACGTGCCGGAGCTGCGCGCCCTGCACCACGCGGTCAACCGGGCGCTCGACGTCAGCGACGCCTTCGTCCGGGAGTCCTCCGCCGCCCTGGCCTCGGCCGCCGAGGGCCGGTTCCACCGCCGGCTGCTCGAGGGCGGGCTCCTCGGCGCCTACCGGAAGAGCGCGGTCGACATCAACGCCGCCCGGGACGCCATGCGGGAGACCGCGGGCCGGGTCACGGAGGCGCAGGCCTCGCGGCTGCGGCTGGCCGACGAGTTCGAATCCGTCGTCCTGGCCATGTCCGAGCAGGTGGCGACGGCGTCGACGGAGATGAGCGCGTCGGCGGCCGGGCTGACCACCGCCGCCGGGGCGGCGAGCACCGAGGTCGGCACGGCACAGGAGACGATCGCCACGCTCACCCGGTCGTCGGCCGAGATCAAGGACATCATCGCGATGATCGACGCCATCGCCGCCCAGACACGGCTGCTGGCGCTCAACGCGACCATCGAGGCCGCCCGCGCCGGCGAGGCCGGCAAGGGGTTCGCCGTGGTCGCCTCCGAGGTCAAGGACCTCGCCGACCAGACCGGCACGGCGACCGAGCGGGTGACCGGTCAGGTCGAGGAGATCCGCCGCGCCTCCGAGGCCGTGGCGGGCGGCATGAGCACGGTCGGGACGACGGTCGGCGAGATGAACTCGCTGGTCGACGGGATCGCGGCCGCGGTGGACGGTTCGTCGTCGCTCGGCGACGGCGGCGAGGACATCACCGGGCTGTCGCAGATGGCCGAGAAGCTGCGCTCGGAGGCGATCGCGTTCCTCGCCGAGATGCGCCGCTGATCAGGGGGGCCGCTCCCCGTTCGGGAGGGCCGCCAGGTAGGCTGACCGGCGTTCGCGGGTGTAGTTCAATGGTAGAACATCAGCTTCCCAAGCTGACAGTGCGAGTTCGATTCTCGTCACCCGCTCCACGGCGCCGCCGGCGCACCACCGCGCACGCCCACGAGGCGATGCCGACGGCCATGCAGCCGATCCAGATCGCCGTCTCCCAGCTCGCCGGGTAGAGCGTCCCGCGCAGGTACTGCGCGATGAAGCTGCCCTCGTACGGCGTCTCGCCACCGGTCTCCCGGAGCCACTTCTCGAGCGTGGTGGCCGGGCACGTGAACGACGTCAAGGTGACGTAGAAGGAGTAGACGATCACCGCGACGTGCGGCCAGACGAGGCCGAACCGGCGCAGCGCCAGGAACCCGCCGAGCACCATGTAGGCGAGGAAGACCAGGTGCAGCGCGACGACGACGTCCGCGAGCACCCGGGCTGCCACGGCGCGACCCTAGGCCGCCGGCGCCCGGAACGGAACCGGCTCCGCGCGGCCCCCGTCCACGGTTGAATGCGCCGCATGTCGGTCGGGACGGCCAGTGGCGTCGCCCCGGCAGGTCGCGTCCGGACGACGGACCGCCGCGTCACGTGGCTGCTGTGCCTCGCCGTGGTCGCCGTCCGGCTGAGCTACGTGCCGCGGCCGCTGCGCAACGACGAGGGCGGCTACCTGCTCGTCGCCCGGCAGTGGCACACCGGTGGCGAGTTCCTCTACGGCGACCACTTCGTGGACCGGCCGCCGCTGCTCATGGCGATCGTGAAACTGGCCGCCCTCAGCGAGTGGGACCAGTCCCTCCGCGTGCTGGCGATCCCGTTCGCCCTCGCCTTCGTCCTGGCCGGCCGCCGGGCCGGCGTCCTGCTCGGTGGGCGGCGCGGCGGGCGCTGGGCGGCGCTGGTCGCCGCCGGTCTCGTGTGCTCGCCGCAGCTGGGCGCCGACCAGGCCGAGGGCGAGCTGTTCGGCGCGGCGCTGGTGATGGTCGCCCTCGCGCTCGCCCTGGAGGCGTGGACCACCGAGGACGCCGGCCGCCGCCGCGGCTGGGCGGCCGCCGCCGGGGTGCTCGCCGCCTCCGCCCCGCTGGTCAAGCAGAACCTGCTGGAGGGCCTGCTGCTCCTCGCCGTCCTCGTGCTGCTCGGCCTGCGGAGCGCCGACGACGGGATCCGCCGCCGCGCCTCGGCCGTCGCCCCGGCGGCCCTCGCCGGGGCGCTGCTGCCCGCCGCGGCGTTCTGCCTGTGGCTCGCGGTGGCCGGGGTCGAGCCGGCCGCCGCCTGGCGCGACCTGGTCGGCTTCCGCGGCGAGGCATTCGACGCGATCTGGTCGGGTCACACCGACGCCACGGTCGCCCGCGGCGCGCTGCTGCTCGCCCTCGGCGTCCTCACCGGCCTGCTCCCGCTCGTGGTCACGTGGCTGGCCGGCGGCGGGCACCGGACCCCGGAGCAGCGCGCCCTCACCGCCGTGCTGGTGTTCGGCGTGGTCGCGATCGCCGCCGGCGGCAGCTTCTGGCCGCCCTACCTGCTGCAGCTGGCCCCCGGCGCGGTGCTGGCCGCCGGAGCGCTGGCGGGCAGGACCTCCGCCTGCGGCCGCTGGGCGCGGCGGGCCGGGGGCCTGGTCGTCGCCACGGCGCTGCTCGGATCGGTGTCCGCCGTGGTGGTGCACGCCGCCGTCCCGTCGGCCTGGTACAGCCAGCGGATCGGCGAGTGGCTGGCCGCCGCTGCCGACGAGGGCGACACCGCCGTCGTGGCGTACGGCCTGCCCTCGGTCCTGGAGAGCGCCGACCTGCCCACGCCCTACCCGTACCTGTGGAGCGTGCCGATGCGCACGCTCGATCCCGACCAGGAACGGCTGCGGGCGACGCTGGCCGGTCCCCGGGCCCCCACCTGGTTCGTGGCGGTCACCGGGCTCAACGCCTGGGGCATCGACGAGGACGCCCGGCTGCGGGACCTGCTGCGCGAGCGCTACCGGCTCGTCGCCGAGGTCTGCGGGCGGCCGGTGTGGCTGCGTCAGGACGCCAGCCGGGAGATCCCCTCGCCGCCGCCCTGCTGAGGCGCCTGGGCGGGGGTCCCGGCGAGGGCCACCGACCCGGGCAGCGGCGCGCCCGCAAGGGCGAGCGCGGCGGCCTTCACGAAGTAGTCGACGCCCGTGACCACCGTCCAGACGACGGTCCCGGCGGCCACGACCGCCACGCCCTCGCCCCAGCCGGGCTCGGCCAGCGCGAGCACGATCAACGCCGTCTGGACGACCGTCTTCACCTTGCCGCCGCGGCTGGCCGGGATCACGCCGTAGCGCAGCACGGTGAGCCGCAGCGCCGTGACCGCGGCCTCCCGCCCGAGCACGACCGCCGTCGCCCACCAGGGCACGGTCCCGAGCTGTGACTGGCAGATCAGCGCCGTGGCGACGAGCGCCTTGTCCGCGATGGGGTCGACGAACGCCCCGAACGGCGTGCACTGCCCCCACCGCCGGGCCAGCCACCCGTCGGCGGCGTCGGTCAGCGAGGCCGCGACGAACACGGTCAGCGCGAGGACCCGGCCGTCGGGGCGGTCCCCGGCCGTCACCAGCACGGCCCCGAGCACGGGCACCGCGAGCAGGCGCAGCGCGGTCAGGGCGTTCGGCAGCGTCCACACCGTCGCGCTCACCGCTGGAACACCATGAGGTTGTAGCGGCAGGACGCGCCGGCTCCGGCCGCGACGTGGACGAGGCGGTAGCGGTCCATGTCCGGGTGGTCGTGGATCGCCCGCTCCGTCGGGTAGGAGCCGACGAACCGCTCGGGGTCCCGGCTGGAGAGGACCAGGACGTCGGGTGAGCGCTCGTGCACGAGGTCGGCGCGCTGCTCGGGGGAGAGCCGGCCGGTCCGCTGGATCAGCGGCTCGTTGAGGAAGAAGTTGTCGACGACGGTTCGCCCCCCGGCACGGGCGGGCACGAGGCCCGCATCGGAGATGGCGAACGTGATGCCCCGTGGCGCCGTCCGCAACCACGCCACCGCTGCTTCCCGCGCCCCTGCCCGGCAGGCCATGTAGTCCTGCTGGCTCCCGTGCACCGTTCGGACGTCCCCGGCGGGCAGCGTGAGCACGACGATGCCCGCGACGGCGGCCAGACCGGCACCCCAGGCCGGGCCTCGCCGCCGGGCGAGCACCTGCACGCCGCGGCCGACGACGACCGCGGCCAGCAGCGCGATCAGCGGCCAGACCGGCATGAAGAAGCGGCTGTACCCGTTGGCGCTGTCCAGCGTGTCGATCGAGCCGAGGACGTAGACGGCCGGGGGGACGGCGAGCAGCCGCGCCCGCCCCCGCAGCAGGACGACGCCCACGACGGCCAGCGCCACGGGCAGCGGCGCGTCGGAGAGGAACCTGTCGAGCACGGCGAGCCCGTCGCCGGCGCCGGCCTTGTAGACGACCGAGTTGGGCAGCAGGTGCCCGTAGACGCCGAGCCGGACGGCCTCGAGCACGGCCTGGGAGAGGAGCGGGACGCCGCCCAGCACGGCGATGCGCGTCAGCGCCCGCCTGCGGGTCGCCGCACGGAAGAACGCGGGCAGCTCGCCGAGGGCCACCACCGCCGCGGCGACGACCAGGCCCTCGGGGCGCAGCCACGGCAGCACGGCGAAGGCGACCGCCGCCGGGAGGACGCGGCCGCCGTCGGGCCGGGCCAGCTCGAGGGTGCCGTAGGTGACCGCCGCCGCCACGAGCAGCGTCTCCAGGCCGCCGACCGCCCACGCCGCGAACGGCGCCGAGCAGGCGACCAGCAGGGCGCCGACCCGGGCGGCGGTCTCCCCCACGACAGCCCGGCCCCGCACGTACACCAGGACGACGCACGCGACGCCGGCGACCACCCCGAGCACGCGGGGTGTCGCCGGGGCGGACCCGCCGAGCGCGTGCACCAGCGCCTCGACGCCGACCAGCAGCGGGTTGCTGAACCCCTCGACCCGCGGGCCGCCGGGGTTCCAGACGAAGCCCTCGCCGTCGGCCAGGTTCTCCGCGTAGCGGACCGAGATCCAGGCGTCGTCGGTCACGAAGCCGCGCAGCGTCCAGCAGAGCACGAGATGGATCAGGACGGCGACGCCGACGACGGCCCTGCCGGGGTCGGCCCACGCCCCGCCCGGTGACCGCCCGGACGTCGTCGAACCCGCCCGGGCGGTTAGGGTGTCCGTCCTCACGGCACTCCTGTCCTGCGGGTCCTCCGGCGAGTCGGGGCGACGACGTGTGTGCTCACCGACGATTCAGAGAAACTAGCCCGACATGACCGAAGCTGCCCCTCGTGCCGTGAGCGACGGCGTCTACGCGCTCGCCGTCGGCGTCGCCCTCGTCACGGGCGCGTTCGCCGTCGGCTGCGCGATCCACCTGGGCCTCCCGCTGCGCGACCCCGACGGCTTCCTCGGGCCGACCTACGTCCGCCTGCCGCTCATCGTGGCGCTGATGCTCGCGGTCGACGTCGTGCCGCGGGCGCTCCTGCGGGCCCGCTCGGTCCGCGGCGCGGTGGAGCAGGTGGTCGCCGTCGCGCGCGAGCGGTGGCCCTGGCGGCGGCTGCGCCCGGCGCTGATCGGCCTGTCCGCCTTCTACCTCACCTACGTCTCCTACCGGAACCTCAAGCACTTCCTGCCGCTCCTGCGCGACGACGTCGTCGACGACGAGCTGGCGCGGTCCGACCTGTGGTTCACCCCCGGCGCCCCGCCGGCGGAGTACCTCCACGACCTCCTGGGCACGGGCGTCTCCGCCCACGTGCTGTCGTGGGTGTACCTCGCGTTCCTCATGTTCGTGCCCGCGTCGCTCGCGCTGGCCCTGGTCTCCCGGACGCGGCCCCGCGAGGCGAGCTGGTACGTGACGGCGCTGTGCCTCAACTGGGCGCTCGGCACCGCCAGCTACTACCTGCTGCCGTCGCGGGGGCCGGTGTACGCCCAGGCGGAGTACTTCTGGGACCTGCCCATGACCGGCACGTCCGCGCTCCAGCACAGCCTGCTGGTCTCGCGCTGGCTCGTGCTCAACGACCCCCACGGGACCGAGCGGATCCAGAGCATCGCCGCGTTCGCCTCACTGCACGTCTCGATCATCTTCACCGCGGCGCTGGTCGCCCAGTTCGCGCTGCGGTCGGTCGTGATCCGCGCGGCGATGTGGGTGTTCTTCGCCCTCACGGTGACGTCGACGATCTACTTCGGCTGGCACTACGTCGTCGACGACATCGCCGGCCTCGCCATCGGCGGCGGCTCGGTCGCCCTCGCGGGGTGGGCCACCGGCCGGTTCCGCCGGGACCGGGACCGGGGGGCAGCCGAGGACGCGGACGACGTGGAGGACGTGGAGGACACCCCCGACGGCCCCACGGTTCAGGCCGGGGCCTCCGGGAAGACGTAGCGCCGGTAGGTCAGGAAGCGGAAGAGGCTGCCGAGCACGAGCCCGATGCCGTTGGCCGCGACGTTGTCCGCGACCGGGCTGGCCAGGCCGAGCAGGTAGCGGGAGATCGCCAGGCAGGCCAGCGCGATGCCGAGGGCGACGGCGCTGAAGGCCATGTAGAGGCTGTACTCGCGGGCGAACCCGGTGCGCGGGCGGTCGCCGTAGGTCCAGAACCGGTTGCCCACGTAGGCCACGGTGGTGCCGGCGACGAGCGAGATCGTCTTGGCCAGCAGCGGCTGGTCCCCCATCAGGCCGTGCTCGCCCAGGTGCACCAGCAGGTTGTAGCCGCCGATGTCGACGGCCAGGCCGAACGCGCCCGCGAGCACGAAGCCGGCCGCCTCGTGGCGGAGTCCCCGCGTCCGCGCCGGTGCCGCGACGGACGTGGTCCCGGACGCCGCGGCGGGGCGGGGGTCGACCGGGGGATGGGCCGGCCGCTCGTGCCGGGGCAGGAACGCGACCGCACCGGGACGGTGCGCCGTCGTCGCCTCGGGGCGCCGTCCACGGCCGTCGCGCCGCCGCCGGAACAGCCCACGGGGGCGCCGTCGCCCGGGCGGCGGGCCGCCCGGCCCGGCCGGACGACGGACTGTCGTCCGCTCGAGATGGGCGGCGTTCAACGCCCCGAATGCCGGTCTCATCCCTCCCAGCATGGCTGGCGATCGGCCGGAGCGCCGCTCGGGAGGCAGGATGCGGGGGTGGCGACCGGCGACGGCTACGCGCTGACCGCGGCCTCCGCCCGGCCCCTGTCCGCCCGTCACCGGGCCCGGAGGGTGGGCCTGGACGGGGTCCTCGCGGACCTCGACCGCGCCGGCGAGGCGTGCCCCGTGCCGGGCGCGGCGGCCGGTGCCGGGCTCACGTGGGACGCGGCCGACCGCGTGGACCCAGCGTGGTGGCCGCAGGGCGTGGCGGCCGTCGGGACCGGTGCCGTGCTCCTGGTCAGCTGGTACCGCCGGCGTCGCCCGCCCCTGCCCCCCGGCGGGGTGCGGATCTCCGTCGTCGACCGCACCGACCCGGAGCGGCCCCGCTACCGGCACGTCCGCCTGGTCGCACCGCGGTGGATCCCCGGCCTGCCCGGGCTGGGCGCCGTCCGTGTGCACGCCGGCGGGATCGCCGTGTGCGGGGAGACGCTGCTGGTCGCCGACACGCTGTCCGGGGTGCGGGTGTTCCGGCTCGGCGACGTCCTGCGCCGGCGGCACGAGTACGTGCTGCCGCAGGCCGGGGCCTACCGGCTCCCGCTGGGCCGGGGACCGCGGCGGCTGCGCTTCTCGTTCCTGTCGGCCGGGGACGCGGACGGCCGTCCCACCCTCGTGGTCGGCGAGTACCGCCGCGCCGCCGATGCCGCGCCCCGGCTGGCGCGGTACCCGCTCGACCCCGCGACGGGCCTGCCCGCCGTGGACGAGCGGGGCCGCACGGTCGCGCCGGAGGTCCACGACGACCAGCCGCGCCGGATGCAGGGGGCGGCCGTCCACGGGTCCACGTGGTTCCTGTCGGCGAGCGCCGGCGAGGGCGTGGCCGGCGACCTGTACGTCGGCGCGCCGGGCCGGTGGACCCGGCACCGGGGTGCGCTGCCCACCGGGCCCGAGGACCTGGCGTGGTCGCGTCCCGGGGAGGAGCTCTGGTCGGTGACCGAGGCGCCCGGGAACCGCTGGGTCTACCCGATCGACGTCCGCCGCTGGCGTCGGCCGTCCGACGGCGGCTGAGCGAGCGTCCCCTCGCGGGCCAGCAGGTCGCCCACCTGCGCCGCCCCCATCGGGCGGGCGAAGTGGTACCCCTGCGCGATGTCGCAGCCGAGCTCCCGGAGCGCGGCCACCTGGCCTGCGTCCTCCACGCCCTCCGCCACGACCGTGAGACCGAGGTTGTGGCCGAGGTCGATGGCGGTGCGCACCAGGACGGCGTCGTTGGCGGTGGTCGTCAGCCCCAGCACGAACGACCGGTCGATCTTGAGCTCGTCGACCGGGAGCCGGCGCAGGTAGGCCATCGAGCTGTAGCCGGTGCCGAAGTCGTCGATCGAGAGCCGGACGCCGAGGTCGTGCAGCCGCTGCAGGACGTCCATGGACCGGGCCGCGTCGCCCATGACGGCGCTCTCGGTCACCTCCAGGCGCAGCAGCGACGCCGGGACGCCGTGCGCGGCCAGCAGCCGCGCGACCAGGTCGGGCAGGCCCGCGTCGAGCAGGCACCGCGTCGAGAGGTTGACCGCCACCGGGACGGCGGTGCCGGCGTCGGTCCAGCACCGCAGCTGCGCGAGCGCCAGGTCGAGGACGTGCTCGGTCAGCCGCAGGATGATGCCGGTGCCCTCGGCCGCCGGCACGAACTCCCCGGGCGGGACGAGGCCGCGGGTGGGGTGCTGCCAGCGCAGCAGGGCCTCCAGGCCCTCGATCCGCTCGCCGTCCAGGGTGTACTTGGGCTGGTAGTGGAGGAACAGCTCGTCGCCACCGTCGAGCGCCCGCCGCAGGTCGCCCAGGACCGGCAGCCGCGACGGCTCGGCCGCGTGCTCCTCCGGCCGGAATACGACGGCGCGCCCCTTGAGCTCCTTGGCGGCGTACATGGCGATGTCGGCGTTGCGCAGCAGCGCCTCGGTGTCCGTGCCGTGCCACGGCGAGACGACGATGCCGACGCTGGCCTCGACGTCCAGGGCGACGCCGTCGACGTCGAACGGCCGGTGCAGGGCCTCGCGGAGCCGCTCGGCCACCTGCTCGGCCTCGCCGACGCCGTCGACGAGGGGCAGCAGGACGGCGAACTCGTCGCCGCCGAGGCGGGCCACCGTGTCGCCCTCGCGCAGGACCGACCGCAGGCGCGGGCCCACCTGGCGCAGCAGCCGGTCGCCGTAGGTGTGCCCCAGGCTGTCGTTGATCTCCTTGAAGCGGTCCAGGTCGATGAGGAGCATCGCGACCTCACCGCTCGTGCGGCTGGCGGCGGCCAGCGCCTGGTCGAGGCGGTCGCGCAGCAGTTCCCAGTTGGGCAGCCCGGTGAGGGCGTCGTGGGTGGCCTGGTGCCGGTCGCGCTCGGCGGAGGTGCGCAGTTCCTCGCCCTGCCGGCGCAGCCGCGTCGAGGCCCCGGCGACCAGCCGGAAGACGACGCCGCAGAACACGGTCAGGCTGGCGGCGAGCGCGGTGATCATGGTGCGCACGTCCTCGGCCACCGCGGCGGCCACGGGCGCATAGGGCAGGTAGAGCTCCATGGCGCCGTCCGGCGTCGCCGAGCCCTCGTACTGCACCGGCACGTACACCTCGAGCAGCACCCGCTCGCCGTCCTCGCTGCCCGCGTCGTCGTCGGCCGAGCTGGAGAAGCCGGAGACCACCTCGCCGGCCAGGACCTCGTCGAGCTCGTCGGATCCCGACACCGTGCCGATGTGCTCGCGCTCCGTCGAGAAGACGACGACGCGGTCGCGGTTGAAGACGGTGAGCTCGACCGGGTCCAGGTCGTCGAGCCGGCGGCCGCCCACCTCGAGGTTGTCGGCGGCCGCGGTGATCGCCCGCTCCACCTGGGCGAACCGGTCCGGGTCGAACCCCTCCTCCAGGTCGCGGGGGGTGAGCTGCGGCTGGAGGCCGAGCCGGACGGCGACGATCGCGGTCCACTCGGCCTGCTCCCGGGCACGCTCGGTGATCGCGCTGCTGAGCACGGAGGCGAGGACAGCACCGACCGCGAGCGTCAGCACCAGGCTGACGGCGCCGAAGCGGGTCAGCAGACTGGTGCGCCGCAGCCGACGGACGAGCCCCATGCCCTCTTCGATCGGGTGGTGCGCGCCATTCCTTGAGCGTTTACCCCGGGGAAAGTCGGGTACAGGTTCCTGTTCCCCCGGCCGACGTGGCCGCGAGGTCACGCTGCGTGCGGACACGCACGGCCGGCCGCGCGGAACGGTTCCGGACCGCTTTCCCGGCGACCCGGCGGGCCCTTGGTCCCTGGGAGATCCCTGCACGCGCCAGCACGATGCGGCCATGAACGACGACGACGCCTCCGTCGCCCCGATCGAGCCGCTGCGGCTGCTCCCTCTGCTCCCCCGCCGCGAGCACCCCTGGCTGGTGGTCGACGTCGACGGATCGGCCGCCGGGCACGGCGGTCTCGTCTGGGCACTCCGCGAGGCGGCGCGCCGGGAGGCAACCGTCGTGGCCGTGCACGTCCTGGACGACGAGGCCGGCGACCCGCTCGAGGGCGCCGGCCGCCGGGCCCTGCTCGCGCGGCTGGAGCTGCACGACCGGCTCGAGGCGCAGGTGCTGCGGGCCATCGCGGAGACCGGCGTGCACGGCCGGTGCCGGACCGCCGTCCTGGAGCGGCCGCTGTTCGAGGCGCTGACGGCCGCGACCCGGGGCGCCGACCTGGTCGTCGTCGGGGCGCGGGGCAAGACCGTGCTGCGGCCGGCCGTCCCCCGTCCCCTGCCGCGCCGGGCCGCCCGTGGCGCCTGACGCCGACGAACCCCCACCACCTCCGGCGAGCGCGCCGGAGTCCCTTCCGGCGTCCGGGCAGGGCTCCTACCGTCGGGCCGTGCCCCCGCCCGACGCGCCCGGCCCGGGCCAGGGAGGCGACGTCGGCGCCGTCCCCGTGCTCACCGAGGCGCTCCGGGCCGCCGCGTCCGGCAGCCGGCTCGAGGCGACGCTGCGCGACATCGTGCGGGCCGCGGTGCAGCACGTCGACGCCGCGTACGGGGCGCTGGGCGTGCTCACCCCCGACGGCCGGCGGCTCGACCGGTTCGTCGTCGTCGGCATGGACGACGACGACCGCGAGCGCATCGGCCGTCCGCCCGCCGGGGGCGGCATCCTCGGCCTCCTCGTCGCCGAGCCCAGCGTGCTGCGGCTCGACGACCTCGGCACGCACCCCGCCTCGCAGGGCTTTCCCGAGGGGCACCCGCCGATGCGCTCCTTCCTCGGCGTGCCGGTCCGGGTCGGCGAGGCCGTCTTCGGCAACCTCTACCTGACCGAGAAGCGCACCGGGGGACCGTTCACGGCGGCCGACACCGAGCTGGTGCAGGCACTGGCCGCCGTCGCCGGGATGGCCATCGGCAACGCCCGGCTCGCGGAATGGGCCGAGACCCGCCGCCGCTGGGAGCAGGCGGCAACCGACATGGCGACGGCGCTGCTCTCGGGCGCCGACCCCGACGACGTGCTCCGCGCCGTGTGCACCCGCGTCTCCGCCCTCGCCGACGCCGACGCCGTCCGGGTGCTCTCCCCCAGCCCCGACGACCCGGGGACCCTCACCATCGTGGCCGCCGTCGGGGATGCCGCGGCCGACGTCGAGGGGGTGCGGGTGCCGCTCGCCGGGACCGACCTCGGCGCCTCGCACGCGGACGGGGCGGCCCGCCTGTTCGACGACATCGGCACCGTGCCGGTGGTCGGACGACGGGCGGCGGTGGTGCTGGAGCTCACCGCGGGCTACGGGCCCGCCATGGGCGTCCCGCTCGGGACGGCCGCCAACCGGGGGCTGCTCGTCGTCCTGCGAGCGGCCGGCCGGCCCACCTTCACCCCCGACGAGCTCGGGCTGCTCAGCGCCTTCGCCGCCCAGGCGTCGGTCGTGCTGGAGCTGGCCCACGCCCAGCAGCGGGCCCGGCGCCTGCAGGTGCACGCCGACCGCGAGCGCATCGCCCGGGACCTGCACGACCACGTCGTCCAGCGGATCTTCGCCACGGCCCTCGCCCTGGACCGGCTGGGGCGCTCCACCGAGGCCACCGCCCCGGACGTCGGCGCCGCGCTGTCGGCCAGCGTGGACGACCTGCACGGGACCATCGCCCGCATCCGCAGCTCGATCTTCGAGCTGCACGAGACCGAGGACGGGACGCCTGCCGCCGTCCGGCAGCGCCTGGCCGAGGTCGTCCGGTCGGTCACCGAAGGCCACGGGGTGCGCCCCGACCTGCGGATCCGGGAGCACGACGACCTCCCGCCCGACCTGGTGCTGGACCTGGTCGCGGTGGTCCGCGAGCTGGTCACCAACGTGGTCCGGCACGCACGCGCGCGGCGGGTGACGGTCACCGTGGAGATCGGGGAGGCGGCGAGCGTCGTCGTGACCGACGACGGCTGCGGGCTGCCGCCGGTGACCGTGCGCAGCGGGCTGGCCAACCTGGCCGACCGCGCCGAGCGCCGGGGCGGTCGGCTGGCGGTGACGTCGTCGGCCTCGGGCACCGAGATCCGCTGGACGGCGCCGGTGACCCGCTAGCCGTTGCCTCCCTGGTCGCGCAGCTGCGTCGCGAGGATGGCGGCCTGGGTGCGCCGCTCCAGACCGAGCTTGGCCAGGACGTGGCTGGTGTAGTTCTTGACCGTCTTCTCCGCCAGGCCCATCCGGGCCCCGATCTGGCGGTTGGTCAGGCCCTCGCCGATCAGCGCGAGGACGGTGCGCTCCTGGTCGGTGAGGGTGGCGAGCCGGTCCCCGCCGCGGGGGCCGGCCGCCCGCGCCCGCGGCCCGCCCGCGGGCACCGCGTCGAAGAGGGTCCCGCCCCGGGCGACCGCGTGCACCGCGGAGACCAGCGCCGGCCCGCGCACCTGCTTGAGCAGGAACCCCGACGCCCCCGCGCGCCGCGCGGCCGCGAGCGCCTCCTCCTCGGCGTAGCTGGTGAGGACCAGGCAGCGCAGGCCGGGGACGCGCTCGCACAGCCCCCGGCAGAGGTCGGCGCCGTCACCGTCGGGCAGCCGCATGTCGACGACGAGCACGTCGGGGCGCACCGCCGGCACCCGCGCCCGCGCCTCGGCCGCCGACCCGGCCTCGCCGGCGACGGTGATGCCGGGATCGTCCTCCAGGACCTCGGCCACCCCGCGGCGCACCACCTCGTGGTCGTCCACGAGGAAGACGCGCACCGGGCGCCCGTCGGACCGCATGGGCCGCCTCCTCCCCACGCACCGTGACGATCGTCACAGAGCGTAGGCCGTCGCCGGGTCCCGCGGGAGGGGTCAGGCGGGCAGCAGGAGCGCGGCGTAGAGCGTGAGTCCCGGGCCGAAGGCCATGACCACGACCGGGCCGTCGACGTCGGCCATCTCCTCGAGCACCAGGAGGACGGTGGCCGACGAGCAGTTGCCGTGCTCGGCCAGGACCCGCCGGGAGGCCGACATCTGCTCCTCGGCGAGGCCCAGCTCGTCCCGGACGACGTCGAGGATGCGCGGCCCGCCGGGGTGCACGGCCCAGCCGGTGACGTCCTCGGTCCGCAGCCCGGCGCCGCCGAGCAGCTCCTCGACCACCCCGCCGACGTGCCGGGAGAGCACGTCGGGCACGCGGGGCGACAGGCCCATGCGGAACCCGAGGTCGGTGACGTCCCAGGTCATGTGGTCGGCGGTCGAGGCGTCGGTCCGCGCCACCATCCCGGCGACCCGCCGGCCGCGGCCCGCACCCGGCTCCAGGACGACGGCCGCGGCCGCGTCGGAGAACAGCGCGTGGGCGACGACCTGCTCGAGGTCCCGCTGCGCGGGCTGCACGTGCAGGCTGGTCAGCTCGCAGCACAGCAGGACGGCGGGGCGCGACCGGGCGGTCACGAAGTCGCTGACCGCGGCCAGGCCGGGGATGGCGGCGTAGCAGCCCATGTGGCCCACGAGCAGGCGCTGCAGGCCGGGCGGCATGCCGAGGTCGCTCGCCAGCCGGATGTCGAGGCCCGGCGTGGCGTAGCCGGTGCAGGTGGCGACGGCGAACAGCCCGACGTCCCCCGGCGCCAGCCCGGCCGCGTCCAGCGCGCCGGCGACGGCCTGCTTCCCCAGCGGCAGCGCCTCCTGGACGTAGCGCTCCATCCGGGCCCCGGTGCCCCACTGGCTGAGGTCCTCGTCCAGCGGGCTGGCCACCGCGTGCCGCCGACGCACGCCGGCGCCGCGGAAGATCCGCCGGGCGGCCCGGACGTCGGCGTAGTGGCGGGCGAAGAAGCCGTCCCACACCGCGTCCTGGTCGAGCGTCGCCGGGAGGGCCGAGCCCACGCCGGTCACCACCGCGGCAGTCATCGGGCCTCCGGGGGGCGCGTCATGCCCCGAAGGTACGTGGCGCGCAATGCGTCCGCCGCCTCAGCGTTTGCGGCCGTAGCCGGCGAAGACGACCGCCGTCGAGCGGATGGGCTTTATGGCGACGTCGGTCCGCCGCCCCAGCTTCCAGGCGATCGCCTGCCGCAGCGACGGGCGCAGGCCGACCAGTTCCAGGTCCAGGCCCAGCCGGTCCGCGGCGGCCAGCAGCCGCCGGCGGTCGACGAACAGCCGGGGGTCGTGCAGGCCCCGGGGCGGGCCACCGGGCACCCGTTCCAGCAGGTGCACGTTGACCAGCACCGACAGCCGGCCGGCGGCCAGGGCGTCGAGGACCAGGGTGCCGCCGGGACGCAGCAGCCGGGCGCACTCGGCCAGGACGGCGACGTCGTCCTCGACGTGCTCGAGGATCTCGCCGGCGAGGACCACGTCGGCGCAGCCGTCGGCGAGCGGCACCGCGAGGACGGAGCCCCGGACCGGCGTCACGCCGTGCTCCCGGGCCAGCTCCAGGCCCCGCAGCCCGATGTCGACGCCGACGTGCCGGTAGCCCAGCCGGGCCACGTGCGGCCCCATCAGCCCGCCGCCGCAGGCGAGGTCGACCAGCACCGCGTCCGGCGACGGCGCGGGCGGGATGTGCCCGGCCCGGGACGCGGCCAGCCAGTGCAGCGCGGCGAACTCGCCGTCCGGGCGCCACCAGTGGTCGGCGAGCTCGTCGTACTGCGCGGGGTCGTTGAGCCGCCGTCGCGCCATCGCGCCATGATCGCGGGGTTCGCCGTCCCGCGCACCCGCTCCGGAGGTCCCCGTGTCCGTCGCCGTCGTCGGCAGCCTCAACGAGGACGTGCTCGTCGCCGTCGGCCGGCTGCCCGGGCGGGGGGAGACCGTCGTCGGCCGCTCGGCGGTCCGCGCGCCGGGCGGGAAGGGCGCGAACCAGGCCGCCGCCGCCGGCTCCCTCGGTCCCGGCGTGCACATGGTCGGCCGGGTCGGCGACGACCCCGCGGGAGAGCGCCAGCTCGCCGCGCTGGCCCGGGCCGGGGTGGACGTGGGCCGGGTGCTCCGCACACCCGGCGTCCCGACCGGCTCGGCGACCATCCCGGTCGAGGACGGCACGGGGGAGAACCTGATCGTCGTCGTCCCCGGGGCCAACGCCGAGCTGACACCCGGCGACGCCGACGCCGCCCCGGTGCGCGACGCCCGCGTGCTGCTGCTCCAGCTCGAGGTGCCCCTGGAGACCGTGCGGGCCGCCGCCCGCGCCGCCAGCGGCACCGTCGTGCTCACCCCGGCCCCGCCGCAGCCGCTGCCCACCGAGCTGACCGGGCTGGTCGACGTGCTGGTGCCCAACGAGCACGAGCTGGCCGCGCTGGCCGGGGCGGCGCCGGGCGAGCGGTCCCCCGCGGACCTGGTGGAGCTGGCCCGGTCGGTGGTGCCCTGTCCGGTCGTCGTGACCCTCGGCGCGCGCGGCGCCCTGCTCGTCCCCCCGGACGGCGACGCGCTGCTCCAGCCGCCCCCGCCGGTGACCGCCGTCGACACCACCGGCGCCGGCGACTGCTTCTGCGGCGCGCTGGCGCAGGCCCTGGCCGCCGACCCCGACCTGCCGGCCGCGGTGCGATTCGCCGTGGCGGCCGCCGCCCTGTCCACCACCGGGCCCGGGGCACGCGGCGCGCTCCCCGGGGCGGAGGCCGTGCACGCGCTGCTCCCCCGGGTCCCCGCCGCGCTCGCCGTCGGCTGACCTGGGGTTTCCGCCGGGGGGACCCGGGCACAGGCTCCGCAGACCGCACCGAGGAGGACCGCCATGACCGAGCCCGGCCGCACCCCGCACACGTCCGAGCGCGCCGAGGGCGACCCGCCCGGCGACGACGCGACCGGGGGCCGCACCCCGCACCCCGAACAGCCGGCCGAGGGCCAGGAGCCCGGCCAGGGCGAGGGCGCCGACACCCCCGACGCCTGACCGTGCTCCTCGACGCCGCACTGCTGACCGCGGGGATCGACGACGTCCCGTCGACCGCCCGCGAGCTGGAGGCGCGCGGCTACGCCGGCGTCTGGGCGTCGGAGGTCGACCACGACCCGTTCCTGCCGCTGCTGTCGGCCGCCCAGGCGACCCAGCGGATCGGGGTCGGGACGGCGATCGCGGTGGCGTTCGCCCGCTCGCCCATGACGCTGGCGACGACCGCGCACGACCTGCAGCGCTACAGCCGCGGCCGGTTCGTCCTGGGGCTGGGCACCCAGGTGCGGGCGCACGTGGAGCGCCGGTTCTCCATGCCGTGGAGCCCGCCGGTCGACCGGATGCGGGAGTACGTGGCGGCGCTGCGGGCGATCTGGACCTCCTGGCAGGAGGGCACGCCGCTGCGCTTCCGGGGCGAGCACTACCAGCACACCCTGATGACGCCGATGTTCGCGCCGGACCCGCACCCGTGGGGCCCGCCGCCGGTCTACCTGGCCGCCGTCGGGCCGGCGATGACCCGGCTGGCCGGCGAGGTGGCCGACGGGCTGCTCGTGCACGGCTTCACGACCGAGCGGTACCTGCGCGAGCGGACCCTGCCGGCGCTGGAGGAGGGGCTCGCCGCGGCCGGCCGTACCCGCGCCGACGTCGCCGTCACGCTGCCCGGGCTGGTCGTCTCCGGCCGGACGGAGGCCGACCTCGCCGAGGCCGCGGCGGCGGTCAAGGCGACGATCGCCTTCTACGGCAGCACGCCGGCCTACCGCCCGGTGCTCGAGCTGCACGGCTGGGGAGCGCTCGCCGACGAGCTGCACGCCCTGTCGGTGGCCCGCCGCGAGGACAAGTGGACGGCCATGCGCGACCTCGTCGAGGACGACGTCCTGGCCGCCTTCGCCGTCGTGGCCGCACCGGAGGACGTGGCGGCCGAGGTGCGGGCGCGGTACGCCGGGCTGGTCGACCGGTTCAGCGTCTACGCGTCGTACCCCGCGCCCCTGGAGCTGTGGGACCCGCTGGTGGAGTCGTTCGCCCCGTCCGTGTGACGCAGATCTCCTCTCGCGCGGGGGAGATCACACGGCTGGGGAGTTTGGTGCGCGGCCCGGCGGGGGCAGGCTGGGGCCATGGAGGACACCCAGCACGACGTACGCGTCTCCGACGACTCCGCCGAGGGCCGGACCGAGGAGACGCGCGCCCCGGAGCCGGCGGCCGTGACCGTCGCCCGCATGCTGGCCAACCCGCGCCGCATCCGCCGCCAGTAACGACGGGCAGTAACGCTCCGTCGCCACAGCGGCCACACCGCCCCCCGGAGTCCCGCGCAACTCTGCGGCCTCTCGTCACTCAGAGCTACATCGTCGGCGTGCCGCGAACTGCTCCGTCACGCCGGTGCTGCACGATCCCTGCGTGACCGCCGCCCTGCACCTCGCCGACGACGCCATGCCCCCGGTCCGCCGCAGCCGGGAGGAGCGCCAGGCCATCGTCCTCGACACCGCCGAGCGCCTCTTCGCCGGGCGGAGCTCGCGCAGCGTCGGCATGGACGAGCTGGTCCGCGAGACCGGCCTGGGCAAGATGACGGTCTACCGGCTCTTCAAGAGCAAGGACGACCTCGTCGGCGCCTACCTCTCGCGCAAGGCGGCCACCCTGCTGGCCTTCATCGACGCCGAGCTGGCCCGCCTCGAGGGCGATCCGCGCGCGGCCCTCCTGTCGGTGGTCGACGCCGTCGAGCGCGACGTCACCCGGACCGGGTTCCGCGGCTGCCCGTTCAACAACGTGAGCAGCGAGTACGACGACCCCCAGCACCCGGCCCGCAGCGCTGCCGCCGACTACAAGTTCGAGCTCTACAGCCGCCTCGAGCGCCTGTCCGAGGAGATCGTCCCCGGCGGCGGCGAGGACCTGGCGGCCCAGCTGCACCTGATCATCGACGGCATGTACCTGTCGGGCGGGCTGCTCGGGCCGGACGGCCCGGCGGCCCACGGCCGCCAGCTCGCCGAGAAGCTCATCGACGCCGCGCTCGCCCGGGCCTGAGCGCGCGTCGCCGTCGCGCTCCCCGCACGATGGGCGGGTGACGAACGACCGCACCCGGCCCGATCTGGACGACGCGACGGTCGAGGCGCTCGGCAAGCTCTCCGAGGCCCTCGAGACCGTCGACCAGGCCCGCGGCTTCCTCTACGCCTTCCACCAGCTGACCGGCAAGGCCGACCGGCTCCTGCAGGAGTCCGTCGAGCTGTTCGCCGAGGCGGGGGCCGGGGAGCTGGCCGCCGACCTCGACCGCGACCTCGTGGGCCGCAACGTGATCGCCGACCGCTGGACCTTCCAGATCGTCGAGGACTTCGACGACAACTACTGGGCCGCCTTCCGCGCCTTCGACCGGCGGGCCCGGGACGAGCTGGCCGGCGGTGACCGGCACGTCTTCGAGGCGCGGATGAAGCAGCGCGAGCGGACGGAGGGCCACCCGCGCCACGAGGCCGGCCCCGCCCTGGCGGACTGAAAGAGGACCCCACTGCCCCCACCGCTCGCACGCTCGCGGCGGGCCCTGCAGCGGGGCCGCTGTTTTCGGTCACCCCCGAGCGGGCAGTCTTCGCCCATGACCATGCCGGATGCCGACAACGCAGGATCGGACCGCGAGGCCGAGCCGCTGGGCGCCGAGAAGGCCCCCGGCGAGGACCGCGACTCCCTCGGCGCCACGGAGGGCCCCGCCGACGGCATCGCCGGCCCGGCCTACCCGCCGGCCGACACCGAACCGGACGCGCGGTGACCACCCCCGACCCGCGCCCCGCGGGCACGGACCCGACGGTCGGCGTCCCGGCGGGCGAGCGCCCCTCCCCGCCCCCGGTGACCGGAGCCGGGCCGGACGGACCTGCGCCCGCCCCCGCGAAGCAGCGCCACACCGGCCGCACCATCGGCCGGACGCTGGCCCTCTCGCTGCTGGTCTTCGTGACCGTCGTCCTGGTCCTGTTCGTCGTCTTCAACACCCAAACCGTGGAGATCAGCCTGGTCTTCGGCGAGGTGCAGGCGCCGCTCGTCGTCGCGCTGCTCATCGCGGCCGCGCTCGGCGGGGCCGTCGTCGGCCTGCTCGACGCCCTCATGACCGTCCGGGGACGGCGCCGCAGCCGCTGACCCCAAGGGGGGAGACCCCGCGGACCCGGCGTGTTGCGCCGCCCGGGTCTTGCCGTTGCTACCGGTGGGTAATAACGTTTGTTACTGGCGAGTAGCACTCGTCAGCCACCGCACGGAGCACGGGAGCCCAGCGCAATGACGCACTACACCGCCAACCTCCGGGACCTCGAGTTCAACCTCTTCGAGTTCCTGGACACCAAGGACAAGTTCGGCACCGGTCCGTTCGAGCAGATGGACGCCGAGACCGCCCGCGGTGTGCTCGCCGAGGTCCGCAAGCTGTCCGAGGGCCCGATCGCCGCGTCGTTCGTCGACGCCGACCGCAACCCGCCGGTCTTCGACCCGGCGACGAACTCGGTGACGCTGCCCGAGTCGTTCAAGAAGTCGGTCCGGGCGATCGAGGACGGCGAGTGGTACCGGCTGGACCTGCCCGAGGAGCTCGGCGGCTTCGGGGCGCCGCACGCGCTGACCTGGGGCGCCTTCGAGATGGTCCTCGGCGCCAACCCGGCGGTCTTCATGTACGGCTCGTGGGCCGCCTTCGCCGGCGTGCTGCACGAGCTGGGCAACGCCGACCAGAAGCGCATGGCCGAGCTCATGCTCGAGCACAAGTGGGGCGCCACCATGGTGCTCACCGAGCCCGACGCGGGCTCCGACGTGGGCGCGGGCACCACCAAGGCCGTGCAGCAGCCCGACGGGTCCTGGCACATCCACGGCGTGAAGCGGTTCATCACGTCGGCCGAGCACGACCTCAGCGACAACATCGTCCACCTCGTCCTGGCCCGCCCCGAGGGTGCGAAGCCGGGCACCAAGGGCCTGTCGCTGTTCGTCGTCCCCAAGTTCCACGTCGACCTCGAGACCGGTGAGCTCGGCGAGCGCAACGGCGCCTACGTCACCAACGTCGAGAAGAAGATGGGCCTCAAGGTCTCCACGACCTGCGAGCTGACCTTCGGCGACGGCCCGGTGCCCGCCAAGGGCTGGCTGGTCGGCGACGTGCACGACGGCATCGCCCAGATGTTCAAGGTCATCGAGCACGCCCGCATGTTCGTCGGCGCCAAGGCGATCGCGACCCTGTCGGCCGGCTACCAGGTGGCGCTGGACTACGCGAAGACCCGCGTCCAGGGCGCCGACCTGACGGCGACGTCGAAGGACGCGCCGCGCGTCACGATCACCCACCACCCGGACGTCCGCCGCTCCCTGATGCTGCAGAAGTCCTACGCCGAGGGCATGCGGGCGCTGTACCTGTACGCCGCCAGCTTCCGCGACCAGGTCATCGAGGCCGAGGCCGCCGGCGACACGGAGAAGGCCGCGCTGGCCGAGCGGGTCAACGACCTGCTGCTGCCGGTGGTGAAGGGCTTCGGCTCCGAGCGGGCCACCCAGCTGCTCACCCAGGAGTCGCTGCAGACCCTGGGCGGCTCGGGCTACCTGCAGGACTACCCGATCGAGCAGTACATCCGCGACTCCAAGATCGACACCCTCTACGAGGGCACCACGGCGATCCAGGGTCAGGACTTCTTCTTCCGCAAGATCGTCAAGGACGGCGGCGTGGCCCTCACCTGGGTCGCGGAGCAGATCCAGGCCACGATCGACGCCGAGGCGGGCAACGGCCGGCTGAAGGAGGAGCGGGCGCTGCTGGCGACCGCCCTCCAGGACGTGCAGGGCATGCTCACCGCGATGTTCGGCCACCTCACGGCCGCGCAGGAGGACATGACCAGCCTGTACAAGGTCGGCCAGAACACCTCCCGGCTGCTGATGGCCGTCGGCGACCTGATCACCGCCTGGCTGCTGGTCCGCCAGTCCGAGGTCGCCCTGGCCGCGCTCGCCGGCGAGGTGTCGGAGAAGGACCGGTCCTTCTACGAGGGCAAGCTGGCCGCCACGCGCTTCTTCACCACCCAGGTGCTGCCGAAGCTGACCGCCGAGCGGGCGATCGTCGAGAACACCGACAACGCCCTCATGGAGATCCCGGAAGAGGCCTTCTGAGGTCCCGGCACGTCACGGGCCACGGCCGCCGTCCCCACCAGGGGACGGCGGCCGTCGCCGTTTCCGGCCGGCGACGGCGGGAACAGGACGGCCATGAGCGATCCAGCAGGCAGCGACCGGATCCAGCAGGACGTCCCGACCGCGTCGGGCAGCGGCGACAACAGCTCCACCGGCAGCGACTCGTTCGGCGACGTGCCGCTGACCAGGGAGGAGGCCGTCGAGCGCGACGCCGCCCAGGACGACGACCTGCCGGCCCGGGCCGACAGTGACGTGGCTCGCGCCGAGCGTGCCGACCCGCCGGGTGGGGCATGACCCCCGCCATGAGCGAGTCAGACGACACCGGCTACCGGGAGTCCCCCGACACCACCGACGGCCCCGTGGCCGACGACCAGACCGGCGACGCCCCCGAGGGCGACGCCACCCTCACCACCGACGAGGACGCGCAGCAGGACGACGGCGTCGTCCGTCCGGGCAACGCCCCCGACTGAGCCCGGCCCTGCGCGACCGGCCCCTACCCTGGACCGGTGCCGACCGACCACGACACCCCCGTCCTGACGCGGGACGAGTGGTCCGTCCGCGCCGCCGCCCACGAGGCCCGGATCGACCGGTGGACGGCGCCGCACCGCGAGCGCCGTCGTCGGGGGCAGAGCCACCCCGTCCTGGACTTCCTGTTCACCTACTACTCGGAGACGCCCGGGCGGCTCCGCAGGTGGCACCCCGGTCCGCGGACGGCGCTGGCCGGCCCCGCACCGCACGCGGAGTGGCGCTGGTACATGTCGGACGGCGACACCGTCCGGCTCGACGTCGACGCGTTCGCCGCCGACCGCGGCGAGACCGTCGGGTTCGTGCGCGGGCTGCTGGCCGCCACCGCCTCGCGGCCGGCCGCCACCGGGTGCTTCGGCCTGCACGAGTGGGCCATGGTCTACCGCGACGGCGCGCCGCGGCACGAGGTCCCGCTGCGGCTGGGCCCGGCCGGCACGGACGCCGTCGTCGAGGCGCACACCATCCGGTGCACGCACTTCGACGCGTTCCGCTTCTTCACGCCCGCCGCCGTGGGCCGCAGCCGCCTGCGGCCCACGCGGGAGACCCAGCCGGCGCTGGAGCAGCCCGGTTGCCTGCACGCCGGGATGGACCTCTACAAGTGGGCGTACAAGCTCTCGCCCGCGACGCCGTCGGAGCTGGTGGCGGACTGCTTCGAGCTGGCGGTGGAGATCCGCGAACTCGACATGCGCGCCTCGCCGTACGACCTGCGCGACCACGGGTACGAGCCGGTCGCCATCGAGACGCCCGAGGGCAAGGCCGCCTACGTGACCGCGCAGCGGGCGTTCGCCGAGCGCGGCGCCGTCCTGCGGCAGCGGCTGCTCGCCGTCTGCGACGACCTGCTCGGGTCGCGACGTACGGTCGTCGGGTGACCTCGACGCGGACCGGCCGCTGGGTGCGGCTCGACGGAACGACGAACACCCGCGACCTGGGCGGCCTGCCCACCACGGACGGCGGCCGGACGGTGCCCGGCCGGATCCTGCGCAGCGACAACCTGCAGACCCTGAGCGGGGACGACGTCCGCCGGCTGGTCGACGAGCTGGGCGTGCGGCGGGTCATCGACCTGCGGACGACCGCGGAGATCCTGCTGGAGGGGCGCGGGCCGCTGCGGGCCGTCCCTCAGGTGACGCACCGGCACTTCACCCTGCTGCCCGAGCGCGGGCACCACACGGACGTCTTCGCCGTCGAGGAGGACGACCCGGCCCTCGGCGAGCTGCCGGCCGGCTGGACGGAGTCGCTGCTGCCGCGGCAGGTGGCGGCCCACGACGAGGGTGAGCCGCCCGCCGTCCGGTCCTACCTCGGGTACCTCGGGCAGCGCGGCGACAACGTCCTGGCGGCGCTGCGGGCGCTCGCCTCCGCCGACGAGGGCGCCGCTGTGGTGCACTGCGCCGCCGGCAAGGACCGGACCGGCGTGGTGTGCGCCTTCGCCCTCGCGGTCGCGGGGGTGCCCCACGACGAGATCGTGGCCGACTACGCGATGACCGCCGACGTCATCGACGCCCTGGTGGCCAAGCTCGCGGCCTCGCCCACCTACGCCGAGGACATGATCACCCGCGACGTCGGCAGCCACACGCCGCGGGCGGAGACGATGGACCGGGTGCTCACCCTGCTCGAGGAACGGCACGGCGGCCCGCTGGGCTGGCTGGACGCCCACGGGTTCGGCCCCGACGAGCAGGCCGCCCTGCGGGCCCGCCTGCGCGACTAGTCAGCGGGAGCTGCGCTCCCCGCGGCGGGTGCGCTGCTTGTGCCGGTACATGGCCGCGTCGGCCTCGCGGAGCAGCTGGTCGGCCGTCCGCTCGTCGCCGGGCTGCCCGTGGACGGCCACCCCGACGCTGGTGCCGACCCGGACGTCGGTCCCCTCGAGCCGGAACGGCTCGGCGAAGCAGCCCGCGACCCGCTGGGCGAGGCCCTGGGCATCGGCCGGGTCGACCAGGCCGGGGAGGATCATCGCGAACTCGTCGCCGCTGAGCCGCCCGACGGTGTCGCCGGGCCGCACCGCGGCGCCCAGCCGCGCCGCCACCTGGCGCAGCAGCTCGTCGCCCGCCGCGTGGCCCAGCGTGTCGTTGACCTGCTTGAACCCGTCGAGGTCGCTGAAGAGGACGCCGAGGTGCGCCCCCGGCCGGGAGTCGGGGAGCGCGGCGGCCAGCCGGTCGAGGAAGAGCATGCGGTTGGGCAGCCCGGTGAGCGCGTCGTGGGTGGCCTGGTGGCTGACGGTCTCCAGCAGGCGCGCCTTCTGGAGGGCGGTCGAGGCCTGGTCGCCCACGCCGCGCAGCCGCACCAGCACGTCGCCGTCGAGGGCGGCGTGCTGCTCGCCCGCGTGCCACCCCGCGGTGGCCACGCCCAGGAAGGTGCTGCCGGCCAGCAGCGGGACGGCGACGACGTGCGCCCCACCGATGCCGCGCAGCAGGCCGCGCAGCGCCGGGCTGCTGGTGGTGTCGTCGAGGATCCGGGGGGTGCGGTCGGTCAGCATCCCGACCAGCTCGGGGGTGTCCTCCGGCCGGATCTCCGCACCCTGCAGGCGCGCCCGCTGCTCGGCGGTCATCCCCTCCGCGGCCGCGGCGCGCAGGACCCCGGCGCCGGCATCCCAGAGCAGCAGGCTGGCCCGCGTGCACCCCACGACGCGCGGCAGGGCGGCGACGACCACCTCGCTCACCGCCTGCGCGTCCGACGCCGCGGCGAGCTCGTGCGCCAGGTCCAGCAGCGCGCCGGCGCGGGTGGCCTCGCGACGGGCCTCGTCGAGCGCGAGCAGCAGGTCCAGGGCGGCGGCGGCGTGCCCGGCGTAGGCGGTGAGCATCGACGCCTCGTCGCCCATCGCGCCGTACTGCTCGCCGTAGAGGGCGGCCAGCCGGCCGTGCCGCCGACGGGCGGACGCGACGTCGACGACGACCGCGCCCGACCCGAGGTCCCCCCCGGCCAGCAGCGCCGCCGCGAGCGTCGTGACCTCCTCGGCCGGCAGGCCGGCGCTGTGCACGAGCGGCGGACCCCCGGACGGTGCCTCGACGGCCAGCAGGTAGGCGGGCGCCAGCACCGCCTCGGCGGCGCGGGCGACGATGCGGTGCAGGGCGGTGTCGAGGTCGTCGCTGGCGACCAGCTCGGCACCGGCCGACTGCAGGCTGCGGAGCTGACCGCGCAGCGCACGGAGCTCGAGATCGACCGACCGCTCGTTCTCGCGGCGCCGGGGACCGCGCAGCCGCCGGTCCCACGTGAGGCGGTAGACGCACGCCGGGTGGCCGTCGGACTGGCACTCGTCGTGCTCGATGCGTGCCGGGGCCAGCCCGAAGATCGTGGGGACGGTGCTCAGCAGGCCCTGGGCGTAGCTGCAGTCGAGGCGGGAGTGCTCGTAGCCGGGATGCAGGGTGAAGCGGACGGTCGCGGAGGTGGCGGCGGCGTCCACGACGACCATCGTGGAGGTGGTGCTGAACTTGCCGACGGCGCGCGGGAGCTGGCGGAAGACCTGCCGGGGCGTGCCCATCGCGCGCAGCAGGATGACCATCGAGTTGGCCAGCCCGCTGTGCAGGGCGGCGGCCCCCACCTTGAAGAGCAGCTCGGGGTCGCCCAGCTCGTCGGTGGCGGCGGCGAACAGCCGGACGCGGGTGTCGTAGCTCCACCACCGCGACTGGTCGTCCAGCTCCTCGGCGGTGAACGGCAGGCCGGAGCGGGCCAGGATCCGGTCGACGGCGTCCTGGCCGGCGTGGGCGCGGACGTAGCGCAGGAGCCCGCCGGTGGTCGCACCCGAGGTCTCGCGGGCCTCCGCCGCGGCCGCGGTCATCGCCGCGCCCCGCGCGCGGCTGCCGTCGGCGTCCCGGTGCGATCCACGAGAAGAGCAACGGCAGTGGCGGGCCCACACCTGACCCCCCTGACCCCAACGGGGGACCCCTCCCGCGACCGTCCGGAGCGCGGTCGGGTCTTGCGTTCCCGCCCCGTCAGGAGTACGACAATAGGCAGGTACCCCCGGGGGGTACCTGATCCTGGAGGAGGACCCGATGGACCACGGCTCCGTGCACGCACAGCAACAGCATGACAGCACAGCGCATCCAGTGCCCTGGGCGGCCGTGCGCCAGGCGACGCTGCACTGCCTGACCGGGTGCGCGATCGGCGAGGTGCTCGGGATGGTCATCGGCACCTCGCTCGGCCTGCACGACGGCGCGACCGTCGCACTGGCCGTCGCGCTGGCGTTCTTCTTCGGCTACGCCCTGACCGTCCGGGTCGTCCGCCGGGCCGGACTCCCGCTGCGGCACGCGGTCCGGGTCGCGCTGGCGGCGGACACCGTCTCGATCCTCGTCATGGAGATCGTCGACAACGCGGTGATGCTGGGCGTCCCCGGGGCCATGGAGGCGGGCATCGCGAGCGCGCTGTTCTGGCTGTCGCTCGCCGGCGCGCTCGCCGTCGCCTTCGTGATCACCCTGCCGGTGAACCGGGCGCTGATGAGCCGGGGGCGGGGGCACGCCGTCGTCCACCGGGTGCACTGACCCGGACAGCAGACGACCCCGGCCTCCGGAGGAGGTCGGGGTCGCGCTCGTCGGGCCGCGTGCGCGGCCGGCCGGCCGGAGCCGGCGACCGCATCAGCGGTTGAACATCGTCAGGAGCTCGTCGCGCATGGCCGGGCTGCTGGTGCGCGCCAGCGCCGCGTTCAGCGCGCGACGGGTGCGCGCGGCCTGCCGACGCTGCTGCCACCGGGTCGTCACGTTGCTCATCTGTGGTGCCTCTCATCGAAGTAGATCGAGCCTGCACCCTTGGTAATGCAGGCGTACCAGAGTCTATTCCGACGATTCGTAGGCTCGCCTTGAGCCACACCGACGGTTTCTCACCCATCCGGGTGAGAACCGTCACCCCAGGAGCGCTGCCCTCGCCGCGGCCCGCGCCGCAGCCGGCTCGTCGGCCGCGAGCGCGGCGTCGGCCGCCCGCTCGCAGTCGGCCAGGTCGACCGTCGCCAGCCGGGCGCCGACGCGGGGCACCGCCGACGTCGCGCAGGACAGGCTGGAGATGCCGAGCCCGACGAGGACGGAGCCCAGCAGCGGGTCGGCCGCCGCCTCGCCGCAGACCCCCACCGGCTTGCCGGCCCGGCGGCCCGCGGCGGCGGTCAGCGCGACCAGCTCCAGCAGCGCGGGCTGCCAGGGGTCGGTGAGCTCGGCCAGGTCGGCCGAGAGCCGGTCGGCGGCGAGGGCGTACTGGGAGAGGTCGTTGGTGCCGATCGACAGGAAGTCGACGTGGGCCAGGAGCCGCTCGGCGTGCAGCGCCGCCGACGGCACCTCCACCATCACACCCGGCACCAGCCCGCGGGAGCGCACCGCCGCGGCGAAGGCGGCGGCCTCGGGGACGGTCGCGACCATGGGCGCCATCACCCACGGTGTCGACCCGGTGCGCTCCGCCGCCGCCGCGACGGCGTCGAGCTGGCGCTCGAGCAGGCCGGGGTCCCGGCGGGCCACCCGCAGCCCGCGGACGCCGAGGGCCGGGTTGGCCTCGTCCGGCGGCGTCGCGAACGCCAGGGGCTTGTCCGAGCCGGCGTCGAGCGTCCGGACGACGACCTTGCGCCCCGGGAAAGCCGCCAGGACCTCCGCGTAGCCGGCCGCCTGCTCCTCGACCGTGGGCTCCTGCGCCCGCCCCAGGAACGCCAGCTCGGTGCGGAACAGGCCGACCCCCTCCGCGGCGGCCGCGGCGGCCGCGCGCGCCCCGGCGCCGTCCTGCACGTTGGCCAGCACCTGCACCACGTGCCCGTCGCGGGTGCGCCCGGGACCCGCGTAGCGGGCGAGGGCCTCTGCGGCCAGCCGCGCGTCCGCCACCCGCGAGCGCGCCTCGTCGGGATCCGGCGCCACGGTCACCGTCCCCTGCTCGCCGTCGACGAGGACGGTCGCGCCGGCCGGGACGCCGTCCAGCCCGCCGACGCCGACCACGCAGGGGATCCCCAGCTGGCGGGCGATGATCGCGGTGTGGCTGGTGGTCCCGCCCAGCCGCGTGGCCAGCGCCAGGATGCGCGCCGGGTCGAGCCCGGCGGTGTCCGCGGGCGCGAGGTCGTCGGCGAGCAGGACCGACGGCACCTCGGGCGCGGGGATGCCCGGCTCCGGCTGTCCCGTCAGGTCCGCGACGATGCGGTCGCGGACGTCGCGGACGTCGGCGACCCGCTCGGCCATGAGCCCGCCGAGCGAGGCGAACATGTCCATGAACTGCTGCGCGGCCAGGACGGCGGCCTGCGCGGCGGTCGACCCCTCGTCGATGCGCTGCTCGGCGGCGGTCCGCAGGGCGCGGTCGCGGGCGATGCCGGCGGTCGTGCTCAGCACCTCGGCGCTCACCCCGGTGGCGGCCGCCGCCCGGGCGGTCAGGCGCTCGGCCACCGCCTCGGCCGCCGCGCGGTAGCGCTCCTTCTCCGCGGCCCGCGCCTGCTCCGGCACCGACGGCGACCGCTCCTCCGGGAGCCGCACGGCCCCGGCCGGGCGCACGACCGGACCCACCGCCGCGCCGGGGACCACCGGCGTGCCGGTCAGCACGAGCGGCCCGGTGGCCGCGGGTGACGGGACGGTGGTCGACATGGGAGACCTCGCTGGGGACGGGTGGACGGCCGGACCGGCTGCTCGTGACCAGGGTCACGAATCGGTCTTGACTTGTCAATCAAACGGACGTAGAACAACACAACCACAACGGAAAACCCACACAGTCGGACACAGCCACGGCGGAGGCCCACGTGCTCTACCCGGAGGAACGCCAGCAGGCGATCGCCGCCATGGTGGCCGACCGGGGACGGCTGTCCGTGACCGGTCTCGCCGAGGAGTTCGGCGTCACGACCGAGACCGTCCGCCGCGATCTCGCCGTCCTGGAGCGGGCCGGGATGCTGCGTCGGGTGCACGGCGGGGCCGTCCCGACCGGCGCGCTCACCCTGGTCGAGCCCGGCCTGGGCGAGCGCCACCGCTCGCACAGCGAGCAGAAGCGTGCCATCGCCACGGCGGCGCTGGCGCTGCTCCCCGGTGCCGAGGGCAGCATCGTCCTGGACGGCGGCACCACGACCGCCGCCCTGGCCGAGGTCCTCCCCGCCGACCGCCGGCTGCTGGCGATCACGTCCTCGGTGCCGATCGCCTCGCGGCTCTCCTCCTCCCCCGGCACCACGCTGCACGTGCTCGGCGGCCGGGTCCGCGGGGTCACCCAGTGCGCCGTCGGCGAGACGACGGTGCGGGCGCTGGCCGAGCTGCGGGCCGACGTCGCCTTCCTCGGGGCGAACGGCATCGCGCCCGGGCACGGCTTCACCACACCCGACGAGGCCGAGGCCTCGGTCAAGCGGGCCATGGTGCGCGCCGGGCAGCGGGTCGTCGTCCTGGCCGACAGCAGCAAGCTCGGCCGGGAGCACCTGGTGCGCTACGCGGCCGTCGAGGACGTCGACGTCCTGGTCACCGACGAGGGCGCCGACCCGGGCGTCGTGGCCGAGCTGGAGAAGGCCGGCGTCGAGGTGGTCCTCGCGTGAGCGCCCGGGTGGTGACCCTGACGGCCAACCCCAGCCTCGACCGCACCCTGTCGCTGCCGGGCCCGCTGCGGGAGGGCGCGGTGCTCCGGCTGCTCGGCGCCGTCACCGAGCCCGGCGGCAAGGGGGTCAACGTGGCCCGGGCCGTGGCCGCGGCCGGCGTCGGCGCCGTGCCGGTCCTGCCGGCCGCCGCGCACGACCCGATCGTCGCCGCGCTGGGCGGCCAGGGCCTGCCCCCGGTCACCGTGCCCGTGCACGCCCCGGTACGGACCAACTACACGCTGGCCGCCCCGGACGGGACGACGACGAAGCTCAACGAGCCGGGCGTGCCGCTGGACGACGCGACGCGCGCGGCCCTGACGGAAGCGCTGCGGCTGCACGCCGCCGGGGCGCGGTGGATCGTGCTGTCGGGCTCCCTGCCCCCGTCGACCCCCGTCGACTGGTACGCCGAGCTCGTCCGGTCGTTGCGCGGCGGGGGAGCCCGCATCGCCGTCGACACGAGCGAGGCACCGCTCCTGGCCCTCCTCTCCGCGGGGCGGGACGCCGCACCGCACCTGCTCAAGCCCAACGCGGAGGAGCTGGCGCAGCTCGCCGGCACCTCGGAGGCACGGCTGCTCGCCGACCCGGACGCGATGCTGGCGGCCGTGCAGCGCCTGCACGCGCGGGGCGTCGCGGAGGTGCTGCTCACCCTGGGCGGGGACGGCGCCGTCCTCTCCACCGCCGACGGCGGGCTCTGGTCGGCCGCGCCGCCGCCGGTCACCGTCCGCAGCACCGTCGGCGCGGGCGACTGCAGCCTCGCCGGTTACCTGCTCGCCGACCTGGCCGGCGCCCCGCCGGCCGAGCGGCTGCGCAGCGCCGTCGCGTACGGCTCGGCCAGCGCCTCGCTCCCCGGATCCGCCGTTCCCACCCCGGCCCAGGTGGACGGTCCAGCAGTACGGGTCACCGCCGGGCCTCCCGTGCCCACCGTCGCCGACCCGGCCGCCGGCCGGGGCGCCCGCTGATCCCCAGGAGGGGTCCATGCCCGCACTGATCACCACCGACCTGGTCGCGCTCGACGCCGACCTCGGTGCCGACAAGGGCGCGGTCGTGCGCCGGCTGGCCGAGCTGGTCGCCGGCGCCGGCCGGGCCACCGACGCCGACGCGCTGCACGCCGACGTCCTCGCCCGCGAGGCGCAGGCCGCCACCGGCCTGCCCGGCGGCATCGCGATCCCGCACTGCCGCTCCGCGGCCGTCACCGAGGCGTCGCTGGCCTTCGCCCGGCTCTCCCCGAGGGTCGACTTCGGCGCCCCGGACGGGCCCGCGGACCTCGCCTTCCTCATCGCGGCCCCGGCGCACGGGGACGCCGACCACCTGACGCTGCTGACCGCGCTCGCCCGGGCACTGGTCCGGCCCGAGTTCGTCGCGGCGCTGCGGTCGGCGTCGTCGGCTGAGGAGATCGTCCGGCTCGTGGACGAGGTCGTCTCCCCCGCTCCCGAGCCCGCGGCCGCCACCCCGCCGACCGGCGCCACCACGGCCGCCGCACCGGCCGCGCGGAGGAGCATCGTCGTCGTCAGCGCCTGCCCCACCGGGATCGCGCACACCTACATGGCGGCCGACAAGCTGGTCGCCGCCGGCGAGGCCGCCGGCGTGGACGTGCACGTGGAGACCCAGGGCTCGTCGGGATCCACGCCTCTGGACCCGGCGGTCATCCGCGACGCCGACGCGGCGATCTTCGCCGTCGACGTGGGCGTGCGGGACCAGGGACGGTTCGCCGGCAAGCCGCTCGTCCAGAGCGGCACGAAGCGGGCGATCAACGAGCCCGAGGCCATGATCCGCGAGGCGCTGGCCGCGGCCGACGACCCCGGCGCCCGCCGGGTGCCGGGCACCGCCTCGGCCGGGACCGCCCCCTCGGGGGGCGGCGGGGGCGCCCGGACGGCGACGGAGATCCGCCGCTGGCTGCTCACCGGCGTCAGCTACATGATCCCGTTCGTCGCGGCCGGCGGTCTGCTGATCGCCCTGGGCTTCGCGCTGGGCGGCTACCAGATCGTCAACGGCAACCCGGACGTCGAGGGGCAGAGCTACGCGCTGAGCTGGGTGCTCGACAACCACCTGTTCGACCTGCCGGTCGGCGAGAGCACCGAGGAGCTCCGCTTCGGGATCCTCGGTTACCTCGGCGCCGTCTGCACGGTCCTGGGGCAGGCAGCCTTCGCCTTCCTCGTCCCGGCGCTGGCCGGCTACATCGCCTACGCCATCGCCGACCGCCCGGGCATCGCGCCGGGATTCGTCATCGGCTCGGTGTCGCTGACCGTCGGCGCCGGCTTCCTCGGCGGCCTGGTCGGGGGCATCCTCGCCGGGCTGGTGGCCCTCTGGATCAGCCGCTGGAAGCTCCCCACCGGCGTGCGCGGGCTCCAGCCGGTCGTGATCATCCCGCTGCTGGCCACGCTGATCTCCAGCGGTCTCATGGTCATGGCGCTCGGCCGCCCGCTGGCGGCCGCGCTGGAGGGCCTCGGCGACTGGCTCAACGGCCTGACCGGCACGTCGGCGATCCTGCTGGGCATCGTGCTCGGCCTGATGATGTGCTTCGACCTCGGCGGGCCGGTCAACAAGGCGGCCTACCTGTTCGCCACCGCCGGCCTGGCGTCGGAGACCAGCGGCTCGTTCGTGATCATGGCGACGGTGATGGCCGCCGGCATGGTGCCGCCCTTGGCGATGGCGCTGAGCACCGCGATCCGCCCGCGCCTGTACACGCCGGCCGAGCGGGACAACGGCAAGGCGGCCTGGCTGCTGGGGTTGTCGTTCATCTCCGAGGGCGCCATCCCGTTCGCCGCGGCCGACCCGGTCCGCGTGATCCCGTCGATGATGCTCGGCGGCGCGACCACCGGCGCGATCGTGGCCGTGCTCGACATCGAGGCGCGGGCACCCCACGGCGGGGCGTTCGTGTTCTTCGCCATCAGCAACTTCCTGCTGTGGCTGCTCGCGATCGCCGTCGGCGCCGTCGTGGGTGGCATCGCGGTCACCGTCGCCAAGAGCATCGGGCGGTCGGACGCCGCGGACGCCCCCGAGGACGCCGTCGACCTCCAGCACGCGCACACCCCGGCCCACGCCTGAACGACCCCGCGCCGACCCCAGGACGAGAAGAGGACACATGCCCAGTCGGACAGTCACCGTCGGTTCCCGCGTCGGGCTGCACGCCCGGCCGGCGGCCCTGATCGCCGAGGCCGTCGGGCAGGCCGGGGTCCCGGTCACCCTGGCCACCGCGGGGGGCAACCCCGTCGACGCCGGATCGCCGCTGATGATCATGACCCTCGGGGCGAAGCAGGGCGCCGAGGTCGTCGTGAGCAGCGACGACCAGGCCACGCTCGACCGGATCGCCGACCTGGTCGCGCAGGATCTCGACGCCCGATGACGAACGGCGCCGCTCCCCTGCCGGGGAGCGGCGCCGTCGTGTCAGCTGATCAGGCCTGGTCGGGCCGGGGGACGTCGCCCCGCCAGGCACCGGTCTCGGTGCCGCGGCTCTCGATGAACTCCTTGAACTTCTTCGCGTCGGCCTTCACCTGACGGTCGTCGAAGCCCAGGGCCGCGCCGGCCTTCTCGACCAGGCCCTCGGGCTCCCAGTCGATCTGGATCATCACGCGGGTCTTGGCGTCGTCCAGGCGGTGGAAGGTGACCACGCCGGCGTGCTTGGCCTCGCCCGAGGTGCTGGCCCACGCGATGCGCTCCTCGGGGTGCTGCTCGGTGATCTCGGCGTCGAACTCCCGCTTGACGCCGTCGATGTTGGTGACCCAGTGGGTGTGCCGGTCGTCGAGCTGGGTGATGCGCTCCACGCCACCCATGAACTGGGGGAACGACTCGAACTGCGTCCACTGGTCGTAGGCGACGCGGATCGGGACGTCGACGTCGACGGATTCCTGCACGCTGGCCACGTTTCTGCTCCTCTGTGTCGCGAACTCGATCGCGCACCACCTACCCGGACACGCCGGGGGCGACACCTGAACGGGCTGCTCAGCGGAGCGCGGCCGCGATGCTTCCCCGGATCGGGTGACCGTCGAGCAGCAGCATCTGGGCGAGGTGGTAGGCGTCCGGCTGCCCCGCCCAGGTGCCGCTGCCGACCTCGCCGGTGGGCGTGAGCTCGTGGTGCCAGCTGCCGGTGGCGGGGTCGGCGAAGCGCTCCTCGCCGTGCCGCCGCCAGGTGTCGGCCAGGGCGCGGTACCGCCGCTCGCCGGTCACCTCCGCGAGGGCGGCGGCGGCCGCGATCGCCTCGCACAGCACCCAGTGCATGCGGGCGCCGACGACCGGCCGGTCGTCCCAGCCGAGGGTGTACGGGAAGCCGTCGTGCCCGTCGGCCGCCCACCCCCGGGACGCCGCCGCGTCGAACAGGCCCACGGCGTCGTCGAGCAGCCAGTCCGGCGCGGGATCGGTGACCGCCCGGACGTGCAGGGCGAGCCGCGCCCACTCGAACTGGTGCCCGACGGTGACGCCGTAGGGGCGGAAGGGATCGGCCGGGTTCTCCCGGTTGTGGTCGGGCAGCGGCTCCCAGTCCGGGGTGAAGTGCTCCGGCAGCCGCCAGGCGTTCTCCCGCGCCCAGCGGTGCACCACCCGCTCGGTGGTCCGCAGCGCCTGCGAGCGCAGCCGGGCGGCGAGCGCCGGGTCGGTCAGGGCGTCGGCCGCGGCGAGCGTGGCCTCGACGCCGTGCATGTTGGCGTTGGCGCCGCGGTAGCCGTCCAGGCGCGTCCAGGCGCGGTCCCACTCCTCGACGGCGAGCCCGGCGTCGTCGTCCCAGAAGCGTTCCTGCCAGACCTCCAGCCCCTGGCGGAGCAGCCCGTCCCCCAGCCCGGCGGCCGCGGCCGTCGAGCCGGCGAGCACGACGAAGGCGTGCACGTAGGCGGCCTTCGTCTCGTCGTCCGTGGTGGCCCGCCACCCGCCGTGCTCGGCGTCGCGCAGCGGCCCGTCGGTGAGCGCCGCGACGCCGTGCGCCGCCAGGTCCCGTGCCCCCGGGCGGCCCAGCAGCGAGGCCAGCCCGAACACGTGCGTCATCCGCGCGACGATCCAGGTCTCCACGGGCCGGCCGGCCAGCACCCGCCCGTCGGAGCCCAGGTAGCCGAACCCGCCGTCATCCAGGCGGGACCGTGCGGCGAAGTCGAGCAGCCGGCCGAGGTCGGTCACCGCGTCCGTCCGGACGCCGCGACGCCGAGGGCCAGCCGGATCATCGCCACCATGATCACGAACAGGCCGATCGTCCGCAGCAGCCCGGCACCGATGTTCGTGCCGCCCGCGGCGACGAGGTCGAGCACCACGAGCACCACGACGGCGCCGAGCACCACTCCCCCGAGGCGGCGCGGCCCATCCTGCGGCGCGATGACGAGGAGCAGCCCCGCCGCCAGCCCGCCGAGGTAGCCCACCGACTGCACGAGCGACGGCGCCAGGCCCTGCTCGAGCGCCGGCCGGCTGCCGCCCACCACGAGGGCGACGCCGGTGCACAGCACGAAGAGGAACAGCAGCGCGAGCGCCGCGCGACGCCGGTCCCCGGCCTCAGAAGGCAAGTGCGCTCCCCGGGTCGTGCAGCACGGCGCCGATGTCGGCGAGGAACCGGGAGCCCAGCTCGCCGTCGACGATCCGGTGGTCGAACGACAGCGCCAGCGTGGTCACCTGCCGGGGCACGACCTTCCCCTTGTGCACCCACGGCAGCTCCCGGACGGCCCCGAAGGCGAGGATCGCCGACTCCCCGGGGTTGAGGATCGGCGTCCCGCTGTCGACGCCGAAGACGCCCACGTTGGTGATGGTGATCGTCCCGCCCGTCATGTCGGCCGGCGGGGTGCGGCCCTCGCGGGCCGTGGCGGTGAGGTCGGCCAGCGCGCCCGCCAGCTCGGCCAGCGACAGCCGCCCGGCGTCCTTGATGTTGGGGACGACGAGCCCGCGCGGGGTGGCCGCGGCGATGCCCAGGTTCACCTGCTCCTTGACCACGATCTCCTGCGCGGCCTCGTCCCAGGAGCTGTTGACCATCGGGTGGCGGCGCACGGCCAGCAGCAGCGCCTTCGCGACGAACAGCAACGGGCTGACCTTGACGCCGGCCAGCTCCGGCCGCGCGGCCAGCCGCTCCCGGAGCTTCATCGTCCGGGTGACGTCGACGGTCAGGAACTCCGTCACGTGCGGTGCGGTGAAGGCGCTGGCGACCATCGCCGCGGCGGTGTGCTTGCGCACCCCCTTGATCGGGATGCGCGTCTCCCCGTCCCCCGCGGCGGTCGCGACGGTCCCGACCGCGGCGTCGACGTCGGCACGGGTGATCACCCCGCCGGGTCCGCTGCCGGTCAGCGTGGCCAGGTCGACCCCGAGGTCCTTGGCGTACTTGCGCACCGGCGGCTTGGCCAGCGGCCTCGGACGGCCACGGCCGGGTGCCACGCCGGCGGCCGGGGCGGCGTCGCCGCGCAGGGCCGCGGCCTCGGTCTGCCGGCCGACCTCCAGCCCGCCGTGCCGCACCGGCTTGGTGACGGCGTCGGGCGCGGTGGTCAGCAGCGGCGGGTGGGCGGCTGCCGGAGCGGCTTCCTGGGCCCGCCGCGGCCGGCGGCGCGCCTCGGTGGTCCGCGGGCCGTAGCCCACCAGCACCGCGGTCCGGCCCGTGTCGGGCGCGGACGCCGCCTCGCCGCCGACGTCGATGGTGACGATCGGCGCCCCGACGTCGACCGTCGTCCCCGCGTCGAACAGCAGCTCGGTGACGACGCCGGCGTAGGGGGAGGGCAGCTCGACGGCGGCCTTGGCGGTCTCCACCTCGCACAGCGGCTGGTTGACGGTGACCGTGTCGCCGACGGCGACGAGCCACTGCAGGATCTCGCCCTCGGTCAGTCCCTCGCCGACGTCGGGCAGCCGGAACTGCTTCAGCGTGCCCATGCTCAGAACCCCATCGCGCGGTCGACGGCGTCGAGCACCCGGTCCAGGTCGGGCAGGTACTCCTCCTCCAGCTTCGACGGCGGGTACGGGGTGTCGTAGCCGCCGACGCGCAGCACGGGCGCCTCGAGGGAGTGGAAGCAGCTCTCGGTGATGCGGGCGGCGATCTCGGCACCGACGCCCAGGGTGGTCGGCGCCTCGTGGACGACGACGCAGCGGCCGGTGCGGCGGACGGACTCCACCACCGGGTCGAGGTCCAGCGGCGAGACGCTGCGCAGGTCGATGACCTCCAGCGAGCGGCCCTCCTCGCGCGCGGCGTCGGCGGCCTGCAGCGCCGTCTTTACCATGGGCCCGTAGGCCAGCACGGTGACGTCGTCGCCGGCCCGCACGACGCGGGAGCCGAACAGCGGCTCGGGCGTCGCGGCCGTGTCGACCTCGGCCTTCTCCCAGTACCGCCGCTTGGGCTCGAGGAAGACGATCGGGTCGGGGTGGGCGATGGCCTGCTGGATGCCCCAGTAGGCGTCGACCGGGTTGCTGACCGCCACGACCTTGAGGCCCGGCGTGTGCGCGAAGTACGCCTCGGGGCTCTCGCTGTGGTGCTCGACGGCACCGATGCCGCCGCCCATCGGGATGCGGATGACGATCGGCATCCCCACCTTGCCCTGGGAGCGGGCGTGGATCTTGGCGACCTGGGTGACGATCTCGTTGTAGGCGGGGAAGACGAACCCGTCGAACTGGATCTCGCAGACCGGCCGGTAGCCGCGCATGGCCAGGCCGACGGCGGTGCCGAGGATGCCGGCCTCGGCCAGCGGGGTGTCGACGACGCGGGCCTCGCCGAAGTCCTTCTGGAGGCCGTCGGTGATCCGGAAGACCCCGCCGAGACGGCCGATGTCCTCGCCCATGAGCACGACCTTGGCGTCGTCCTCCATGGCGCGGCGCAGGCCGAGGTTGAGCGCCTTGCCGATGGTGAGGGTCTCGGTGCTCACTTCTCCCCCTCGAAGCTCGCGCGGTAGGCCTCGAAGCCGGCCTGCTGGGCGGCCAGCGGGGCGGTCTTCTCCGCGTAGACGTGCTCGAACATCGAGCTGGGCGCCGGATCGGGCATGTCGACGGTGCCCGACCGGATGCGGGCGGCCAGCTCGTCGGCGTCGGCCTCGACGGACTCGAAGAAGGCGGCGTCCGCGATCCCGCCGCGGGAGATGTGGGCCTTGAGCCGGGCGATCGGGTCGCGCAGCTTCCACTCCTCCAGCTCGCTGGCCAGCCGGTAGCGGGTCGGGTCGTCGGAGGTGGTGTGCGCGCCCATCCGGTAGGTGAACGCCTCGATGAAGGTGGGCCCCTGGCCCTCGCGGGCGGCCTGCAGCGCCTGGCGGGTGACCGCCAGGACGGCGAGGACGTCGTTGCCGTCGACGCGGACGCCCGGGAAGCCGAAGCCCGCGGCCCGCTGGTAGAGCGGCACCCGCGACTGGCGCTCCAGCGGGACGCTGATCGCGTACTGGTTGTTCTGGCAGAAGAAGACGACCGGGGCGGAGAAGCTGGCGGCGAAGACCATCGCCTCGTTGACCTCGCCCTGGCTGGTCGCGCCGTCGCCGAGGAAGGCGAGGACGGCGTCCTCCGTGCCGTCGCGCTGGACGCCCATGGCGTAGCCGGTGGCGTGCAGGCACTGCGCCCCGATGACGATCGTGTAGAGGTTGAAGCCGCGGGCCGCCGGGTCCCAGCCGCCGTTGTCGACGCCGCGGAACAGGCTCATGACGTGCAGCGGGTCGACCCCGCGGGTCCAGGCGACGCCGTGCTCGCGGTAGGTCGGGAAGGCCATGTCGCCGTCCCGGAGCGCCCGGCCGGCGCCGACCTGGGCGGCCTCCTGGCCGAGCAGCGAGGCCCAGAGCCCGAGCTCGCCCTGGCGCTGCAGGGCGGTGGCCTCGACGTCCCAGCGGCGGACGAGGACGAGGTCGCGGTAGAGGCCGCGCAGTTCGTCGTCGGTGACGTCCAGGGCGTAGTCGGGGTGCTCGACCCGCTCGCCCTCGGGCGTCAGCAGCTGCACGAGGTCGGGCTGCTGCGGCAGGTGGGGGGCGGCGGCCCCCGGTACGGGGTCGGCCACCTCGGTGGTCTCGCGCAACGCGGTCACGGCACTCTCCTCGCGTCTGCCGCCGCGGCCGGGGTCACCGGTGCTGCGGTCGTGGACGTCTCCGGGCGCCGGGGTGTGGCGCCACTCACACATCGTGGCACGACCCACCGGTGGGAGGACAACACCACCCCGGGATCGGTCTGCGCAAGATCCCTCGGACGGAGTGCGCAGATGCATCAGTACTAGGACGTCCTCGCATGTCAGACTGAGCAGATGGCCGACGTCGACGCCACCGATGCACGGCTGCTGCTCGCACTGGCCGACGACCCCCGCGCGAGTGTGATGGCGCTGTCGCAGCGGCTCGGCCTGGCCCGGAACACGGTGCAGGCCCGGCTCGCCCGGCTGGAGAGCAACGGGGTGCTCGCCCCGATGGACCGGCGGATCCGCCCGGAGGCCCTGGGCTACCGGCTGACCGCCTACGCCACCGTCCAGGTCGTGCAGCGGGGGCTGGCCGAGGTCAGCGACGCGCTCGCCGGCATCCCGGAGGTCCTCCAGGTCACCGGCCTCTCCGGCGCCGCGGACCTGCTCGTCGAGGTGGTCGCGGTCGACGCCGACGACCTGTGGCGGATCACCGAGCAGGTGCTCGCCATCCCCGGCGTCCAGCGGCTGGACACGGCGCTCGCGCTGCGCACGTTCGTCGACCACCGGGTCGGCCCCCTGCTCGAGCGGGCGGCCGGCGAGCGCCACGAGTAGCGGGCGGAGGACCGGGGGTAGGGGGCGTCCGTGACGCCCGCCGACCGCGACCTGCTGCAGGAACTGCTGTACGCCTACGGCCCCGGGGGCCAGGAGGACGACGTCCGCGAGATCTGCCGGCGGGAGCTGGCGCCGCTCGTCGACGAGCTCGACGTCGACGCCGCCGGCAACCTGGTCGGGCTGGTGCGCGGCTCGGGCGAGCGGGAGGCACCGGTCGTCCGCGTGATGGCGCACATGGACGAGCTGTCGATGATCGTGAAGCGCGTCCTGCCGGGCGGCGTCCTGCAGGTCTCCCAGCTCGGCACGATGTACCCGGCCAACTTCGGCCTCGGGCCCCTGACGATCCTGGGCGACACGGAGCGGCTCACCGGCGTCCTGCTGCTCGGGTCGGAGCACACGACACCGGAGACCAGCCAGGTGTGGCAGACCAAGCCGGACGGCGGCGACCGGGCCATGCAGTGGACCGACGTCCGGGTGTTCACCGGCCGGTCGCTCGACGAGCTGGAGAAGGCGGGCGTCCACCCGGGCACCCGCGTCTGCGTGCACCGCAACCGCCGGACGCTCGTGGAGTTCGGCGACTACGTCGGCTCCTACTTCCTCGACGACCGCGCCGCGCTGACCGCCCTGATCGCGGCCGCCCGGCTCCTGCGGGAGGAGGGCCGCCGCCCGCCCGCCGATGTCCACCTCGTGTGCACGACCGGCGAGGAGATGGGCGGCATCGGGGCGATGTGGGCCAGCCGCACGCTGCCGGGCGAGATCACCCTGGCCCTCGACGTGGGGGCTGCCGAGGAGGAGTACGGCGTGCCCGCCGACTCGGGTCCCGTCATCGCCTACGCCGACGACGCGGTGGTGTACGACAAGGCGATCGCCGACCGGCTGCTCGCCCTGGGTCACGAGCTGGGGCTGCAGCCGCGGGCCGCCGTCTGGGACTCCTACGACTCGGACGCCTCCCAGTCGAGAGCCGCCGGCCAGGCCGCCCGCGCCGCGCTCCTCTCCCTGCCCACGCTGAGCACCCACGGCTACGAGGTGCAGCACACCGGCACCGTGCCGGCCTGCGCGCGGTTGCTCGCGGAGTACCTGTGCCGTCCGGCGCCCTGATGCGGTGTGCGCGCCCGCCCCGGGGGTAACCGCCGCCCATGGCGAGACGGACACCCCTCGGCGTCAGCGGCAAGGGCAAGCGCGGCATCAGCACGCTGGGCTGGGCGCTGCGGGGAGCCGCGGCCGGGGCGGCGGGCAGCACCGCGCTCAACGCCGTCACCTACCTCGACATGGCCGTCCGCGGGAGGGGCGCGAGTTCCACTCCCGAGGACACGGTCGAGAAGCTGGCCGGGGCCGCGCACGTGACCATCCCGGGTGACCAGGAGACCCGCGAGAACCGGAAGCAGGGGCTCGGTCCGCTCATGGGACTGGTGGCCGGGGTGGGCGTCGGGACGATCGGCGGCCTGGCCCGGGCGGCGGGCTACCTGTCGGCGAAGCCGGTGGGCGTCGCCCTCACCACGCTGGGCGTGATGGTGGCGGCCAACGGCCCCATGGCGGCCCTGGGCGTCACCGATCCGCGCACCTGGTCGACGAAGGACTGGATCTCCGACGTCGTGCCGCACCTGGCGTACGGGGTGGTCGTCAAGAACACGATCGACGCCTTCGACCGCTGACCGCGCAGAACTGTCGGTGGTCGAACATACGATCGATCACATGGAGCTGGCGGCGGGTCCCCTGGGCGCGGTTCAGGCCACGGACCGGGAGATCGCGCGGCAGACGGCGGTGCGGGCGCGCGCGCTGGCGGCGTTCGCCGCGGCCCGGCCGGCGTCGGCCGACCGGGCGCCGGGTGAGCCGGGCGCGATGAGCGCCGAGCGGCGGGCGGGGCGGCCGGAGGTGCTCGCGGGGGTGAGCGAGTGGGCGGCGCAGGAGCTGGTGGTGGCGCTGTCGATC
>SPQJ01000049.1 GCA_004570425.1 Bacillus sp. AZ43
CCCGCCCCGCGCACGTCGGCCCGCCGGGCGCCGGCCCGGACCCCCGCCAGCCGCAGGAAGGTCCGTGCCGAGCGCACGGGTTCGGCGTGGTCGACCCGCCTCGGCGTGGTCGCGATGAGCACGCTGCTGCTCCCGGCCGCGGCCGCTCTCGTCCTCCCCGCCGCGGACGGCGGCGGCGACGGCGCGACGGACACCGCCACCCTGGCGCTCGCCGCCCAGAGCACCTTGTTCGAGGACGCCGGCCGCTACCGCGAGCTGGCGCACGAGGTCACCCGGCGCGAGGCCGCGCTGCAGCGCGCCCGCGAGGCCGAGCAGGCGGCCCTCGCCCAGGTGCAGGACCGGCAGCGGACCGTCGGCGACGGCGCCGCCGCGCTGTACCGCGCCACCCCGCAGCAGCGCTACCCGCTCCTCGACCTCGACCTGGCCGACCCCGGGGCCACCTCCGGCGCCCTGCACGGCCAGTCGCTGGTCGAGCGGGCCCAGCAGCGCCTGGACGGGGACGTCGTCCGCGCCCGGCGCAGCACCGTGGCGCTGACCGCGGCGACCGGCCGGGTGGCCCAGGCGGAGCACGCCGTCCAGGAGGCCCAGGAGCGCGCCGAGGCGGTGCTCGTCACCGTGCGGTCGCGGGTCGACGGCCTCACTCCCGAGATCACCTCCGCGCTGGCCGGCCTCGGTGCCGGCGCCGTCACCGGGCCGCAGCGCGACCGCGACCAGCACGCCACTGCCCGCTGGCAGGAGTACCTCGGCCGGCTGAGTGCGAACGGCATCGAGCCGCCCGCCGCGGCCGAGATCGCCGACCCGTCCTCCCTGCCGGCCGGCTTCTCCCCGGCGCTCGACGCCGCCGGCCAGCAGATCCCCGGTGTGGTCTGGGCCGTCATCGGCAGCAGCCCGGTCACCGTGCTCCCCGCCGAGACCGTGGCCGCGGTCAGCTCCGCGCTCTCCCAGCTCGGCAAGCCGTTCGTCCCCGGGGCCAGCGGGCCCGACGGCTACGACTGCGGCGGCTTCGCGTCGTCGTCCTGGCTGCTGGCCGGCTACGCGGTGCCCGCCACACCGCAGGACCAGTGGGCGTCCGGCGCGGCGGTGCCCGTGGCCGCCCTCCAGGTGGGCGACCTCGTCTTCGCGCCCGGTGGCCAGGACGTCGGCATCTACCTCGGCGACGGCGAGGTCGTCAGCGCCTCGGCCGCCACGTACCAGGTGTCGGTCCGGTCGGTGGTGGCCGGCTCCTCGGCGACGCGTGTCGTCCTCCCGGCCCCCGCCCAGGCGAACGCCGCCCTGCCGATCGCCGAGGTCGGCGCCTGCGGTGCGCCGCTCCCCCCCGACGACCAGCGCACGGGCGCGTGGGGCGGCTACGACAACGGCCGGATCCCCGGCGACGTGCTGTGCGAGATCGGTGTGGGCCGGCACGCGCTGCGCTGCGACGCCGCGGCGTCCTACGGCCAGCTCGACGCGGCCTACCGGGCGGAGTTCGGCACGCCCCTCTGCATCACCGACTCGTACCGCTCGTACGCCTCGCAGGTGTCGGCGTACGCCCGGAAGCCGGCGCTGGCCGCGTGGCCCGGCACGTCCAACCACGGCTGGGCGCTCGCGGTCGACCTGTGCGGCGGCATCCACGTCGCGGGCTCGCCCCAGTGGACCTGGATGACGGCCAACGCCGCCCGGTTCGGGTTCGTGCAGCCGTTCTGGGCCTCACCTGCCGGTGAGAAGCCCGAGCCGTGGCACTGGGAGTACGGCTACATCTCCTGAATCCAGGGCAGGCCGGACAGCTCCGCCCAGGGCAGGGTCACGCTCGACTCGGTGGTCTCACCGGCGAGCCGCGCGGCGATGGCGGGCCCGGCGCAGGCCACCGGCCGGCGCGGGGTGACGACCGCGTGCAGTTCGGTGGTCGTCAGCCCGGCGGTGCGCACCCGGTGCAGCATGCGGTCCGGTGCCGCGAGCGCCGCGCTGGCCAGGACCGGGAGGGGGTGCGACCACAGCGCCACCGGCCCCTCGACGCGGAGGTCGACGGCGACGTCGCGAGCGCGGCCGGTCGCCGCGGCGCGGGTGCGGTCCACCGCGTCGGCGTCGGCGGTGGCCGGCGTCCACGGCAGGGCCAGGGCCCCGCGACGGACGACGACCCGCCAGCCCACCGACGTCTCCCGGCGGTCGGACCAGTCCACGACGGCGACCCCGCTCGCGGCCGCCGCGGCGTCGGTGACCGGGCGGTGCCTCACCCAGGAGGTGAGCGCGGCCGCGATGGCGTCGCGGGCCGGGGCGACGCCGGCGCGGGTCATGTCGTCGGCCAGGTCGTGGAGCGGCACCCGCACCGACCGCTCGTCCTCCTCCAGGACGACCACGGAACCCGCCCCGGACCGCCGCAGCAGCTCGATGCGCAGGCCGGGGGCGGCGAGGGCGGGGAACACGGCGTCGGCGACCTCGGACAGCTCGGCGACGTCGACGCGCACCGGGCGCAGCCGCTGGAGCAGACCCGCGGACCCGCCGAACCGGGTGTCGGTCATGCGGTCGCGTTCCCGCTCAGGACGGCGCGGACGCCCTCGGGGAGCTCGGGGAGCGACAGGACGCTCGACAGCTCGGCGGCGCTCAGGCGCACCGGCAGCACGTCCTCGTCCCAGCCGGTGGCGAGCCGGACCCGCGCGGCCGGTGCCGGCCACACCGCGTCGCGCGCGGCGGCGACGTGCAGCTCGGTGAGGACGTCCTCGAGGTGGATGGCCGCTACGGGGTGCACCGGGCGGCCGGCCAGGGCGCGGCGCACGGCCGCCGCCAGGTCGGTGCGCTGGGGGCCCGCCAGCCAGTGCGGCACCAGCACGCCGGCTCCCGGCTCGTCCGCGGGCAGCGCGCTCATGCCGCCCGTCCCGGGCGGATCACGGTCGCCGCCGGCCCGCCGGAGCGGGAGGGAGCGGGCCGGAGCATCACGCAGTGGATATCGGCAGCGCGAGGACCGGTCGGACCCCTTCCCGGCGCATTTTCGTGGTACCGGTCGTAACCACCGGGCCACCGCGCCGTTGTCCTCCCGAAACCCACAGCCGGGAGGTCCAGCATGCGTCGCGCCGCCGTCCTCGCCCTGACCGCCGCGCTCACGACCGCGGTCCTGACCCCGCCGACCGTGGCGGCGGCCGCGCCGCCGCCGCGCGACGTCATGTTCGTGGGCAACAACTGGGACGGCACGGCGACGGTCGTCGACGCGCGCACGCACCGGGTCATCCGGACGATCGACACGATCCCCGACCGTGCGGAGCGGATGCTCGAGATCACCACCGACCCGCTCAAGCTGGTCTTCTACCTGGCCATCCAGGCGGCCATCGGCGAGGGCCGGGCCCAGTACACCGACGACATGTTCACCACCCATGACGGACGCCTCCTGGCGGTCAGCCGGCCGAGCTTCGCCGATGTCGTCGGCATCGACCTGGCGACGGGCGACATCCGGTGGCGCTTCCCCATGGAGGGCTTCCGGTCCGACCACATGGGGGTCTCCCCCGACGGCGAGCGGCTGCTGGTCAGCGACTCGACGGCGAACAAGGTGCACGAGCTCGACATCCGCACCGGCACCAAGACCGGCGAGTTCCCCAGCGGCGACAGCCCGCACGAGAACAACTACACCGCCGACGGCGAGCGGGTGTTCCACGCCAGCATCGGCCGGGTCTACACCCCGACCGACCGGCCGGTCCTCCGCCAGCCCTACGACACCCTGAAGGGCGAGCGGTACTTCCAGATCGTCCGCACCGACGGGCTGACCGTCGAGTCGCGCTGGGACATGGGCAAGGAGCTGGAGGAGGCCGGCCACCCCGGCATGGCGTCGGCCGTGCGGCCCATGGCGGTCGCGCCGGACGAGCGCTTCGTCTACCTGCAGGTCTCCTTCTTCCACGGGTGGATCGAGTTCGACACGCAGGCGCCCGACATCGACGGCGCCAGCACCTACGACGGCGAGCCGTCCGTCGGCGCGGTGACCCGCGTCGTCGACCTGCCGAAGCGGACCACCGAGCCGCGGGAGCTCTACGTCCTCGACTCCGCGCACCACGGCCTGGCCATGAACCCCGAGGGGACGACGCTGTGCGCGGCCGGGACCATGGACGGCTACGCGGCGATCATCGACCGGGCGACCGAGGAGTACGCGCTGGTCGAGGTCGGGGACAAGCCCTACTGGTCGACCAACGGCGTCTTCCGCGACGAGTGCTGGGTGTCGGTCAGCGGCGAGGACGAGGTGGTCGTCATCGACTACGACACCGCGCGCGAGATCAGGCGCATCCCGGTGGGCGACCACCCGCAGCGCGTGCGCGAGGGCGTCGTCGCGCGGGAGGTCCTCCGCGCCTGGCGCTGACCCGGGGCCATTATCGCCACTATGGCCCCCTGTGGACGACGGGAGCGCGCGTCGGCTCGGCGCGCCACCCTGGTCGCGTGCCCATCCACCACCTGACCGGGGTCTTCATCGGTAGCCACGCCATCGCCGAAGGAGTCATCACGCGCAGGCAGTTGCGCGAGGGCGGGTTCCGTCGCGTCGTCCACGGCGTCTACGCCGATCCGGGGCTGCCCATGGATCACCGGCTGCGCTGTCGGGGCGTCGCACTCCTCCTCCCGGAAGGCGCCGCGATCGGCGGTCACTCCGCAGCCGCCTGGCACGGCGCCCCCTTCGCCGGAGCACACGACCCGGTCACCGTCCTACGACCAGCCGACGTCCTGTGGAGGGGGCCCCGGGGGACGAAGGTGCACCGCACCCCGCTCTCGGCGGCCGAGGTCGAGGAGCGGGACGCGGTTCCGATCACGACGGCCCTGCGGACGGCGTGGGACGTGGCCGCCCTGGAATCCGTCGGCACCGCTGTCGCCGCCCTCGACGCGATGGTGCGGGCGGGCAGCGTGCAGGTGTCCGATCTCGAGGTGATGGCCGAGAGCAGTGCGGGCAGATGGGGGGTCACCAAAGTTCGACGCGCCTACTCGCTGGTCGATCCGCGCGCCGAATCCCCGCCCGAGTCGCGCGTGCGGGTCGCCTGTCTGCTGGCCGGCCTGTCGCCGGTGCCCCAGTACGAGGTACGCGTCGACGGGGGGCTGGTGGGACGCGTCGATCTCGCCTTCCCCGAAGCCCGCCTCGCGATCGAGTACGAGGGGGCCTACCACTTCGAGGACGGCCAGATCGCCCGCGACGACGAGCGCATCGCTCGGCTCGTCGCCGCGGGCTGGCGGGTGATCCGCCTCAGCGCGATGGACCTGCGCGACCTGAGGACCGTGGTGCAGCGCATCCGGGCGGAGTTGTTGCAGCACCCGTAGCGGCCACAGTGGCCATTTCGGCCGGAGACGTCAGTCGGCCAGTTCGGCGAGGCGGGTCTTCAGGGAGCGCTCCACCCGGTCGGCGTACACGTTCATGTTGCGCACCGAGGTGTTGAGCTCCTGCGACAGCTGCGTCTTGGTCTGGCCACCCCAGGTCGTCAGGTACCAGGTCGCCCAGCCCAGCACGTTCGGCTGTCCGGCCCGCTGGTCGCGTCGCGCCTCGGGGTCGGGCGCGCAGGCCGCCGTCAACGCGTGCGAGAGCAGGGTCTGCTCCGCCTCGCCCATGATCTCGTCGGGCGCCTCGGAGGAGTCGGGCAGCAGGATCTCGGTCGCGTCCGGGCCGCCGTCGAGGGACTGCAGGTTGCGCAGCCCGTTCAGGGTCGCCACCGTCTGCGAGTTCCGGCGCAGCGTCGCGACGCTCTGGCCCATGTAGGCCGCGAGCTCCTTCTCGCTGGGACGGCGCTGGTGCTCGGCGATGAACGCGGCGATCGCCTTCTGCTGCTTGTGCTCGGTGTCGGCGGCGGTGCGCCCGTGGGCGTTGCGGCCCAGGTCGTGCACCCACTTCGACAGCTGCGTGGCCAGGAAGGCCCCGAACGGGACGCCCTTGGTCTCGTCGTACTGCGCGACCGCCTTGAGGATCCACTCGTACACCTGCTGCCCCAGGTCGTCGGGGTCGGGCAGGTGCAGGCGGATCGTGCTCATGTTGCGCTGGAGCCGCTTGAGGCTGACCGGCCCGTAGTGCCGGCACAGGTCGTCGAGGAACGCCGGCGGGAGGTCCCGGGGCGCGCGGCGGCGGACGTCGGTCTCGGCGCGCAGGCCGATCGTGGACGAGCCGTGCCGGGCCGCCCACGCGCGGATCCAGTCGGCGAGCACCGCGGCCGAGCCGCAGGCGCCGTCGACGCGGTACAGGCCCTCGCCCTGGTCGTAGCTGACCGTGACGCCGTCGGGGAGCTCGCTGCGGAAGAGGTCGAGCGGCAGCTCGTGGTCGACGCGGAAGTGGACGCGGTCGCGGGGCGTGATGGGCGCGAGGGCCCAGCCCTCCGCTTCGGGGATGCCGCCGAAGACGAGCGGCAGGCGGACGCGGTTGCGGTTGTCGGGGGCGGACGACGGCGGGTGGGCCGTCGAGGTCGAGGCGCGTTCGAACACCGGTACTCCTGGGACTACGGGGAAGGAGGACCTCGGGGAAGGAGGTCCGGAAGTCGCTCGGGAGGCCGTCAGGCCGGGATGCTCTCGCCCGGCGCCGGCATGCGCGGCGAGGGGACGGGGGACGCCGTCGGCATCGGCAGGCCCTCGAGCACGTCGGCGGTGAGGACGCCGGCGGACGCCGACTCCAGCAGCGTCGCGGCGGCGGCGCGCTCGGCGCCGGCCGGCTCGGGCACGTAGACCGGCATGTGGTCGTAGAGCGAGGCGAAGATGGCGCTGACGAACGCGTAGGCGGCCTGGGCCTGCGGCGAGAACTTCGCGACGGAGGTGCGGGGCCCGAGGTCGACGCCGACGGTCACGCGGACGACGCGGTCGTCCTTGCTCAGCCCGGTCACGGCGAAGGCGACCTCGTCGTGCTCGGCGGCCAGTGCGGCGAGGGCGGCCAGGCACTTGCGGGTGGCGCCACGGCGCGGCCGCAGCTGGACGTGGACGACCACCGACTCCGGCTCGCCCTGGTCGCCGTCGCCGCCCTGTGCGTTGACTGCATTGCGTTGCATGCTGATCGCCCCCTGTCACTTGCTTGGGGAGAAATCTGCCTTATCGCGGACTCGACTCAAGGGACAACACTCGCCGTGTCATACGCAGTTGTGGGGACTTACTTCGGCAGAAGTTGCCCGTGTCGCCGTGGTCGGACCGGTTTCCGGTCAACACGCTGGCACCGTCTGACGAAACACACCCGCGGCGGGCGATGGAGATGTGTCAGACCTCCGGCTCGGAGGCCTCCTCCTGCGGGGCCGGCGGCTCCTCGGGGGCCGCCGGCGCGAAGGCCGCGAGCGCTCCCAGGCTGTCCGCCGTCACCTGCGCGGCCAGCAGGTTGGCCTCGGCGATCTGCCGGTAGACCTCCTCGCGGTGGATGGCGACCTCGCGGGGGGCCTTGAAGCCCAACCGGACGGTGCCGCCGCGCACCTCGACGACGTGGACCTCGATGTCGTCACCGATGCGGATGGTCTCGCCGACGTTGCGGGTGAGTGTGAGCACGAAGAACCCCTCCATGGGTCGTGTGATGGCCGTCCTTGGCATCCGCCCGGCGAGCGGGCGGTCCGGCTGCACGATCGCACAGCCGTCTGGATCAGTTATCGGCGCAGTGGCCGCCTGATGGGATGAGCGGCGTCCAGGAGCACGACCTGCCGGGCCCGGGAGCTCACCGGGTCGACCACCACAGGGGCGCGGAGGTTGGCCGTGGCCGCTGCGACGTCGCCGTCGGGCACGGTGACGATGCAGTACAGCCGGGCGTCGGCGGGGGCGCTCAGCCCGAGCTCGGCGCACACGGCGCCGGGCAGGGCCGGGGCGTAGTCCGGGAAGAACGCCGCCGCGGACACCACCAGGAACCGGGGTCCGTCGGGAGCCGCGGACTGCAGCCAGAGCATCCGTCCGCTGTCCTCCGCCGGCACCAGCACGTAGTCGCGGTGGTCCGGGAACCCGAGGATCGACTCGGTCAGGCTGAGCACCTGCACGGCCGGGACCTCGGGCACGACCGGCCGGGCCGGCGCGCTCGCGGGGGCGGGCGGGCGCGGGGCCAGGACGGTCGGGGACGGCGTCATCAGCGGAGGAAGTCGAGCAGCGTCGGCGAGATGACCTTGGCCGTGGCGGCCAGGGCCGCCTGGTACCCGGTCTCCTGCATCGACAGCCGCATGATGGTGTTGGGCAGGTCGATCTCCTCCGCCGCCGACAGCTGCGTCGTCAGCGTGAGGGTGCGGTCGGCGTTGACCGTCTCCAGCCGCTCGAGGCGGGCCGCCCGCGCGCCCAGGTCGGCGACGGCGCCCTGCATGGTCCGCAGCGCGACGTCGAGGTTGGCCAGGTCGGTGTCCAGGTCACCGGTGTTGCCGACCATGTCCGCGGCGATGTCGCCGACGACCGAGAACAGGCTCGCCGCTCCGGTCCCGAACGCCTCGGGACCGGTCAGGTCGACCCGCAGCAGCTCGCTGTCGGAGACCCGTCGGGTGATCTCCCCGGTGGGGCTGCCGACGTAGGCGCCGGTGGCGTCGTAGGCCTTGTCCCCCGCCGTCACCCCGCCGAACAGCGGGCGACCGGCGACCCGGGTGTTGGCCAGGTTGATCAGGCCGTCGCGGAGCGAGGCGACCTCGGTGGCGAGGGCCTGCTGGCTCGCCGGCGACGTGGCCCCGTTGAGGCCCTGGACCGTGAGGTCCCGGATCCGCTGGGTCATGTCCATCATCTGGAGCATCGTGGAGCCGCCCTGCTCCAGCCAGCCCTTCGCGTCGGAGACGTTGCGGGTGTACTGGGCGAGCGTCGCCTGCTCCGACCGGGTCTGCATCGCCTTGTTGGTGCCGGTGGGCGAGTCGGACGGCCGGTTGATGACCTTGCCGGAGGTGAGCTGGTTCTGCAGCTTCGCGAGGTTGGCCAGGTTGCCGTTGAGGCCCTGGAGGCTGGTGAGGGTGACCGCCTTCTGCGTGATGCGCATTCAGATCACAGCCCCACGCGGCCGGTGCCGTTGATGAGCTTGTCCAGCATCTCGTCGATGGCCGTGATCAGGCGGCCCGCCGCCGAGTAGGCGTGCTGGTAGGACAGCATGTTGGTCATCTCCTCGTCGATGTTGACGCCCGCCACCGACTCGCGCGCCGCGTCGATCTGGGTCGCGATGACCGACTGGATCTCGAGGTTGCGGTTGGCCACCGACGCCTCGACGCCCAGCCGCACCACGCTCTTGCGGTAGTCGGCGTCCGGCCCGTCGGTGAGGGTGCGCAGCTTGGCGATGTTGTCGGCGTTGGTGTTGTCGGTGTTCGGGCCGCCGCCGATGGTCGACGCGGCGATGCGCCGGGGGTCGGTGATGGCGACCCGGATGTTCGCGGCCGTGAAGGTGGCGCTGCCGTCGCTGGTCTCGAAGAGCGCGCCGCCGGGGTCGCCGAGCTTGTCGAACCCGTCGTCGTGGACGTCGTTGATCATCGTCGCCAGGCCGGAGGCGAGGGCGTCCAGCTCCTGCTGGTACGTGGGGAAGAGGTCGTTCAGCGCGCTGAGCTGGCCGGCGGCGGTACCGCCGGTCGTCAGCGTGTAGCCGCCGACCGCGGTGACCAGCTTGACCGGGTCCGTGCCGGTGCCGCCCATGCCGGCGCTGCCGGCCACGGCGATCCGCGACGAGGCGGCGCCGCTGACCAGGCCGATGCCACCGACCTGGACGTCGACCATCCCGTCCTTGCCCTGGCGGACGGTCGCGCCCACCTGGTCGGCGAGCTTCATGACCAGGACGTCGCGGCGGTCGGCCAGGTCGTTGGCCGGGAAGCCGGACTGCGTGGCGCGCTGGATGGCCTGGTTGAGGTCGGCGATCGTCGTGGCCGCCGCGTTCACGTCCTTCACCAGGACGGCGAGGTTCTCGCTGGTCTGGTTCCACTGCGCGTTCAGCGAGTCCGAGGCGAACCGCAGGCCGCCGACCAGCGCCTCGGTCTGCTGGAGCACCTGGGCGCGGGCGGCGTCGGTGTCGGGGGCGTTGTGCACGTCGCCCCAGCCGTCCCACATGTCGGAGAGCAGGCTCTGGATGCCGGTGTTGCCCGGCTCGCGGAACGCCGACTCGACGGCCTCCAGCGCTTCGGCCTCCGCGGTGAGCTGGGCGGTGTTCCCGTGCTCGACGTGCGCGCGCCCCTCGAGGAAGAGGTCGCGGATGCGGATGACGTCGTCGGCGTTGACGCCGGCTCCGATGCCGTTGCTGGTCGAGTAGAACGCCGGGACGACGCTGCCGCCGATGGCCTGCAGGTCGACCCGCTGCCGGCTGTAGCCCTCGGTGTTGACGTTGGAGATGTTCTGGCCGGTGACGTCGAGCGCCCGGCGCTGCGCCCAGAGGGCGGTGGTGGCGGTGTTGAGACCGCTGAAAGTGCTCACTTGGCTTCCTCGCTGGCGCTCGTCAGCTGCGTTCGCAGGGTCGCCGTGTCCATGTGTGCCCTCGCAAGCTCGGTCACAGTGTTCCGTCCAGGGTCACTGCGCGGTGGGTGCCGTCGTCGTGCCGGCCGGTCGCGCCGTAGGTGCCGGTCGCGCCCGTGCGGGTCTGCAGCAGGACGTCGCCGATCGCGGCCAGGCCGCCCTCGACGAGCCGCTGGTTGGCGTCGGAGAGGCTGCGCAGATCGGTGACCAGCACCAGCAGCGCCTCGTGGTGCTTGGCGAACAGGTCGTTCCACGGTGCCGGGGCGGCGTCGGCGACCTGCCGCAGCGACGGGTTGCCGTCGAGGCCCAGCTGCGCCGCGATCGCCTCGGTGGCCGCGGAGCGCTCCACCTCCAGCGTGCGCAGCTGCTCGAGGACGACCTCGATCTCGTGCGCGATCCGCGCCAGCCACCGGGTCTTGCCGGTGACGATCAGGTACTGCTTCTCCTCGGCCTTGAACAGCAGGAGGTCCAGGAGCTCCTGCTCCCGCCACAGCAATGTCGACAGGTGCTGGTAGTCCACGTGTCCACCGCCTCTCTGTCGTGACGCCCCGTCGTGCCGGGCGGACCGGCGGCGGGGCATTTCCTCGTCGGCCTGCCATCGGCAGCTGACGGAGGGGCCTCAAGCCGAAGGAGCAACTCGGCGCTCAAGTTCGGGAGGAAATGTGCCGAGGGCGGTGCGGTGCCGCCACCGGTCAGCCGAGTAGTAGGGCGTGAGCCCAGCCCGCGCCTTCGCGACCGAGCGCCCGTCGCGCCAGCGGATCCCCAGCGAGCGATCCGCGTCGTCCGGCCGCACCCCGAACCCCTCGAAGGGGCGGTCCCAGGCCGACGTCGACGCGCTGGTCACCGAGCACCTGCCCCTGGCGTCGTTCGCCGTGAACGCCGTCGCGGCGCGCATCTCGCTGCCCGCGCACGTCAGCCGCGAGGACCTGCTGTCCTGCGCCCAGGTCGCGCTGGTGGAGGTCGCCAAGCGCTTCGATCCCTCCGCCGGGGCCTCGTTCGCCACCTACGCCCTCGCCCGGCTGCAGGGCGCGGTCCTCGACGAGCTGCGCTCCGGCGACTGGGCCAGCCGCTCGGTCCGCGCGGCGGCCCGGCGCACGGACGCCGCCGCCGACGCCCTCACGCTCTCCCTGGGCCGGCCGCCGACCCGGGAGGAGCTGGCCGCCAGCCTCGGCGTGCCGCGCACCGAGCTCGACAGCCTCCAGGTCGACGTGCACCGCGCGATCATGGTCAGCATCGACGCGGCGACCGGCCCGGACGGCGGATCGCTGGACCTTCCCGACACCGGCGAGTCCCCCGAGCGCGCGCTGCTGCGGGGCGAGCGCGCCCGCTACCTCCATGACGCCATCCGGGCACTGCCCGACCGCCTCGACGAGGTCATCGAGCGGAATTTCTTCGGTGATGAATCCCTGACCGACATCGCCGAGTCGCTCGGCGTCACCCTGTCGCGGGTCTCGCAGATGCGCGCCCGCGCGCTGACGCTGCTCCACGCGGCGATGAGCGAGGTCTGGGACGGCAAGGCCGTGCCGGCCGACGGCGGGGTGCGCGCCCGCAACCAGCAGCGCAGCTACGTGGAGCGCGTCGCCCTCCGGCAGAGCTCGCCGGCTCCCCGGCCGCGCAGCCCCTGGGCCGACGCCATGGCTCGGGCCGCTCGCCCCGCCTGAGAGGGCACACGACGGAACGGCGCCGCTCCCACCACCTGGGGGGAGCGGCGCCGACCCGCGACCGGGGCCGCTACTTCTCGAACGCGAACGGCCGGGCCTCGGCGGCCGGGGCCGGGGCCCCGCCCGGGCGCAGCTGGTCCCAATCCTGCTCGGCCAGCGCGGCGGCCAGCGACCCCGCGGGAACGCGGCCCTGGCGCTCGGCCACCAGCGTGTCCCACCAGGGGCAGTCGAGCAGCCGCTGGGGGTCGACGGCCTCGGTGCGCCGGAGCACCCGGTCGGGCACCTCCTGCGGGTCGGCCGCCTCGACGATGGCCGCCTCGAGGGCCCGGTAGTTGTCGGCCAGCACGGACGACGTCGCATCGGGCTTCAGCACCACGACGGTGCCGGTCGGCTGGGTGTCGACCTCCAGGACGACGAGGTCGGGCCGGAACTGGCGCAGCACGAACGTCACCTTGAAGACGTCGCCGGCCCACGCGACGGTGTGCCGGTCGCGCGCTGCCTCCGGCACCGTCCGCGGCAGCATGTCGTCGAAGACGATGACGCTCGTCGGCGCGCTGTAGGACTCGACGTAGATGTAGTCGCGCAGCGCGTACTCCGCCCAGTGCATCCCGTCGATGAACGCGAGGTCCAGGGGACCGCCGAGCCGCTCGGTCGGGTTGTTCTCCCGGAAGTAGTCGTCGCTGGTCGAGCGGACCAGCTGCACGTCCGTGTCGATCGGGTGCAGGATCGAGAACTCGGGGTCGATGGCCACGCTCGGAACCCGGGACAGCGCCAGGCTCGCGCCCTTGTCCGTGCCGATCTCGAGGTAGTTGCGGGGTTCCAGGCGCTGGTGCAGCGCGCGGAGCAGGTCGTGCCGTTCCACAGGGGTCCTCCCGGACTCAGGTCAATCGGGGATGTGCCGCGCCCGGCGTCAGGCGCCGATGCGGTGCGCGCGCACGCGGTTGTCGGCGGCCTGGCGCCACGCCGAGGCCCACAGCTCCGCAGTGTGCTCGTCGAGGTGCGATGCGAGCACCCTGTCGCGGGCGGCGGCCGCCGTCTCGCGGCGGAAGTCCGGGTCGGCGATCGCCTTGCTCAGGTGGGTGGCCCAGTCGCGCGGGCGCTTGGCCCGCATGCCCAGGCCCAGACGCTCGTACTCGTCGGTGAGCGAGCGGACGGCGAAGACGCCGCGCGCCGAGTACTCCATGACCTTGAGCCAGCTCTTGGCCGTGTTGAAGCGGTCGATGCGCAGCGGCGCGACGCCGATGTCGAGGTGCTCCCCCACCGCCGTGACGTACTCGTCGACGTTCTTGATCCAGTCGAGCAGCACCGGCTCCTCGCGCAGGTGCAGCCGGGCGCGCGCGTCGGCGGCCTGCCCGATGATGGCGAACCGGCTGCGCCCGGGGATGCTGTCCAGTGCACGCTGCAGACCGGACTCCATCACCTGCAGGTCGTAGGGGTGGGTGCCGACGTTGCCGGTCCACCCGATCGTCACGACCTCGGGCTCGCGCTCGTACGCCGGGGGCAGTTCGGCCAGCCGGCGCGGCATGGCGTTGGGGACGACGACGCCGCGACCGTGCGGTGCGTACTCCTGCAGCAGCAGCGGCGTGGAGACCGTGACGAGGTCCGCCTCCATCGCGCAGAGCCGGCCCCACCGGGCGACGTCGGCCCGCACGAGGGCGTTGTAGCCCTGGTGGCCGTAGGCGATGCCGGACATGAGGTCGTCGATCTCCACGACGACGGCCACGCCCTGCGCCTGCAGGACCCGCAGCATCTGCAGGGCCGCCTGGGTCTTGGGCAGCTGCAGCACGACGACGTCGGCCCCGCGGGCGTCGACCGTCAGCACCTCGGCGGACGGGTCTCCGGGGGGCCCGCTCATCGTGGTCTCGAGGCCGTAGCGCAGCGTCGTCGTGACGCCGAGGTCCGCCTCCACGACGGCCCGCGCCGGTTCGGCGATCCGGTAGTACAGCGAGCCGGCGAACCGGGTGTGGGACAGCAGGACGTGCATGGTCGGAGGTCCTTCCGATCAGGGATCTCGCCCCCGTCCACGGGTGCCGTCACCTGGCCACGGGGGAATAACGTCACGCTACGGGGTCGGCCGCCTACTTCACGTCCGCCGAGCCGCCGTCGCGGACCTCCGTGCCGCCAACCGTGCGACCCGCGGTTGGCAGGAGCTGCCAACCCTCCCCCAGGGGTCCCCTGGCCGGGGGACGGCGGCGGAATTTCTTTGCGACTTGGACTCAAGGAAGCCGTGGCGGCGGCCGTTAAGCAAGCTGCACGGCCCGCCAGCACGGATGCCAGCGGGATTCATCAAGACCCCGTCCAAGGAGGAACCCCATGGGTCTCAGCGTCAACACCAACATCGCGGCACTCAACTCGTACCGCAACCTGTCGAACACCGACAGCCAGATGAACAAGTCGCTGGAGAAGCTCTCCTCGGGCTACCGGATCAACCGCGCCGCCGACGACGCGGCCGGTCTGGCCATCTCCGAGGGCCTGCGCTCGCAGATCGGTGGCCTCAAGGTCGCCATCCGCAACACGCAGGACGGCATCTCCGTCGTGCAGACCGCTGAAGGTGCGCTCACCGAGACGCACGCCATCCTCCAGCGCATGCGCGACCTGGCCGTCCAGTCCGCCAACGGCAGCAACGACGAGGACTCGCGTTCGGCCCTCAACGCCGAGGCGACTGCTCTGCAGGACGAGCTGACCCGCATCTCGGACAAGACCACCTTCAACAACGTGAACCTGCTCGACGGCAGCTTCTCGGCGGTGGACTTCCAGGTCGGCTACGCCTCGGGCGACACCATCGAGGTCTCCATCACCGGTGACTTCGACGCTGCCGGCCTGGGCGTCGACGCGGTCGACCTGACCACCGCGTCGGGTGCCGAGACGGCGATCGGCCTGATCGACGACGCCATCAAGGACGTGTCGACCGCTCGCGCCGACCTCGGTGCGCTGCAGAACCGGTTCGAGCACACCGTCAAGAACCTGAGCGTCACCCAGGAGAACCTGACGGCGTCCGAGTCCCGGATCCGCGACACGGACATGGCCCAGGAGATGACCAACTTCTCCCGGACCCAGATCCTGAGCCAGGCCGGCACCTCGATGCTCGCGCAGGCCAACTCGGCCAGCCAGAACATCCTGAAGCTGCTGGGCTGATCCCCAGGGATCTGAGCACCACCTAGCACCACCGGTGAGGGGGGAGGCCTCGGCCTCCCCCCTCACCGCGCTCACCCCAACCGAGACCAGGAGGCGCTGTGGCCGGCATGAGCGTGGGTGGTCTGGTGTCCGGCATGGACACCGCGACCATCGTCAACCAGCTGATGCAGATCGAGGCGAACCCTCAGACCCTGCTCAAGCAGCAGCTGTCGAGCACCCAGTCGCAGGCCACCGCCTTCCGCGCGATCAACACCCGGTTCGACGCCCTGCGCACCGCCGCCGAGGCGCTGACCAAGCCCGTCACCTGGGACGCGGTCAAGGCCACGACCTCGGCCACCTCCGTCACCGCCGTCACCGCGCCCGGGGCCAGCGCCGGCACGGTCCGGTTCGACGTCGACAACGTCGCGACGGCCCACGCGGTGATCAGCACCGCGACGTGGACGGCGACCGGCACGCAGACCGCCTTCGACCTGGACTACGGCGCCACCAGCCTCGACGTGACGATCGGCGGCGTCGCCCACAGCGTCGCGCTCGACCGCAACGGCGACGGCACGGCCACCCTCGCCGAGGCAGCGGCCGCCATCAACGCCAAGAAGGAGCTCGGGCTCACGGCGACGGCGGTCAAGGTCTCGCCGACGGAGTACCGCCTCCAGGTGGCCGCGACGAAGACCGGCGCTGCCTCCGAGTTCACGATCGACACCTTCGGCATCGTCACCCAGGGCAAGAACGCCCAGATCACGGTCGGCGACGGCACCGCCAAATACACCATGAGCTCGGCGACCAACACCTTCACCGGCCTCGTCGACGGCACGACGATCACCGTGTCGGCGCCGGCGACCGGCGTGACGCTGAACGTCTCCAACGACCCCGAGGCGGTCGCGGCCAAGGTGCAGTCCCTGGTCACCGCGGCCAACGGGTTGCTCGACGCGATCTCCTCCTACACCGACCCGACCAGCTCGTCGGCGTCCCTCAAGAGCAATAGCACGCTGCGGCAGCTGTCCACCCGCGTCCTCGACGTCCTCGCCCGGGCGGTCGGCACCGACGGCTCGTCGTCCCAGGTCGGCCTGGAGCTGACCCAGGGCGGGCGGTTCCAGTTCGACAAGGAGGCGTTCGTCGAGAAGCTGTCCGCCGACCCGCTGTTCGCCCAGCGCATGTTCACGCAGATGGGCGCGACCGGCGGCCCGGACAAGGACCTCGCGACCCTCGAGGACAACGGCACGGCGCCGGTGGGCATCGCCGCCAAGCTCCTCGACATCGCGAAGACGGCGTCCGACACGACCACGGGCACCCTCGCCATGCTGGCCAAGAGCAGCGACTCGCGCGCCAAGGACCTGCAGGACCGCATCGATGCCTGGGACCGGCGCCTCGAACTGCGGCGCTCGAACCTGACCCGCCAGTTCACCGCCATGGAGACGGCGCTCAGCACCCTGCAGAACCAGTCGACCTGGCTCGCCGCCTCGCTGGCCCAGCTGCCCGGCGCCTCCAAGCCCTCGTCCTGACCCCTCGAGCAGAACCACTAGGAGCCGACTGTCATGAGCGCTGCTGCCCTGCGCGCCCGCTACCTGAGCGACACGGTCGCCACCGCCTCCCCCCAGCAGCTGCTGGTCATGCTGTACGACCGGCTGGCCCTCGATCTCGAGCGCGCCCAGAAGGCCGCGGCCGCCGGTGACCGGCAGACCGCCTCCGAGCAGCTGCAGCACGCGCAGGAGATCGTCCTGGAGCTGCTGTCCAGCCTGCGCGTCGACGTGTGGGACGGCGGCCCGCGGCTCGCGGCCCTCTACAACTGGCTGGTCTCCGAGATGGTGCAGGCCAACGTGAAGATGGACACCAACCGCATCTCGTCCTGCCGCCAGGTGGTCGAGCCGCTGCGCGACGCGTGGCGGCAGGCCGCCGCCTCGCTGGCCGGCAGCACGCCATGACGCGGGTCGGCCCGGTCGGCGGCTCGGCCGGCACGGGCTTCGGCACCAATCCCTACACCCACCCCTCCCCCGCCGGGCGCCCCCCGGCCAAGGACGGCGGCGAGCAGCGCCGCCGCCCGAAGGACTGGCACGAGGCCCTGACCGAGCTCGAGGGCGAGGTGCTCGCCGCCGAGGAGACGATGGCCCGGGGCCGGGCGGACGAGATCGCGGCCTGGGGCCGGCGCTCCTCCGACTGGATCCCCCCGACCGGGCTGGGCCCGGTGCCCGACGACCTCCGCGAGCGCGCCATGCGCCTGCTGCAGCACCAGCTCGCCGTGGCCGAGGCGCTGGTCGAGCGGATCACCCAGTCCCAGAAGCAGCGCGACCTCGCCGCCCGCATGTCCTACGGGCCGTCCCGGCCGGTCGCCTCCTTCATCGACAAGGCGCTCTGACCCGGCCCACCGCGCGCTCCTCCCCGTCGCCCCGTCACCGACCCCGGTGACGGGGCGTTTGTGCGTTCTCGTGGGGAAACCGCGCCGCGCGCCCTCGACCTGCACGGATGCTGCCAACTCCCCCGTCCCAGTCGAACCGGGACACAGCCAGGTCACCGTCGGTCACATGCGTCACCGCCGCCACCCGCGGCCCGCCCGTCCCTCGCGTGGGCGACACGAGGTCAGCCCGGAGGGCCCGGGTGCCGATGAGAACTCTGCACGGACAGCACCACTTCGCCACGGATCGGCGGACCCCGCACTCGCCCGCGAGTGCCCTTCCGCGTACCCCGGAGGTCGAACGTGTCCTGCTGCTCTCACCGGCGGCCAGTCCCGTGATCGGCGACATCACGCCCGCCGCGCTGCACGCCAGCCTCTCCGGCCTGGCCCAGCGCCAGCGCGTCACCGCCGACAACATCGCGAACGTCAACACGCCCGGCTTCCTCGCCGGCCGCGTCGACTTCGAGTCCTCGCTGAAGGGTGCCCTGCGCAACGGGGAGACGCCCGAGATCACCGGCGGCACGGTCGCCCGCTCGCTCGAGCCGACGAACACCAACGGCAACAACGTCAACCTCGACCAGGAGACGCTCATCGCCACCGAGACCGGCCTGCGCTACCAGCTGGCCCTCAACGCGCTGGACGGCAAGTACAACTCGCTGCGCACCGCGCTCCGGACGACCTGACGTGGCCATCTTCGACACGCTCGGGATCTCCGGATCGGGGCTGCTGGTCCACCGCAAGTGGCTCGACGCCGTCTCCGACAACATCTCGAACATCAACACCGTCAACCCGGCGGGCCAGGACGCGTTCCAGGAGCGCTTCATCGTCGCCCAGGCGGTCGACTACGGCTCCGGCACCGGCGGCGTGCGCGTCGCGCGCGCCGAGTTCGGCGACCCGGAGGGCCGGCTGGTCTACCAGCCCGAGCACCCGCTGGCCGACGAGGAGGGATACGTCAGGTACCCCGACATCGACCTCGGTGAGCAGATGACCCAGATGATGATCGCGCAGCGCGGCTACCAGGCGAATCTCGCCGTCGTGGAGCGCGCGACGAACATGTACCAGGCCGCCCTCCAGCTCGGGAAGGGCTGACCATGACCTCCCCCATCGGCGGCATCCTCCCCGTCGGCATCGGCGCGGTCGGCGGCGTCACCGAAGCCGGTCCGCAGGCCGCCGCGGGCGCCGACGGCTTCGCCTCGGTGCTCGCCTCGACCTTCGACAAGCTGCAGAGCACGCAGGACGCGGCGGACGCGCTTGGCGCGCAGGCCGCCACCGGCGACCTGCAGGACGTGCACGACTACATCATCGCCAGGACCGAGGCCTCCCTCGCGACCGAGATGGTCGTGACCTTCAAGAACAAGGCCGTTGAGGCCTTCAACGAGATCATGAGGATGCCTGTCTGATGAACGCGGCACTCGCCGGGATGATGGAGCGCGCGCGTTCCACGTTCTCCTCGATCAGCCTGGGGCAGAAGGTCGTCATCGGCCTTCTGCTCGTCGGGCTGCTTCTCGGCGGGTTCGTGTTCTTCCGCTGGATCACCGCCCCCACCCAGGCCCCGCTGTTCACGAACCTGGCCTCCACCGACGCCGCGGCGATCACCGAGGAGCTCGACGCCGCCGGCGTCCAGTACTCCCTCGCCGACGGCGGCGGCACGATCATGGTCGCCAAGGACGCGGTGTACGACCTCCGCCTGGACATGAGCGCGCAGGGCCTGCCGGCCGGTCAGGACACCGGCTACTCCCTGCTCGACGAGCAGGGCATCACCACCAGCGAGTTCCAGCAGCAGACGACCTACCAGCGGGCGCTGGAGGGCGAGCTCGCCTCGACCCTGGAGTCCCTGGAGGGCGTCCGGCAGGCCACCGTCCACGTGGCGCTGCCCGAGGACGAGGTCTTCGTGACCGAGGAGGCCAAGCCCACCGCGTCGGTGCTGCTCGACCTCGCGGCCGGCACCACGCTGTCGGGCGAGCAGATCCAGGCGGTCACCAACCTGGTGTCCTCCAGCGTCCGCGACATGGAGCCCGACCAGGTGACCGTCGCCGACACCACCGGCCGGGTGCTCTCCGCGGCCGGCAGCGGGATGACCGCCGCGGCCGGCGACGCCCGCGCCCAGGTGGAGACCGACTACGAGTCCCGGCTGTCGGCCAACGCGCAGCGGATCCTCGACTCCGTCGTCGGCCCCGGCCGCTCGGTCGTGTCCGTCCGCGCGGACGCCGACCTCGCCGAACGCCAGACGACGTCGGAGACCTACACCTACGAGGAGGGCACCCCGCCCATCTCGGAGCAGACCACCACCGAGGACTACACCGGCGGGGGCACCCCCGTCGGTGGCGTGCTCGGCCCGGAGAACATGCCCGACGCCGCGGAGAACGCCGGTGGTGGCGAGTCGACGTACAACAAGGAGTCGACCACCGCCAACAACGCCGTCGGCAAGACCACCACGGTCGAGCAGGGCGCGCCCGGCGGCCTCAACCGGCTGACGGTCTCCGTCGTCATGGACGAGGCGGTCGCCGGCAACCTCAACCAGCAGCAGATGCGCGACCTCATGACCACCGCCGTCGGCCTGGACGAGGAGCGCGGTGACGACATCACCGTCGCCACCCTGCCCTTCGACACGACCGCCGCGGACGCCGCGGCCGCCGAGATGGAGGCCGCGCGCGAGGCCGAGGCCAGCGAGCAGATGTGGTCGATGATCCGCACCGGCGGCATCGCCGCGGGCATCGCGCTCGTCGTCCTCATCGTCTGGCTGCGCTCGCGCCGGCGCGGCGAGGTCGAGGAGGACTACGAGCCCCTCGAGCTCACCGACGACATGCTCGCCGAGCTCGACCGCCTGCGGATCCAGAGCACACGCGAGGAGGTCCAGGTCGACAACCGTCAGCTGGAGCTCGAGGCCGCCGAGCGGCAGAAGGTGCGGGGGGAGATCTCCACCATGGTCAGCGAGCGTCCCGACGAGGTCGCGGCGATGCTCCGCGGCTGGCTGAGCGAGAACAAGCCGTGACGCTCGCCGGACTGGACCAGCTCATCGGCACGGGTGGGGGCAACCTGCCCGCCGTTCCCGAGGCCGAGCGCCCGGAGCTCCCCGGGCTGCGCAAGGCCGCCGTCTTCCTCGCCCAGATGAGCAAGGAGGAGGCCGGCGCGATCCTGTCGAAGCTGCGCCCGCGCGAGGTCGAGTCGCTGACCCGCGAGCTGATGCGGCTCGGCTCGGTCGAGGTCGAGGACGTCGACTCGGTCATGAACGAGTTCCACAGCCTCATGACCGCGCAGCACTTCATCGGCCGGGGCGGCGTCGACTTCGCCCGCGAGATCCTGGCCGCCGGCCTCGGCGAGGACAAGGCCGAGGGCATCCTGTCGCGGCTCAACGTCGTCTACACCGAGGTGCCGTTCGCCTCGCTCCGCAACGCCGACGTCCGCCAGCTCGTCACCTTCCTCAAGGACGAGCACGCGCAGATCATCGCGCTGGTCCTCGCCCACCTCACGGCCGCGCAGTCGGCGGAGGTGCTGTCCGGGTTCGCCCCCGAGCAGCAGGCCGAGGTGGCGCACCGGATCGCCACGATGGACCGCACGTCACCGGAGATGGTCCGCCTGGTCGAGGAGGAGCTGGGCCGCCGGATGGGCTCGCTGCTCGCGCACCAGGACATGACCACGGTCGGCGGCGTCGAGACCCTCGTCGAGATCATCAACCGCTCGCCGCGGCCCACCGAGCGCTCCATCCTCGAGTGGCTGGACAACACCGACCCCGAGCTGGCCGAACAGGTCCGGTCGCAGATGTTCGTCTTCGAGGACATCGTCACGATCGACGACCGCTCGCTGCAGCAGGTGCTGCGCGAGGTGGAGGCCAACGACCTGGCCACCGCGCTCAAGGGCGTCCGCCCCGACGTCCGCGACAAGGTCGTCCGGAACCTCTCCGAGCGCGCGGCCGAGAACCTCAACGAGGAGATCGAGCTGCTCGGCCCGGTCCGCACCCGGACCGTCGAGGAGGCGCAGGCCAAGGTCGTCGGCGTCATCCGCACCCTCGAGGAGCAGGGCGTCCTCACGCTGAACCGTGGACAGGACGATGAGTTCGTCGCGTGAGGGGGTCCTGCTGCGCGGCGGTGTCGCGCGGCAGGCCACCCGGTACCTCGGCGCCCAGCAGGTCCCCGCGCCGCGCGAGGCCGCGCCCGAGCAGCCGGGCACGCCCGAGCCCGTCGTCGAGCGGCGCACGACCATCCGCCGCGCCGCCGACCTGCCCGTCGTCGGCGGCGGTCCGTCCTTCCGCCTGGGCGACGTCTACGCCGAGGAGCTGGCGCGGCTGCGCGACCGGGCGCACGCCGAGGGTTTCGCGGCCGGCCACGCCGAGGGCATGACCGCGGCCGCGGCCGTGGTCGCCGAGACCGAACGGGCCGCCGCCGAGCGGCTGGCCGAGGTGCAGGCCCGCTGGGAGCGGCGCATGGCCTCCGCCACCGCCGCGCTCGCCGCCGCGGTCGCGCGCTTCGACGAGGCCTCCGTGCCGGTCGCCGACGAGGTCCGCGAGACCGTCATCGGCACCGTCCTCACCCTGGTCGAGGACCTGCTGGGCCGCGAGCTGGCCATGGCCGACTCCCCCGTGCTCGACGCCGTCCGCCGCGCGCTCGCGCTGGTGCCGGCCGATGCCCCCGCCGTCCTGCGGGTGCACCCCGACGACCTCGCGGAGATCCCCGCCGACGCTCTCGCGCAGCTGCCCGAGAGCGTGCGCGTCGTCGGTGACCCCGAGGTGGAGCGGGCCGGCGCGGTGGCCGAGACCGGCCCGCGGCGCATCGACGCGCAGCTCGGCTCGGCGCTGGAGCGGGTCCAGGCGGTGCTGAGCGCGTGACCTTCCCCGCCACCGTGCTCACCCGCGCCCGCGCGGCCGCCCGGCCGCAGGTGACCGGCTCGGTCACCGGCGCCATGGGCCTGACGCTCAGCGTCGACGGCCTGTCCGCGGCCGTGGGCGACCTGGTCGAGGTCAACCCGGGCACCCGCCCGCTGCTGGCCGAGGTCGTCGCCGTGGGCCGCGAGCGCCTGACCTGCATGCCGCTGGGCAACCTGTCCGGCGTCCACGCCGGCGCCCCGGTGCGGGCGACCGGCATGCCCCTGCAGGTGCCGGTCGGCGAGGAGCTGCTCGGCCGCGTGCTCGACGGCCTGGGCCGGCCGGTGGACGGCGGCCCGCCGCTGGGCCCGCGGGTGTCCTGGGTCGACCTCTCCAGCGAGACGCCGCACGCCCTCTCCCGCACCCGGGTCGAGGAGCCGCTCACCTTCGGCGTCCGCGCGCTGGACACCCTCGTGCCCTGCGGCAAGGGCCAGCGACTGGGCATCTTCGCCGGCTCCGGTGTCGGCAAGTCCAGCCTCCTGGCGCAGATCACCCGCGGCACCGACGCCGACGTCCGCGTGATCGGCCTGATCGGCGAGCGTGGCCGCGAGGTCCGCGAGTTCCTCGAGGAGAACCTCGGCGCCGACGGCATGGCGCGCACCGTCGTCGTCGTGGCCACCTCCGACGAGCCGCCGCTGGTGCGGCTCAAGGCTGCGTTCGTCGCCACCCGGATCGCCGAGGCCTTCCGCGACCAGGGCCGCGACGTGCTGCTGCTCATGGACTCGATCACCCGCACGGCGATGGCCCAGCGCGAGGTGGGGCTGTCCGCGGGCGAGCCGCCGGCCACGCGCGGCTACCCGCCCAGCGTCTTCGCCATGATGCCGCAGCTGCTGGAGAAGGCCGGGACGGGCGCGACCGGTTCCATCACCGGCCTCTACACGGTGCTGGTGGAGGGTGACGACCACAACGAGCCGATCGCCGACACCGCCCGCTCGATCCTCGACGGCCACATCGTGCTGACCCGCAAGCTGGCCACCACCGGGCACTTCCCCGCCATCGACGTGCTGGAGTCGATCTCCCGCGTCGCCGGCGCCGTGGTGCCGCCGGCGCAGATGGCCGACGCGCGCGAGATCCGCCGGCTGATGGGCGCGCTTCGCGACGTCAAGGAGCTCGTCGAGATCGGCGCCTACCAGGCCGGCAGCGACCCGCTGGTCGACCGCGCCCGCCAGCTCGCGCCGACCATCGAGGCGTTCCTGCAGCAGCCGATGGGTGAGTCGACGCCGGCCGACGAGGCGTGGGCGTGGCTGCAGCGGATCGTGAGGAGCTCGTGAAGCGCGCCGCGTTCCGGCTGCAGCCGGTCCTCGAGCTGCGCCGCGGCGAGGAGAGGGCCGCCGCGGCGGCGGCCGCCCAGGCGGCCTCCGCGGCCGCGGAGGCCGACCGCCGGGCCGGCGAGTACGAGAGGTCCCTGGCGACGGCGGTGCTGCCCCGGTCCCTGCCGGCCGGGCAGTTCCTCGCCGCGATGACCATGCTGCGGACGGCGGCCACCGACGCGTCCGACGCCCGGGCGCTGGCCACCGCGTCGGCCGAGCAGGCGGAGCTGGTTCGCGCCCGCTGGACCGCGGCCGCCCAGCGGACGAAGGCCCTGGAGCGGCTGCGCGAGCGGCACGTGGAGGCGCTGCGGCACGCCGAGGCCGTCGCCGAGGAGCGCGCCGCCGACGACCTGGTCACCGGCCGCGCCGGCCGGGCCGCGGCCGGGCGCGCGCAGGAGTCCGAGGAGGTCCCGTGGACGGAGTGAGCCAGGTCCAGGCACGGATCAGCGAGATCCAGAGCCGGTTCGTGTACCGCCCGCAGGCGGCCGGCGACTGGGCGAGCGCGGCCGCGGCCGCCGGCCTCACCGGCACCGGATCGGCGACGTCGGCCGGCGCCGGGACCGCCTCGGAGAGCGCCGTCGTCACCGAGGCGCAGAAGTACCTCGGCGTCCCCTACGTGTGGGGCGGCACCGACCCCGCCAAGGGCCTGGACTGCTCCGGCTTCACGCAGCTGGTCTTCGGCAACCTCGGCATCGACCTGCCGCGCACCTCCTCGCAGCAGGCCACCAGTGGCCGCGCCGTCGCCTCGCTGGCCGAGGCGCGCCCCGGTGACCTGGTGTTCTTCGACAACTCGTCGTCGCGGGCCGGCGTCGACCACGTCGGCATCTACCTCGGCAACGGGAAGATGATCGCCGCGCCGCAGGCCGGCGAGGTCGTCAAGGTCCAGGACGTCGGCAACCCGACGGTGATCCGGCGCGTCCTGCCGCAGCAGTCGTCCGGGGTGGTCGGCGCGGGCGGGAGCGCCCTGGCCGGCGTGCCCTACGCCAACCTGTTCACGCAGGCCGCCGCCCGGCACGGGGTGGACGCCGCGCTGCTGGCCGCCGTGGCGTCGCAGGAGTCGAGCTTCAACGCCTCGGCGGTCTCGCCGGCCGGCGCCCAGGGCCTCATGCAGTTCATGCCGGCCACCGCGAAGGGTCTGGGGGTCAACGCCCTCGACCCGTCGTCGGCGGTCGACGGCGCGGCGCGCTACCTCAGCAGCCTCACCAAGCAGTTCGGCTCGACCGACCTCGCCCTGGCCGCCTACAACGCCGGGCCCGGGACGGTGTCCCGCTACGGCGGCATCCCGCCCTACCCCGAGACCCAGAACTACGTCCGCGCCGTGCTGACCAAGGCGGAGGACTACAAGTGACCGAGCGCGCGAGGGCACGCAGAGACACAGCACCCCTGGGAACGGCGCCGACGAGCGCCAGCGAGGAGACGTCGTGACCAGCCCCGGGGCACTCCCCGTCCACGCCGCCGCGAGCGCCGTGCGCGCCCGGCCCGCCGCCGCGCCCGACGTCCGAGGGGCGCCCGACCGGTTCGCCTCCGCCCTCGACGACGCCCTGGCCGCCGACCGGTCCCCCGCCCCCCAGGACCGGGCGGCC
>SPQJ01000050.1 GCA_004570425.1 Bacillus sp. AZ43
CTCCCCCGGGAAGACCCGCAGCCGGAGGCTCGGCAACGAGAGGGATCCCCGCGTGCCCGCGAGGTGGTAGCAGTCCTCGTCGGGATACCGCGGATAGCTCGGGTCCTCGCCGGCGGTCTGCTCCCAGGAGCGGGCGGAGGCAGCGGCGTCGGAGAGCAGGAACGTGCCCAGCGCACCGTTGGCGAACGTGAGCACCATGGCGGCCGTGTCCTCGACCGGGAAGCCGCGGGTCGCGTCGGACGTGGTCGCCTGCACCCGGACGACGTCCCCGGCGAGCGACTGCAGGTTGTTGACGTCGTGGATCAGGTTGATCAGCACGGGTCCGCCGCCGGGCTGGCGGCGCCACCCGTCGCCGACGTCGAAGTAGCCGGCCGGCTTGGCGAACAGCGCCGTCCCGGTCACCGCCACCAGCGGACCGAGGGCCCCCTCGGCGATGATCCGTCGGGCCGCCGTCATGACGTCGCTGTAGTTGCGGTGATGCCCGGTGAGCAGGGCGACGCCTGCCTCGTCGGCCGCGGCGACCAGCCGCTCGGCGCCCTCGACGGTGTCGGCGAGCGGCTTCTCGACGAGGACCGGGACGCCGGCGGTCAGGCACTCCAGGCCGCCGGGCACGTGCGCCCGGTTCGGGGTCGCGAGGACGACACCGTCGGGCCGGGCCCGGTCCAGCAGCTCGGTCAGGGTCGGGAAGAGGGGCGCGCCGAACCGGTCGGCGATCCCCTGCGCGGACGGGTCGGGATCGACGATCCCGACCAGGCGGGTGCCGGTGCCCGTGGCGATCCGCTCGATGTGGCGGGCTCCGATCAGACCCGCTCCGGCGACGGCGAGGCCGACCTGTTCCTCCACGGTTCAGCCTCCGACGGCGATCCGGTGCAGCGCACCGATCGCGATCGGGTAGCCGTGGACCCCGAGGCCGACGATGGTGCCCCGGGCGACCGGAGAGACGTAGGAGTGGTGCCGGAACGGCTCGCGCCGGTGGATGTTCGAGATGTGCACCTCGACGACCGGTAGCTCCGCTCCCTCGATCGCGTCGTGCAGCGCGACGGACGTGTGCGAGTACGCCCCCGGGTTGAAGACGGCGCCGATCGAGGTGCCGGCGCGGACCTCCGCGCCGGACTCGTGGATCCAGTCGATGAGCCGTCCCTCGCTGTTCGACTGGCGGAACACGAGCTCCAGGCCCAGCCGGTCGGCCTCGCTGCGGCACATCGCCTCGACATCGGCGAGCGACGTGCGCCCGTACACCTCGGGCTTGCGGGTGCCGAGCAGGTTCAGGTTGGGACCGTTGAGCACCAGTACGGAGGTCATGGGGGCTCCTTCTCAGGCGATCCGCACGGCACGGCCGGCGGGGGCGGTGAGCTCGGCGGGGTACCGCTGCGCGACGGCGGGGTCGTGACCGGGCACGATCAGCTCCGCGCCGTCGGCGAGCTCGGTGATCCGGTCGAAGGCGCCGTGGACCTCGGGCACGCTGTGCACGATGGGCGGCGGCCGGTCGGCCGTCAGGTTCTCGTAGAAGTGGCTGGCGTCGGACGCCAGGACCACGTGGCCCTTCTCGGTGCGCACCCGCACGACCTGCATGCCGGCCGTGTGCCCGCCCACCAGGTGCACGCTCAGCCCGGGCAGCAGCTCCTCGTCGCCGGCGACGTCGCGCCGGCGGCCGGCGTCCGTCGCCGCGGCCAGGTGCTCCAGGTCCTCGGGGGCGCAGAGCCACCGCTCCCGGGTGATCCGCCGGGCCCACGGTCCGGTCCAGTACTCCCACTCGGCCTGCTGCACCACGTAGGTGGCCGCGGGCAGGTCGGCGACGGTGCCGGTGTGGTCGTAGTGCAGGTGCGTCAGCACCGACCACCCGACGTCCTCGGGTCGCACCCCGAGGGGCGCCAGCAGGTCGACCGGCGACCCGAAGTACTGCAGCCCCGGCACGGCCGCGGCCCGCGACGGCCCGATGCCGGCGTCGACCAGCACCACGTCGCGCTCGGAGACCGCCAGCCAGACGTAGTAGGCGGTCGGGTGCGGCTCGGCCGACCGGGCGTCGTGGCCCAGGAAGTGCTGACCCCGCTCCCCCACCCGCACCCCGTACTGGACCGCGAGAACGCGCCACGTCCCCGGGACGGCAGGACGCAGCCGGTCCAGCGACGGGGTCACTCGTCGTCCTCCGCGAGAGAGACCGCGCGCAGCTCGTCGGGCGTGGCGGACCCGAAGCCGAAGAACTCCAGGTAGGCGGGGATCTGCTCGTAGAGCATGTCCTTGCCGATCTGCACCCGGCAGCCGCGGTCCAGGGCCGCCTGCAGGAAGGGCGTGATCTCCCGGCGCATCACCACCTCGCCGACGAAGGTCCCCGGCGCGATGCGGGTGACGTCGACCGGGAGCGGGTCGTCATCGGCCATGCCGAGCGGGGAGGCGTTGACGACCAGGTCGTAGCCGTCGGGGTCGGCAGAACCGGTGCGCACCTCCAGCGCGGGGAAGTGCTCGAGCAGCCGCCCCCCGAGGGCCCGCGAGACCTCCGTGTTCGGGTCGTAGAGGCCGAGGCCTCCGACGCCGGCCTCGGCGAGCGAGGCGGCGATGGGCGACCCGACCCCGCCGTTGCCCACCACCAGCGCCCGGACGCCGCGCGGGTCGAAGCCCTTGCGGAGCAGGCCTCTGACAAAGCCGGTGCCGTCGAACTGGTCGGCGTACAGGGTCCCGTCCTCGCGGCGCACGACCGCGTTCGCGGCGCCCGCGACCCGTGCGGTCGGTGACATGCCGTCCACCAGCTCGGTGGTCGTGACCTTGTGCGGCATGGTCACCAGGGCGCCGCGGATGTTGGTCAGCGAGAACAGGGACCGGAAGACGTCGGGGTAGTCGGCGGCGCGGACGCCCATCGGCACCACGACGGCGTCGATGCCCCGCTGCTCGAACCACGGGTTGTAGACCAGCGGCGCCTTGAAGGAGTGGGTGGGGTATCCCAGGTGGGCGATCAGGGTCGTCGTCCCGCTGATCATGCATCGTTCCCGTTCTGGCCGTCCGCCGTCCGCGGCGGCCGTGGAGGTGGCCCCGGGGCGGGCTCGCCCGCCCCGGGACCGGGGGTCCTACGAGGTCACTCGGCCGCGCTGCGGATGGCCTCGTACACCTCGAGCTGCTCGCCGGAGTAGTTCTCGCGGAAGTACTCCTCCGCCTGCTCCTGGAAGGCGTCGACATCCACGTCGTCGACGATCTCGAGGGCACCGCTGGAGGACCACTCGTCGAGCTGCTCCTGCTCGCTCTCCTCGACGCACTGGGGCACCTCCGCCACCGCGGTGTCCACGGCGGCCGAGAGCGCCTCCTGCTGCTCCTCGGAGAGCTCGTTCCACACCGGGCCGATCACCACCAGGTTGGAGTTCTGCTGGTGGCCGGAGAGGCTGAGGTGGCTCTGCACCTCGGCGAAGTTCTGCGCCACGATGTTGGTGATCGGGTTCTCCTGGCCCTCGACGATGCCCTGCTGCAGGGCGAGGTAGAGCTCCTCGAAGGCGACCTCGGTCGGGGTGGCGCCCAGTGCCTCGGCGTTCATCAGGTACTGCGGCGAGTTCGGGAAGCGCATCCGCACCCCGTCGAGGTCGCTGGGCTCCCGGATGGGCTTGTTGGCGGTGAAGTGCCGGGCTCCGGCGGAGTAGGCGCCGAGGATCTGCACGCCGGTCGCGTCGGTGAAGCTCTGCCGCAGGTCGGCGGAGGCATCGCCGCTGAAGAAGTCGGCCAGGTGCTGCGCGTCGTCGAAGGCGTAGGCCGCGTCCACCACGCCGATCGGCTCATGGATGGCGCCGAGCGCGGAGCCCCCCTGCAGGTCCATGTCGATGTCGCCGGCCACCACGGCCTGGACGCGGTCGGCGTCTCCGCCCAGCTGGCTGGACCCGAAGATCTCGATCGTCAGCCCGACGTCGGCCGCCTCGACCTCGTCGGCGATGACCTGTGCGCCGCAGCGGTGCTGGGGCTGGTCGTCGGTGTAGCTGTGGGCGAGCTCGAGGGTGATCTCCTCGCTGGCGGAGCCGCCGCCGTCGCTGCCGCCGCCGTCCTCGCCACCGCAAGCGGCCGCGAGGAGCAGGGGCACGGTCATCGTGGAGGCGAGCGCGAGGCGCCCCCGCCGGGTACGGGTCTTCATGAGTTCCCTCCGTTGGGTTCGTGGTTTCCGGTCATGGGACGGCAGGCACCGGGGCGGTTCGCCCGGCAGCTGGGGTCGATGGAATGCGCCCGGCTCACAGGCCGAGCTTCTGCGGCAGCCAGGTGACGGCCTCGGGGAACGCGATGATCAACCCGCAGATCACGAGCAGCGGGACGATGAAGGGCAGCGACCCGACGAACACCGTGGACGTCGGGGCCCTGGTGATGGAGCTCAGCACGTAGAGCACCGTGCCGACCGGCGGGGTCAGCAGACCGATCATGGTCGAGAGGATCATCAGCACCCCGAGCGCGATCGGGTCGACCCCGAACTGCGTGCTGATCGGCAGGATGATCGGGACGGTGAGCACGAGGATCGCCGTCGGGTCGATCGCGGTGCCCAGGACGAGCATCACCAGCGCGACGAGCAGCAGGAACACCGTGGGGTTGTCGGTCAGCGCGAAGAGGCCCTCGGAGATCATCTGGGGCACCCGCTCCCGGGCCATGATGTAGCCCAGCAGCGACGCCGACGAGACGATCAGCATGATCGCGGCCGACGTGCTCACCGTCTCCGACAGCACCGCCGGCAGGTCCCGCAGCCGAAGGCTCCGGTAGAGGAAGCAGAGCAGCAGCATGTAGGCCACGCCGACGGCCGCGGCCTCGGTCGGGGTGAACGCACCGGACAGGATGCCGCCCAGGATGATCACCGGCGCGAGCAGCGGGCCGATGACCCGCTTCCCGGTCTGCAGCACCCGCTGCATCGAGAACTGCGTCGTCTGGATGTCCGGGTACCGGCGGACCAGGAGGAAGACCACGATGCAGAGGCCGACCGCCATGAGCAGCGCGGGGACGACGGACGCCGCGAAGAGCGCGCCGGTGGAGACCGCGGCGAGCCCCGCGAAGATGACCGCCGGGATGCTCGGCGGCATCACGGGCGCGATCAGCGACGCAGCGCCGGTGACGCCGAGCGCGAACTTCGTCGGGTAGCCGTTGCGCTCCATCGCCGGGATCTGGATCTTGCCCAGCGCGGCGGCGTCGGCGACCGCCGATCCGCTCATCCACGAGAACCCGAGGCTCACGCCGACGCTGACGTAGCCCAAGCTGCCGCGGATCCGGCCGACGCAGGCCAGCGCGAAGTCGAAGAGCCGGTCGGCGATCCCGCCACGGTTGGCCACGACGCCGAGCAGGATGAACAGCGGCACCGCGAGCAGCGGGAAGCTGGAGACGGCCGCCGTGAGCAGCCGCAGGCTCGCGCCGAGCGACTGACCGTCGAGCCACATGTAGGCCAGCGACGGGCCGAGGAAGGCGAAGGCCACGGGCACGCGCAGCAGGAGCAGCGCGGCGATGGCGACGAACAGCACGAGGACGCTCATTCGGCGGCCACCACCGTGTGCGCGGGCGCGGCCGGGACGCCGTGGACGGCGAACCGGACCGCGGCGACGGCGGCGCGGATCGCGGTGCTGACGAAGCCGATCAGCGGCAGCACGTAGAACCAGGACATCGGCAGGCGCATCGACGGCGACTTGAGCGCCCCCGTGGAGTTCATCAGATCCCACGCCTCGATCGCGAACCCGACGCCGACCAGCGCCACGACCAGGCAGGCGAACACGCGGACGGCGCGGACGACGACGGGCTGCTTCACGAGGTCGATCACCTCGAGGCTGATGTGGCCCTCCCTCGTCACGAGGACGCCGGCCATCACGAAGGTGAGCCAGACCAGGCAGAAGCGGGCCAGCTCACCGGTCCACGTCCAGCCGTCGACGGGCAGGTACCGCTGGCCGGCCTGGACGAGCACGCAGAGGAACATCACGACGGTGGCCGCCGCGGCCAGGCCGAGCTCGATCGCGGTGATCACCCGCAGGGGGCGGGACCACCATCGGGTCGGCGGTGGGTGGTGGGGTGCCGTCACTGGGCCCCAGCTCCTTCGGTCGGGCGTGTGCTGCCTGTCACAACGGGGAGGCACGTTAGGTACCGGCCGGACGCGACGGCAAGCAGTTGCCATGGTGTTGCCAGACGTTGCGGATCACGCTTTGATCACGCGGTGACCAGCCCGACCATCTACGACGTCGCACGCGCCGCCGGCGTCGCGACGTCGACCGTCTCCCGCGCCTTCAGCAACCCGCAGCGGGTCAGCGCGGCCACCCGCGACCTGGTCCTCCGCACCGCCGGGGAGCTCGGCTACGAGCCCAATCCGCACGCCCGCGCCTTGACCTCCCGGCGCACGCAGACCCTGGCGATGGTGGTCTCCGACATCACCAACCCGCACTTCTACGAGATCATCCGGGGGGCCGAGCTGCGCGCGAAGGCGTCGGCGCGCACGCTCGTCCTGGTCAACGCCGAGGAGTCACCACGCATCGAGCGGGAGCAGATCGGCCGGCTCTCCCGCTCGGTCGACGGCTTCCTGCTCACCGCCAGCCGGCTGCCCGAGGAGGACCTGCTCGAGATCGCCGCCGGCCAGGCCGTCGTGATGGTCAACCGGCAGGTGGCCGGCATCCCCAGCGTCGTCCTCGACCAGCGCGAGGGCTGCCGCCAGCTGGTCACCCACCTCGCCTCCCTCGGGCACCGTTCGGTGGCCTACCTCTCCGGTCCCCGGAAGTCGTGGATGGCGACCGCCCGCTGGACCGCGATCCGGGACGCCGCCGCGGAGGTCGGGGTGTCCGCGGTGCGGATGGGGCCGTTCACACCGCGCGTGGAGCACGGCGCCGCCGCGGCCGACGCGGCCCTCACCACCGGCGCCACGGCCCTGATCGCGCACAACGACCTCCTGGCGATCGGCGTGCTCCTGCGCCTGGCGGACCGGTCGGTGCGCGTGCCCGAGGACATCAGCGTGATCGGCTTCGACGACATCTTCTCGGCCGCCCTGTGCACACCGAGCCTGACCACCCTCGGCGGTGCGCACGTCGACGTCGGGCGCGCCGCCGTCGAGCTCCTGCTGGAGGCCGCCGACGCACCCCGACGCGCGGGAGCCGCCGCGGCGCAACTGGTCCTGCCCTCGCAGGTGTTCCTGCGGAACTCGACCGGCCCCGTTCCCGAGCGTCGCGCCGCACGCTGACATCCCGACTGGACCGGGGCCTGCGTACTCGCCGGTAGCCGATGTGGGATCGTCCGACGTACACGTCGAGACGCCGCGATCGGCGGCGTCGGGAAAGAGGACCGATGCGGTTGCAGCTGTCCCCGGAGCTCGAAGCCTTCCGGGACGAGATGCGGACCTTCTTCACCACCCAGGTGCCCCAGGAGATCCGCGACAAGGTCGCCGCCCACCGGCACCTGAGCAAGGACGAGTTCGTCACGGCCCAGCAGGCGCTCAACGCCGGTGGCCTCGCCGTGCCGCACTGGCCGGTGGAGTGGGGCGGCAAGGACTGGACGCCGCTGCAGCGCCACATCTGGCGCGAGGAGATGCAGCTGGCCGACGTGCCCGAGCCCCTGGCGTTCAACGCCAGCATGATCGGCCCGGTGCTCGCTGCCTTCGGCACGCAGGAGCAGAAGGAGCGCTTCCTGCCGAAGACGGCCAACCTCGACATCTGGTGGTGCCAGGGCTTCTCCGAGCCCGACGCCGGCTCCGACCTCGCGTCGCTGCGCACCACCGCGGTGCGCGACGGCGACGACTGGGTGGTCAACGGCCAGAAGACCTGGACGACGCTCGGCCAGCACGCCGACTGGATCTTCTGCCTGGTCCGCACCGACCCGACGGCGGAGAAGAAGCAGCGCGGCATCTCGATGCTGGTCTTCCCGATGGACACCCCGGGCGTGACGCTGCGGCCCATCGAGCTCGTCGACGGCGGCTTCGAGGTCAACGAGGTGTTCTTCGAGGACGTCCGCGTCCCCGCCGAGAACCTCGTCGGCGAGGAGAACCAGGGCTGGACGATCGCCAAGTTCCTGCTCGGCAACGAGCGGGTGGGCATCGCCCGGGTCGGCTCCACCAAGCGGATGCTCGCCCAGGCCAAGGAGCACGCGGCGGCCATCACCTCGAACGGCCGGCCGCTGGCCGACGACCCGTTCGTGGCCGCGCGCATCGCCGAGCTGGAGAACGAGCTGCTGGCGCTGGAGCTCACCGCGCTGCGCGTGGTGGCCAACTCCGCCGACGGCAAGCCGCACCCCGCGTCGTCGGTGCTGAAGCTTCGCGGCTCGGAGCTGCAGCAGGCGGCGACCGAGCTGTTCGTCGACCTGGCCGGCCCGCTCTCGCTGGCCTCGTTCGCCGAGGAGGGCTCCGACGTCCCCGACTGGGCCCGCGTCGCGACGCCGAACTACCTGAACTACCGCAAGGTCTCCATCTACGGGGGCTCCAACGAGGTGCAGCGCACCATCATCGCCGGCTCGATCCTGGGGTTGTGAGACGACCGTGAACTTCGACTACGACAGCGAGCAGAACGACCTCCGCGAGGCGGTGCGGGGCCTGCTCGCCCGTGCCTACCCCGACACCGAGCAGCGTCGCGCGGTCACCAAGAACGACCCGGGCTTCGACGAGAAGACCTGGTCGCGGCTGGCCGAGATGGGCCTGCTGGGCCTGCCGTTCGCCGAGGAGGACGGCGGCATGGGCGCCGGCCCGGTGGAGGTGGCGATCGTCGCCGAGGAGATCGGGCGCGTCCTGGCACCCGAGCCCTTCATCGAGACCGTCGTCCTGGCCGGTGGCCTCGTCTCCGCGGTCGGCACGGCGGAGCAGAAGGGCGAGGTCCTCGGCGGCATCTCCGAGGGGACGACGATCGCCGTCTTCGCGCACGCCGAGCCCGGCTCCCGCTGGACGGCGACGGCACAGGGCGTCACCGCCACGCAGAGCGGCGACGGCTGGACGCTGACCGGCGTCAAGGAGCCGGTGCCCAGCGGCGCCCGCGCCGACCTGCTGGTCGTCTCGGCCGCCGTCGACGGCGGGACGGGGCTGTTCCTGGTGCAGGGTCACGCGTCCGGGCTGACCCGCACCGGGTACCGCACCCACGACGGCACCCGCGCGGCCAACATCCGCTTCGACGGCACTCCGGCCCAGCAGCTCGGTACCGGTGGGGACCAGACCGCCGCCATCGAGCAGGCCCTCGCGGTGGCGCGGATCGCCTACAGCCACGAGGCGCTGGGCGCCATGGACACGGCGCTGCGGACCACCGCCGAGTACCTCAAGACGCGCAAGCAGTTCGGCGTCACCCTGAACAAGTTCCAGGCCCTCACCTTCCGGGCCGCGGACATGTACGTGTCCCTGGAGCTGGCCCGCAGCCTCGCGCTGTGGGCGTCGATGGTGCAGGAGGCCGGCGGCGACGTCGTCTCGGCCGCGGACCGCGCCCGGCTGCAGATCAGCCGCGCGAGCCGGCACATCGGCAAGGAGGCGATCCAGCTGCACGGCGGCATCGGCGTCACCGCCGAGTACTCCGTCGGCCACTACACCAGCCGGCTGACCGCGATCGACCACCTGCTCGGCGACGGCGACTGGGCCGTGGCCCGGCTCGCCGAGAACGTGTCGAGCTACCCGACGGTGGACCCGCTGGGGGCCCCGTACGCCGGCACCGCCTGAGTCCCGCTCCGCACACGCGTCAGGGGCCCTCTCGCCGCGCGCGAGAGGGCCCCTGACGCGTATCAGCGGGTGACGCGGGCGACGACCAGCCGGTTGGCCCACGACGGCGAGACGGCGGAGGCCGCGGCCATCAGCCGGGTCTGGCGCCCCACCGCCCGGTGGGGGCCGCGCAGCGGGAGGCCGCGCTCGTGCGCCACCTTCCACGCGGCGGCCGCCACGTCCGCGGCAGTGAGCCGGACCCCGAGGTGGGCCACGCTCGCGGCACGCACACCGTCGCGGGTGACCATCTCGGTGTCGACGAACAGCGGCAGCAGGCTGCGCACGCGGACGCCGTCGGCCCGCCACTCGATGTCCAGGGCCTCGGTGAGCGACTTGACCGCGGCCTTCGTCGCGCCGTAGGTCGCCAGCGTCGGCTGCCCGTAGAGCGCCGACGCCGAGCACAGGTTCAGCAGCAGCCCGCGCCGTGACCGCCGCAGGTACGGGTGGCCCTCGTGGGCGCCGGTGATCACCCCGGTGAGGTTGACGTCGACCTGGCGGCGGTGGCCGTCCAGGTCGATCTCGGTGAACGGCCCGGAGGCCAGCACCCCGGCGTTGTTGACCAGCACGTCGAGCGGACCGTCGCCGCACAGGTCGCGCAGCGCCGCCCGCCAGCCGTCGGCGTCGCGGACGTCGAGCGTGCCGTGCACCGCCCCGTCCCGGTCTCCGGCGGCCTCCGCCGCCGCGTCGCCGTCGACGTCGTGGAACCCGACCCGCCAGCCGCGGGACAGGAACAGCTCGGCCGTGGCGCGGCCGATCCCGCGGGCGGCTCCGGTCACCAGGATCGTCTGCTGCATCCGCACACTCTTACCGACCGCCGGCGGCCCCCGTGCAGGGGCCCACCGCGAGCCTGCGGGGGGTGGGGGCGCGGGGGTCCTCTTTCAGAACGTCCAGTCGTCGGGGTTCGACTCGGGGTCGTCGGCCTCGCTCGGCTCGCCCAGCATCGCCCGGCGCAGCTCGGCGGCCTCGGCGCGCACCTGGTCGAGGACCGGCACGATGTCGTCCTCGCGGAGGCGGCCGCCGGTGAGGCGCACGATCGGCACCTCCTCGTAGTCCTCGGTGGTGAGCCGGGCGGCCACCTCGAAGGCGGCCCGCAGCAGTGCGCCGCCCTGGGCCTGCAGGTCGTCGACCTCGTTGAGCGGCGTGGTGAGCGACGCGGGGAAGCCCCACTGGTCGAGGGCCACGGAGGTCAGCCGCAGGCTGTTGATGCCGTAGCGCCGCGTCTCGGCGCTGCGCCGGCCCCGGTAGGTCGGCTCGGCCTCGACGATCTCCGCGTAGCCGTCCGGGTCGTTGTGGTGCAGCAGGGCCGAGCCCATCTGCGCGAGCAGGCCGAGGCACAGCGAGTCCTGCGGGCGCTCGCCGAAGCGGGGCGCCAGGGTCGAGGAGGCCAGCGCGAGGCTGGTCGTGACGTCCCAGAAGTTCTCCGGCAGCCGCGACTCGTCGTCGAGGTTGGTCAGCGCGACGGTCGCCATGGTCCGGACGGTCGTGAAGCCGACGACGGTGACGGCGAACTGCAGGGAGGTGACCCGGCCGCGCATGCCGAAGTACGCGGAGTTCGCCAGCTTCATCACGCGGCTGGCCAGCGCGATGTCGGAGGCGAGGATGCGGGCGAGGACCTTGGCGCTGGTCTCGTCGGAGTTGGCCACCGAGACGATCTGTGCCGCGACGGGCCGCTGCGCGGCCATCCGGTCGATGCTGGCCAGCACCTTCTCGATGTCGAACAGCGGCGCCGGCGCAGCGGTCTCCGTCCCCGGGAACGGGGTCACGGTCACTTCTCCTCCTCGGTGGCGCTCCGCGGCTGCGGCACCGGCACGGGTGTGCCGGCGCGCGACCGCGCGAGCGTGGTCATGACGCCCTCCTCCGCGTGCGCGGCGAACCACGCGGCGGTGTGCCCACCGGTCATCGGCTGGGCGAGGCTGAAGCCCTGCAGGTAGGTGGCGCCGAGGCGGATGAGCTCCTCGGCCTGCTCGACGGTCTCGACGCCCTCGGCCACCGTGCACAGGTTGAGGTTGCGGGCCATCGCGATGACCGCCGAGGCGATCTCGGAGTGCCCGTCGGACAGCTCGGCGACGAACGAGCGGTCCACCTTGAGGCAGTCGACCGGCAGGTGCCGCAGGTAGGCCAGCGACGAGTAGCCGGTGCCGAAGTCGTCGATCGCCAGCTCCACCCCGAGGTCGCGCAGCTGCTGCAGCACCTCGCGGGCCGACGCCGGGTCCTTCATCAGGGCGGATTCGGTGATCTCGATCTGGATCCGGGACGGCGACAGCTGGTGCCGCTCGAGCGCGTCGGCCACCTGCGCGGCCAGGTTGTCGTCGAGCTGCAGGGCCGACACGTTGACGTTGGCCCGGCCAGGCGCACCCTCGCCCAGCAGGTGGTCCCACTCGGCGAGCTGGCGGCACGTCTCGTCCAGGACCAACCGGCCCAGCCCGGCGATCAGCCCGCTCTCCTCGGCCAGGGGCACGAAGACGGCGGGGCTGACCGGGCCGCGCTGCGCGTGGTTCCAGCGGGCCAGCGACTCGACGGCGACCGGCTCGCCGCCGCGGGCGCTGAAGATCGGCTGGTAGTACATGGCGATGTCCCGACGCTCGATGGCGTCGCGCAGCTCGGCGACCAGCCGCAGCTTGTCCCGGGCCTCGGCGCGGGCCTGCTGGTCGAGGACGGTGACCCGCCCCTTGCCGCCGGCCTTGGCCTGGTACATCGCGATGTCGCAGTCGCGGATCAACTCGTCTGCGGCGACGTGCTCGTCGGTCTGCACCGTGACGCCGACGCTGGCGTAGGGACGGATGTCGACTCCGCCCAGCCGCATCGGCCGGGCCAGGGCCTCCGACACGCGGCCGGCCAGCGCCACGGCGGCGTCCTGGTCGACGTTCTCGCAGACGACGACGAACTCGTCGCCCCCGAAGCGGGCCACCAGGTCGCCGGGGCGCACGGTGGCGCGCAGGCGGTCGGCCACCTCGACCAGCAGCTCGTCGCCGGCGGTGTGCCCGAGGGAGTCGTTGACGACCTTGAAGTTGTCCAGGTCGAGGAAGAGGCAGGCCAGGCCGCTGGTGCCCGGCGTGAACCGCTCGGCCACGTACTGCGCCAGCAGGGTGCGGTTGGGCAGCCCGGTCAGCGGGTCGTGGTTGGCCTGGTGGGCGAGCTGCGCCTCGAAGGCCAGCCGGTCGGTGATGTCCTCGATGGTGCCGACGAAGCCCGCGCCCATGCCCGGGGTGAACAGGTGGGCGAAGCGGATGACCGTCGTCCGCACGGTGCCGTCGTCGCGCACCAGGCGCGCCTGGGTCTCCACCTCCTCGCCGTCCAGGGCCGCCGAGACCTGCTCGATGACGGCGTCGAGGTCGTCCTCGTGGATCGTGTCGATCCAGCCGGTGCCGAGCAGCTGCTCGGCGCGGCGGCCGACCAGGGTGCAGAAGGCGTCGTTGACGTGCGCCAGCCGCATCCCCTGTTCGGAGAGCAGGGTCGGGATCGGCGAGCGCTCGGTGAGCGCGGAGAAACGACGCTCGTGGGCGTCGGCGGTGGCGCGCAGGGCGCGCTCCTGGTCGTTCGCCGCCGAGACGATGCGGACGGTCCACGTCCGCCCGCCCGGGGACGGCGTCGTGCTGACGAGCGCCTCGATGTCGGCGCCGCTGGCCGTGCGGACCGGGATCGTCATCCGGGCGCTGCGCTCGCGCCGCAGCAGCAGCCTGAGCTCGCCGCCCCCGAGAGTGGGGAAGATCCGGCTCACCGGCAGCCGGCGGAGGTCGGCCAGGCCGTACCCGAGCAGCTGAAGGGCGCTCTCGTTGCCCCAGGTCAGTCGCTGCGTGCTGCCCACGGTCTCGGCGACGAGCAGCGCCAGGGCATCGCTGACCGTGGCGCTGTAGAAGACCGTGGAGACGATCTCCGGCGGCACCATGTCGTCCGGCGGCAGGCTGATCGACGCTGACACGGCCCCTCCCTCCGCTGCTCCACGACGTCACCGGGCGGTCGGCGTCGGCGGGACCACCGGGTCCCGCTGGGGACTGGATCGGCCGGTTGCCCCCTCTCCCTTCACCCGAGCGGGACGGGGTCCCCCGATGGGGGGAGGCCGCCTGACCAGCGCGTATCCGCCCGCGCCGGGCGTCGTCGCCGGTCCGGTGATCAGCCGGGCGGGTGACCCCGGACCGGAGGCGTGCCGCGCCGTGGTACCGATCACAATGACCGGTCCTGCGCTGCCGCAGCCCGCCGGCGCACGGCATGATCCCCGGGACCACCCAGCACAGGGCACCACCGCACCGCGTACGACAGCCACCGAGGGCAGGCGACGAGGCCTCCCCGGCGACGAATGGAGCGCCACGTTGCGAATCGGAGTTCCGCGGGAGACCCGCGCCCGGGAGACCCGGGTGGCCGCCACCCCCGCCACCGTCGCCAAGCTGGTGGCCCTGGGCTACGACGTCCTGGTGGAGTCCGGTGCCGGTGCCGCGGCGAGCTTCCCGGACGACGCCTATGCCGCCGCCGGGGCGACCGTGGGGACGGCGGACGACGCGTGGCAGGCCGACGTGGTCCTGCGGGTCAACGCGCCTGCCGTCGAGGAGATCCCGCGGCTGCGCGACGGCGCCACGCTGGTGAGCCTGCTCAGCCCCGGCCTGAACCCCGACCTGGTCGACGCGCTGGCCGCGCGTCCGATCACGGTGCTGGCCATGGACGCCGTGCCGCGGATCTCGCGGGCGCAGTCGATGGACGTGCTCAGCTCGATGGCCAACATCGCCGGCTACCGGGCTGTGGTCGAGGCGGCGCACACCTTCGGCCGGTTCTTCACCGGGCAGGTGACCGCCGCCGGCAAGGTCCCCCCGGCGAAGGTGCTCGTCGTGGGGGCCGGTGTGGCCGGACTGGCAGCGATCGGCGCGGCCAGCAGCCTGGGCGCGATCGTGCGCGCCACCGACGTCCGGCCCGAGGTGGCCGAGCAGGTCCGCTCGCTGGGCGGGGAGTACGTCGCCGTCCCCGACGCCGAGGAGCAGGTGAGCACCGACGGCTACGCGCGGGAGATGAGCGAGGACTTCAACCGCCGCGCGGCGCAGATGTACGCCGAGCAGGCGCAGGACGTCGACATCATCATCACGACCGCCCTGATCCCCGGGAAGCCGGCGCCGCGGCTGATCACCGAGGAGATGGTGGCCTCGATGCGCTCCGGCAGCGTGATCGTCGACATGGCCGCCGCGCAGGGCGGCAACGTGGCGGGCTCGGTGCCCGACGAGATCGTGGTGACCGGCAACGGCGTCTCGATCATCGGCTACACCGACCTGCCGGCCCGGCTCCCCGCCCAGGCCTCGCAGCTCTACGGGCAGAACCTGGTCAGCCTGCTCACCCTCATGACCCCGGAGAAGGACGGCCGGCTGGTCCTCGACTTCGAGGACGTCGTCCAGCGGGCGATCACGGTGGTGCGCGAGGGCGAGAAGACCTGGCCGCCGCCGCCGGTGCAGGTGTCGGCCGCCCCCTCCCCCGCGCCCGCGGCGCCGGTCGAGCCGGCCCCACCGCCGGAACCGCCGAAGCCGGCGCGGACGTTCGCCGTCGTGGGCCTCGGCGCGGCGGCGCTGTTCCTGGTCACCGCCTTCTCCCCCAACGAGCTGATCCAGCACTTCACGGTGTTCGCGCTCGCCGTCGTCGTCGGCTTCTACGTGATCGGGCACGTGCACCACGCCCTGCACACGCCGCTGATGTCGGTGACCAACGCGATCTCCGGGATCATCGTGGTCGGGGCGCTGCTGCAGATCGGCCACGACGACGCGGTGGTCACCGCGCTGGCGTTCGTGGCGATCCTCGTGGCCAGCATCAACGTCTTCGGCGGCTTCGCCGTCACCCGCCGGATGCTCGGCATGTTCACGAGGGGTCCCGCGCGATGACCGCCACCTCGGCGGCATCGGCCGCCTACATCGTCGCCGGGCTGCTGTTCATCCTCAGCCTGGCCGGCCTGTCCAAGCACGAGACGGCGAAGTCCGGCAACGCCTACGGCATCGCCGGCATGGCGATCGCGCTGGCCGCCACGATCGGGCTGGCCACCCGCAGCGTCTCCGCCGCCGGCCTGACCCTGATGGCGGTGGCCGTGGTCATCGGCGCCGGCATCGGGCTGTGGCGGGCGGCGAAGGTCGAGATGACCGGCATGCCCGAGCTGATCGCGCTGCTGCACAGCTTCGTCGGCCTGGCCGCCGTGCTGGTGGGCTGGAACGGCTACCTCTCGGTCGAGGGCAACGCCGGCGAGCAGACCGAGGTCGCCGAGAACCTGCTCGGCATCCACTCGGCCGAGGTGGTGATCGGCGTCTTCATCGGCGCGGTGACGTTCACCGGCTCGATCGTCGCCTTCCTCAAGCTGTCCGGCCGGATCAAGAGCAACCCGCTCATGCTGCCGGCGCACAACGCGCTGAACCTGGGCGCGCTGGTGGCGTTCGTCGCCCTCACCGTCGTGTTCGTGATCGAGCCGAACCTGGTGCTGCTCTCGGTGGTCACGGTGCTGGCGCTGGCGCTCGGCTGGCACCTGGTGGCCTCGATCGGCGGCGGCGACATGCCCGTCGTCGTCTCGATGCTCAACAGCTACTCGGGCTGGGCCGCGGCCGCGTCGGGCTTCCTGCTGGGCAACGACCTGCTGATCATCACCGGCGCCCTGGTCGGCTCGTCCGGTGCGTACCTCTCCTACATCATGTGCAAGGCGATGAACCGGTCGTTCATCTCCGTCATCGCCGGCGGGTTCGGCAACGAGGGCAGCGTCGGCTCCTCCGACGTCGACTACGGCGAGCACACCGAGATCTCCGCCGAGGAGACCGCGGAACTGCTGCGCTCGGCGTCGTCGGTCGTCATCACGCCGGGTTACGGCATGGCCGTCGCCCAGGCGCAGAGCGCCGTCGCCGAGCTGACCCGGCACCTGCGGGACAAGGGCGTCGAGGTCCGCTTCGGCATCCACCCGGTCGCCGGGCGTCTGCCCGGCCACATGAACGTGCTGCTGGCCGAGGCCAAGGTGCCCTACGACATCGTGCTCGAGATGGACGAGATCAACGACGACCTCGCCGGTACGGACGTCGTCCTGGTCATCGGCGCCAATGACACCGTCAACCCGGCCGCTGCCGAGGACCCGAGCAGCCCGATCGCCGGCATGCCGGTGCTGCGGGTGTGGGAGGCGGGGCGCGTCGTCGTCTTCAAGCGGTCGATGAACACCGGGTACGCCGGGGTGCAGAACCCGCTGTTCTTCCGGGAGAACAGCCGGATGCTGTTCGGGGACGCGCGCGAACGGGTGGAGGACATCCTCCGGGCGCTGTGACGTTCCTGCGGGCCCTGTCTTTCCCGCGCCGGCCCACCTACGGTGGGTAGGTGCGCGCCCACGGAACACTCGCCGAGGTCCCGGGCGCGGACGTGTCCGACCACCTGTGCTGGGTGTACGACGCGGACGACCCGGCGTTCGACCGCGCCGTCCGCCGGTTCCTCGCCGGCGGTCTCGAGCGCGGCGAGCGGCTGCTCTGCGTCGGTGAGCGCGTGCTCGACAGCATCCGCTCCTCCGGGGACGGCTTCTCCGGCGCCGACGAGCTGATCGCCTCCGGAGCCCTTCGGACGGTGACGACGGCGGAGGCGTACGCCCTGGCCGGCGCCTTCCGGGCGGCCGACCAGCGCGTCTACTACGACGCCGCCACCCAGCAGGCCCTCGCGGACGGCTACCGCGGCCTGCGCGTCGTCGCCGAGGTGAGCCCGCTGGCCGCCGACCCGACGACCCGAGCCGAGCTGCTGCAGTGGGAGCACCTCGCCGACGAGTACATCGCCGAGGGCGGCGGCTTCACCGCGATGTGCGCCTACCGCGGCTCACTGCCGGCCGAGGCGCTCGCCGACGCCTCCGCCGTCCACCCGCTGGTGCACGGCGACCAGCCGGCGTTCCAGATCTTCTTCGACGACGAGGCCGGCGCCGTCCTGAGGGGCAGCGTCGACACCTTCTCCGCGGACCGGCTGGCCCGGATCCTCGCCACCTCGCCCGTCGACGGCGACGTCGCGGTGCTCGACCTGCACGCGGTGGATTTCGTCGACGTCGCCGGCGCCCGGGTGCTGGCCCGCTGGGCACGGGAACTCGACAACCGCTCCATCCGGCTGGAGGTCCGCGGCGCGTCCGCGCTGCTGCGGCGGATGTGGCGGGTCCTCTCTCTTGACGAGCTGGCGCCGGTCCACTTCTCCGGCTGACCGTCTCGCGGGCGTCGCGCAGCTCACCGCGCGACGCTCACCGGGCCTCCCACCTGCGCAGAGTCCCGGTGACTATGCTCGATCCCAGTGCGCGTCACACAGCCGGCGCGCGGCGGGGCGTTCCACCCCGCCTCTGATCGGACCCTTGAACAACTGGGGTCCCGTCACGGACCGCCGGCTTGTCGCCCGGTGTTACCGACACGGAGATCCACGCGTGCCTCGCCCCCAGCCCGACTCCTCTGAGGGTGCCGTCCAGACGGCGTTCGACGAACTCGGGCGGCTGTCCTTCGCCGACCACTCGCTCGAGTCGCTGCTGCAGACCATCACCGCCGTCGCCGGCCGCGTCCTGCCCGGCGAGCCGGTCACTTCGGTGACGATCCTCCGGGAGCGCGGCCCCGCGACCGTCGCCGCCAGCGGCGACCTCGCCGACGACCTGGACCAGCTCCAGTACCGCCTCGGCGACGGCCCGTGCCTGACCGCGGCCCGGACCGGGCAGCCGGCCGACGTGCCCGACACCCGTGCCCCGACCGCCTGGCCGGAGTTCGCCGCGGCCGCCGCCGAGCGGGGCTGCGACACGGTGCTCTCGGTGCCCCTGCCGGTGCAGGAACGGCTGCAGGGCGCCCTGAACGTGTACGCCCGGGCGACGTCGGCCCCCCTCGACCGGACCCGCGACCTGGTCACCCGCTTCGCCACCTACGCCGTCGTCCCCGTCTCGAACATGTACCTCTACGAGACCGCGGTGGAGAAGGCCGAGCACCTGCAGGCGGCACTGGACTCGCGGGCGGTGATCGACCAGGCCAAGGGCATCCTCATGGAGCGGTTCAAGCTGACCGCGGACCAGGCGTTCCAGGCGCTGGCGCGGGTGTCGATGGAGAACAACACCAAGGTGCGCGACGTCGCCGTCCGCTTCGTCGAGTCCGGGGACTTCCCGGTCACCTGATCGGCGCGCGCGGTTGCGCCGGGGGGTCCGGTCGCGGACGGTTGCGGGCGTGGACCCCTTCAAGGGCCTCGGGATGCCCCGCATCCCCGGGCTGAGCGAGCTGCTGAGCCTGCTCCAGACGCAGACCGAGGCGCTCGCCCAGCTCCCGCGGACGCTGAGCGACCTCAACGGGACCGTCCGAGAGCTGACGGAGGCCACGACGATGGCGCACGCGACGATCGCCTCGGCGCAGCGGATCGCCGAGCGGCTCGAGGACCTGGTCGACGAGCTGGAGGAGCCGGTGCGGGCACTCAAGCCCGGCATCGAGCGGGTGGGCCGGGTGCTCGACGACCCGGTGGTCGACACCGTGCCGGACACGCTGCGCCGCATCCAGGAGGACCTGGTGCCGCTGATCCACGGGCTGCGGGTGGCGCAGGACCGGGTGGGCTCGGTGACCGGCCTGCTGCGCCGCAAGCCACGTCCTGACGACGACCTGCCGGGGATCTAGGCGTCGGGCTTCTTGCCGGCCTCGCCGTTGTTGGGGCGGACGAAGTCGCCGACGGCCTTCTCCAGCTGCGCCCACGTGGCGCTCCACTCGACGATCGGCTCGAGGATCCGCTCGAAGACCCCGAGCTGCTGGTCGAAGGCGTCGAGCTGGGCCCGGATCGCCGAGATCGACTCGCGCTGCGCCTTCACGGTCTGGGCGATGGCGCTCACCTGCGCGGCGGACATCGCCCCGGGCGGGCTGGGCAGCGCGGGCAGCGGGAGGCGGGACGTCGCGCTGCCGGCCAGGCTGCGCGCGCGATCGGAGAAGCCGCGCAACTGGTGGACGAACTCGTCAATCGAGCGGGCCACCATGCCGGTCGCGGTCTGGGGCTCCGGTCGCTCCTGCTCACCCGCCATGTTCCGACCGTATTACGCCGGCCGGCCGACGTCTCCCGCCGGCGCGCCCGCAGAAGCCGCCCGCACAACTTGTGGTCGGTTCGAAGGGGTACCCAACGCGGCGCCACCGCCTTCGACGTGGACGCCGCCAACTCAACCTGGCGCTTCGCGCACCGCGTGCAGCGAGGATAGAGTCGCTGCGACCCCCCGCGTCTTCCACCTTTTCTGGCCGAGATTGCCGCGCCAGAGCCCGTGCCAGGCCGCACTTTCGGGAACCTTTTCCCTTCGCCCATTCAGCGAGCCGGAGCACTTACTCGTCGATGTCCCCTGGGGCCAGCCTAGCGCGCGCTTGTTGTACAAGGCTGGTGTAGTTCTCCGCAAAAGGCGCCGACAGAGCCGACTCCAATCGGCCCGAGAGCCTAAGTACGGCAATCCGCTCGGAGGAATGTCGTATCGGGAGTTGAATTCCTTCGTCTTCGATCGTATGGAGCCACTCGAACAGCACGAGCGCTTCATCTTCGGACAGCTCCACCCTCACCCGGCGATCTTGCCGCTGGCGCCTGAAACTCATCATGTCATCGTCCCCAATTCAATGCGTTCAGGTGGGATTACCTCACGACCAGTTTCGCTTTGTGATGACCCTCCGGAATTGAGGTGCGCCCAACTTAAAGGCGGCCCCCACAAACACACCTGTTCGACTGGTCACCACGACCCGACGATTGAATATGCCCACGTGCGAGACAACTGGCTTCCCCCTATAGCTACCCTTGATGGAGACGGTAGTAACGCGCGCCACGTGATTGCGTAGAGTTTGGGAAAAAGCAACACCGTTCGCCTTGTTCCAGTTCCCACTCGCACCGAAGTCGCTCGCATGCTTTGTGAAGGCGTGCTGAACCTGCTTCGGCGGCAAGACGATCGTTGCAGCTTTCTGTGCACGATTCGCGCGATAGGCTCGAACCGCGAGCCTGACAACAGCTCCAGCGCCCACCATGGTGGCCGCCGCCGTCGCAGCCATCATCAGTGCCTGCCGCTTGTTGCCAGTCAGCGCGTACGCGCCTGCCGACACGGCAGCGATGCCAGCGCCAATAGGCCCTGGGACGACCATAGAGGCAACTTCGGCCACCTTGGCGACCTTCTTGGCAACCTTCTTCGCCAGGTTGGTGAACCAGCCAGCCTGGCCGTCGAGGTCGGTGCAGTTGACCGGGTCCCCGGAGCAGTAGTCATACGCGGTGGAGTTGCCGCCCGGTTGCGGGTCGCGCGACCAGAACCGGCCGGTGGCCGGGTCGTAGAGCCGGACACCCATGAGGATGACGCCGGCGAGGGCGTCGGCGGAGCGCTGCTTGCCGCCCAGCCACCCGTAGCGGCCGTCCTTGCCCGGCGACTGACCGTCACTGACGACCGTGGCGCCGGTGGTGAGATCGGTCGGGTTGCCGAACTCATCGGCGGTCTGATGCGCCAGGCCCGTCCAGTCGGCGGTGTCCTCGCCGTCCCGGATCGGCAGCCTGGTCATCACGTCGCCGTGCAGGTCGACCAGTTGCAGCACCCGGGCGCCGGTCTTGCCGGTCTCCATTGCCAGATTGCCGTCGAGGCCGTCGACGTAGCGGGTGATCTCGTCGGGCAGCGAGGCGTCCTCGGCGATCCACGCCGGGGAGTCCGAATCGGAGTCGTAGTGGTTGACCTTGGTGACCGCCTCCTGCCAGCCGGCCACCCCGTCACCGCCGACCGCCCACGCCTCGTTGCGGTAGGAAGCGAACCGGCCGATCGCATCCAGCGACCACGTCTGCCGGGCGACGCCGTCGATCGTCTGCGAGGCGATCAGGTCATTGGCGAAATACCCGTTGACCACCGTCGCCCCCGGCGACCCGCGCACCGGCGCCGTGGTGATGCGCCCCAGCGGGTCGTACACCCACGCTCCGGCATCGACCGTCGACTCGCTCACCAGCCGGTCAGCCGAGTCGTACGTGTAGTAGTTCGTGCTCGCCGCCGCGTCGCCGGGGTTGCCCGGGTCGGCGCACGTCGCCGTGTCGGACACCGCCGTGGCCAGCGACAGCCTGTTCCCCTTGTCGCTGTAGCCGTACTTCCGCGCCACGCAGGTCGCGATGCCCGACAGGCTGTCCTGCACGTCGGTCAGCCGGCCCATGCTGTCGTAGACGTACCGCTTGGTGGCCGCCGGCGTCGCATGGGTGACCATCTGGCCGGCGGAGTTCTCCAGCGCCACCGACGACGCGATGACCGCGTCATCCGAGGTACGCACATAGGTGCGCGTCACCGGGGTGCGATTGGCGTCGTAGTCGATCTTCAGCGCCACACCGCCGGGCAGGTTCTGCCGGTCCACCTGGCCGTCGGGGCCGTAGGAGGCCGAGATCGTGCCGCCCACCGAGTCCGTCACCGAGGTGACGAAGCCACGGGGCTCCTTGGCGCGGTCGTAGGTGAACGACGTCGTCGCGCCCGTGGAGTCGGTGACCTCGGTCGGCTTGCCGAACTTGTCGAACACGCTGGTGGTCCAGCCACCGGAGCCGTCCTCGTACCGGGTCATGCGGCCCAGCAGGTCGAAGGACTTCTTCACCGTGGAGACCACGGCGCCACTGGCCTGGTCGACGCCCTCGATCACCGTCACGTCACCGGTGGCGGGGTCGTATGTGTTTACGGTCTTGGCAGCCGCCGCACCGGCCCCGGTGCCCGATCCGCTCAAGGTCACCGACAGCACCCGGTCGGCGGCGTCGTACTCGGTCACCGTCGTCCTGGACACCGTGGACGTGGCTCCGGCGACGGGGCCGGTCACGGACTCGGTCACCGAGGCGATGGAGCCGTACCGGTTGTAGGCGGTCACGTGCCTGACGGGCAGTCCCGCCGTGCGTGACGGCGGCATACAGACTGGACGCAGCTCGGTGCCCCGACCGCGAGGAGATCCATGCCCGCCCGACGCAGCCGTCGCGTCGTCGTCCTGCTCGCCATGGCCGCCCTGGTCACGTCGTGCGGCTCCGGCGAGGCACCGCCCCGCGGTTCGGCGTCCACGACGACGCCTGCGACCAGCACGCCCGAACCGCCGGACCCGGTCGACGAGGTCCTGGCCGGCATGGACCGTCGCGCCCAGGTCGCCCAGCTGTTCGTCGCCGGGGTGCCGCTCGCCGACCTGAGCGGCGGTGACGCGCTGGCGTCCAGCGGCGTCGGCGGGCTCTTCCTCGCCGGCCGCTCGGAGGCGCCCGCCGCCGAGCTGGCCGCGACGGCGGAACGGTGGCAGGGCCTCGCTCCCGGCCCCGGGCTCTGGATCGCCGCGGACCAGGAAGGCGGATCGGTGCAGGCGCTGCGCGGCCCCGGGTTCGAGAAGCTCCCGTCGGCGCGGGAGCAGGGCGCGCTACCACCGGCCGAGCTCGCCGGGCTCGCCGCCGGCATGGGCACGGCGCTGCAGAGCGCCGGGATCAACCTCGACCTCGCCCCGGTCGTCGACGTCGTCCCGGCCGGGACGGAGGCATCGAACGAGCCCATCGGCGCCTTCGGCCGCCAGTACGGGAACTCGGCCGATGTCGTCGAGGCCGCGGCGGGCACGGTGGTCGACGCGCTCGACGACGCCGGGGTCACCGCGACGCTCAAGCACTTCCCGGGCCTGGGCCTCGTGCAGCAGAACACCGACACCACCGGCGACGTCCAGGACACCGAGACGGCGGCCGGCGACGCGCAGGTCACCCTCTTCGCCGAGCTCGCCCGCTCCCCCGCCGAGCCGTTCGTCATGGTGTCGTCGGCGACCTACCCGCGGATCGATCCCGAGGCGCAGGCGGCCTTCTCCCCCGTCGTCGTCACCGACCTGCTCCGGGAGGAACTCGGCTTCGACGGCGTCGTGATCTCCGACGACCTGGGCAACGCCGCCGCCGTCCGCGACCTCCCGCCCGGCGAGCGGGCCGTCCGCTTCCTCGCCGCCGGAGGCACGCTGATCCTCACCGTGGAGCCGGCGATCGTCCCGGAGATGATCGACGCCGTCCTCGCCCGGGCGGAGTCCGATCCGGCGTTCGCCGCAACCGTCGACGACGCCGTCCGCACCGCGCTGCTCGCCAAGGAGGGAGCCGGGCTGCTCGACGGGTGAGTCAGCCGACGAGCTCCCGCAGCCGGTCGGCGTTGCGGACCGCGTGCCCGTGCCCGTCGTTGTTGAAGTACACGAAGACGTCCCGCCCCGAGCCGGACCACTCGCCGATCCGGTCGGCCCACCAGCGCAGGTCGTCGTCGGCGTAGGAGCCGGCGTAGAGGTGCCGGTGGTCGGGGCCGTGCATGCGCACGTAGACGAACGGCGCGGTCGCCCGCAGCACGCACGGCAGCTGGGCCCCGCTCATCACGCAGTACGCGGCGCCGTGCCGCTCCAGCAGCGCGAACACCGCCTCGTCGTGCCAGCTGGGGTGCCGGAACTCCACGGCGACCCGCATCCAGTCCGGCAGCCGGTCCAGGAACCAGTCGAGCCGCGCGTCGTCGCGCTGGTGGCCGGGGTGCAGCTGGACCAGCAGGACCGCGCGCTTGTCGCCGAGCTCGTGCCAAGCCGACGTCAGCCGGGGCAGCCACGGCTCGGGTGCGTAGAGCCGCTTGGCGTGCGTGAGCCCGCGCGGCGCCTTCACCGAGAGCTGGAAGCCCTCCGGCAGCCGCCGGCGCCAGCTCGCGAAGCTGACGTCCCGCGGCCACCGGTAGAAGCTGGCGTTGAGCTCGACGGTGCCGAAGCGCCGCACGTAGTGGGCCAGCCGGTCACGGGGCGGCGTCCCCGGCGGGTACAGGACGCCGTCCCAGTGGTCGTAGCTCCACCCCGACGTCCCGATGTGAACACTCACGCCCGTCGGCTACCCCGCCTGGCGACGTGCTGGAACGGCCACCCTTCAGGGTCCCGCGCCGAGCGTGCGAGGCGGGGGGAAGGGTGGTCCTCTCAGTACCAGCCGCTGGACTGCGACTTGGCCCAGGCGCCGCAGGGGCTGCCGTAGGCCTTCTCGATGTAGATCAGCCCGGCGTCGATCTGCCGGTAGCCGTCGGAAGTCTTGGCGATCCCGGTGCCGGCCCAGGTCGAGTCGAGGAACTGCGCGATGCCGTAGGCGGTGCTGGTGGGGTTCTGCGCGTTGGGGTTCCAGCCGCTCTCCTTGCCCCACAGGTTCTCGAGGCAGCTGAACTCGCTCGCGCTGCCGACCTTGCTCATCGCGTACTCCTTGTAGGAGCCGGACGGCGCGGTCGGGGCGTTGGTCCACGTAGTTCGACTGGCCGGTGAAGCCGTTGCTCGAGCCGGAGTCGCTGTGGGCTGCCTTGACGCCAGAGGTCAGCCGGCCGGCGAGCACGCCGGCGGCCGCCGCACCGAGCAGGAAGAGACC
>SPQJ01000051.1 GCA_004570425.1 Bacillus sp. AZ43
GGCCTCGAGCGGCGCGGAGGTCGCGGCGACGCCGCGCGCCTCGGGGGCGCCGCCGGTGGCGGAGTCCTGGGCTGCGCCGTCGGCCGGCGGCTGCGCCGGTGCGGCGCTCCCGCCCACCTGGCGGGCGGAGATGGCGGCGACGAGGTCGCCCTTGCGCATCCGGCCGGTGCCGGAGATGCCGAGCTCGCTGGCCAGTCGCTGCAGCTCGGGCAGCAGCATGCCGGAGAGCCCGGTGCCGCGGCGACGGGGTGCCGTCGTCCCAGAAGCGGCGGGCGCCTCGGACGTGCCGGCGGCATCCTGCGCGCCGTTCACGACGAGGTCGGTGGTTTCACTCACGTACAGGTCCTTCCCTGCGGTGACCTGCGCGTTGCAGCGCAGGGGGTGCCCCGGTCCCCGGGGTTCCGGCCCGGGGGCGGGAACGCAGGAGGGAACGGGTCCAGATTTGCGAGGCGGATCAGCGGCGAAGAGAGATCGTCTGCTTCGGCCCCGCGCGAGGCTCGCCCGAGTGGGCGGCTACGCCGTGAGCCTAGACGGCGCTCACTGGCTGAACAACACCGGTTGTTTCCAGTGTGTTCCTCGTTACCGAGACGATATCTCCCCGGCCCCGTCCAGCACATGGGCCCCGCGCTGGTCGACGGCCAGGGGCAGGACCGACCAGGTCGGCGGCGCCAGGCGGCCGACCGCCTCCACCTCCGCCTCCCCGGTCGCCAGCACCAGCACGGTCGGGCCGGCTCCGGAGACGACGGCGGCGTGCCCCGCGGCCCGCAGCCGGTCGACCAGGGCCAGGGAGTCGGGCATGGCGGCGCCGCGCTGCCGTTGGTGCAGCCGGTCCTCGGTGGCCTCGAGCAGCAGCCCGGGGGCGCGCGTGAGGGCGTGCGCCAGCAGGGCCGCCCGCCCGGCGTTGGCGGCGGCGTCGGCGTGCGGGACGGTCGCGGGCAGGAGCCCGCGCGCCACGTGCGTCGACAGCGTCGTCCCCGGCACGAGCACCACCGGCCGCACCCCGGGGTCGACCTCGAGCCGCTCGGCACGCGCCCCGCCGGGCGTCGTCCACGAGAGGGTGGCCCCGCCCAGCAGGCACGCCGCGACGTTGTCCGGGTGGCCCTCCAGCTCGGTGACCAGCCGCAGGACGGCGTCGTCGTCGATCGCCGCGACGTCCGGGCACAGCGCCCACGCGCCGAGCACGCCGGCGACGACGGCGGCCGCGGACGACCCCATCCCCCGGCCCTGCGGGATGGCGTTCTCCGCGACGACGCGCAGCCCCGCCGGCGTCCAGCCGAGCTCGGCGCACGCGGCGCGGAAGGCGCGGACCACCAGGTGCGACTCGTCGGCGGGCAGCTCACCGGCACCGATCCCGCGCACCTCCACCGACAGCCCGCCGTCGGCGACGGCGAACTCCACGACGTCGTGGCAGGTGAGCGCCAGGCCGGCGCAGTCGAACGCGGGTCCGAGGTTGGCGCTGGTGGCGGGGACCCGGATGCGCGCGGCTGACCGGCTCACAGGCCGAGCTCGGCGGCCGCCGCTCCGGCGTCCACCGGGATCGTGACGGGGGCCGGTGCGCCGGAGATCGCCCACTCCGGGTCCTTGAGCCCGTTCCCGGTGACGGTGCAGACGACGCGCTGCCCCGGCTCCAGCTCACCGGCCGCGGCGACCTGCAGCAGTCCCGCGACCGAGGCCGCCGAGGCCGGCTCGACGAAGACGGCCTCGCTGCGGGCCAGGAGCCGGTAGGCCGCCAGGATCGCGCGGTCGGTGACGGCGTCGATCCGCCCGCCGGACTCGTCGCGGGCGGCCAGCGCCTTGGTCCAGGACGCCGGGTTGCCGATGCGGATGGCGGTCGCGATGGTGCTCGGGTTCTCGACGACCTGCCCGGTGACGATCGGCGCGGCGCCGGCGGCCTGGAAGCCCCACATGCGCGGGGTGCGCGAGGCGGTGCCGTCGGCCGCGTACTCCCGGTAGCCCTGCCAGTAGGCGGTGATGTTGCCGGCGTTGCCGACCGGCAGGCAGTGGATGTCGGGCGCGTCGCCGAGCACGTCGACGATCTCGAAGGACGCGGTCTTCTGCCCCTCGATCCGGTGCTGGTTGACGCTGTTGACCAGGCTGACGGGATAGTCGATGGCCAGCTTGCTCGCCAGGGCCAGGCAGTCGTCGAAGTTGCCGTCGACCTGCAGGAGCTTCGCGCCGTGGACCAGCGCCTGGGCCAGCTTGCCCATGGCGATCTTGCCCCGGGGCACGAGGACGGCGCAGGTGAGCCCGGCGCGCGCGGCGTAGGCGGCGGCACTGGCGCTGGTGTTGCCGGTCGAGGCGCAGATGACCGCCTTCGACCCCTCCTCGACGGCCTTGGTGATCGCCATCGTCATGCCGCGGTCCTTGAAGGAGCCGGTCGGGTTGGCGCCCTCGACCTTGAGGAAGACCTCGCAGCCGGTGCGGCGGGAGAGCTCCGGCGCCGGCAGCAGCGGGGTGCCGCCCTCCTGGAGCGTCACCACCGGCGTCGAGTCGGTGACCGGCAGCCGCGACCGGTAGGCCTCGATCAGCCCGGGCCAGCCCGGCGACACGGCGGTCGGCGAGATGCTCATGACAACCCCTCCACACGCAGCACGCTCGTGACCCCCCGGACCGCGGGCATGTCCCGCAGCGCGGCGATCGTGGCAGACAGCGCCGCGTCGGGGGCGCTGTGCGTCACGATGACCAGGGTGGCGGCGTCGCCCCGGCCGTTCTGCCGCACGGTCGAGATGCTCACGCCGTGGTGGGCGAACTCCTGCGCGACCGTCGCCAGGACGCCCGGCTTGTCCGCGACGTCGAGGCTGACGTGGTAGCGGGTCGGCGTCTCGGCCATCGGCCGGACCGCGAGGTTGGCGTAGCCGGTGCCCGACTGCCCGGCGGCGCCGGCCAGGCGGTTGCGGGCGACCGCGACGAGGTCACCGAGGACGGCGCTGGCGGTGGGCTCTCCCCCGGCGCCCTGGCCGTAGAACATCAGCTGGCCGGCCGCCTCGGCCTCGACGAAGACGGCGTTGAACGCGCCGCCGACCGAGGCCAGCGGGTGGGCGGTCGGGATCATCGCGGGGTGCACGCGCACGGCCACGCTGTCGCCGTCGCCGTTCGCCACCCGCTCGCAGATCGCGAGCAGCTTGACCGTGCAGCCGATCTCGGCGGCGCGGGCGACGTCGGTGGCCGACACCGAGGAGATGCCCTCGCGGTACACGTCCGAGGCGGTCACCGGCGTGTGGAACGACAGCGAGGCGAGGATGGCCGCCTTCGCGGCGGCGTCGAACCCGTCGACGTCGGCGGTCGGGTCGGCCTCGGCGTACCCCAGGTCGGTCGCCTCGGCCAGCGCCTCGGCGAAGCCGGCGCCGGTCTCGGCCATGCGGGACAGGATGTAGTTCGTCGTCCCGTTGACGATGCCGACGACCCGCCGGATCTGGTCGCCGGCGAGCGACTCCCGCAGCGGGCGCAGCAGCGGGATCGCCCCGGCCACGGCGGCCTCGTAGTACAGGTCGACACCGGACTTCGCGGCCGCCGCGTGCAGCGCGACGCCGTCGTCGGCCAGCAGCGCCTTGTTGGCGCTGACCACCGACTTGCCGGCCTCGAAGGCGGCGAGCATGAGCGAGCGGGCCGGCTCGATGCCGCCGATCACCTCGACGACGAGGTCGACGTCCTCGCGGGTCACCAGTGCGTGCGCGTCGGTGGTGAGCAGGTGCGCGGGCACGTCGGGGTGGTGGGCCGGTCGTCGCACGGCGATGCCCGCGACCTCGACCGGGCGGCCGATGCGCGCCGCGAGGTCGCCGGACTGCTCGTCGATCAGCCGCAGCACGGCGCTGCCCACGGTCCCGCAGCCGAGCAGGGCCACCTTCAGCGGCGCGCTCATGAGCGGTACCCCGCGGCGTGCTCGGGGGCGGGCTGGTCGATCGCCGGCGAGGGGGCGGGCCGGCCGGCGAGGACGGAGTCGAGGGCGAACACGTCGGACAGTGTCTGACGCCGGACGATCTCCGTGGCGGCGCCGTCCCGGACGGCGACCACCGGCGGCTTGAGCAGGTAGTTGTAGTTGCTCGCCATCGACCAGCAGTAGGCGCCGGTCGCCGCGACCGCGAGCAGGTCGCCGGGGACGACGTCCGACGGCAGCCACAGGTCGCGCACCAGGACGTCCCCGCTCTCGCAGTGCTTGCCGACCACCCGGCACAGCGCCGGCGGCGCGTCGGAGGTCCGGTTGGCCAGGACGCAGGTGTAGCTGGCGTCGTAGAGGGCGGTGCGGATGTTGTCGCTCATCCCGCCGTCGACCGACACGTAGTTGCGCACCAGCGGCGTGCCCGGCGCCCCGCTCGCCCCGAGGCGGACCGGCTTGATGGTGCCGATCTCGTACAGGGTCACCGTGCCGGGGCCGGCGATCGCGCGCCCCGGCTCGACGGCCAGCCGCGGCACGGGCAGCCCCAGCTGCGCGCACTCGGCGGCGACGACCGCCCGCAGCCTGCCCGCGACGTCGCCGGGCGAGACCGGGTCGTCCTCGGGCAGGTAGGCGATGCCGAAGCCGCCGCCGAGGTTGAGCTCGCCGAGCACCTCGCCGGTGGCCTGGTGGATCTGGCCGAGCAGGCCGACCACCCGGTGCGCGGCGGCCTCGAACCCTGCGGTGTCGAAGATCTGCGAGCCGATGTGGCTGTGCAGGCCGGCCAGGCGCAGCGCCGGCTCGCGGATGACCCGCACCGCCGCGGTGAGCGCGTCGCCGGTGGCCAGCGAGAAGCCGAACTTCTGGTCCTCGTGGGCCGTGGCGATGAACTCGTGGGTGTGCGCCTCGATGCCGACTGTCGCGCGGATGAGGACCGGGACGGGGCTGCCACCGCCGGCGACCCGCGCCGCGGCGAGCGGGGCCAGCCGGTCGATCTCGTCGAAGGAGTCGAGCACGACGTGGCCGATCCCGGAGTCGACCGCCAGGCGGAGCTCGACGAGCGACTTGTTGTTGCCGTGCAGCGCGATCCGCTCGGCCGGGAAGCCCGCGGCCAGGGCCAGGGCGAGCTCGTTGCCGCTGCAGGCGTCCAGGTGCAGGCCGTCGTCGGCGATCCAGCGGGCGACCTGCCCGCAGAGGAAGGCCTTGGACGCGTAGTGCACGTCGGCGTCGACGAAGGCCTCGGCGAACTCCGCGGCCCGGGCGCGGAAGTCGGCCTCGTCGAGGACGAACAGCGGGGTGCCGTGCTCGCGGGCCAGCTCGGTGACCGGCCGCCCGCCCAGGTGCAGCTCGCCGCCGACCCGCTCGGCCGAGCGCGGCCAGACCTGCGCGTCGAGCGCCCCGAGGTCGGCCGGCGGGGCACCTGCGGCGGTGGGCTGCGCGATGTTGCCGTGCAGCGGCCCCGCCGGGTGCGCCCTCACATCCGCTCCGGGGCGCTCACACCGAGCACGCCGAGGCCGTTGCGCAGCACCTGCGCGGTGGCCGCGCAGAGCCACAGCCGGGCGACGGTCAGCGGGGTGACGTCCTCGTCGCCGCGCGGGAGCACGCGGCAGGAGTCGTAGAAGCGGTGGTACGTGCCGGCCAGCTCCTCCAGGTAGCGGGCGACCCGGTGCGGCGAGCGCAGCTCCGCGGCGGTGGCGAGCACGCGGGGGAACTCGCCGATCGCCCGGAGCAGGTCGCTCTCCCGCTCGTGCGCCAGCTGCGCGACGTCGACGTCCCCCGCGTCGCCCAGCGCGATGCCCAGGTCCGCGGCGTTGCGCAGGACGGAGGAGATCCGGGCGTGCGCGTACTGGACGTAGAAGACGGGGTTGTCGTTGGTCCTGCGGCTCCACAGCTCGACGTCGATGTCGATCTGCTGGTCGACCGACGCCCGCGCCAGGGCGTACCGGGCGGCGTCCACGCCGATGGCGTCCACCAGGTCCTCGAGCACCACGATCGTGCCGGCGCGCTTGCTCATCCGGACCGGCTCGCCGTTCTGCAGCAGGTTCACGAGCTGGCCGAGCAGGATCTCGAGGTGGGTGGCCGGGTCGTCGCCGGCGGCGGCGACCAGCGCCTTGTACCGGCCGACGTAGCCGGAGTGGTCGGCGCCCAGCATGATCACGACCTTCTCGAACCCGCGGGCGCGCTTGTCGAGGTAGTAGGCGCAGTCGGAGGCGAAGTACGTCGTCTCGCCGTCGGCCTTGACCAGGACGCGGTCCTTGTCGTCGCCGAAGTCCGTCGTCCGCAGCCAGACCGCGCCGTCGGCCTCGTACACGTGCCCCTGCTCCCGCAGCCGGGCGACCGCCTTCTCGACGGCACCGTGCTCGTACAGCGACTTCTCGCTGAACCAGACGTCGAACTCGACGCCGAAGCCCTCCATGGAGCGGCGGATCTCGTCGAGCATCAGCGCGACGCCGCGGTCGCGGAACACCTGCACCTGGGCGGCGTCGTCCCGCTCCCGGACGTCGGGCACCTCGGCCACGACCGAGGCGGCGATGTCGGCGATGTAGGTGCCGCCGTAGCCGTCCTCGGGCACCGGGCGGCCGTTCGCCGCCGCCTGGAGGCTGCGGGCGAACCGGTCGATCTGCGCGCCGGCGTCGTTGATGTAGTACTCGCGGGTCACTTCGGCGCCGCTAGACTCCAGCAACCGGCCGATCGCGTCGCCGACCGCGGCCCAGCGGCTGCCGCCGATGTGCACGGGGCCGGTCGGGTTGGCCGAGACGAACTCGAGGTTGAGCTTCTGCCCCGCCAGGACCGACGTGCGGCCGTAGCCCGCTCCGGCGGTGACCGCCCGGACGGCGATCTGACCGAGCGCGCCCTGGGCGAGGGTGATGTTGAGGAAGCCGGGGCCCGCCACGTCGACGCCGGCGATGCCCGGCTGCGCCGCCAGGTCGGTGGCCAGGAGGGCGGCGATCTCGCGCGGCGGCCGGCCGGCGGCCTTGGCCAGGCGCAGGGCGACGTTGGTCGCGTAGTCGCCGTGGTCGCGGTTCCTGGGCCGCTCGACGACGACCTCGTCGGGCACCTCGGCCGCGAGCGCGCCGCGTTCGACGGCCGCCGCCACGACGGTGCGGACGACGTCTCGGAGCTGCTCGGGTGTCACCGCACGAGCGTACTGACCGGCCTCCCGGGCCCGAGCGCCCCGCCCGCCGTCCACCCGCGCGCTCTCATGGACCTCACAGGGAACCGACCTAGACTCGCTCGGCGACGGGGCGCTCCGCCCTGCCCGCGAACCCGCAACAGAGGAGAGGCCTTGGCCAAGGACCGCAAGCCCGCGAGCGGCAGGCCCGCCGGCAAGGGTGGACGCACCCGACCGGCCGCCGACGTCGTGTCACCGCAGCGGCCCTGGGGCCTGATCGCCGCGGCCGTCGCGGTGGTCGTCTTCGCGGCGGCGGTCATCACCTACGCCGTGGTGCAGGTGAACGAGGCGAACGCGGGCAGGGTCGAGTCCGTCGACGAGATCGAGGGCATCGAGAGCTACGACTACCCGGCCGGCCAGGAGCACGTCACCACGTCGGTCGACTACGCCGAGTCGCCGCCGGTCGGCGGGCCGCACGCGCCGCCGCCGGACTGGGCCGACTGCACCGGCACGGTCTACGACACCGACATCCGCCCCGAGAACGCCGTCCACGGCCTCGAGCACGGCGCCGTGTGGATCACCTACAACCCGGACGAGGTGTCGGAGTCCGACATCGACGCGCTCGCCGAGCTCGTCGAGGGCGAGCCGGGCCGGATGATGTCGCCCTACACCGGCCAGGACTCCCCCATCAGCATCCAGTCGTGGGGACACCAGCTGAAGGTCGACAGCGCGGGCGACGAGCGCATCAAGCAGTTCGCGGACTTCCTGACGCTCAACAACGAGTTCACGCCCGAGCCGGGCGCCAGCTGCGAGAACCCCGCCTTCGCGGCCTCGCCGCTGCCGCCCGACGCGCCCGCCACGCCGTGACCGAGCCGGCCGGCCGGGGCCGCGGGCTGCGCACCGCCCTGCTGGCCGTCATCGCGGTCGGTCTGGTGGTGCTCGGCGGCGGCCTGGCGGTCGCGCTGGGCATCGGCGACGACGACGCGGCGACGCCGAGCGCGGTGGACGTCGGCTTCTCCCGGGACATGGCCAAGCACCACCTCCAGGGCGTGGAGATGGCCAACGTCGCGCTGGAACGCAGCGAGGACCCCGCCGTCCGCGGGCTGGCCTTCGACATCGGCACCACCCAGACCAACCAGGTGGGCCGCATGCAGGGCTGGCTGGCGCTGTGGGGCTACTCCCCCACCGGCGGCGAGGTCATGTCGTGGATGCCGGCCGAGGGGCACGGCGGGCACGCCGGGCACGGCTCGGGCAGCGGCGTCCTGATGCCCGGGATGGCGACCGAGGAGGAGCTGGCGGAGCTCCGCTCGCTGTCGGGGACCGCCTTCGACGTGCAGTTCCTGCGGCTGATGATGCGCCACCACCAGGGCGGCCTGGAGATGGCCGAGTACGCCCAGGAGCACGGCGACACCGGCGTCGTCCGGACGCTCGCGCGGCAGATCGCGGAGTCCCAGACCGCCGAGACCGACCTGATGACCGGCATGCTCGCCGAGCGGGGCGGCACCCCGCTGCCGGGGCCCTGAGCCCGCTCGTCCGGCGGGGTCACCCGGGCTGGTAACTTCTCCCTGCCCCACCACGACGAGCCCCCGTAGCTCAGGGGATAGAGCACCGCCCTCCGGAGGCGGGTGCGCAGGTTCGAATCCTGCCGGGGGCACACCCTGACCGGCCCGCACCGCGCGACAGCGCTGCGGGCCGGCGGTGTCTTCCGGCCCGGGCACCCGGGCCACCTAGGGTCGGGTTCGTGAGCACCCCTTCCCCCCGCACCGTCCGCGGCGCCGTGCTGGAGCGCTGCGGCGACCCCGGCCCCTTCGCGCGGACCCGGCCGATCACCGTCGGCGAGCTCGAGCTCGCCGGACCCGGCCCCGACGAGGTCGTGGTCCGCATCGAGGCCGCGGGCCTGTGCCACTCGGACCTGTCCGTGGTCGACGGCCACCGCGTGCGCCCCACCCCGATGCTGCTCGGCCACGAGGCCGCGGGCCGGGTCGTGGAGGTCGGCTCCGCGGTGACCGAGGTCGCCGTGGGGCAGCGGGTGGTCATGGCGTTCCTGCCGCGCTGCGGCGAGTGCGCCGCGTGCCGCACCGAGGGCAAGATGCCGTGCGTCCCCGGCTCCGCCGCCAACGGCGCCGGGACCCTGCTCTCCGGGGAGATCCGGCTCACCCGCGACGGCCGGCCCGTCCACCACCACCTCGGGGTCTCGGGCTTCGCCACCCACGCCACCGTCGACCGCCGCTCGGTGACGCCGGTGGACGACGACGTCCCGCCCGAGATCGCCGCAGTGCTGGGCTGCGCCGTCCTCACCGGGGGCGGCGCGGTGCTCAACGTCGCGCGGCCCACGGAGGGCACGCGGGTCGCCGTGGTCGGGCTGGGCGGGGTCGGCATGGCCGCGCTGCTCACCGCGGTCTCGCTCGGCGCGCACGTGATCGGCGTCGACGCGGTCCCGGCCAAGCTCGACACCGCGCGCGAGCTCGGTGCCACGGAGGCGTTCCCGCCGGAGCAGGCCCTCGAGGAGGGGATCCGCGCCGATCTCGTCGTGGAGGCCGCGGGGCACCCGCGCGCCTTCGAGACCGCCGTCGCCCTGACCGCCCCGGGCGGCACCACGGTGACCGTGGGCCTGCCCGGCCCCGACGCCCGGTCGTCGATCTCGCCGCTGGTCCTCACCGCCGAGGCGCGCACGATCGTGGGCAGCTACCTCGGGTCGGCCGTGCCGCAGCGCGACATCCCGGTCTACGCCCAGCTGTGGCGCGAGGGCCGGCTGCCGGTGGAGAAGCTCATCTCCTCGCGCATCCGGCTCGAGGAGATCAACGAGGCCATGGACCGGCTGGCCGACGGATCCGAGCTGCGCCAGGTGATCGTCTTCGACGAGGAGGAGGGCGCGTGACCGCGCGTTTCACGGTCGAGGACCCGGCGACGCTCGAGACCGTCGCGGAGCTGCCCGACCTCGGCCCCGCCGAGGCCCGCGCCGCGGTGGACCGCGCCGCGGCGTCGTTCCCCGCGTGGGCCGCGACCGCTCCCCGCCATCGGTCCGACGTCCTCCGGCGCGCCTTCGACCTCGTGCTCCGCGACCGGGACCGCCTGGCCGGGCTGATCGCCCGGGAGAACGGCAAGTCGCTGGCCGACGCGGCGGGTGAGGTCGTCTACGCCGCCGAGTTCCTGCGCTGGTTCTCCGAGGAGGCCGTCCGCCCGGGCGGCGACTTCGGCGAGTCCCCCGCCGGCGGCACGCGCACGATCGTGCGCCACCGCCCGGTCGGCGTCGCGGCGCTGGTGACCCCCTGGAACTTCCCCGCCGCCATGGCGACCCGCAAGATCGGCCCGGCGCTGGCGGCCGGCTGCACCGTCGTCCTCAAGCCCGCCGCCGAGACGCCGCTGACCGCGCTCGCGGTGGCCGAGCTGTTCACCGAGGCCGGGCTGCCCGAGGGGGTGCTCGACGTCGTCCCGACCACCGACGCCCCCGGCGTCGTCACCTCCTGGCTGGAGGACCCCCGGGTCCGCAAGATCTCGTTCACCGGCTCCACGCCGGTCGGCCGGCACCTGCTGCGCCAGGCCGCCGACCGCGTGGTCAACGCGTCGATGGAGCTCGGCGGCAACGCCCCGCTCGTGGTCACCGCCGACGCCGACCTCGACGCCGCCGTCGCCGGCACGATGATCGCCAAGTTCCGCAACGGCGGGCAGGCCTGCACGGCGGCCAACCGCCTGTACGTGCACGCCGACGTCGCCGACGAGTTCGTCGCCCGGCTCGGGGCCCAGGTCGAGAAGCTGGTCGTCGGAGCGGCGGCCGACGGCGCCGCGATCGGCCCGCTGATCAGCGCCGCCGCCGTGGCCCGGGTGGGCGACGCGGTGCGGCTGGCGGTCGCCGAGGGCGCCCGCGTCACCCACCGCGCGGCCCTGCCCGACCTGCCCGGCCACTTCTCCGCGCCCCTCGTGCTCGACCACGTCCCGGCCGACGCGCAGATCGTCCGCGACGAGATCTTCGGCCCGGTGGCCCCGGTCGTCCGCTGGGACGACGAGGAGGAGCTGCTCCGGCTGGTCAACGACACCGAGTACGGGCTGGCCGCCTACGTCTTCGCCGGGGAGCTCGGGCACGCGCTGCGGCTGGCCGAGCGGATCGACGCCGGCATGGTGGGCGTCAACCGCGGCCTGGTCTCCGACCCGTCGGCGCCGTTCGGCGGGGTCAAGCAGAGCGGCCTCGGGCGCGAGGGCGCCCGCGACGGCCTGCGCGAGTTCCAGGAGACCCAGTACCTCAGCGTCGCGTGGCCGTGAGGGACCTCCCGTGCGCGCGGTGATCGTCGACGCCATCGGCGCCCCGCCCGAGGTGCGCGACGTCCCGGAGCCCGAGGCGCCGGCCGGCGGCGTCGTGGTCCGGGTGCACGCCACCGGACTCTGCCGCAGCGACTGGCACGCGTGGGTCGGGCACGACGACATCGCCCTCCCCCACGTGCCCGGTCACGAGCTGGCCGGGGTGGTGACGGCGCTCGGCACCGGCGTCACCCGCTGGGCGGTGGGCGACCGGGTGACCGTCCCGTTCGTCGAGGGGTGCGGCGCCTGCGAGTGGTGCCGCTCCGGCAACGCGCAGGTCTGCCCCGCGCAGGAGCAGCCCGGCTTCACCCACTGGGGCTCGTTCGCCGAGTACGTCGCGCTGCACGCCGCCGACACCAACCTCGTCGCGATCCCCGACGGCGTCGGCTTCGACGCGGCCGCCAGCCTGGGCTGCCGCTTCGCGACGGCGTACCGCGGGCTGGTGGACCGGGCCGGCCTGGCCGCCGGCGAGTGGCTCACGGTGGTCGGCGCCGGTGGCGTGGGGCTGAGCGCGGTCATGATCGGCAAGGCGCTCGGCGCCCGGGTGGTCGCCGTCGACCGCAACCCCGGGGCGCTGGCCGTGGCCACCGAGCTCGGCGCCGACCACGTCCTGGTCGCCGACGGGGCCGACGTCGCGGCCGCCGTGCACGACGTCACCGGCGGCGGCAGCCACGTCGCCGTCGACGCCGTCGGCAGCGAGCAGACCGCCGCCGACGCCGTGCTCGGCCTGCGCCGCCGCGGCCGGCACGTGCAGATCGGCCTGCTGGCCACGGACGACGGCAGCCTCCCGCGGCTGCCCATGGGCCGGGTCATCGCCTGGGAGCTCGACCTCCTCGGCAGCCACGGGATGGCCGCCGCCGACTACCCCGGCATGCTGGCGCTGATCGAGCGGGGCACGCTCGCGCCCCAGCGGCTGATCGAGCGCGTGGTCGGCCTCGAGGACGCCGCGGCACTCCTGCCGGTCTTCGACCGGACGCCCGTGGCCGGCATCACCATGATCGATCCCCTGCGTTAGGTTCCGCGCCATGGAGAGCAGCGGGATCAGGACGGCGACCGTCGGCGACATCGAGCTCGCGTACGAGACCTTCGGCGACCCGTCGGACCCACCGGTCCTGCTCGTCATGGGCCTGGCCACGCAGATGATCGGCTGGCCCGACGAGTTCTGCGCGGGGCTGGCCGGGCGCGGGCTGTTCGTCGTCCGCTTCGACAACCGCGACATCGGGCTGTCCACCCACCTGGACGACGCCGGGACGCCGGACATCATGGCGATATTCGGCGGCGACACCTCCAGTGCCGCCTACCCCCTGACCGACCTGGCGTCGGACACGATCGGCCTGCTCGACGCCCTGGGCCTCGGCAGCGTGCACCTGGTCGGTGCGTCGATGGGCGGCATGGTCGCGCAGCTCGTCGCCGTCCAGGCACCCGAGCGCGTCCGCAGCCTCACGTCGATCATGTCGACGACCGGCGAGCCGGGGGTCGGCGCCCCCGCCGAGGTCGCCCTGCCGGTGCTGCTCGCCCCGGCGGCCACCGACCGGGAGAGCGCGATCCAGCGGGTCGTCGACACCTACCGGGTGATCGGTTCCCCCGGCTTCGAGTTCGACGAGGCGGCGCTGCGCGACCGCGCCGGCCTGTCGTTCGACCGGGCGCACGACCCCGCCGGCGTCGCCCGCCAGCTGGCCGCCATCCTCACCACCCACGACCGCACGCCCGACCTGGCGAAGGTGGCCGTCCCCACGCTCGTGATCCACGGGTCGCAGGACACCCTGGTCGACGTCAGCGGCGGCCGGGCCACCGCCGCGGCCGTCCCGGGCGCGGAGCTGGTGGTCGTCGACGGCATGGGCCACGACCTGCCGCGCGCGGTGTGGCCGGAGATCACCGACCGCATCGCCGCGCTGATCGCGCGCGCCGGCTAGCTGGTCAGCATCCCGCCCTCGACCGGGATTGTCGTCCCGGTGACGTACCCGCCGGCGTCGCTGACCAGGAAGACCAGGGCGGCGGCGAGCTCGTCGGGGTCGCCCTTGCGGCCCACCAGCACGCGGGTCAGCTGGGACTCGATGTAGCCCTCGGGGTACTGGTCGGTCATCTCCGACTCGAAGAACCCGGGCGCCAACGCGTTGACGCGGATGCCCTTGCGGCCGGTCCACTGCTGCGCGAGGTCGCGGGTCAGCCCGATCAGGCCGGCCTTGCTCGCGGCGTAGGCCGCCTGCGGCAGCCCGGCCGTGGTCAGCCCGAGCACGCTGGAGATGTTGACGATCGAGCTGCCCGGCTGCATCACCCGGCCGCACGCCTGTGCCATCCAGTAGCAGCCGTTGAGGTTGACGTCGATGACCTGCCGGAACTGCTCGGGGGTCTCCCGGGTGGCGGGCGCGGCCGTCCCGACGCCGGCGTTGTTGACCAGGACGTCGACCCGGCCGAACTCGGCCATGGTGGCGTCGACCAGCGCCTGGCAGTCCTCCGGGACGGCGACGTCGGTCTTCACGGCGATCGCGCGACGGCCGGCGGCCTCGACGGCGCGCTGCGTGTCGGCCAGCCGCTCGACCCGGCGAGCGCCGAGCGCCACGTCGGCGCCGGCCTCGGCCAGCGCGCGGGCGAAGACCGCCCCCAGGCCGGAGGACGCCCCCGTCACGATCGCCACCCGGCCGTCGAGCCGGAACATGTCAAGGATCGTGCGGTCGGCCACGGGGCTGCGCTCCTGTCGTCGGTCGTTCGGGGTCCCCCGCACGGTAACCAGGACGTGGGGTAGGTCACCTCCCGGGCGGGTAGAGGCGGTTCCCGGACCTCGACGAGGAGGAGCCCGACCCGTGACGAACCTGGCGCAGAACCTGCTCGACACGGCAGCGCAGCACGCCGACCGCCCCGCCCTGAAGATGGACGACGTCGGCCTCACCTACGGCCGGTTCCGGGACGCCGCGCTCCGGGTGGCGGGGGCGCTGCGGGCGCGCGGGGTCTCCCCGGGTGACCGCGTCGGCATGGTGCTGCCGAACGTGCTGTCGTTCCCGGTGGTCTTCTACGGCGCGCTGCTCGCCGGCGCCACCGTCGTCCCGATGAACCCCCTGCTCAAGGCCCGCGAGGTCGAGTACTACCTGCGCGACTCCGGCGCCCGGCTGGTCGTGGCCCTGGACTCGAGCGCCGCCCCGGTCACCGAGGCGGCCGGCACGGTCGGCGTCGACGCGGTCGTCGTCGGGCCGGCCCTCCCCGAGGAGCTGATGGACGCCGAGCCGCTCGACGCCGCGGTGGAGCGGGCCGACGACGATCTCGCCGTCATCCTCTACACGTCCGGGACGACGGGGCAGCCCAAGGGCGCCGAGCTGACCCACGCCAACCTGGCCGGCAACTGCCGCACGACGGCCGAGACGCTCGCCGAGAACACCGCCGACGACGTGATCATGGGCTGCCTGCCGCTGTTCCACGTCTTCGGCCTGACCTGCGGGCTCAACGCGGCGGTCCTGAAGGGTTCGCTGCTCACCCTGATCCCGCGGTTCGACGGCACGAAGGCGCTGTCGGTCATCGCCCGCGACCGGGTGACCATCTTCGACGGCGTCCCGACGATGTTCTCCGCGATGCTGCACTCCCCCGCCGCCGGAACGCAGGACGTCTCCAGCCTGCGGCTGTGCGTCTCGGGTGGCTCCGCCATGCCGGTCGAGGTCATGCGCTCGTTCGAGGAGGCGTTCGGCTGCACGATCCTCGAGGGCTACGGGCTGTCCGAGACCTCGCCGGTCGCCTCGTTCAACCACCCGCACGCGGAGCGCAAGCCCGGCTCGATCGGCACGCCGATCGCCGGCGTGGAGATGCGCCTGGTCGACGACGAGGGTCGCGACGTGCCGACCGGCGAGGTCGGCGAGATCGCCATCCGCGGCGCGAACGTCATGCGCGGCTACTGGGGCAAGCCCGAGGAGACCGCGAAGGCGATCCCCGACGGCTGGTTCCGCACCGGCGACCTCGCCCGCCAGGACGAGGACGGCTACTTCTTCATCGTCGACCGCAAGAAGGAGATGATCATCCGCGGCGGCTACAACGTCTACCCGCGGGAGATCGAGGAGGCGCTCTACGAGCACCCCGCGGTGGCCGAGGCGGCGTGCATCGGCATCCCGCACCCCGAGCTGGGCGAGGAGGTGGCCGCCGCCGTCGCGCTCAAGCCCGGCGCCACCGCCGGGGTCGACGAGCTGCGCGACTGGGCGCGGGAGCGGGTCGCCGCCTACAAGTACCCGCGCCACCTCTGGCTGGTCGACGCGCTGCCCAAGGGTCCCACCGGCAAGATCCTCCGCCGGGCGGTGGAGGTGCCCGAGGGGGTCGGGCAGCAGTGAGCGCGCCCCGGTGGCGGCAGGCCTTCGACGCGGCCGAGCGCGCGGTCGCCCCGCGCGCCGAGGAGCTGGTGCGCAGCGAGTACTTCTCGCTCGGCGTCGCGCTGGCCCGCCGCGCGCGCACGCTCGCCGCACGGTCGGCCCAGGACCTCACCGCCCGCGCCTGGCACCTGGTGAACCTGCCGGCGGGCAGCGACATCGGCCGGCTGCGCGCCCAGATCGGCGCGCTCGACCGCGAGGTGCGCCGGCTCACCCTCCAGCTGGAGACGGAACGACGGCGCGCGTCGGCCGCGCGCCCCACCCCCACCACGTCGAGGACGACGGAGGACAGCGATGCCGACGGTGCCCAGCCCGCAGACGGTGCTCGACCGCGTCCGGCGCGACGTCGAGCGCAACGCCCTGCGCGCCCGTAACGGCATCAAGCTGGTCGCCGGCGTCGACCGGCCCGGCGTCGGGCAGACGCCCAAGGACGTCGTCTGGCAGCGCGGTCGCACGCAGCTGTGGCACTACCGCAACGAGCCGGAGACCTACGGCGGCGTGCGGTACCGGCCGCCGCTGCTGCTGGTGTTCAGCCTGATCAGCCGCAGCTACATCCTCGACCTCACGCCGGGCAACAGCTTCGTCGAGCAGCTGCTGGAGGCCGGCTTCGACGTCTACATGCTCGACTGGGGCGAACCCGACGAGCGGGACGCGGAGAACCGGCTCGAGGACTACGTCGACGACTACATCCCCGCCGGGATCGACCGGGTGATGGAGCTGTCCGGCTGCGACGAGGTCAACCTGTTCGGCTACTGCTTCGGCGGTGACCTCTCGCTGCTCTACGCCGCGCACCATCCCGACGCGCCGCTGCGCAGCCTCACCGTGCTGGCGACCCCGGTCGACTTCCGGCACATGGGCCCGCTCGCCGACATCTTCTCGGTGGGGGGCATGGACGTCGGCTCGGTCCTCGGCCCGGACGGCAACGTGCCGCCGTCCGTCGTCGTCCAGGGCTTCCGGACGCTGACCCCCACCGCCGAGGTCACCCGGTACGTGACCCTGTGGGAGCGGCTCTGGAACGACGAGTACGTCGCCTCCTACCAGGCGATGACCGGCTGGTCGGACGACCACGTGCCCTTCCCGGGCGCGGCGGCCCGCGAGACGGCGGAGATGCTGGTGCGGCGGAACGGGATGATGACCGACCGGCTCACCGTCGGCGGCGACCCCGTGCACCTGCGCGACATCCAGGTGCCGTTCCTGACGGTGCGGGCCAACCGCGACCACATCGTGCCGCCCGGCGCGACCGCCCCGCTGATCGACCTGGTGGGGTCGCCGGACAAGCACGAGCTCTGCCTGGACGCCGGGCACATGGGCCTGGTCGTCGGCCGCACCGCGGCGAAGACGACCGTGCCGACGATCATCGACTTCGTGCGGCGCCGCAGCGACGAGCTGGACGCCGACGTCGGACGGGGGGCCTGACGTGCCGGTGGTGGAGCTGGGACCCGAGCGCTGCGACGCGCTGCTGCGGTTCTTCCAGGAGCTGCCCGAGGGGGACCTGACGTTCGTCAGGGAGGAGGTCACCGATCCCGAGGTGGTCCGCGCGTGGGCGCGCGACTCCCCCGGCGGTCGCTGGGTGTCCGTCGGGGACGACGGGGAGGTGACCGGCTACGTGGCCGTCCGGCGGCTGCCGGGGTGGTCCGACCACGTCGGCGAGGTCCGGCTGGTGGTCGCGTCCGCGCGCCGCGGCACCGGGCTCGGTCGCGAGCTCGCCCGCCGTGCTCTCGTCGAGGCGGTCTCGTCGGGCCTGTCGAAGCTGGTCGTCGAGATCGTCGCCGAGGACGCCGCGGCCCTGGCGCTCTTCAGCGATCTGGGTTTCACCGGCGAGGCCGTGCTGGTGGGCCACATCCGCGACCGCGGCGGCGAGCTGCGCGACCTCATGGTGCTGGCCCACCACGTGGAGGAGACGTGGGCGGGGATGGACTCGGTGGGGGTCGAGGACGAGCTCAGCGCTCGGTGACCCGCCCGTCGGCGACCTCGAGCCGGCGGGTGGTGTGCACCACGTCGAGCATCCGGCGGTCGTGGGTCACCAGCAGCAGCGTGCCGGTGTAGCCGGCCAGGGCCTGCTCCAGCTGCTCGATGGCCGGCAGGTCCAGGTGGTTGGTCGGCTCGTCGAGCACCAGCACGTTGACCCCGCGCGCCTGCAGCAGCGCCAGCCCCGCCCGGGTGCGCTCGCCCGGTGACAGGGTCCCTGCCGGGCGCAGCACGTGGTCGGCGGTCAGGCCGAACTTGGCCAGCAGGGTGCGCACCTCCGCCGTCGGCCAGTCGGGCACCTCGGCGGAGAAGGCGTCGAGGAGCTGCTCGCTGCCGAGGAACCGCCCGCGCGCCTGCTCGATCTCCCCGATCCGCACCGCCGGGCCCAGCGACGACGACCCCTCCGCCAGCGGGACGCGGCCGAGGAGGGCAGCCAGCAGCGTCGACTTCCCCGACCCGTTGGCACCGGTGATGGCGACCCGGTCGCCCCAGTCGACCTGGAGGTCGACCGGGCCCAGGACGAACTCGCCCCGCCGGACGACGGCTCCCCGGAGGGTGGCGACGACGGCGCCCGCGCGGGGAGCGGCGGCGATCTCCATCCGCAGCTCCCACTCCTTGCGCGGCTCCTCCACCACCTCCAGCCGCTCGATCCGCCGGTCGGTCTGCTTGGCCTTCGCGGCCTGCTTCTCCGACGACGCCCGGTTGTGCGCCTTGATGTGCTTGTCGCCGTCCTTCGACTTCTTGATGGAGTCGCGGACGCCCTTGGCCATCCAGTTGCGCTGCATGCGGGCCCGCGCCTCGAGGGATGCCTTCGTGTCGGCGAACTCCTCGTACTCCTCGCGAGCGTGCCGGCGGGCGATCTCGCGCTCGGTCAGGTAGGCCTCGTAACCGCCGTCGACCACCCGCACCAGCTGCTGGGCCAGGTCCAGCTCGACGACGCGGGTGACCGTGCGGGCGAGGAACTCGCGGTCGTGGCTGACCACGACGATGCCGGCCCGCGACCCGGTCACGAACCGCTCGAGCTGGTCCAGCCCGGTGAGGTCGAGGTCGTTGGTGGGCTCGTCGAGCAGCAGCACGTCGTAGCGGGACAGCAGCAGGCCGGCCAGCCCGACCCGGGCGGCCTGGCCGCCGGAGAGCCCGGTGGTCGGTGCGTCCAGGGCGACGCCCGGCGCCACCTCCGCCACCACGTCGGCGGCCCGCTCCTCCAGGTCGGCACCACCGAGCGCAAGCCACCGCTCGAGCGCCTCGCCGTACGCGTCGTCCGCGCCGGCCCGCCCCGCGGCGAGCTCCTCGGTCGCGGTGTCGAGCGCTGCCTGGGCGGCGGCGACCCCGGTCCGGCGGGTCAGCGCGGCCAGGACCGTCTCCCCCTCGCGGCGCTCGTGCTCCTGCGGCAGGTAGCCCAGCGTCGCCGTCGGCGGGCTGACGACGACGCTGCCGGCCTCTGCCGGGAGGTCGCCGGCCAGCGTGCGCAGCAGCGTGGACTTGCCGGCGCCGTTGACGCCGACGAGGCCCACGACGTCGCCCGGGGCGACGACGAGGTCGAGACCGGAGAAGAGGACGCGCGCGCCGTGGCCGGCCGCCAGTCCGCGGGCGACGAGGGTGGCACTCACGGGGCAAGCGTCCCACCCGGTCAGTCCTCGTCGTCGAAGGCGTCCTCGTCGTAGGCGTCCGGATCGGGGGCGCCCTCACCCGGACGGCGGCGCACCAGCCACGGCTGCAGGTGGTCGTAGCCGCGCACCGACACCCGGCGCAGCGGCCGCACCTTGTACTCGGGCAGGTCGCGGATCCGGTCGGCGAGCTCCCGGTCGACCAGCACGGTGCCGGGCCGGGCGAGGGAGGTGAGCCGGCTGGCCAGGTTCACCACCGGCGAGTAGACGTCGCCGAGCCGGGTCAGCACCGCGCCGTAGGCGGCACCCACCCGCAGCGGCGGTCGCTCCTCGGCGTCCCACACCCGCGGCAGCAGCAGCCCGATCTCGACGGCGTCGACGGGTGAGGCGGTGGTGAACAGGACGCCGTCCCCGACCGTCTTGACCACCCGGCCGCGGTGTCGGGCGATGACCTCGCTGGCGGTGCCCTCGAAGTCCTCGACCATCGCGCCGAGCTCCCGGCCGCCCATGCCCCGGCTGCGGGAGGTGTAGCCCACGAGGTCTGCGAAGCCCACGGCCAGCTGCCGCCGGTCGCCCTGGCCCGCCGAGGCGGCGAGCAGGCGGTCGGCGTTGGCCGCCAGGTGCCGCCGCCAGACGTAGCTCTGGATGTCGCGCATCCGCGGCAGCAGCGCCTCCGCGACGGCCACCGCCTCCTCCGGGGTGGCCGTCCGGTTCTCGCCGTCCGGCCCCCTGCCGGTGAGGGCGTCGGCGAGCATGTCGGCCTGCCAGTCCGCCAGCCGCGAGAGCGCCTGCCCCATCGCGCGGGCGATCGACGCCTCGGTGTCGGCGTCGACGAAACCGGAGTCGATCAGCTCGGCGAGCACGCCCAGCGCCTGGATGTCGTAATCGGTGTACGCGGGATCGTCGTCGGGGGTGTCGGGGAAACCCAGCGCCCGCCACAACCGCTGGGTGCGCTCGGGCGCCATGCCGGCCGCCTCGGCGACCTGCAGGCGCGTGTAGCGACGGGGTCCGTCGAGCAGCAGCCGCTCGAGCGCCGCGCGGGCGTCGGGGCCGGGGCTCTCCCCCGGGTTCTCCACGGGTGCTCCGCGACCTCAGCCGGTGGTGTGCACGACGAGCACGTCGCAGGTGGAGCGGCGGGTCGCGTCGGCCGGCACGGAGCCGAGCAGCCGCCCCTTGATGCCGGCCAGCCCGCGGTTGCCGACCACCAGCAGGTCGGCGTCCTCCCGGCGGACGACCTCGAGCAGGGTCTCCACGGGCGATCCCTGGACGGCGACCGTCCGGATGTCGGTGGCGCCGGCCTTGCCGGCGCGCTCCGCGGCGGTGCGGACGGTGTCCTCGGCCGGGTGCGAGCCGACGACCTGGTAGGCGTCCTCACCGAGCGCGTCCTGGGCGCGGGCGAGCTCCCGGTCGTCGGCCTCGGTGGGCAGGTAGGCGCAGGCGATGACCAGCGTCGCCCCGCACGCCCCCGCGAGCGCGCCCGCGCGCCCCACCGCACGCAGGGACGACTCCGACCCGTCGGTCCCGACGACGACCGTCCGGTAGACATTCGAGGTGTCGCTCACGGCGCGCACTCTATGTGACCGTGTGCGCCGGGTCACCCCGAGATCATTTCGCTGCCGGCGCAGGCGACGGGTGCCCCGGGACTCCCGACGCGGACCCCCGGTGCGATTGGATGGGACGACCGCGCGGCCCGACCACGAGGAGCGACCATTTCCACCGCCATCACCGCGACCGGCGACCCCGTGCGGGTCGAGGTGCGCGGACTCAGCAAATCCTTCGGCCAGGTGCGTGCGGTCTCCGACCTCGGCTTCACCGTCGAGCCCGGCTCGGTGACCGGCTTCCTGGGCCCGAACGGCGCCGGCAAGACCACCACCCTGCGGATGCTGCTCGGTCTGATGCAGCCCGACGCCGGGACCGCGACCTTCAACGGCGCCCCGTACACGTCGCTGACCGACCCGCTCCGGACGGTCGGCGCCGTGCTCGAGACGGCCTTCCACCCGGCTCGCTCCGGCCGCAACCACCTGCGGGTCTACTGCCGGGCCGCCGGGATCCCGCTCTCGCGGGCCGACGAGGTCCTCGTGCAGGTCGGGTTGGCCGACGCGGGCAGGCGGCGCGCCGGCGGCTACTCCCTCGGCATGCGGCAGCGCCTCGCGCTGGCCACCGCCCTGCTGGGCGATCCCGCCGTCCTCGTCCTCGACGAGCCGGCCAACGGGCTCGACCCCGAGGGGATCCAGTGGCTGCGCGGGTTCCTCCGCCACCTCGCCCACGAGCAGGGCCGGACGGTGCTCGTCTCCAGCCACCTGCTGTCCGAGGTCGAGCAGACCGTCGACCGGGTGGTCATCGTGGGTGCGGGCCGGCTCGTCCGCGAGGGCTCCATGGAGCAGCTCCGGTCGGGCGCCGACGGCGCCGGGACGGTGCTGGTCCGCGGCCCCGAGATCGTCCGCCTCGCGGAGCTGCTGCGTTCCGAGGGGGCGCACGTCGCCCAGGAGGACGGCGCGCTCACCGTCACCGGTTCCACCCCCGCCGAGGTCGGCCGGCGAGCGTTCGCCGCCGGCATCGAGCTGCACGAGCTGCGCTCGCACACCAGCGGCCTGGAGGAGATCTACTTCCAGCTCACCGCCGGTTCCGAGCAGTTCGCCGCTCCGTCACCCACCGGTCAGGAGGCCGCCCGATGATCCGCCTGGTGCGCGCGGAGTGGACGAAGCTGTTCACCACGAGGGTCTGGCTCGGGCTGCTGCTCGGCGCCGTCGTCATGGTCATCGGCTTCGCCATCCTGTTCACGTCGTTCGCCGGCAACCCGGAGAGCGGCATCCCGGCCGTCGGCACGCCGCTCTACGAGAAGCTGGCCCTGGCCACCGCGGCGAACGCCAACATCCTGTTCCTCATCCTCGGCATCATCGGGATGACCCAGGAGTACCGGCACCGCACCGCCACCCCCACCTTCCTGACGACCCCGCGTCGCTGGCAGGTGGTCGTCGCGAAGCTGGTGGCCTACGCGCTGGTGGCCGCGGTGTTCGCCCTGGTCGTCGTGGTCGTCAACTACCTCGTCGTGGCGATCCACGCCGGGGCCCGCGGCGCGGCGCCGTCGCTGAACGCCGACAACCTCGAGGTCCTCGGCAACTCGGTGCTGGCGCTGACGATCTACGCGGTGATCGGCGTGGGCCTGGGTGCGCTGCTGCGCAACCAGGTCGGCGCCATCGTCGGCGGGCTGGTGTACCTGTTCGTCGTCGAGCCGGTGATCCGCTCGATCCCCGCCACCTCGGGCGCGTACAAGTGGATGCCCGGCGGTGGCCTCGAGGCGCTGACCGCGACCTTCGAGGGCCCCGAGCTGCTCGGCGCCTGGCAGGGCGCCCTGCTGCTGCTCGGTTACGGCCTGCTCGCCGCGCTCCTCGGCACGCTGCTCGCCGTGCGCCGCGACGTCGTCTGACCGCCGCCCCCGTACCCGACCTCGAAGGAGTCGCGTGACCACTCGGATGACCGCCCAGCGGCTGGGCCGCCTGATCGCCGACGGCGACCTCGACGCCGTGCGCGCCGCCGTCGAGGACTCGCCCCGGCTGCTCGGCAGCGTCGTCGAGCGCGGCGGTCAAGGGGGATGGACGCCGCTGCACGTGGCGGTCGCCGAGGGGCAGGCCGAGATCGTCCGCCACCTGGTCGGTGCCGGCGCCGACCTCGGCGCCCGGACCGAGCACCACCGGACGCCGCTGCACGTGGCGCTGGAGTTCTGCCCAGACCTCGTCCCCCTCCTCCTCGAGCTGGGCGCCGCCCTGGACGCGCCGAGCGCGGCCTACCTCGGCCGGACCGCGGAGCTGGCCGCGCACCTGGACGACGGCGGCACGCTGACCGACCCCGTCACCGGGACCGACCTGCTCTCGTGGGCCGCCCTCGGCGGCAGCTCGGCCACGGCCCGGCTCCTCCTCGAGCGCGGGGCGGACGCCGACGGCGGCGCGCTGCACGCGGCGGCCGCCGGGGCCCGGCTGGAGATGGTCCGGCTGCTCCTCGACGCCGGCGCCGACGTCGACCGCCGCGACCCGGACACCGGCCGTGCTCCGCTGCACGCCGCCGTCGACGCCGGGGCCGACGACTCGCCCGAGATCGTGCGCGTCCTGCTCTCCGCCGGCGCCGACGTGAACGCGACGACCGACGACGGCGCCAGCGCCCTCGACATCAGCCGGCTGGCCGCCGCCCGCCTGCGCAGGCAGGACGCGGGACGGGCGACCGCGAGCGACGAGCTGGCCGAACTGCTCGTGTCGCACGGCGCCACCCACTGACCCCGTCGCACCCGGTCAGCGAGCAGGAGCGGGCGTAGACTCGACACCCGGTCCAGCCATGCCCACAGGCTCCGCACTTTCGGCCTGCGGCCGCGCCGCGGCCGAGACGACAGCAGACGGCAGCCGCCCACAGACGAAGAAGGCACTCGACCCCGTGTCAAGCGTGAGCTCATCCCGGCCCTCCCCCGCGTCCTCCTCCTCGGTGGCCGGCTTCGGCACCAACGAGTGGCTGGTCGAGGAGATGTACCAGCAGTACCTCGCCGACCCGTCCAGCGTGGACCAGGCCTGGCACGAGTTCTTCGCGGACTACCGCCCCGGCAGCCCGGTCGGCGGCGGCGACCGCGAGGAGCAGGCGCCGTCGGGCAACGGCGCGGCCGCCCCCGCGCCGAAGCAGCAGCCGGCGCCCGAGAAGCCCGCCGAGAAGCCGGCGCCCGCCGCGAAGGCCGCTCCCGCCCCCGCGGCGAAGCCCGCCCCCGCGCCCG
>SPQJ01000052.1 GCA_004570425.1 Bacillus sp. AZ43
GATCTCTGCGCGCGGCGGCGAACCCGACGGCCGCCACGGCCGCCGCGGTGACGGCGGTGTGCCGGGGACGGCGGCCGAGCGGCGCGTCGGCGCGGTCCCGCCAGCGCGGGCCGTGCAGCCGTCGCATGAGGACGTCGTCGGCGTTGCCGGCCTGCACCCGGACGCTGATCCAGCGGTCGGCCGGCCGCACGGGGTGGGTGATCCAGCGCTCGCCGCGCACCAGGCGGGCGCCGGTGTCCATCACCCGCAGGGCCAGGTCGGAGTCCTCGCGGAAGGCCCGGGGGAAGCGCTCGTCGAACCCGCCCACCGCGGCCAGCGCGGCGCGGCGGTAGGCGAGGTCGGCGGTGATCCAGCTGCTGGTGGCCAGCCCGGCCGTCCCGCGTTCCCAGTCGGTGGGCCGCCGGTCGTCGGGCAGCGGCACCCGCACCCGGCCCTGGCTGCCGGCGACGTCGGCCGGCAGACCGGCGAGGTCGGCCTCCAGCCGCTGGTACCAGTCGGGGTCGGGGACGACGTCGTCGTCGAGGAAGGCGACCCACTCGGTGCGGGCGGTGCGCCAGCCCAGGTTGCGCGCCCGGGCCGGTCCACCTCCGCCCGTGCGGACGACGCGGACGGGCGGCAGGCCGGGGCGCTCGGGGGCGAGCGGCGGGCCGGAGGGGCGGTCGTCGACGAGGATCAGCTCGGCGGGCCGCGGCCCGGGGGCGGCGGCCAACGCGTCGAGGAGCGCGTCGAGCGACGGCCGGCCGATGGTCGGCACGACGACGCTGCTCCGCTCGAGCACCGGCGACATGATCAGGGCCGTGCCCGATCATGTTCCGCGAGAAACACTACGGGCTTGAAGCTTCGGGAAACGTCCCGTTCAGCGGCGGGTGCGGGTGGCCGCGGAGACCCGCGCCAGCGCGTCGGTGACCACCGGGGCGTCGTCGCCGAGCATCGTCAGCAGGTGCGCGACGAGCTCGTCGTGGGTGGCGGCGGCCTGCTCGACCCGCCGGCGCCCGTCGGGGGTGAGCCGGGCGTGCAGCAGCCGCCGATCGGTCCCGCCGCGCTCGCGCAGCACGAGGCCCTCGGCGACGAGCCGGTTCACCGTGCTGGTCACGCCCGCGCGGGACAGCCCGACGTCGTCGGCGAGCTCGCCCATGCTGGCCCGCTCCCCCGGCGACCGCGCCAGCCGGCGGAGCACCTCGAACCCGGTCAGCGACAGGTCGTGCTGCCGGTGCAGCGCCGAGTCGACCCGATGGGTGATCCGGTCGTGCACCTGCACGATCCGCAGCCAGGTCTCCTCCGGCTTGGGGCGGGCGCCGGGGACGGCGCCGGCGTCGCGGGGCACACCGCGGGCGAGCGCGTCCTCCGGCAGGGGCACGACCCCATCCTCGCCGCCGACGGGCTCAGGCGCTCCTGCTGACGGCGTGTCGCCTGCCGGACACGCGGGCGGTGCCGCCGACCGACACCAGCGCCGCCACGCTGCCGACGAGCGCGACGGCCGCGGCGGTGAGCGGGACGACGTCGCCCCACCCGTCGACCGCCGTCGAGCGGCCGGCGCCGGCCACCTGCAGCCGCACCCCCGCGACGACGGCGGAATCGGCGCCGACGAGCTCCACGGTGGTCGGCCCGGACGTGCCCTCGGGGATGCGGACGTCGACCTCCACGCTGCCGTCGGGCGCCGCGGTGGCCCGGGTCAGCACCGGACCGCCCTCGGACAGCCGCACCGTGACCCGCTCCCCCGGCAGGAAGCCGGCGGCCCCGAGGGTCACCGTCTCGCCGGCGCTGACCTGGCGCACCGGTGGCGCGCCGCTGGGGAGGGCCGGGGCGGGCGCCGGCCCGGAGGAACCTGCGGTCGGGGACGACGACGGGGTCGCGGGAGGTGCGCTGCCGTCGGGCGTCGCCGTCGGCCCGGCGGAGGTCTCCGGCGAGGCAGGCGGCACCGGCTCGGGAGTCGTCGGCCGGGCGACCGCCTCGCAGTCCTCGCGGGTGGGCCGGGTGAAGCTGTACTCCTCCAGCTCGTCGGTGAACGCCGTCCCCGAGCCGTCGCGGGCGGTGAACTCGAGCCGGCCGTCGATGGTCTCGCCCCAGTCGACGTCGCCGGTGCGCAGGGTGACCGTCTGGCCCGGCTCCAGCACCGCCTCGTCCTCGCCGGCGGGAGTACGGGTCGTCGCCAGCCGGACGGCGTAGGGCACGGTGCCCGCGACGACCTCGACGACCAGCCCGCCGGGACGGCAGCTCGGGCCGTGGGTGACGCGGGCCTCGGGGCGGGTCGGGTCGTCGATCGCGGCGGCGGAGGGCGCGGCGACGGCGGAGGCGCCGAGGGCGAGGAACACGAAGGTCGTGAGCAGTCCGGCGGACACGGCCGGTCGTGCGGTCGATGCGGTCGTCGCCTGCGCGACGGTCCGCTGGGTGGTCCTGATACGTGCTCCCCCGGGGTACGAAAGTCGTTCAAATTGTGAACGACCTGACGCATCGTTGCCAGCTCGTTACCCGCGAGTCGGGCGTGTCGCGCGGCGTGTCGGGAACTTTCCTCCCGTCAGCCGGCCAGCCCGGCCAGCTGGTCCACGCACAGCGCCAGGAAGAGAGCCGCCGCGCCCACCAGGAGGGCGTTGGAGAGCCAGCCGTTGCGCCACTCCTCCGGCGTCCGCCGGCTGTTGAGCAACCAGACGAGCGTCAGCGCCAGGAACGGCATGAAGAACGCGCCGAGCGCGCCGTAGGCGACGACGAGCGCGAACGGCTGCCCGACGAAGACCAGGATCATCGGCGGGAAGGTCAGCCAGAGCAGGTAGCCCCGGTAGGGCAGGCTCCGCTCGGCCGGGCCCTCGCTGAGCTGTCCCCCGGCCTCGCGCCGGGTGCGGACGAAGTCGGTGAACAACAGGCTCACGCCCTGCCAGACGCCGAGGAGCGACGAGAACGACGTCGCCCAGAAGCCCACGAGGAACAAGGTGGAGACCACGCGGCCGAACCGGTCGCGGAGGATCTCGTCGAGGTCGAGCAGCCCGCGGTCGCCCTCGGTGAGCGTGATGCCCGACCGGTACAGCAGGTCGGCGCCGACGATCAGCATGGCGACGACGAAGACGCCGGTGGTGATGTAGGCGACCCGGTTGTCCAGGCGCATGACCCTCATCCACGAGGCGTCCCGCCAGCCCTTGGCGTTCACCCAGTAGCCGTAGGCCGCCATGGTGATCGTGCCGCCCACGCCGCCGACCAGGCCCAGCGTGTAGATCGCCGAGCCCTCCGGCAGCCGCGGCACCAGGCCCGAGAGCGTCGCGCCGAGGTCGGGGACGACGAGGACCGCCAGCCCCACGACGATGACGAACATGACGCCGATGAGGACGGTCATGATCCGCTCGAACGCCCGGTAGTTGCCGAACCAGACGATGGACAGCCCGATCAGGCCCGACAGGACCGCCCACGCCTCGAGGGGCAGTGCGGGGAAGAGCGCGGCGAGCGGCAGCGCCGACGACGTCATCGCGGTGGCGCCGTAGACGAAGCCCCAGACGGCCACGTAGAGGACGAAGTAGACCGACGTCCACGCGCCCAGCGACCGCCAGCCGGTGAAGATCGTCGAGCCGGTGGCCAGGTGCCAGCGCCCGGTCGCCTCGGCCAGCGCGATCTTCACGACGACGCCGAGCACGACCGCCCACAGCAGGGCGTAGCCGAACCGCGAGCCGGCGATGAGCGTGGCGACCAGGTCGCCCGCGCCGACGCCGGTGGCCGCCACCACGATGCCCGGCCCGACGAGGCTCCACCGCCGGGTCTTCTGCTGTTCGACGGCACCGCGCGGGGCGACGTCCTCCCCCAGGTCGTCCGGCACGGAGGCCAGTGCAGTCCAGTCCGGGTGGCCTCGCAACCGGCGGGTGAGAGCGCGGTCACTACGGTGTCGCCCGTGGACGAAGCAGGAGCCGGCCGTCGTCGGCAGAACGAGGTCTACCGCGCCGGTGTGTACGGGCACCTCCCGAAGGTGCCGGTGGCGGCCCGGAAGCTGAAGGCCGCGGCGAAGAAGGCGCTGGACGCGCGGGCCTACGCCTACGTCGCCGGGGGCGCCGGCGACGAGGTCACCCAGCGGGCCAACGAGGCGGCGTTCGAGAAGTGGGCCGTCGTCCCCCGGGTGCTGCGCGACGTGAGCTCCCGCGACACCTCGGTGGAGCTGTTCGGTCGGCGGATCCCCGCCCCGCTGCTGCTCGGGCCGGTGGGCGCCCTGGAGCTGGTGCACGCCGAGGCCGACCGGGCCGTGGCCCGCGCCGCGGCGGCGACCGGCGTGCCCATGGTGTTCTCGAACCAGGCGTCGTTCCCGATGGAGGAGTGCGCCGCCGTCATGGGCGACTCGCCGCGCTGGTTCCAGCTGTACTGGTCGACGTCGGACGAGCTGGTGGAGAGCCTGCTGTCGCGCGCCGAGGCCTCGGGCTGCGACGCCGTCGTCGTCACGCTGGACACCACGATGCTCGGCTGGCGGCCGCGCGACCTCGATCTCGGGCACCTGCCGTTCGCGCTGGGCAAGGGCATCGCGCAGTACACCTCCGACCCGGTGTTCCGCCGGCTGGTGGAGGCGCGGGCGGCGCAGGCGGGTCCGCGCGAGCCGCAGCCCCGGCCGACGCCGGCCGCGGTGCGCGCGCTGGTCGGGATGGCGAAGGCCTGGCCCGGGTCGTTCCGCGACAACCTGCGCTCGCCGCTGCCGCGGGCCGCCGTCGAGACCTTCCTCGCGATCTACTCCCGGCCCTCGATCACCTGGGACGACCTCGCCTGGCTGCGGTCGAGGACACGGCTGCCCATCCTGCTCAAGGGCGTGCTGCACCCCGACGACGCCCGGCAGGCGCTCGACGCCGGCGTGGACGGCATCGTCGTGAGCACGCACGGCGGGCGGCAGGTGGACCGGTCGATCTCCGCCCTGGACGCGCTGCCCGAGGTGCTGGGGGCGGTGGCCGGGCGGGTGCCGGTGCTGCTGGACAGCGGCATCCGCAGCGGCGCCGACGTCTTCACCGCCGTGGCGCTCGGGGCGACGGCGGTGCTGCTGGGCCGCCCGTTCGCGTGGGGCCTGGCGCTGGGCGGGGCCGACGGCGTGCGGCAGGTGATCGAGGACGTCGTCGCCGAGTTCGACCTCACCCTCGGGCTCACCGGGCACACCGCCGTCGACCAGCTCTCCCCCGACGTGCTGCGCCGCGTCTGAGCGACTCGCCGGGGACGACACTCCGGGGCGGTCTTGACTCGCGCATGTGAACGGGGTCACAGTTCAGACGGGCGGGGGCAGCCGGCAAACAGTGGCTTCCCACTGCTGGGAAGACCGACCAACGCGGCCAGACCGTCAGGACCGGCCCCCCGCCCCCACAATCGCCCGACACGGTGCACGGATGCGGGTTCCCGTGTGCGGACCTGCGCATCGGTGCACACTCCCGTCCGTGATCAGCACCCCCGCGCCGGCCCGCCGCCGGGTGAACCCCTGGCCGGGCGTGCTCCTCGTCGTCCTGCTGGGGCTGGCGCTGCTGTCGGCGTACGGCGACGTCCGACTGCGCGCCGAGGCGGCCCTCGCGTGCGACGACATGGACGCCGGGCTGGGCTTCTCGCTGAACGTCCTGCTGCCGCTGGTGGCCGGCGCGAACTGCGTGGGCACGTTCGTCTGCTGGCTGGTCTTCGGCCGCCGCTACGGGGTGTCCGGCGCCGTGGCCGCGCTGATGGTCGCCGCACTGTTCCTCGGGCTCACCACGCTGGCCTTCTTCCAGCTGGCCCCGCTGCCGGACGGCCCGCTCCCCGGGTGCCCGACCGGCGTGCCGCCGTGGTGGCCGGACGTGCTGCCCGGCTGACCTCGGACGACGAAGCGGCCCCGCACTTCCGTCGAAGTGCGGGGCCGCTCGGTGTCTCAACCAGACGTGCACCCGAAGGGATTCGAACCCCTAACCTTCTGATCCGTAGTCAGATGCTCTATCCGTTGAGCTACGGGTGCGTGCGTGTTCAGTTGTCGTGCGCGGAGGCTCCGGGATTTGAACCCGGGATGGGGGATTACCCCAAACCGCATTAGCAGTGCGGCGCCATAGACCGGACTAGGCGAAGCCTCCCGGGGTCCGAGTCACCTCGTAACCACCGAGGAGAGAGACTACCAGCGGCCCCGGAGCCGGTCCCAGCCCGGGTCCGCCCCCCGCGAGTCAGGCGGGGACGGGCTCGCGGTTCGCGCCGGCGGGCAGCCCCGCCCGCCGTCCGGGCACGAGGGTGACGACGACGGCGAGCGCGGCACCGGCGGTCGCGAGCACCAGGCTGCCCGGCACCCCGGACGGGCCCTCGATGAGCGCGCCGCCCAGCGCGGCGCCGATGGCCGAGGCGCCGACGGTGATCGTCGACAGCCAGGTGAACGCCTCGGTGGTCGCGTGCACCGGCGCCATCGAGCCGACCAGCGTGTTCTGCACGGTGAGCGTGGGCGCGATCGCCGTCCCGCCGAGGAACAGCAGCACGCCGAGCGCCCAGGGGCTGGAGATCCAGGCCAGCGGCGCCAGCCCGATGGTGACGCCGAGCAGCAGCAGCCGGTACTGGCGCGGCAGCGACATCCCGAGCACGCGGGCGCCGAACCACAGCCCGCCGACGACGGAGCCCAGCGCCCACAGCGCGAGCAGCAGGCCCGAGAGGCCGGGCGAGCCGGTGGAGTCGGCGAACGCCGGGATGGCGACCTCGAGCGCGCCGAACCCCAGCATCAGCGCGGCGCCGCTGAGCAGCAGGCGCGGCATGCCCGGCGTCCGGACCGTGGAGAACATGCCCGAGCGGGCGCCGACGACGGGCTCGTAGGCGCGGGTCGCGGCGGACGTCGCGATGCCGAGGGCACCGACGACGCCGAGCAGACCGGCCAGGCCCACCGCGGCGGCGGGCGAGACGAACACGGCGAGCGCGGCGACCAGCGACGGGCCGACCACGAAGACCAGCTCGGTGGCGGTGGCGTCCAGCGCGTACGCCGTCGAGCGGACCCCGACGTCGACCCGCGACCACAGCGCGCGCACCGTGCCGGAGACCAGCGGCGTCGCCATGCCGGCCAGGCCGGAGGCGGCCACGACGACGGCGTCGGCCGCCCCACCCAGGACGACGGCGACGAGCAGCGCGAGCAGCAGCGGGTAGGCGGCGGCCTGGGCGAACAGCACCGGGCGCGGACCGCGGCGGTCGGCCAGCCGGCCCAGGACCGGAGCCATGATCGCCGACGCCACACCCAATGTGGCGGCGGCCAGCCCGGCGACCGCGTAGGAACCGGTCTGTTCCTGCACCATCAGCAGGAGCGCCAGCGGCACCATGGCCGACGGCAGACGTCCGGCGAAACCGGCAACGAGGAGGACCGGGGCGGAGGGAAGCCGCCACACGGACAGGTACGCACGCACGACAGAACTCGTCTCAGACTTGCAGGGGAAGGGAATCCGTAGGGGGTCAAACTCAGTTAACCGCCTACAGCTTCCGGAGGCTATCACCCGACGGTAGGGAGTCATATGGATTACGACACCTACGGGTCGACGGCGGTCGAGCTGGCCATCGAACTGGCCAACACCGACCGCACGGACCCGGAGTGGGCGCGCGCGTTCCTGGGCTCCCACCACGAGTGGTTCACGGCCGGGACGCCGCTGGAGCTCTCCCCCGGCGAGACGCACAAGGCGGGCGCCACCGCCGACCTGGTGCGCGCCGTCGCGCTCGCCGAGACGCAGGACGACGTCCTCACCCGGCTCAACCAGCTGCTGGCCATCGCGCGCCCGCGGCCGTACGCGACCGACCACGACGGCGAGCTGCACCTGCACTACGCCCGCCCCGACGCCCCGGTGCTCGAGCAGCTGACCACGACGGTCGCGATGGGCCTGTCGCAGGTCGTCGTCCAGCACGGGTGGCAGCGGCTGGGCGTGTGCTCGGCGGACAACTGCGACGACGTCTACGTCGACACCTCGCGCAACGCGAGCCGCCGGTACTGCTCCAACACCTGCGCCAGCCGGTCCACCGTCGCCGCCTACCGCGCCCGCCAGAAGTCCTGAGCGCTGCCACTGATGATCAGGTCTCCTGATCACGATCAGCCCCCCAGCGGCTAGCGTCCGGGGGTGGCCTCCCCCCGGCAGCTGGACCGACGGCTGCACGCGTTCATCGGCGGCCTGCCCACCACCCCGGCCGACCGATGGCTCCGGCGCCTCTCGACGTTCGCCGACCACGGGAAGCTCTGGTTCGTCCTCGGCCTGCTGCTGAGCGCGCGGAAGGGTCCGCTGCGCCGGGGCGCCGTCCGTGGTCTGGGGTCGATGGCGTTCTCCAGCGCCGTGGTCAACGTGGTGCTCAAACGGGTCTTCGGGCGGGTGCGTCCCGACCTGGAGAACCTGCAGACGCACCGCCGGCTGCGCCGCGAGCCGGGCAGCCTGAGCTTCCCCAGCGGGCACTCGAGCTCGGCGGCGGCGTTCGTCACCGGGCTGGCGATGGAAAGCCCGGCGGCCGGCGCGGTCCTGGCCCCGGTCGCACTGGCGGTCGGCTACTCGCGGGTGCACGTCGGCGTCCACTACCCCGGGGACGTCGTCGCGGGGCTCGCGGTGGGCGGTGCGGTGGCCGCGGCCAGCCAGCACTGGTGGCGACGGCGCCCCAAGGAGCCGGCCCGCGTGCGCGACGCCTCCGAGGCGCCGGCGCTGCCCGAGGGCGAGGGCCTGGTCGTCGCCGTCAACCCGCGCTCGGGCCCGGAGGACTACGACCCGGCGGCCGACATCCGCCGGATCCTGCCCCGCGCCGAGGTGCTGGAGATGACCGAGGACGCCGGCGTCGACGAGCTGCTGCGGGAGGCGGCGCGCTCCGGCCGGGCCACGGCGCTGGGCGTGGCCGGCGGCGACGGCAGCGTCGCGGCGGCCGCCGCGGTGGCCGTCGAGCACGGGCTGCCGCTGGCGGTCATCGCGGCCGGCACTCTCAACCACTTCGCCCGCGACGTCGGGCTGGAGACGCCGCAGGACACCGCGGACGCCGTCGTCAGCGGGCAGGCCGTGAAGGTCGACGTCGCCGACGTCAACGGGACGCCGTTCCTCAACACCTCGAGCATCGGCGCCTACCCGGAGATGGTCCGGCGACGGGACCGGCTGGCCGGCCGGATGGGCAAGTGGCTGGCGCTCACCGTGGCCGCCGCGCAGACGCTGCGCCGGCAGTCCCCTGTCGAGCTCGTCGTCAACGGGCGGCCCCTGACGGTCTGGATCGTCTTCGTCGGCAACTGCCTCTACACCCCGCGGGGGCTGTCCCCCGCCTGGCGGCCGCGCCTGGAGGACGGGCTGCTCGACGTGCAGTACCTGCGCGCCGACCTGCGCTTCGGGCGCACCCGGGCGGTGCTGGCCACGCTGCTCGGGGTCAGCGAGCACACCCGCAGCTACGGGCACTTCGCCGCGAAGGAGGTGCGCATCGAGTCGCGCTCGGGGCCGCGCCAGGTCGCCTACGACGGCGAGATGGGCGAGAAGGCCACCGAGTTCGTCTTCCGCAAGCGGGCCCCGCTCACCGTGTACTGCTGCCGCCGGAGCTGAACCCGGCGGGCGGGCATCCGCGCTGGTCGCTACGGTCGAGCCGCGATTGCCCGGACGATCTTCCGGGCAGTGCAGACCTCGACTCATCACAGGTACCGAGGGAAAGAGGAACACGATGCTGGTCCGCCGGATCGCCCGGCCGTTGCTCGCCGCCCCTTTCGTCTACGGCGGCATCAGCACCCTGCGCAAGCCCCAGGACCGGGTGCCCGGCGCGCGCCCGGTGGTGGAGAAGATCGCCGAGACCGCCGACAAGCAGCTGCCGGTCGAGGTGCCCCGGGACGTCGAGCAGTGGGTGAAGATCGACGCCGCCGTCAAGGTGGCCGCCGGCTCGCTGTTCGCGCTCAACAAGTTCCCGCGGCTGACCGCCATGGTCCTGTCCGCCTCCATCGTGCCGACGACGCTGGCCGGGCACCGCTTCTGGGAGCACACCGATCCGACCGAGCGCTTCGGGCAGATCTCGAACTTCCTGAAGAACAGCGGTCTGCTCGGCGGGCTGCTGCTGGCCGCCGTCGACACCGAGGGCAAGCCGTCGGTCGGCTACCGGGCCCGCCGCGCGGCGAGGAAGGCCGCCGACAACACCGAGAAGAGCTTCGAGAAGGCCCAGAAGCGCGCCGCCAAGGCGCAGAAGAAGGCTCAGAAGCGCGCCAAGAAGGTCAAGAGCTGAGCACACCGCTCCCGCCCGCGGCCGCGCTCCGGAGGATCGCCTTCCTCCTGGAGCGCGCCCGCGAGCCCAGCTACCGGGTCCAGGCGTTCCGGACGGCGGCCGCCGTCGTCGACGGGCTGCCCGAGGACCAGCTGGACCTCAAGATCCGCACGAACACGCTCAAGGACCTCAAGGGCGTGGGCCCCAAGACAGCGGCCGTCGTCGTCCAGGCGCACAAGGGGCAGGTCCCCGAGTACCTGGCGAAGCTCGAGCAGGACCTCGCCGAGCTGGTCCCGATGCCCGACGACGTCGCCGCGTTCCGGGCCGCCCTGAAGGGCGACCTGCACACCCACTCCGACTGGTCCGACGGCGGCAGCCCCATCCGCGAGATGGCCGAGGCCGCCATGGCGCTGGGCCACGAGTACATGGCGCTCACCGACCACTCCCCCCGGCTGACCGTCGCCAACGGGCTCAGCCCGGCCAGGCTCGAGCAGCAGCTGGACGTCGTCGCCGCGCTGAACGAGGAGCTCGCCCCGTTCCGGATCCTCACCGGCATCGAGTGCGACATCAACGTCGACGGCAGCCTCGACCAGACCGACGAGCTGCTCGGCCGGCTCGACGTCGTCGTCGCCAGCGTGCACTCCGAGCTGCGGGCGCCGGCGGCGCAGATGACCGAGCGGATGCTGACGGCGATCGCCAACCCGCACACCGACGTCCTGGGCCACTGCACCGGCCGGCTGGTGATCGGCCGCCGGCAGCGCGACGGGACGCAGAAGCCCCGGCCGGAGAGCCAGTTCGACGCGCAGGCGGTCTTCGAGGCGTGCGCCGAGTTCGGCACGGCCGTCGAGATCAACTCGCGGCCGGAGCGGCTGGACCCGCCACGGCGGCTGCTCGCCCTGGCCGTCGAGATCGGCTGCGAGTTCGCGATCGACACCGACGCCCACGCACCCGGTCAGCTGGACTGGCAGTACAACGGCGTCGAGCGAGCGATCGAGTGCGGCGTCGAGCGCGAGCGCGTCATCAACACCCGGACCGCCGACGAACTGCTCGAGCGACTCAGGCCGTGACGGCGCCGCCGTCCCCCTCCCGGAGGACGCGTGCGGCGGCGAAGGCGGTGAGGAGGGCCCCGACCCACTGACTGAGGGCCAGGCCCCAGGCCGCACCGTCCACCCCGGCGAAGGCGGCCCCGAGGAGCGGGAGCGCGAGCACGAAGACCGCCTGCACCGCTGTGGCGCGGAGCAGCAGGCCCGCCCGGCCCATCGCCTTGAGCGGGAGACCGGCGCAGAGCAGGACCGCGACACCGCCTTGCATGACCCCGATGGGGATCAACACCCGTCGCGCGTCGTCCCAGGACTCTCCGAGCAGTTCGCGCCCGGCGGCGTCGGGCAGCGCCAGCAGGACGCCGACCACTACTGCCGTGAAGGCCACGCAGCCCAGGGAGACGACCACCGTGGGGCGGCGCAGCGCCAGCGGTCCGCGGGCCGCCAGCCGTCGGACCAGCAGCGGCGTCATGAACGAGACGACGGCTCCGAACAACAGCTGGACGGGGCCCAGGATCGTCTGGGCGAACCGCAGGCCACCGGTCGCCACGAGCCCAAGCACCGCGGCCAGCAGCGACATGACGACGGTGAAGCTGCCCATGCTGACGCCGACGTTGCTCCCCAGCCGCAGGCTCAGCCGGGCGTTCTCCCGCAGCCACGAGATCCCACCGCTCCAGACGTCGGGCAGGCCGGCCTGGACCATACCGACGGCGGATCCGCCCCAGACCCCGAGCGCCCAGCTGGCCATGTACCAGCGGAGGTCCGCGGTCCCGGCCACGACGCAGACCCCGATCGCGGAGAACTGCAGGACCGCCCGGACGGCGTCCATCGCCGCTGCCCTGCGGGCGTCACCGGACGCGAACGCCGCGCTCCGCAGGCTGTCCTGGAGGAAATGGCCGGGCAGCACGCAGGCCAGCAGGAGGAGCGCGAGTTCCAGGGCGCCGCCCACGACCAGCCCCCCGACCACGCACAGAGCTGCCGCCCCGAGGCCCACCAGCACGGATGCGCCGGACGCGCGGCGCACCGCCTCGTGCCGCGCCGACCCCTGGACCGCGCTGAACCGGATCACCAGCGCGTCGGTGCAGATCCCGTGCATGAGCGCGAGCGCGAAGCTGAAGACCACGAACGCGTAGGCGAAGGCCCCGGCGATCTCCTGGTTGACGGCTCGCGCGACCGCGATGGCCAGGCCGAAGTTGGCCACGCTGGACAGGGTCTGGTCGACCAGCGTCCAGAGCGCCTGCCCGCCGGCGCGGCCCTCGCGACGGCCTCCGCCGTGGGACTCGATCGTCCACTCCTCCTCGAGCCCCCCATCGAGGTCGGCGTCCCGGCCGATCACCGCGTCGAGGCCATCGCGCTCAGCCACCGAGGAGCTCCCGGAAACGCGCCCCGGAATCCGTCAGATCCGTCATGAGCCGGTGGGTCCCCGTGTCGTTGGCGTTCTCGAAGTACGCTTGATAGGCCACGGCGTTGTCCGGGTCCGCGATGAACGCTGCCATCTGCTCGATGTAGTACGGGTTGTCGCCACCGCCGGTGCCGTCGAAGCGGTCCCACAGACCCCATTCGGGCAGCGACATCTGTTTGTCGTGGTCCTTCGCGAAATCGCTCCAGAACCGGAGACCGCGCTCTCCGCCGTGGATCAGGTCGTTCCACACGCGCACCCGGAGGTCCTGCAGGCAGGCGTCCGTGCAGCCGTCGGGGGGCGGGTACCCGCCCTCCACCCCCGCGATGTCGTAGGCGTCCACGCCGACGAAATCGACGTAGTCGTCACCGGGGTAGAAGTCGACGGCGTCGACCGGACCGGGGCCGTTGTTGACGTTCCAGTCGAACCGAAAGGCCTGCCCCTCCACATCGCGGAACTGGTCGACGATCCGCCGGAAGTACTCGGTCCAGTCTCCCGCGACTTCCGTGTGCCACGGCCAGCTCGCAATGTTGAACTCCCAGCCGATGCGCAGGATCGAGTCCGCGAGATCGTGGTCGACGAGCTTTTCGCCGAGCGTGCGGAAGTAGTCGTCGTACTCGCCGTCGGCGCCGGCAGCGATGGTCGTGCCCGCGACATCGGTGGGCAGCATGGGCACGCTGAGGACGAGCCGGCGGTCCGTCCCGCGCCACTCCTCCAGCAGGTAGTCCGGTTCGGCGATCTCGTACCAGTTGGACCGCGCGGAGAAGTCGACGACGACGGCGACCGGGGACCCCAGCCACTCCTCGTACGCCCGGATCTCGTCCTCGCTCGTGCCACGGAAGACCCCCGTCGCGGGGCCGGTCCAGCTGTCCCGGGTCAGCGTCTCCGGAGCGCGGGCGACGCCGACGGTGACGGCGATCGCGACGACCGCGAGGACACCCGCCACGAGCGTCGGCCACAGGCGCCGGCGTGCACGGTCATCGGAGCCGGCGGGGCCTGACGCGCTCGGGGGTCGGTCGCCGAGGCGAACCACGGCGCCTCCTCAAGGGTCCTTCGTCCGTACGCCGACCCGGCCGATCTGCCGTGCTGTCGGTGCACAGGAACTCGGACGGAGCATACGGGCGCGAGGCCCTCCGGATCGCGCTGCGCGACCGCCGACTCACCCCCAGTGGGGACCGCGCGCGGGTCGGACGGACCCGGCGGCACCAGGCGAAAGCGGCCCGCCTACGGTCGGCTGTGCCACAGTGGACAGCGGGGGACGGAGACACGGGCCATGCGCGGAACGGACGCCGGTGAGCGCTGACCCTTCGACGAGGGCCGTCGGGGAGCCCGCCGGCCCCTTCGCAGGAGCCCTCCGGATCCTCGTCGTCGTCACCCGTGACGTCGGGGGGCGGACGACCGGACGCATCATGGTGCTGCGCACGCACCTCGACGCACTCGCGGCCTCGGGTCACTCGGTCACCGTGGCGGTGGTCGCGCCCGAGCCCCCCGCGGACACGGCCTGGACCCGGCGCTTCCCGACCACCCACATCCGGTCGCCCCGCGCACCGTCCGTGGTGCTGTCGGCCACCCGCGCCCTGCTGACGAGGACGGCGACCCTCAACGAGGCGCTCTTCGTCAACGGGCGGGTCCGCCGGCAGGTGGCCGCCCTCGTCCAGCGCGAGCAGCCGGACGTCGTCGTCCTGGATTCGCTCCGGCTCGCCACCACCACGAAGCGGGTCCGGCCCGGACGCCCCACCGTCGTCGACCTCGACGACCTGCTGAGCGTCCGGTACGAGCGCATGCGACGTGAAGGCATCTCCGATCCCGAGGCCGTCCTCGGCTTCGCCGCCGCCAGGATCCCCTCCCCCGCACGCCCCTTGGCGGCTCGAGCCGCGGTCGGCCTGCTCGGCTGGGAGGCGCGCAGGGCCGCGGCACGGGAGGCCGCCCTCACCGGCACCCCGGGCGTGGTGACGAGCCTGGTCTCGACCGACGAGGCGGACGTCCTGCGCCGCCGGACGGGCAGGGAGGTCACCTGGCTGCCGCCGGCCGTGGGCATCCCCGCGAGGCCGATCGATCCGGCCGACGGGTTGGTGTTCCTCGGCGGACTGGACTACCTGCCCAACCTCGTGGCGCTGCGGTGCTACCGCGACGAGGTCCTCCCGCACCTCGATCCCGCCGACCCGCGTCAGGTCCTGCACGTGGTGGGCCATGTGCCGGACTCGGCTCGTGCGGAGCTGGACGTTCCAGGCATCGAGCTGCACGGCTTCGTCGACGACCTGGCCGCGGCCCTGCGGCGCACCATGATGGTGGCGCCGCTCGCGGCCGGAGGCGGGGTGAAGCTGAAGGTGCTCGACGGGATGGCTCACGGCCTGCCGGTCGCCGGGCTGCCGGGCGCCTTCGAGGGGCTGGGGCTGCCGCCGGAACTACGACTGCACGCCGACGACGGCAGGAGCCTCGCCGGGCTCATCCGCGAGTTGATCGACAGCCCTGCGCGCTGCGCGGCCCTGGGGCTGGCCGCACGCGAGTTCATGGTGGACAACTTCAGCGCCGCGGCCGCCGCCGCCCGCTGGCGGGACGTCCTGGACGGTCTCCCAGCCTCAGCCGGGGAGCAACCGGCCGGGTGACCTCAGCGGGCCGTCGGCACGGCTTCCTGCTGCGCCGCCGACGTCACCGCTCCGGCCACGGGCTCCGGATGGGCGTCCGACGCTCCCCCGCCCGTGAACAGGCGTCCCAGGCGCACGCGCCAGGGCTTCTGCGACGTGGTGACGAGGACTCCGACCAGAGGGACTCCGGCGAGTTCGACACGCTCCCGCGTCGTCGTCAGGAGATCGTGGTCATCCTGGTCCCGCATCGTGGCGACGACCACGGAGGCATGGTGCAGCATGGAGAACGCCATCGCGTCAAGAGTCACCGGACCGACGTGGACGAGGACGAGGTCGTAAGACCGCGCCAGGTCGCGCAGGGCCGTCGCCACGGAGTCCTTGTCCGAGAGCGCGACAGCTCCGATCGAACCCACGGCTGCAACGTCCAGCACGCCCGTGGCCCGGGCGTGCAGGGGAACGCGCGCGAGCGCCTTCTCCCGGTCCCCGTCGTCGGCGGAACGCCCGAGCGGGCGCGACGGTGCGGCCCCCAGCGTCCGGAGGAGCTCCCGATGCCGGGGTTCGGCGTCCACCACGAGGACCCGCTTGCCCTGGTCGGCGGCGACGAGCGCCAGGCCGCGCACGGCCGCGGCAGAACCGCTCCTCGCGCTCGTCCCGGTCACGACGAGGGGTGACGCGCTCCCGGTGGTCATGTAGCTGAGCGAGACCAGCGGCAGGGAGAACTCCTCCGGCGCACCGGCCTTGCCCTCGCTCGTGGCGCGCCAGCGGGCTGGCACGATACCGAGCACCGGCACCCCGGAGATGCCGGGGACGGTCGTGCCGTCGTCCACCGGCCGTCGCCGGAGGAGAGCCAGGCCGGCAGCCACGAGCGCCGCGAGGACGGCGACCACACCCGCGTCCCGGACGGGGGCCGGTCCCGAGGGGGCGGTCGGCGGGTCCGCCGCGTCGACGACGGCCAGACCGTCGCCGTACGAGGCGGCCTGGATCTCGATCTGGTCGATGACGCTCTGGTCCGCGGTGGCGTCCACGACCGAGGCAGCCTTGTCTTCCACCCGCTGCCGCACGTACGTCCGATAGCCGTCGACGAGCGCATTCGCCCGTTCGGCCGCGGCCTCGGCCGTCGGACCCGTCGTGACCACCTCGATGACGTCCGCGTCGGCCGAGGCCGAGACGTCGACGTCGTCGAGCAGATCCTCCCGCGTCGTCCCGTCGTCGACCGTCCGGACGGCTGCGTCGATGACGGGGCGGGACGTCACGACCGAGACCTGGTTCGCGACGAAGCGCGAGGAATCCGCATAGGACTGCCGCCCCAGCGGATCGAAGTCCTGCACGACCGCGAGAACCATTCGGCTCTCGGCGGTGTAGACCGCGGGCTGGGTGGCGCTGGCCAGGTATCCGCAGACACTGGCGAGAAGTGCCACCACGAGGATGAAGCGCTTTGCCCGCCAGAGGGTGTGCAGAACGACCGATTGAGTCGGCTCCCGGGTCGTGGGCATTGGAGTGCGGCTCTCCTGCTCTTGGCTACGGATGCCCGAGTGGGCTCGACGTCGAATGCGGGAGTTACTCACTCTGATCGATGATCGGCCTTGTGCCGGGCCATCCCGCCATTGCAGTCTGACACGAGGTGCTCGAGGCGCTCCCGCGCTCACGCCCGGTCTCCCTCGAACCGATGAATCACGCCGGCCAAGGGGGAAATTCCGCTGTGAGTACCGTTCCTACCGCGACTATGACGGAATGAATGACACCGTCGGCGTCGTCGTCCCGTGCAAGGACGAGGCCGCCACCATCCGGCGCTGCCTCGAGGCCTTGCGGGAGCAGCGGCCTCGAGTGTCCAGGATCGTCGTCGTCGACAACGGATCGACCGACGGCAGCGACGTGATCGCCGAGGAGCTCGCCGACGAGGTTTTGCGGCTGCCCGGCGTGTCGATTTCCGAGTTGCGCAACCGAGGGGCCGCGGCCGTCGAGGACGCGGACGTGCTCGCCTTCGTCGACGCGGACACCGAGGTGCACCCGGGCTGGCTGCAGGCGGGACTGGACGCGCTGGCGACCGGAGCCGATCTGGTCGGCTCGCGCAGCCTGCCCACCGAAGGGGGCAGCTGGGTGGCCGGGCGATGGGCGGCGATCGAGGCGGCACGGGCCCATGGCGACTCGAAGGTGTGGAGCCAGCACCTGCTCATCCGGACCGCTTGTTTCCAGCAGCTCGGAGGGTTCGCCGACATCCCCACCGGGGAGGACGCGGACCTCAGCATCCGGCTGGAGGACCTCGGAGGAACGGTCGCGCTGGTTCCCGGCATGGTGGCCACCCACCACGGTTTCCCCACCACGGTGCGGGCCTTCCTCAGGCGCGAGCGCTGGCACACCCGGGCGGCGGGCTGGTTCCCGCGGATGTCCCGGAGCAGCCGCGCCCTGGTCTGCGCCGGCGCCGGCTGGGCCGCGCTGGGCGCGGGGGCACTCGTCGGCGCAGGTCTCACCCGGGCCCCTCGGCCCGCGGCAGTGTGGACGGCGGGCTCGCTGCTGGCCCTGCCGCTGCTCGGCGCGATGACCTCCCGCAGGCCGTCGACCGTCGTGCGGGACGGCGCTCTGCTGGGCATCTGGACGGCGGTCCGTGTGGTGCGGCTTCCTCGGGAGGTCGCGTCGGCAGCCAGGTCCCGGCCGTCGTGACCGGTCAGCTGATGGTCGGTCCCCCGGCCGCGCCGGACACCGAGCGAGAGGTACCGGCTGCAGATCCCGGATCGACGAGGGGCACCCGGCTGCTGCTCACGGTCCTCCTGGTCGGGCTGGTCCTGGGACAACGCTTCGGGTTCCGCGTCGGCGAGGCCTCCGTCTCCCTGACCATACCGCTGGTCTACGCCGTCATCGTCCTCCTGGCCTGGACCGGCCGGGTTCGTCCCGACCGGTTCCGCGTCGAGCTCTTCCTGCTGGCGACGGCCGGCCTGCTGGCGGTCACCGCCGCGATCGGGCTCTCCGGCAACTTCTACTCACCGACGTCGTTGCTCCTCCTCATCGCCATCCACCTGCCGTGGCTCCTGCGCGCGACCGAGACCGGGGCAGTGCAGTTGGCGCAGTTCGGGCGCACCTTCGTCCGCATCATGCTGGTCGTCGCGACGGTGGGCGTCCTGCAGCTGGGCGCCCAGTTCGCCGGCGTGTGGGAATACCGGGACGTGCTGACCGAGGTGGTCGGCAAGCAGTGGCTGGTCCAGGACTTCAACCACAGCAACGCGCTCTTCTACGCCTCGCCGATCTACAAGGCCAACGGTTTCGTGATGCTCGAGCCGTCGTTCCTGTCCCAGTACTGCGCACTCGCGGTCATCATCGGCGTCGTCCTCCGGGTCCAGGCGTGGCAGCTCCTCGTGCTGATCGCCGGTCTGGCCTCGTCCGTCTCCGGCACCGGCATCCTCCTGCTGCTCGCCGGGGCCCTGCTGGTGCTGTTCCGGGCTCCCCGGCTGATCCGTCCCGCGTACATCGCCGCTGCCGGTGTCGGGCTGGTGCTCGTGCTCCTCAGTCCGGTCGCCGGACTGCTCCTGGAACGCAGCGACGAGCCGGCGCGGCCCGGCACCAGCGGGTACCAGCGCTTCGTCGCCCCGTACGAGGAGACCCTCGGCGGGCTGGAGCAGGAGCCGGTCAGGAACCTCGTCGGCGAGGGGGCGGGATCCGCCGAGCGGGTCCTGGCCTCCGACCGGGCGGGGCAGGTGGGTCAGGCGGTCGTCTACACGACCATTCCGAAGCTGGTGTTCGAGTACGGCCTCCTGGCCGGTGGCGCCTTCGCACTGTTCATCGTGCTCAGCATGGTCGACCGGGCTCCCTGGCGAGTCGTGCCCGGAACGCTGATCATCATGACGTTCGTGCTGTCCGGGGGTCTTCTCCAGGCGCATACCGCCTTCTTGACATGGCTGTTCACCGGCTTCTGGGCTCGGGAGAAGTGAGCCGGCCGACACACGGTCAGCCCTGGTAGAGCCCTCGGTAGGCGGCGGCGGCCTGAGGCACCCGGGTCGGCCCCCACAAAGAGCCGGCGTAATAGTTCCCCTTGTCGTTGAAGTACGCCTCGTAGGCGAGGTCCGGCCCCATCGAACGGAAGAACTCGACCATCTTCCGGATGTACAGGGAATTGTCCCCACCGTTGTTGCCCGCGTGCATCGTCCCGGGGTAGACCCCCCATTCGGGGACGCTCAACGGCTTTCCGTGCTGCTCCGCGAAATCGGCCCAGAAACGGAGCCCGAACTCGCCCGCGTAGTGCTGGTTCCAGTCCGCCTCGGACCGGACGCCGGGATACATGTCGTAGGAGTCGACACCCACGACGTCCACGTAGGCGTCCCCCGGGTAGGCATCCCTCGCGTCGCGCACGCTCTGACCCGCGCCGCGGTTGACCGTCCAGTCCCATCGCAGCTCCGGCGCGCTCTCCTCGGCCGCGCCGACGATCTGGCGCCAGCATTCGGCCCACACGGCCGGATCGTGGGCGCTCCACTTGTACCAGTCGCCGTTGAACTCCCAGCCGAGGCGGACGATGGTCTCGTCGGCCATGCCGGCGGCGGCCAGGTGGCGACCGAACTGACGCCACCTGTCGTCGTAGGCGCCGGAGGCGCATCCGTCGATCGTCGCGCCGCCGTCCCCCTCGGGAATCATCGCGACTCCGAGCACCTTGGTGTAGGGCGTTCCCGCCCAGGCGTCGACGAGCTAGGCAGGGTTCACGATGTCGTCCCAGGTCTGCCGCGCCGGCCAGTCGACCACGACGTCGAGCGGGCGACCGCGCCAGTCGCCGAACGCGGCATAGCGGTCCGCCCGTGAGCCCGGGTGGTAGACGCCGCTGCGCCAGCCGAGCCCGGAGTGGTCGGGCAGCCCGAGCGCACTCGCGGACGCGATAGCGGCCAGCACCTCCGGGGAGGAGGCCCCGGAGGGCGGCGCAGGGTCGGCCGACGGGGTGGCGGGCGGTGGCGGCAGCGCTCCGAGCGGGGGCGAGCCGGCCGGCCGCTGCGCGCGGCTGACCGAGTCCTCGCCTGCCCAGGAGCCGCCGGCGCCGTGCCCACCGACCGTGCCCGGACCCATATCCCCGGCGAGCGGATCGGCGATCGCGAAGCCCAGGCCGAGGGCGAGCATCGCGGCCGTCGCGACGCTCGTGATCAGCAGCCTGCGCCCCCGTCCGCGGCGGTAGCGGCGTCGAGGCGACAGCGACCGCGGAAGGTCCCGTCCGCGCGCTGGACGCTCCCCCGAGGGGGTAGGGGGTGCGGGTGTCACGATGTGCTACCTCCGGCGCGTCCGAGAGGATCCGGACGAATGACATCAAGGTCATTCGAAAGGTTTCACACCGTTATGCATCCACCAAGTAACGGATCGTAGCTTCGAGCCTCAGTGGTCACCGCCGCCCCAACCGCCTCGGACGCCTCTCGCTCGCGCCGACGCGACGGTCACCGGCAGGCGGTCGACGTGCCGGGACGCGGAGTTCAGCCGCCGAGACGGACCGACTTCCCCGCGTCGGACGCCGGCTGACCGAAGAACTTCTGGTCCTGCTCGGCGCGCAGTCGGTCGACGCGTCGGCCGGCGGGGATCTCCACGTCGGCGTAGCCGATGACCTCGTCTTTGGCGACGTCGCGGAGCAGGCGGCAGCCTTCCGCCAGGCCGAGGGGCAGCAGGGTGTCGCGATGGGTGACGCCGGCGCGCTCGGCCTCGCCGTAGTAGTGATAGCCACCCGGACGGTCCAGCACGGTGCCCGCGGCCAGGTCGGTCTTGGCGATCGTGACCACGTCGACCTGCGGCGCACCGGCCGGGCGGATCGCCGAATCACCCAGCAACGCCGCGCGGGCCACGGTGATCGGCACCTCGAAGTGGCACAGGTGGTAAGGCGTGTAGAAGCTGTACAGCGGGCCGGTGCCCAGCTTGTAGAGCTCGAGGTAGTGCCGCTGCTTGGGGTCGTCGTGCTCGCCCAGCACGTAGATGCCCGGGCCGGGCCGGCTGCCCACCACGTAGTCCACCGCACCGCCCAGGGCTCGCAGCTCCTCGACGTCGTACATGCCGGTCAACTCGTCCACGTGCCCGTGATGCTCCCGGCCCAGCATGCCGCGGCGGTGCACGGAGAACCCGGCGGCGTTGGCCACCAGCGCCTCCTCCACGCTCACCTTGGTGCCGTCGGCGAAGCTGGT
>SPQJ01000053.1 GCA_004570425.1 Bacillus sp. AZ43
CGATCTCGGGCCGGGACGCGGGCGACGGCGCGGCCGACCACCTCGACCTTGCGGGCCAGCGTGGGGTCGTCGACGCCGGTGCCGCGCCCGGTGGCCGCGGCGGGGCCGGCGCCGGTGAAGGCGCACACCAGCGCGGCCGACGCCGTGGTGTTCGCGATGCCCATGTCGCCGGTGACCAGGCACGGGGAGGCGGTCGCGAGCCGGGTGGCCACCTCGATGCCGGCCTCCACCGCGCGCCGGGCCTCGTCGAGGGTCATGGCCGGCCCCTCGGCCAGGTCGGCGGTGCCCGGCCGGACCTTGCGGTCGAGCAGGTTCTCGGCCGGCGGCAGCGGGGCGGCGACCCCGACGTCGACCACCACCACCTCGGCGCCGAGCTCGGCGGCGAAGGCGTTCACCACCGCGCCGCCGGCGAGGAAGTTGGCGACCATCTGGGCGGTCACCTCCTGCGGCCACGGCGTCACCCCCTGGGCGTGCACCCCGTGGTCCCCGGCGAAGACGGCGACCACCGCGGGGACCGGCAGCGGGGCGGGGCACTCGCCGGCGATCCCGGCCAGTTGCGTGGCGACGTCCTCGAGAACGCCCAGCGAGCCCGGGGGCTTGGTCATCCGGTCCAGCCGCTCCCGGGCGGCGCGCTCGGCCGCGGCGTCCCGGGGGACGACGGCGGCGATCGTCTCGCCCAGCAGGGTGCCGGCGAACGGGGTCGGGTCGGTGCTCAGGGCGTCTCCTCGGCAGCGGTGTGTGGGGACAGGATTCCAGCGGGGGTGGTGGCCGACGCACGAGAGGTCCTCCGCGGGCCCGCGACCCGCGCGCCGACCGGGCAGAGTGAGGTCCCGACGACGACGGGGGGTGCGGGTGGGCGGGGGAGCGCGGCGGGTCGGTGACCTGGTGCTGGTCGTCGCCGCGGCGGTCGCCCTGAGCCTGGTGTTCGGCGCGGCCGGGATCCCGTCGCCGGCTCTCTTCGGTGGCCTGGTGGCGGGCCTGGGGCGCGCGGTCGGCCTCCCGCGGACGGTCGCGCTGCCCGGCCCGGCGACGACGGCGGGGCAGGCGGTCATCGGCGTCGCGATGGGCTCGCTCATCGACGTGGAGACCCTCCGGGCGGTGGCGCAGAACTGGCTGCCGGTCCTCCTGGTGACCGTCGCGACGCTCGCGCTGAGCCTGGGCGCCGGCCTGGTGCTCCGCCTGCAGCCGGGGATCAGCCCGGTGACCGGGGCGTTCTCGATGATCGCCGGCGGGGCCTCCGGGATCATCGCGATGGCCCGGGACCTGGGTGCGGACGAGCGCATGGTCGCCGTCCTGCAGTACCTGCGGGTGCTGCTGATCGTCGTCCTCATGCCGGTGGCGGCGACGGTGGTCTACGGCGCCTCGTCCGGCGACGGCGTCGGGGCGGTGGTGGACGACGGCCCCGGCTGGCCGGCCGGGCTGGCGTTCACCGTCGGCTGCGCGCTGGTGGGCCTCGCGGTGGGCACGCTGTGCCGGGTTCCCGTGCCCGCCCTGCTCGGGCCGATGCTGGCGGCCGCCGTCGCGGACGTCACCGGCATCGGCGGCGGGGCCGAGGTGCCCGGTGCCGTGCAGAGCGCCGCCTTCCTGGTCATCGGTCTGCAGGTCGGGGTCAGCTTCACCCGCGAGAGCCTGCGGACCATCGGCCGCGCGCTGCCCCTGGCGCTCGCCGTCATCGGCGTCCTGGTGGTGGCCAGCGCGGGCCTGGGCGCGGTGCTGTCCGCCACCACCGGGGCGAGCCTGCTCGACGGCTACCTCGCGACGACCCCGGGCGGGCTGTACGCGGTGCTGGCCACCGCGAGCGACGTCGGGGCCGACGTCACGTTCGTGCTGTCCGTGCAGGTCCTGCGGCTGTTCGTGATGCTGCTCAGCGCTCCGCTGGTCGCCGCGCGGCTGCGGCGCCGGTCCGGGAGCTGACCGGAGCGGCCTGGCGCGCCTACCCTGGCGGACCGGGCTGTCGACGGTGGCGGCCCCGGAGCAGCGGGAGGCGGAACTGTCCGAGGACGCGACGGCCGGGACGGACACGGGCGCGGACGACGCCGTGCTGCTCTACGTCGGTGGCCCCCTGGACGGCCGGGTGGAGATCCGGCAGGCGCGGCACGGGGATCCACTGCCGACGGTGACCCACGTGCACCTGCACGGCGGCCCGAAGGTGGTCCACCGGTACGACCTGGAGCCCCTGGCCGACGGCGTGGGCGTCTACAACCTGCGTCCCCCGGCCCGGAAGCCGGCGCGCGACGACGCCGTCTCGGACTGACCGGCCCTCACCAGCCCTGCACCTGCCGGGCCTCGGCGACCACCCGGTCGAACCGGGCGCGGTCCAGCGCGGCGCCCTCGCGGCGCACCGCGTCGGGGTCGAGCTCCAGCAGCCGGTCGAGCCGGACCTCGCTGGCCCGGCCGCGGGAATCCCAGGGCCCGCTGCCGAGGTCGGTCCAGATCCGGCCGTGTCGGGCCTCCTCCGCGGCGTCGCGGTCGTGGTCCTTGCTGGTCAGCATGAGGCCGAGCAGGACGCTGCCCCGACGCCCGATCACCAGCACCGGCCGGTCCTTCCCGCGGCCGTCGCCCTCGTCGTAGGGCACCCAGGTCCAGACGATCTCGCCGGGATCGGGGCGGTCGTCGTCGAAGGGGTGGTAGGCGACGTCGACGGAGGTCACGGCCGCACCGTACGTCCCGGTCCCAGGTGTCACGCGTGACACATCGGCACCATTTGGTCACGGACAGGGTTGGTCCTGCCGATAAGGGGGCACCATGCTCCCCACGGGGTCGGTACGGGCGGGACCACCCCGGTGGAGGGGGCTCCCGATGACGACCTTCGAGCCGGCGCGGCCGGCGGTTCCTCGGGCCCGGGAGGTGCAGGCCAGCGTGCTGGCCGCCTTCCAGCTGGTGGAGGACGCCCGCTACCTCGGGCTCGACCGGCGGCCCCGCCGGCGGCGCGCCCGGATCCTGGCCGAGCGCGCGGTGCTCGCCCGGAAGCTCCAGCGGGACCTGCGCGCCGGCTGAGCGGCGGACCCGCCTAGGTGACGCAGAACTCGTTGCCCTCGGGGTCGGCGAGGGTGGCCCACTCGTAGGGACCCTGCGAGGCCCGCCAGAGCTCCCTGGCGCCCATGCCCAGCAGCCGGGCCACCTCGGCCTCCCGCCGCTCCGGGCCGACCCGGACGTCGAGGTGCAGCCGGTTCTTGCCGCTCGTGGGCTCCGGGACGGCCTGGAAGAGCACGCGCGGACGGCCGGGTTCCGGCGAGACGAGCGCCGCCCCGGCCTTCCAGACCAGCGCGCCCTCGTGCGTCGTCGTGTCGGACTCCGCCGCCGCCCCGGTCTCGACCATGCGGCGGATGAACGACTCGTCCTGCGGCTCGACCTGCCAGCCGAGCGCCTCGGCCCACCAGTCGGCCAGCTGGTGCGGTGCGGTGCTGTCGATCGTCACCTGGAAGTCGAACGCCATGGCGGCAGGCTAGGACCGCCCACCGACGTTCCCACCGGGGAGCCGGATCCCGTGCCATCCGGTGACGTCGCACTGACCGTGCTCGTCGCTCCCGGTCGCCACGACCGAGCCGTCCGCCCGTAGCCCGAGGGTGTGCCTGGACCCGGCGGCGACCGCGACGATCTCCCGCCAGCCCGACACGTCGCACTGCCCGGCATCGTCGCTGCCGGTGGCCAGGACCCGGCCGGCGGCGGTGACGGCGACGGTGTGCGAGCTCCCGGCGGCCACCGCCACGACGTCGGTCCAGGCATCGACGTCGCAGGCCCCGGCCGTCCGGTCGCCCACCGCGACGACCTGTCGGCTCCGGGTCAGGCCGACGGTGTGGAGGTAGCCGGCCGCGACGGCGGTCACGTCGCGCCACCCGTCCACCGCGCACTGCCCGCGGCGATCGCTCCCGACGGCGACGACGGTCCCGTCCGCCCGGAGGGCGACGGAGTGCCAGTCGCCGCACGTCACCGCGACGACCTCGCGCCACGGGCCCACGTCGCAGGCCCCCTCGCCGAGCCGGCCGGCGGCCAGGACGGTGCCGTCCGCGCGCAGACCCAGCGTGCGTCGCCAGCCCGCGGCGACGGCGGTCACCTCGCGCCAGCCGGCGACCTCGCACTGGCCGTCCCCGTTCCACCCGGTGGCCACCACGGTGCCGTCGGAGCGCAGCCCGACGCTGTGCGACCGCCCGGTGTTCGGCGCCGTGTGCACCGCGCCCGCGGCCACGGCGACCACGTCGGCCCAGCCGTCCGTGCGGCACTCACCCGCCGTCCCCGCGCCGACCGCGACGACCGAACCGTCGTCGCGCAGGCCCAGGGAGTGCCGCCGCCCGGCCGCGATGACCGCGCGCCCCACGGGTCAGAGCTCCTCGGCGAGACCGGCCCGGATGGTGGCGTCGTCGGGCAGGTCGCTGTCCAGCGCGCAGTGGTCCTTGAGCACCCGGCCGAACGGGGTCAGCGTCGCCGGGTCGATCCGCCGCGCGGGATCCCACAGACCCGAGCGCATGACCGACTTGGGGCACTGGAAGTAGGCCTTCCGCACGTCCATCACGAGCACCGACAGCGGCGCCCGGCCGAACTCGGTGAGGTCGACGTCGAGGTCCTCCGGAGCCACGAGCGTCGTCGTCCCGTAGACCCGCAGGGTCTGCTCGATGCCCGGGATCAGGAACATCAGCGCCGCCCGGGGGTTGGCGGCGGCGTTGCGCAGGCTGTCGACGCGGTTGTTGCCCGGCCGGTCGGGCAGGGCCAGCCGGTGCTCGTCGAAGACGTGCACGAAACCCGGGTCGCCGCCGCGGGGAGAGATGTCGGGCCACCCCTCGAGGTCCGCCGTGGCGAGCGTGGCGAAGGGGGAGTGGGCGATGAACTCCCGGCAGTGCCGGTCGAGGTGGTCGATCACCTTGTCCAGGACGAGTCCGCCGGGCGTCCGGTAGCCGGCCAGCACGTTATCCACGCGGCGACGGTAGCCGGTGCCCCCGCTAGCGTGGCACCTCGTGCCACAGGTCTGGAGCTCCCCCGTCCGCTACGTCGAGTGCGACCAGCAGGGGGTGGTGTTCAACGCGCACTACCTCACCTGGGCCGACGAGGCGTCCAACCACTGGTGGGCCGCACACGGCCTCCCCTGGGACGACGTCGCCGCCCGGGTGGACCCGGTGGTGAAGGCCAGCACGCTGGAGTGGACGTCGTCCGCGCGCTGGGGCGACACCGTCACCGTCGACGCCGAGACCGAGAAGCTGGGCCGGACCAGCGTCACGGTGCGCTACACGATCCGCGTGGGCGAGCGGGTGTGCTGCGTCGTCCGGAACACCTACGTCGGCACCGAGGGCGGCCGGGCCGCACCCTGGCCCGACGACATCCGGACGGCGCTGGAGGCGGGCATCAGCGCGGGCTGACGCCGGGCGCCGGCAGCGCGCCCGCGCTCACCAGCCGGCCTTCTCCTGCCCGGACAGCCGCGCGATCTCCTCCATCACCCGGTCGGTCACCTCGCGCCGCGCCCGGTTGCTGCCCGCCTGCCCCCGGTGCTCCGGGAACGTCAGGGGCTCCCCGAAGACGACGCTGAAGCGGTGGGGGCGCGGCCACCGCGCGCCGACCGGCTGGATCCGGTCGGTGCCGGTCACCGCGACGGGCACCACGGGGCAGTCGGCGGTCAGGGCCAGCCAGGCGACGCCGGTCTTGCCACGGGCCAGCCGCCCGTCCCGGGAACGGGTGCCCTCCGGGTAGATGCCGAAGCCGCCCCCGGCCCGGAGCACGGTCATCGCCGTGTCCAGCGCCTCCTGCGCGGCACGCTGGGTCTGCCGCTCGACCGGGAGGGCGCCGAGCGCGGTGAACCAGGTCCTGGTGAACCAGCCGCGCACCCCCGGCGTCCGGAAGTACTCCGCCTTCGCGAGGTAGCCGACCCGTCGCGGCGACATGAGCGGGATGGCCATGCTGTCGATGAAGGACAGGTGGTTGCTGGCGATGATGAACGGCCCGGTGGCCGGCACGTTCCGGCGGCCCTCGACGTGCGGCCGGAACACGAGCAGGAACAGCGGGCGCAGGATCAGCCGCGAGATGACGTAGACCACGCCGCGCGTCCTCCTCGGGTCGACGCCGAGCCGCGGGCGTGGGCCCGTGGCTCCCGCATTCTCCCGAACGGGGTCGCGGCGATCAGCGCAGCGGGTGGGTCGGGGGGCACGCGTCCCGGATGATCGAGCGGACGTCCTCGGGCAGCGCGCCGTGACCGGCGGCCGAGCGGGTGATCACCTCGGCCACCTCGCGCACCTTCCGGTGGGTGTGGCTGGAGATGTGCGCCAGGAGGTCGAAGGCGACCTGGTCACCACAGCTGGTCAGCAGCATCAGGATGCCCTTGGCCTGCTCGATCGCGGCGCGGCTGGCCATGGCGGCCCGCATCTGGTCGACCTCGGCCTCGAGGGCGCGCGCCCGTTCGACGTCGGAGCCGGGCGGGCGCGCCTCGGTGATGTCGACGCACATGCCCTCGACGGCCGCCACCTCGCCGGTCGCGTCCCGCTCCGGCTCGCCGATCAGCACGACGGCGCGCTCCCGCCCGTCGGCGCGCAGGATGCGGGTCTCCAGGGCGAAGGCGCGCCCGTCGGCGCACGCCTGCGCGATCGCCTCGAGGACCCGGGTGCGGTCCTCGGCGTGCTGGTAACGCAGGTACTCCTCGGTGGCCGGCGGCGGCGAGTCCGGCGGCAGGCCGTGCAGGACGAACATCTCCGGCGACCACCACCAGGCGCCGGTGCGCCGGTCGAACCGGTACCGGCCGGCCACCCGCTCCGGCGCAGCGGCCGCGCCGCCCCCCGTCGTCCCGTACGGGACGGGAGCGCCGGGCGCGTCGACCGGCGCGCGTTGCTCGGATCCGTTCCTCCGCGCGCGGACGCGCGACATCGTCGGTGCCGCCATGACTTTCCCCCCAGGCACAGGCGCGCCGGGTGTCCGGCGGTTCCGCGCGCCGCTCCTTGGACCCGCGTCGCCCCGGCCCGGATGGAGGGCCGGACGCTCCGATGCGTGGACGGTACGACGCAGCGCCAGAACCCGCAGGGGCCGAAGGGCCGGATCCGGCGGAACGCAGGAGTACGGAACTCGGCACGGCCGTCGCGTCCTGACCCTCCGTGCAGGACCGGCTACATGTCTCGTCGGCTCAGACGACGGTCAGGGTGCGGGCTGGAGCCCGGTCCGCCGTCCCGTCGCGGAACTCCCGCTGGACGTCCGCGAGGACCTCGACGGCCCGGCGCAGCTCCGGCACCGGCCGGGTGAAGGGCAGCCGCAGGTGGTCGTCGAAGGCGTGCCCCGTGCCGAAGGCGCGACCCTCGGCGAGCAGCAGGCCGCGGGACGCGGCTCCCGCGGCGACCGCCGCGGAGGTGATCCCGGCGGGCAGCCGGCACCACAGCGAGAGACCGCCGGCGGGCCGCCGCACTTCCCAATCGGGCAGCGCCCGCCCGAGGTCGGCGACCAGGGCGTCCCGGCGCTCCCGCAGCTGCGCCCGCCGGTCGGCCAGCACCTCGTCCAGCCGTTCCACCAGGACGGCGGCCGCCAGCTGGTCGAGCAGGCCCACCGACAGCTGCCGGCGCACCAGGGTCGCCCCGAGCTGGGCGGCGGTCGCGGCGTCGGCGCGCAGCCAGCCGATCCGCAGGCCGCCCCAGACCGCCTTGGACAGCCCACCGACGGTGATCGTCGCGGCGTCGGGGAGCCCCGCCGCGAAGGGTGGCAGAGCGTCGTCGTCGAGGTGCAGCTCGGCGGACACCTCGTCGACGACGGTGAGCACCCCGTGCTGCCAGAGCGTGGCGGCGAGCCGGCGGCGACCGGACGCCGAGAGGCGGGCCCCGGTCGGGTTGGAGAAGTCCGGCATGACGAACGCCAGCCGGGGACTGCTCTGCCGGGCGGCGAGGTCGGCCGCCCGGACCACCGCGTCGGGGTCGTCGGGGTCGACCGGCACGGGCGTGCACCGCGCGCCCGCAGCGGCCACCATGCCGAGGATCCCGGGGTAGGTGGGGTGCTCCACGAGCACCCGGTCGCCGGGCTGCAGCAACGTCTCGAGCACGGCGGCCGTCGCGTCCCCGACGCCGGCGGTGACGACGACCTGCTCGGGCTCCGTGGGCAGGCCGCGCGCGGTGAAGCGCTCGGCGATCGCCATCCGCAGCCGGGGCAGCCCGTCCGGGGCGTACCCGTGGCCGGACAGGTGCGCCGGGAGCGCGCCCAGCGCGTCCGCGTACGCCTCGGCGAGCTGCGGCGCGGCCTCGGGGGCGGCGTGGGCGAGGTCGAGCACGCCCCGTGCGGTCGAGGGCGGTCCCCACGGGGACCCCGCGGACGGCAGCTCCGTGACGGTGCCCGAGCCGTGCCGCGTGCTCGCGAAACCCTCCTCGCGCAGGACCCGGTAGGCCGACGCCACGGTGACCCGGCTGACGTCGAGCTCGGCGGCGAGCTCGCGCTCGGCGGGCAGTCGGCGGCCGGCCGGCAGCGAGCCGGTGGTCACCAGGTCGCGGATGCGGCGTGCCAGGCCGGCGTACCGGGGGGCGGGCAGCTGGTCGACCGGGCCGACGAGCCCCGCCAGCTGACGGGCGGTGGACTGCTCGACGGTGGGTGGCATGCGGCCACCATGCCGAACTGGACCGCTCTCGGCAAGCGCCGACGGTGCCACTGTGGCCTGCATGACCTCCGGTGGAATCCTCCTCGCCCTGTTCCTCGTGGCCGTCGCCGGCGTCCTGGTGAGGACGCTGGCCGTCGTCGTCCGGGGCGGTCCGGGTCCCGGCGACCCGCCGGCCAGCCGTCCGCACGTCGACCCCGCGGGCTTCCCGGTGCTGTCGCGGCCGCGCGGGGTGCCCGAGCGGCGTCATCGGCGGAGCGGCAGCGCCGTCGCGGCCGGAGTCGCGGTACGTCCGGCGCTCCGGCGCGCCCGCCGCGGTCCCTAGGATCGGTGGCCATGCGCCTGCCCGGCCGTTACGACGGCGTCGCCCGGCCGATCGTCACCTACGGCAGCAACCCGGTCCTGCACCGGCCGTGCGCGCCGGTGACCGAGTTCGACGGCGCGCTCCGCCGGCTCCTGCTGGACATGTTCGCCAGCATGGAGGCCGCCGACGGGGTGGGCCTCGCGGCCAACCAGATCGGCGTCGACGCGCGCATCTTCGTCATCGACTGCCCGGACGCCGATGGGGAGGACGTGGTGGGCTACGTGGTCAACCCGACGCTGACCCTCCTCGACCCGGTCGGCGACGAGCCGGCGGAGGAGGTCACCGAGGAGGGCTGCCTCTCGGTGCCCGGTCCCTACGCCGAGCTGCCGCGGGCCTTCCGCGCCCGTGTCGACGGCGTCGACGTGAAGGGGCAGCCGGTGTCCATCGAGGCCACGGGCATGGCCGCGCGCTGCCTGCAGCACGAGGTGGACCACCTCGACGGCACCGTCTACGTCGACCGGCTGCCCGAGGAGCTGCGGGAGCGGCTGCTGGCCGAGGCCGCCGGGCCCGGCGGTGACCTGCCCGCCTGAAAACCGGGTGAGCCACGGGCCGCCGTCACGGAGGATGGGGATCCCCCCGTCGCAAGGAGATCGATCGTGCACGCCCTGACCGAGCAGCAGGTACGCCGCTCGTTCGTGAACTGCTCCCAGGGCGAGGCCAAGGGCCTCACCCTGCCGAAGGACTTCGCCGACCTCGACTGGGAGCCGCTGGAGGTGCTGGGCTGGCGCGACCCGAAGGCCCCGCTGCGGGGCTACCTGGTCGTCGAGACCGACGATCGGCCCGTCGGCATCGCGGTCCGCGCGGCGGAGTCGCGGATGTCGGTGCGCACCACCGCGATGTGCCTGCTGTGCCAGACGGCGCAGTCGGGCGACGGCGTCTCGCTCTTCACCGCGAAGCGGACGGGCGCGGCCGGACGCAACGGCAACACCGTGGGCACGTACATGTGCGCCGACCTGGGCTGCGCCCGGCGGGTGCGCACGGACATCCCGCCGTGGCTGCAGGACCGCGACCCCGGCGAGGTGGTGGCCGAACGCTCCGCCGAGCTGCGCGAACGCGTGCGGGGGTTCGTCGACGCCGTCCGCCGCTGAGGTGTGACCGGCACCGGTCGCGGGGCATCTGACCGCGCATGACCGAATCGACTCCGCTCCGCGCCCTCGCCCTCGTCTGCAGCCTCAAGGCCTCCCCGGCGCCGTCCAGTAGCGACGTCATGGCCCGGCAGGTGCTCGCCGAGCTGGCGAGGCACGGCGTGACCGGCGACGTCGTCCGGGTCGTCGACCACGACGTCCGGCCCGGCGTCGAGGTGGACATGGGCGAGGGGGACGCCTGGCCGGCCATCCGCGAGCAGCTGATGGCCGCCGACATCCTCGTCGTCTCGACCCCCACCTGGGTGGGTCACATGAGCAGCGTGGCCCAGCGGGTGCTGGAGCGGCTGGACGGCGAGCTGTCCGAGACCGACGACTCGGGGCGGCCGCTGGTCACCGGCAAGGTCGCGGTGGCCGCCGTCGTCGGCAACGAGGACGGCGCGCACAAGATCATCGCGGATCTGTTCCAGGGCCTGGACGACATCGGTTTCACCATCCCGGCCCAGGGCGGCACGTACTGGAACGACGAGGCCATGGGCGGCCGGGACTTCACGGACCTCGACGAGACCCCGGAGGCCGTGGCCTCGACCACCGCGACGCTGGCCGAGAACGCCGCGCACCTGGCCCGCGCGCTGAAGCGCCACCCCTACCCAGGGAGCTGAGCCGGGGCCGGGATCTCGGGCCGCCCGGCGGCGAGCGACCCGGCGGTCCGGCGGGAACGCACCAGTCCCGCGGCGGCCAGCAGCGCCAGGACGCCGACGACGGCGCCGTACACCTCCGTCGTCCGCGTGAGCCCGACCGCCTCGACGGCGACGCCCGCGGCGATCGCCGGCAGGCTGAACGCCAGGTAGCCGACGACGAAGACGCTGGCCAGCAGCCCGGCCCGGAACCCGGGCGCGACACCCGCGGTGATCGTGGCGACCGCGCCCAGGAAGGCCGCGCCGAAGCCGAACCCGGCGACGACCGCCGAGGTGAACAGCAGCGCCGCCGACGTGGCGAAGAGCGCCGCCAGCGTGCCGCCGATGCCGGCGGTGAAGACGAGGGAGCCGACCAGCATCGCCCCCTCGGGGGCCGAGGTGCGCAACGCCAGCGAGCCGGCGATGCCGGTGCCGTTGAGCGCGAGGATCAGCAGCCCGCCCACCAGGTGGTTGTCGATGCCGAAGACGTCGGCGACCAGCGACGGGCCGAGCGAGGCGTAGAGGCCGCCCACCGCCCAGCACGCCACGAGCAGCGGAAGTGCGACGACGAAGGCCCGACGGTGCGCCGGCGGGACGTGGACGCTCGGCCGGAGGGACGCCAGCGCGCCAGGGGTCCGTGGGGAGCTCTCCGGCAGCAGGACGGTGACCAGCGCGGCCAGCACGAACACGGCGGTGAGCACGCCGAAGACCCAGTCGGTGGGCGAGGGGACCAGCTGCACGAGCAGGCCGGCGCCCACGGCCCCGACCGAGAGACCGAGGCCGGGCGAGGCGCTGTTGATGAAGGCGCCGAGCGGCCGGTCGGGGTGCTGGAGGTCGAGCAGGGAGGCCCCCAGGGTGCTGGTGAGCGCACCCGTGGCCAGGCCCTGGACGATCCGCGCGGCCAGCAGCCAGCCGACGCCGTCGGCGAGCAGGAACAGCGCCATGGCCCCGGCCTCGAGGAGGAACGCCGCGATCAGGACCGGCCGGCGGCCGACGTGGTCCGACAGCGCTCCCACGACCAGCAGCGACACCAGCAGGGCGAAGGCGTAGACCGCGAAGACCGTCGTCAGCACGCCGGAGCTGAAGCCGAACCGCTCCTGGTAGACGCGGTACAGCGGGGAGGGCACGCCCGAGGCCGCCAGCATCAGGACCAGCAGCACGGCGACCGACCAGAAGGCGGCGGTGCGGGGGAGGGGGCGGACGGGCACGACTGGCGCAAGGCCGCCGCCCGCCGGCTGATTCCCGGCCGGAGCGTGTCGCGCCGTCCGTCGGCTGGGTAGGTGCCGGCCCATGGCGCTCCCGCGGATCCTCGTCCTCGTGCTGGCCGGCGGCGCGGGGGGCCGCCTCGAGCTGCTCACCGACCAGCGGGCCAAGCCCGCCGTCCCGTTCGCCGGGGTGTACCGGCTGATCGACTTCCCGCTGAGCAACTGCCAGCACTCGGGGATCGCCGACGTCTGGGTCTCCGTGCAGTTCCACCCGACGTCGCTGTCGGACCACCTGGCCAACGGTCGCCCCTGGGATCTCGACCGCACGTCCGGCGGCATGATGATGCTGCCGCCGTTCCAGGGCACCGAGCGGGGCGGCTGGGTCAGCGGCACGGCGAACCTGCTGTGGCGCCAGGCCGACCTGATCCGCGGGTACGGGGCGGACGCGCTCGTCGTCGTCAGCTCCGACGCGGTCTACAAGCTGGACTACCGCGAGGTCGTCGAGGCCCACCTGGGGTCGGGCGCCGAGGTCACGATGGTGACCACCGAGGTGGCGGCCGACGACGCCTCCCGGTACGGGATCGTGCAGGTCGACGGCGACCGGGTCACCGACTACGCCTACAAGCCCGACGAGCCGGCCACGACCACGGCGACCAACGAGGTCTTCGTCTTCACGCCGGGCGCCACCCTCGACCGGCTCGAGGCGCTCGACGACGAGCTGGGGGAGGACGGGCTGGAGGACCTCGGCAGCCATCTGCTGCCCGCGCAGACCCGCGACGGGCTGGCCCGCGCGTACCCGCTGCAGGGCTACTGGCGCGACGTCGGGACGGTGCCCGCCTACTGGGAGGCGCACCGCGACTTCCTGGCGCCGGAGCCGCCGATCGACCTCGACGACGCGGCGTGGCCGCTGCACACCCGCGGCGGCCGGCACAGCGCGGCCCGCGTCCTCCCCGGCGCGGTGGTGGACGAGAGCCTGGTCTCCGGCGGCACCCGGGTGGCCGGCGAGGTGCGCGGGTCGGTGCTCTCGCCGGGCGTCGTCGTCGAGAAGGGGGCGACCGTCGTCGACTCGGTGCTGCTGCCCGGGGCGCACGTCCGCGCCGGGGCCCGCGTCGTCCGCTCCGTCCTCGACGACGGGGTCGTCGTCGGGGACGGCGCGTCGGTGGGCGGGGACGGCGACATCACCCTGGTCGGCCGGCGGGCACGGGTGGCGGCCGGCAGCGAGCTGACCGCCGGGGCGCGGTTCCCCGAGCCGGAGGACTGAGGGAAGGTCGCCCGGCGGTCCGGCGTTGCGGGAGACATGACCCAGCGTTTCGAGACCGACCTGCACTCGGAGTTCCTGCGGGCCGACCTCTTCCTCGCCATGGGCCAGCCGACGGAGGCTGCCCGGATCCTCGAGCGCGTCGTGGCTGCCGAGCCGGCGAACGAGGCGGCCCTCGAGCTGCTCGCCCGGGCCTACTTCGGGTCCGCCCAGCTCACCCGGTCCGAGGAGACCCTGACCCGCCTGGTCGCGCTGGCGCCGGCCAACGGCTGGGCGCGCCGGGCACTGGCGCGCACCCTGGAGCGGCAGAGCCGTGCCGACGAGGCGGCGGCCCACCACCGCATGGCCGACGCCCTCGGCGCCGCCTGAGGGAGTCCGGGGATGAGCGCCGCGTGACGCCGCGCCGTGGATCCGCGGCGGGTTGCGGAACGGTCGAATCGCACGACCGCGTTCCGGGAACCCGATCGGCATGAGCATCCTCGGACGACTGATGGGCACGGCGGAGACGGCGGCGCGTGGCGCCGCCCGCGGCGGGCGGGGCACCGGACGGCCGGTGCGGGGCATGTCCGCGCGACCGGTGCGGCGCGGCGGCACGATGCGCGGGATGGGCCGTGGCCGGGCCACCCCGGCGACTGGCGGCGGCATCGGACGGCTGGTCGGCGGCCTGCTCCGCGGACGCTGACGGTCAGACGGCGACCGCGGCCGCCAGCAGCGTGGCGGCGGTCGCCGTCTCACCCATCGCCCCGATCACGTCCCCGGTGACCCCACCGAGCCGCGCCCGGGCGCGGCGGTGGAGCACCTCGGCCGCCACGGTCCCGGCCAGGCAGCTGACCGCGATCCGTGCCGTCCCCTCGACGTCGCCACCGGTCGCGACGGCGAGCAGCGCCAGCAGGACGACTCCGCAGCCGGCGAGCCAGGGCGCCGACACGGTGCCGCGGACCAGGGCGCCGAGCGACGACCCCTCGGCGACGGCCACCCCGGCCAGCCCGGTCCTCGCCATGACCAGCCGCGCCACGGCGACGGCGGCCCACAGCGCCACCCAGCCGAGGTCGGCCGCCAGCAGGGCGGCGAGGCAGGCGACCTGCAGCAGCAGCGTCAGCACCAGCGCGACGACGCCGAACGGCCCGATGTCGCTCTGGTGCATGACCTGGAGCGCCCGTTCCCGCCCGCGCAGCGGGCCCAGGCCGTCGGCGGTGTCGGCCAGCCCGTCCAGGTGCAGGCCGCGGGTCAGGACGGCCAGCGCGGCGACGGCGAGCACCGCGCCCGCGAGCGGGGAGATCCACCGCTCGCCGAGCACCGCGACGCCGGTCGCCAGCCCGCCCAGCACCAGGCCGACCAGCGGCGCCCAGGGCAGCACGCCCCGTGTGCCGGCCGCCGCGCCGCGAGGGACGGGGAACACGGTGAGCAGCGCGGCCGACTCCAGCGGCCCGGTGAACCTCATCGGCCCCGGGTCGTCACGGGAGCAGCTCCAGCCGGGTGATCGAGCCGTTGTGCGGGGTCACCGCCGGCATCGCGTCGGGGCCGAGCCCGGCGACGACCGCCTGGGCCGCCCGGATCGTGTCGCCGTGCGTGACCAGTGCGACGACGTCGGCCGGCGGCTCGGCCGCGAGGTTCTTGAGGAACGCCTCGACGCGGGCGTGCAGCTCCGCCAGGCTCTCCCCGCCGGGCGCCGACCAGTGCGGGTCGGTCCAGTCGACGAGGTCCCACAGGTCGCGCGAGGGCAGGCCCTCCAGCTCGCCGTACCCCTGCTCCCGCAGGGCGGGTGACGTGGTCACCGGCAGCCCGGTGGCGCGGGCGCAGTGCTCGGCGGTCTCGACCGCCCGCAGGAGGTCGCTGGAGATCAGGGCGCCCGGGCGGAGGCGGGCCAGCTCGGCCGCCGCGGTGTGGGCCTGCGCGTGGCCCAGCGCGGTCAGCGGAACGGCGGCGGTCTGCCCCTGCATCCGTCCGGCGGCGTTCCACTCGCTCTGGCCGTGGCGGACCAGCAGCAGCGTCAGGGGGCGGGACATGGCAGGGGGAAGGGTAGGCGAGGGCTCCGCGGGGCCCCGTCGGGGCCGCCTCGTACCGTCGTCCCCGTGAGTCTTCCCGTCCGGCCCGGCGCCGCCCGTCCCGCGAACCGTCCGTCCGGCCCGGACCCGCTCGCGCCCCTGCTCGACCTGCCCGGCGTCCGGGACGCCGCCGACGGCGCACGGGCCGCCATCGACCGGCTGCTGGGGCACCGGGTGCTCCGCAAGGAGTCCGCGGGCGTGAGCACGGAGTCGGCCCTGCGCGGCGCGCGGGCCTCGGCCGCCCTCGAGGGTGTCGACGTCCCGCTGCCCGACCTGCGCTCCGGCGCCGTCACCGACCCGGTCGTGCAGGGTGCGCTGCGGGTGTCGGCGGGGCTGGGCTCGATGGTGGAGACGTGGCCGCGGGCGCCGGGCCAGGTGCTGGCGCGCCTGCACGTCCTGGCGGCGGCCGACCTGGTGGAGCGGGCCGGGCTCGGTCGCCCGGGGCCGCACGCCGGGCCGCGGCTGTCGGGTCTGTTCTCGGTGGTCACCGGGACGACCACCGCGCCGGCGGTGCTGGTCGCCGCCCTGGTGCACGGGGAGCTGGCCGCGCTGGCTCCCTTCGGCGCCGCCGACGGCGTGGTCGCGCGGGCGGCGGGCCGGCTCACCGGGATCGTCCGGGGGCTCGACCCCAAGGCCGTCTCGGTGCCCGAGGTGGGCTTCGCCGAGCTGGGGGCCGAGGCGTACCGCGAGGCCCTGGCCGGCTACGCCTCCGGCACCGAGGCCGGCGTCGCGGGCTGGCTCGTGCACTGCTGCCGCGCCACCGAGCACGGCGCCCTCGAGGGCCTGGCGATCTGCGAGAGCCTGCTGCGCGGCTGACCGGTCAGCGCCGGGCGAGCAGGTGGCCCGTCACCGCGACCGCGACGATCCCGCAGGCGCCGGCCGCGGCGGCCACCCGCCAGGCGCCGGTGACCGCGCCGGCGACCACGGAGCCCAGCAGGACCAGCCACGGGCCGGAGAGCGCGAGGAACAGGCCGACCCGGCCGAGCGGCGAGCGGCGCCGACGGCGGGGTGCGGTCCGGGCCGTCTGGCCGAAGAGCACCGCGGCGACGCAGACCGCCAGCACGGCCGTCCAGGCGAGGACCTCGGTGACCACGTCGGCAGGATGTCCCAGCCGGTCGGGGCGGCGGGGACGACCCGCCGGGCGTCAGGCCCCGCGGCGGCGCCGTCGGCCGGTCAGCGGACCGGGGCCGTCGGCGCTGGCCGGTCCGGCGCGCAGCGCCCGGTGCCGGGCGTACCAGGCCAGCCCGACGACGGCGGCGCCCACGCCGACGGCGGCACCGGTGACCACCGGCGCCGGGGGCACGGAGAAGCGCGCCTTCATGCTCACCGGGCGGGTGAACTGCAGGACCGGCCAGCCGCGCTCGAGCGCGGCCTTGCGCAGCCCGCGGTCGGGGTTGACCGCCGTGGGGTGACCGACCACGGACAGCATCGGCAGGTCGGTGATCGAGTCGCTGTAGGCGTAGCAGTCGGCGAGGTCGTAGCCACCCGCGGCGGCCAGCTCCCGGATGGCCTCGGCCTTGTGCTCGCCGTAGGCGTAGAACTCGATCTCGCCGGTGTAGCGGCCGTTCTCGATGACCATCCGGGTGGCCACCACGCGGTCGACGCCGAGCATCTCCCCGATCGGCTCGACCATCTCGGCGCCGCTGCTGGACACGATGACGATCTCGCGCCCGGCGGCCCGGTGCTCCTCGATCAGGTCGGCGGCCTCGGCGTAGACGAGCGGGTCGACGATCTCGTGCAGGGTCTCCCGCACGATCTCGTGCACGGTGGCGGCGTCCCAGCCGGTGACCATCGCGGTCAGCTGGGCGCGGAGCCGCTCCATCTGCTGGGCGTCGGCGCCCGCGAGGGAGAAGACCAGCTGCGCGTAGGCGGTCTTGAGCACGGCACGGCGGTTGATCAGCCCGCCGTTGAAGAAGGGCCGGCCGAAGGCCAGGGTGCTGGACTTGGCGATGACCGTCTTGTCCAGGTCGAAGAACGCCGCTGAGCGCGTCACGTCGGTCACGGTAGCTGGATCGGCAGGTCGGTGATCTTTCTGGACCGCTTTCCCCAGCCGATCGGGTCATCCACAGTTCCCGGCGCGCTCTGGCCCCCTCCGCCGGCTCTTCGCTGAGGTCGGGGGCGTGCCTGCCTCGCGCGTCCCGCCCCGTCCGCTCGTCGTCAGTTCCGACGAGCGGCTCCTCGACGACCTCCTCCGGCTGCTCGCCACCGCCGGCGCCGAACCGGAGCTGGCCACCGGGGGTCCGGCCCTGCGGCGCGCCCATCGGCAGGCCCCGCTGGTGCTCGTCGGGGCCGACCTGCTCGGCGCGGCGGTGGTCCGCGCCCTCCCGCGGCGTCCCGGCGTGGTGGTCGTCGCCGGCCAGGACCTCCCGGCCGCCGGCTGGGCCGCCGCCGTCGAGCTCGGTGCCGAGCGGGTCGCGGTCCTGCCCGGTGACGAGTCGTGGCTGCTGGCCCGGTCGACGGCGGCGGTGCGGGCGCCGGTGGAGCGCGGCCGGCTGCTGGTCGTCAGCGGCGCCTGCGGCGGAGCGGGCGCCAGCACGCTCGCGGCGGCCGTGGCGCTGACCGCGGCGCCGGGGGTGGCCCTGGTCGACGGCGACCCCTGGGGCGCGGGGCTCGACCTGCTGCTGGGCGCCGAGCGGGCGGAGGGGCTGCGCTGGCCCGAGCTCGCCGGCCTGCGGGGACGCGTGGACGGCGAGGCGCTGCTGGCCGCCCTGCCCGACGTGGCCGGCGTCTCGGTGGTCGCCGCGTCGCGCTCGTCCCCCGGCGGCGTTCCGGAGGAGGCGCTGATCGCGGTGGTGGACGCCGCGCGGTCGGCAGGCTGCGCCGTCGTCGTCGACCTGCCGCGGGACGCCGGTGACGTGTCCGCGGTGGTGGCCGACGCCGATCTGGGCGTCCTCGTGGTGCCGGCCCGGTTGCGGGCGGCCACCGCCGCGCGGCTGCGGGTGGAGGCACCGGAGTCGTCCTGGGCGACGGCCCAGCTGATCGTGCGGCAGGTGTCCGGCGGGCTGTCGTGCGAGGAGGTGGCCGGTCTCGTCGGCCGCCCGGTCCTGGCCGAGCTGGGGCACGACCGCGGCGCGTCGCCGCGGGGCGAGCGCGGGGAGCCGCCGCAGGTCTCCGCCCGGTCCCCGCTCGGATCCGTGGCGCGGCGGGTCCTGGCGGCGTGGCAGGCGCCGGCGGTCCCGCGATGAGCGGCCCCGACCTGCTCGACCGGGTCCGCGCCCGGCTCGCCGCCTCCGGTGGACCGCCCACGCGGGCCGCCGTCGCGGCGCTGGTCCGGGAGGAGTCGGGTGGCCTGCTGGGCGACGACGACGTGCTGCTCGCCGTCCGCGACGCCGTCGACGAGCTGGCCGGTGCCGGGCCCCTGGAGCCGCTGCTGCGGACGCCGGGGGTCACCGACGTGCTGGTCAACGGCGCGGGACAGGTGTGGGCCGACCACGGCCGGGGGCTGGAGCTGACCCCCGTGCGGTTCCCCGACGACGAGGCGGTGCGCCGGCTGGCGGTGCGCCTCGCGGCGACGGTCGGCCGCCGGCTGGACGACGCCGCCCCGTGGGTGGACGTGGGGCTGGCCGACGGCACCCGGCTGCACGCGGTGCTGCCGCCCGTGTCGGGCAGCGGCACCTGCCTCTCCCTGCGGGTGCTGCGCCGCACCACGCACGCGCTCGCCGACCTCGCGGCGCTCGGGACGCTGCCGGGCGACAGCGAGGAACTGCTGCGGGCGGTGGTGGCCCGGCGGCTGGCCTTCCTCGTCACCGGCGGCACCGGATCGGGGAAGACGACCCTGCTCTCGGCGTTGCTGGGGGCCGCCGACCCGGCGGAGCGGATCGTGCTGTGCGAGGACGCCGCCGAGCTGGCCCCGGCGCACCCGCACGTGGTCCGCCTGGTCACCCGGCCGCCGAACGTCGAGGGGATCGGTCTGGTCGGCCTGCGCGAGCTGGTCCGGCAGTCCCTCCGCATGCGCCCGGACCGCATCGTGGTCGGGGAGGTACGGGGCCCGGAGGTGGTCGACCTGCTGGCCGCGCTCAACACCGGGCACGACGGCGGCTGCGGCACGCTGCACGCCAACCGGCCGGCCGAGGTGCCCGCTCGGCTGGAGGCGCTCGGCACGGCTGCCGGACTCGGCCGCGCGGCGGTGCACAGCCAGGCCGCCGCCGCGCTGACCCTCGTGGTGCACCTGCGCCGGACCGCGGCCGGGCGGCGGCTCACCGAGATCGGCGTCGTCCGCAGGTCGGGGGAGGAGGTCGTCGTCGAGGCCGGTTGGCGGGCCGACGGCGGCGACTGCCCGGCCGCCGGCCGGCTGCGGCAGCTCCTCGGCGGGGACGACGGGTGAGCGGCGCCCTGCTCGCCGCGGCGCTGGCCGTCGTGCTGTGGCCGGACCGGCGCACCGTCCGGCTGCGGGCCGCCTCCGGTGACCGGCGTGCTGCCGCGCGGCCGGTGCCCCCGGTCCCCGTCCCGGTCGCCGCCGCCGTCCTCGCGGCCGGCGCAACCGCGCTCGCGGCACCGCCGGTCGTCGCCGGTGTCGCGGCCGTGGCGGCGTTCCTCGCCGGGCGGACGTGGCTGGCCCGGCGGCGGGACGGGGACGAGGAGGCCCGGCTGCGGTCGGTGACGGAGGGGATCGGCGCGCTCGCCGCGGAACTGCGCGCCGGTCGCTCCCTCGAGGAGGCAGCCGGGGCGGCGGTGTCCGCCTGCCCGGACAGCGGGACCGGCCTGGCGCTCGCGCGGGCCCTGCGCGCCCCCGGCACCGCGCCCGGGCAGCGGGACAGCGGCGACGTGGCCGCGGCGCTGGGTCGCGTGGCCGCCGCGGTGCGGCTCAGCGTCCGCACCGGGTGCTCGCTGGCCGCGGTCGCCGCGGCCGTCGAGGACGACCTGCGGGCCCGGCAGCGGGCCCGGCAGGAACTGCGGACGGCGACGGCGGGGCCCCGGGCGAGCGCGACCCTGCTGGCCGGGCTGCCGGTGCTGGGCCTGGCCATGGGCAGCGGTGTCGGGGCGGATCCGTGGGAGGTGCTGACCACCACCGGCACCGGCCAGGTGCTGCTGGTCGTGGGGGTCGCGCTGGAGGTCGCGGGGCTGGCGTGGACCGGCCGGCTCGTGCGCCGGGCCGCGCGGTGACCGCCCACTGGCCGGCGCTCCTGGTGCTGGCCGCCGCGCTGCTCGTGTGGTCGCCCGGCACCGTGCTCGCCGCCCGTCGCCGGGATGCCGTGCGGGGTGCGGCGCCCCGGCGGCCGGAGCCCGTGGGTGGTCCGTCGTCCCGGACCCGCCGGCGGCTGCTGTCGGCGCTCGTGGGTCTGGCCACCGCCCTGGCCGTCGGTGGTCCCGCGGGGCTCGCCGTGGGCGCGGTCGTCGCGGTGCTGGGGGAGCGGTGGCTGCGCGCCGGCCACGGGTCGGACGGCGACGGCGCGGCCCTGGCCCGCGAGCTGCCGGTGGCGTGCGACCTGCTCGGGGTGTGCCTGTCCGCCGGGGTCCCGGTGGTGGCCGCGCTCGCGGCCGTGGGCGCCGCGGTGCCGGCACCGCTCGGGGCGCAGCTGGGCGGCGTGGCCTCCCTGTGCCGGCTGGGCGCGGAG
>SPQJ01000054.1 GCA_004570425.1 Bacillus sp. AZ43
GTCGCCGCCACCTGCGCCCGACGGCGAGAGGACGACGTGACCGCGTTACGCGTGGAGGGTCTCTGCAAGGTCTACGGCCGCAACCCGCAGGAGGTCGTGGCGCGGCTGCGCGACGGGGCCACCGTGGAGGAGGTCCGGGCCGGCGGGGCCACGCCGGCGGTGATCGACGCGACCTTCACCGTGCAGCGCGGGGAGATCTTCGTCGTCATGGGGCTGTCCGGTTCGGGCAAGTCGACGCTGCTGCGCATGCTCAACGGGCTGCTCGAGCCCACGGCGGGCACCGTCGTCGTCGGTGACGAGGAGATCACCGGCCTGGGACCGCGCCGGCTGCGCGAGGTCCGGCAGCGCCGGATGAGCATGGTGTTCCAGCACTTCGCCCTGCTGCCGCACCGCACGGTGGTGGAGAACGCCGCGTACGCGCTGGAGGTCCGCGGCGTCGACCGCCGCACCCGGCGCGCGGCCGCCCTCGAAGCGCTCGGGATGGTCGGGCTCGAAGCGGAGGCCGACCGTCGCCCGGCGGAGCTGTCGGGCGGCATGCAGCAGCGCGTCGGGCTGGCCCGCGCGCTCGCCTCCGAGTCCGACATCCTCCTCATGGACGAGGCGTTCAGCGCCCTCGACCCGCTCATCCGGCGGGAGATGCAGGACCAGCTGCTGGACCTGCAGCGCCGGCTGGGCCGCACGATCGTGTTCATCAGCCACGACCTCAACGAGGCGATGCGCCTCGGCGACCGGGTGGCGATCATGCGCGACGGCCGGATCGTCCGGACCGGGACGCCCGAGGAGATCCTCGCCGACCCCGGCGACGAGTACGTCGCCAGCTTCCTCGCCGACGTGGACCGCGGCCGGGTGTTCACCGCCGCCGACGTCATGGCACCGCCTCCCGCCGCCCTCGGCGCCTCGGCCGCCACGGTGGAGCCGGGCACCCTGCTGGCCGATCTGCTGGCGCCGGCGGCGGCGTCCGACCTGCCGATCGCGGTGGTCGGACCCGACGGTCGCACCGTGGGGGTGGTGTCGCGGGCGGCGGTCCTCACCGCTCTCGCGAACGCACCCTCCCACGACGACGGGCGTCCCGCCGCGGGTGCCCCTCCGACGGTCGCCGCGCCGCCGCGGCCGGCCGTGGACCGGGAGCTGGCCGGTGGTCGACGTGGCTGACCAGGGCCTGGTGCCCCGCATCCCCGTGGGGGAGTGGGTCGACGTCGCGTTCGACTGGGTCGAGGACCACCTGGGGCCGGTGTTCGAGGGGATCTCCGTGGTCACCGAGGGGGCGGTGGAGGGCCTCACCGACGTCCTGCTCCTCCCGCCGCCGGTGCTCTTCGCGCTGCTGCTCGCGGGGCTCGGCCTGGTCGCGCGGTCCGTGCTCTTCGGCGCCGGCTCGCTGGCCGGCCTGCTCCTGGTGCAGGCCATGGACACGTGGGAGCCGGCCATGGCGACCCTCGCCCTGCTGCTGGTGGCCACGCTCGTCGCGGTGGTGATCGCGGTGCCGCTGGGGATCGCGGCGGCGAAGAACGACCGGGTCAGCGCGCTCGTCCGGCCGGTCCTGGACTTCATGCAGACCATGCCGGCCTTCGTCTACCTCGTCCCGGCCGTGGTGTTCTTCGGGCTGGGCGTCGTGCCCGGCACCGTCACCACGGTCATCTTCGCCCTGCCGCCGGGCGTCCGGCTCACCGAGCTGGGCATCCGGCAGGTCGACCGCGAGACCGTCGAGGCGGGGCACGCCTTCGGCAGCTCGCCCGGGCAGATCCTGCGCGGCATCGAGCTGCCCCTCGCCCGCGCCACGATCATGGCCGGCATCAACCAGGTGATCATGCTGGGTCTGTCGATGGCCGTGATCGCCGGGATGATCGGCGCCGGCGGGCTGGGCAGCCTCGTGGTCACGAGCATCTCCCGGCTGGACGTGGGGCTCGGCTTCGAGGCCGGGCTCGCCGTCGTCATCCTCGCCATCTACCTGGACCGGCTGACCGCGTCCCTGGGCGATCGGCGGAACGGGCCCCGCGGGCCCGGCCTCGCCCGGCGTCGCCGGCGTCCACCCGTGCCCGCGGGCGAGCCCGTCCTGCAGCCCTAGCGGCTGATCCCACCCGCAGACCGCGCGGACCGGACGGCGCCCGTCGGGGCGGCCGTCCGACCTCCGCGTGCACGAGGCCGCCCCGCGACGACGCGGGCCGGCATGCGATCGAGAGGAGCACGACTGTGAGTGCGCACGCGAAGCGCCCGAGCACCCGGCTGGCGGCCGGCCTGGCCGCCGCCGCCCTGACCGTCACCGCCTGCGGCGGCGACGAGGGGGAGGACACCACCGCCTCGGGCGGGAGCAGCGGGAGCTGCGACTCGGTCACCCTCGGCTTCATCCCGTCGTGGACCGACGGGCTGAGCATGGCCTACCTGTGGAAGGACGTCCTGGAGTCCCAGGGCTACGCGGTGGAGTTCGAGGAGATCTCCGACGCCGCGCCGCTGTACGCGGGCCTGGCCGGCGGCGACGTCGACGTCTACCCGGCCGCCTGGTCCGAGGTCACCCACGCCGACTACATGGAGGAGTACGGCGACGACATCGAGGACCTCGGCACCTGGTACGGCGGCGCGGTGCTCACCCTCGCCGTCCCCGAGTACGTCGACATCGACTCGATCGCCGACCTCGCCGGCCAGGCCGACCGCTTCGGGGGCCGCATCGTCGGCATCGAGCCCGGGGCGGGCCTGACCCGCACCACCAAGGAGAGCGTGATGCCCGCCTACGGCCTCACCGACTCCTACGAGCTGGTCGAGTCCTCGACCACCGCCATGCTCGCCGAGCTCGGCTCGGCGATCGAGGCGCAGGAGGACGTCGTCGTCACCCTGTGGCGCCCGTTCTGGGCGTACAGCGAGTTCCCGATGAAGGACCTCGAGGACCCGGAGGGCGCGCTCGGCGAGCCGGAGGGGCTGCACGTCCTGGCGCGCGACGGCTTCGGCGACGACTGCGCCGACGTCGCCGAGCTGATGGCGGGCTTCGAGCTCACCGACGAGCAGTACGGCTCCCTGGAGAACCTGGTCGTCAACGAGTACGGCGAGGGCTCCTACGAGGAAGCCGTGACCGCCTGGTTCGAGGAGAACCCGGACGTCGCCGAGGCCCTGAAGGGCTGATCCGGCGCGCACGAGCGGGCGCGGTCCCCGGCCACGGGGCGGGGACCGCGCCCTCGCGCGTCAGCCGGCGAGGTCGCCGAGCTCGGCCAGCAGCGAGGCCAACCGGGTCCGCCGTGGCCGGACGTCGACCTCGCGGACGGCGCGCGACAGCGCGGCGCCGCTGGCGTGCACGATCGACAGGTGCTGCTGCGCGCGGGTGAGCGCGGTGTAGACCAGCGGCCGCGACAGCATCCCGCCGGCCTCGGGAGGCAGGACGACGACGACGCCGGGCCACTCCGAGCCCTGGGCCCGGTGCACGGTGATCGCCCAGCCGTGCCGCAGGTCCGACATCGCCTTCCCCGTCACCGTGACCGGCCCGGACGAGAACGCCACGTCCAGCGTGCCGTCGCCGGTCTTGGTGACCGTCCCGACCTCGCCGTTGGCGAACCCGGTGGGCTCGAGCTCGAGGTGGTTCGCCGTCGCCACGACGCGGTCGCCGACGTCGAAGCCCCACACCGCGCCGTCGCCGGGGTTGAGCTTCTCCTTCAGGGCCTTGTTCAGCTCGATCGTGCCGGCCGGGCCCCGGTGCACCGGGGTGACCACCTGCACGCCGCCGGGGTCGATCCCCAGGGCCCGGGGGATCGAGTCGGTGACCAGCTGGACCACCCGCCGGGCGGCCTCGGCGCTGCCGGTCGCCGGGACGACGACGACCTCGCGGTCGGGGGAGTCGACCGGCGGCAGCTCGCCCCCGCGGACCGCCGTGGCCAGCCGGGCGATCGCGCCGCCCTCGGCCTGCCGGTACAGCGTCGTCAGCTCCGTCACCGGGACGGCGCCCGAGTCGATGATGTCGCCCAGGACGTGCCCGGGGCCGATCGAGGGCAGCTGGGCGGGGTCGCCGACCAGCAGCAGGTGGGTGCCGTCGGGGCAGGCCTCCAGGAGGGCGGCGGTCAGCTCGACGTCGAGCATCGACGCCTCGTCGACCACGACGACGTCGGCGTCGAGCGGCCACTCCTCGTTCCGCGCGAAGCCGCCGGTCATGCCCTGCGCGCCGAGCAGCCGGTGCACGGTGACGGCGGGGTGGTCGGTGAGCTCCTCCAGCCGCTTGGCGGCCCGCCCCGTGGGGGCGGCCAGCGCGATGTCGGTGCCCTTGGACCGCAGCAGCTTGACCACGGCGGCCACCGTGCGGCTCTTCCCGGTGCCCGGCCCGCCGGTGAGCAGGCTGACCCCCGATCCGAGCACCTGGGCGACCGCGGCGGTCTGCGCCTGGTCCAGGCCCTTGGCGACGGCGCGCACCGAGGCCGGGTCGGCGATCCGCTCGGCGGACGCGGCCAGCCGCGCGATGCCCTCGGCGACGGCCTCCTCGGCCATGCCGTACCGGGCCAGCGACAGCGACCGCAGCGCCGGATCGGGCTCCTGCTCGGGGTCGGAGGGCTCCGGCGGTTCGTGTTCGAGGACCTCGCCGGACTCGACCGCGGCCACGATCGCCGCCGCAGGGTCGGCGACCCCCTCGGCGCGGAGGGCGGCGACGACGAGGTCGGCGGGCAGGACGGTGTGCCCGTCCCGCGTCGCCGTCCGCAGGGTCAGGCCGACGATGGCCCGGCCGCGGCGGCTGTCCTGCCGGTCGGCGCCCTTCAGGATCGCGATGGCCAGCCGGTCGGCGTCGCCCAGGTCCACGCCCGGCAGGGCCAGGAGCGCCCAGGGGTCGTCGCGCAGCCGGCGGGCGGCGTCGGGTCCCAGCGCGTCGGCGACGCCGGCCGCGAGCTTGGCCTGCAGGCCGGCGCCGACCAGCAGCTCGACGACCTCGTAGGTGGGCTGCGCGGCGAGGAAGCTGGAGAACAGCCGCTCGGCGCGCTGCCGGCCCACGCGGGGCAGCTTCACCAGCCGGTCGGCGGTGACGTCGTCCGGCGCGGTGATGCCGGCCGCGGGGAGCTCGGCCGCCGTCCGCCGGCCGAGCCCGGGCCACAGCCCGGCGGCGCAGAAGGCGGCGAAGACCGGGTCCCCGGTCGAGGGGGTCGCCGCCGCCGTCATGCCTGGGACCGTCGCTCGGGATAGCCGAAGGCCGGGGCGGAGACGTCCTCCAGGGCGGTGCGGATCGCCGCGGGCAGCCGGACCGCCTCGGCGTCGAGGCTGGCCTGCAGCTGCTGGGCGGTGCGCGCGCCGACGATCGGGGCGACGACGCCGGGCCGGTCGCGGACCCAGGCCAGCGCCACCGCCAGGGGCGTGGTGCCCAGCCCCTCGGCCGCGGTGATGACCGCCTCGACGATCCGGTCGGCCGTGGCCGAGCGCAGCCCGTCGATGAAGGCCTGCCAGTGCGCGGACGCGCCGCGGGACTCCGACGGCGTGCTGTGCCGGTACTTGCCGGTGAGCAGCCCGCGCCCCAGCGGCGACCAGGGCAGCACGCCCACGCCCATCGCCTCGGCCGCCGGGATCACCTCGCGCTCGACGCCGCGCTGCAGCAGCGAGTACTCGACCTGCGTGCTCACGATCGGCGTGCGGCCCGGCCAGGCGCGCTGCCAGGTGGCCGCCTGGGCGGTCTGCCAGCCGGTGAAGTTGCTGATGCCGACGTACCGGGCCCGGCCCGAGGAGACCGCCTGGTCGCACGCGGCGAGGGTCTCCTCCAGCGGCGTCGAGTCGTCCCAGGCGTGCAGCTGCCACAGGTCGACGTAGTCGAGGCCCAGCCGCTCGAGCGAGGCGTCCAGCGCCGACAGCAGGTGGCCGCGGGAGGCGCCGCGGCCCATCGCGCCGGGCCGGGTGCGGCCGACGGCCTTGGTGGCCACCAGCACCTCGGAGCGGGGGACGACGTCGGCGAGCAGGTGGCCCAGCGTGCGCTCGCTCTCGCCGTCGCAGTAGATGTCGGCGGTGTCGACCAGCGTGCCGCCGGCGTCGACGAAGGCGGTCAGCTGCATGGCGGCCTCGTCCTCGTCGGTGTCCCGGCCCCACGTCATCGTGCCCAGTGCCAGCCGGGACACGACCAGCCCACTGCGTCCCAGCGTGCGTTGCTCCACGACGGGCCAACCTACCGGCGGACCGGACCGTCCACCGGGGAGCACCCACAGCCCCGGAGCGGCGCGCCGGATCGCCGCGCCGCCCGCCTAGGGTGACCAGTCGTGCCCGCCCCATCCGCCCTCCGTCCCGCCCGCGCCGTCCCCGCCGGAGCCCGCTGATGGGCTGGCTGGAGGCCGTCGTCCTGGGGATCGTCCAGGGCCTGACCGAGTTCCTGCCGATCTCCTCCAGCGCGCACCTGCGCCTGACCGGTGAGCTCTTCGGCTGGGACGACCCGGGCGCGGCGTTCACCGCGATCACCCAGATCGGCACCGAGGCCGCCGTCCTCCTGTACTTCCGGAAGGACATCGCGCGGATCGTCGTCGCCTGGCTGGGCTCGCTGGCCGGACGGCGCACGGGCGACCCCGACGCCCGCATGGGCTGGCTGATCATCGTCGGCAGCATCCCGATCGTCGTCCTCGGGCTGCTGTTCCAGGACGACATCGAGACGACGCTGCGCGACCTGCGGATCGTCGCCATCACACTGGTCGCCTTCGCGCTCGTGCTGTTCTGGGCCGACCGGGTCGGTGCGAAGCGCCGGGAACTGGGCGAGCTCACCGTCGGGCACGGCGTGGCGTTCGGGTTCGCCCAGGCGGCCGCGCTCGTCCCCGGGGTGTCCCGCTCCGGCGGCACGATCACCATGGGGCTGTTCCTCGGGTACTCGCGGGCCGCCGCGGCGCGGTACTCCTTCCTGCTCGCCGTCCCGGCGGTGCTGGGCTCCGGGTTCTTCCAGGCCTACGAGGCGTTCACCGGTGACGTCGCCGGCGAGGGCGTGGCGTGGGGCCCGACCGCGGTGGCGACCGTCATCGCCTTCGGCGTCGGCCTCACCGTGATCGCGTGGCTGCTGCGCTACCTGGACCGGGGCAGCTTCACGCCGTTCGTGGTCTACCGGGTCGTCCTCGGCCTGCTGGTGCTCGCGCTCGTCGGCGCCGGGGTGCTCGACCCGGTCTGACCGATCAGTTCCGGCCACCGCGGCGGTCTGCACGACCATGACCAGCACCCACACCCTCGAGACCCCCGAGGTCTCCCTCGTCTACGACGTCCGCGGGCCGCTGCCCACGGCCGACGGCCGCCCGCCGCTGTTCCTCATCGCCGCGCCCATGGACGCCAGCGGCTTCGCCACCCTCGCCGGCCACTTCCCCGACCGCACGGTGATCACCTACGACCCCCGCGGGATGGGTCGCAGCACCCGGAAGGACGGCCGGACCGACCACACGCCCGAGCAGAACGCCGACGACGTGCACCGCGTCATCGAGGCGGTCGGTGGACCGGTGGACATGTTCGCCAGCAGCGGCGGAGCGGTGACCGCGCTCGCGCTCGTGGCGGCGCACCCGGGGGACGTGGCCACCGTCGTCGCGCACGAGCCGCCGCTGATCGCGCTCCTCCCGGACGCCGACCGCGCCGTGGCCGCCACTCGCCACGTCGAGTCCGTCTACCACGACAAGGGGTGGGGTCACGGGATGGCCGCCTTCATCGCCCTGACCTCGTGGCACGGCGAGTTCACCGACGACTTCGCGGCGCAGCCGGCCCCGGACCCCGCTGCCTTCGGCCTCCCGGCCGACGACGACGGCACGCGCGACGACCCCCTGCTGTCGGGCACCTCCGCCGCGATCACCGCCTTCCGCCCGGACGTCGCGGCGCTCGCGGCGGCCCCCACCCGGGTGGTCGTCGCCGTCGGCGAGAAGTCCGAGGGCCTGCTCACCGGGCGGACGTCGGTCGCGGTGGCCGAGGCGCTCGGTGCCGAGCCGGCCGTCTTCCCCGGCGACCACGGCGGGTTCCTCGGCGGCGAGTTCGGCCAGCAGGGGGAGCCCGAGGCCTTCGCCGCGAAGCTCCGCGAGGTGCTCGACCAATAGGGTCGGGGGCGTGACCACCGTCATCCTCCTGCGGCACGGCCGGACGACGGCCAACACCGGGGGCGTCCTGGCCGGCTGGACCCCGGGCGTGCAGCTCGACGAGACGGGCGCCGCCCAGGTCGCGGCGGTGGGGGAGCGGCTGGCGGCGGTGCCCCTGGCCGCCGTGGTCAGCAGCCCGCTGGAGCGGTGCGCGCAGACCGCGGCCGCCGTCGCGGCCGGCCGCGACCTCGAGGTCCGCAGCGACGACCGCCTGGGCGAGGCGCGCTACGGAGACTGGACCGGACGCGCCATCAAGGAGCTGGCCAGGGACCCGCTCTGGAAGGTCGTCCAGCAGCACCCGTCCGCCGCGGTGTTCCCCGGCCCGGACGGGGAGGGGCTCGCGCAGACCCAGGCCCGCGCGGTGGCCGCGGTCCGCTCGTGGAACGCGACCCTCGGGCCGGACGCCGTGTGGCTGGCGTGCAGCCACGGCGACGTGATCAAGGCGATCCTGGCCGACGCCCTCGGGCTCCACCTCGACCAGTTCCAGCGGATCGTCGTCGACCCGGCCTCGATCTCGGTCATCACCTACACCGACACCCGGCCCTTCGTCGTCCGGATGAACGACACCGGCGGGGACGTGTCCGCGCTGATCCCGCCGAAGCGGAAGCGTCGCCGGCGCGCGTCGTCGTCCGACGCCGTCGTCGGCGGCGGCGCGGGGACCACGGTCTGACCTCGGTGTCGTCGGGGCCCCGGGTCGCGTCCGCCGCGTAACCTGGGCGCGTGCCCCGCCAGGTCCATCTCTTCGAGCGCCCGTCCCGTTTCGTCGCCGGCACGGTGGGTCAGCCCGGGGACCGCACGTTCTACCTGCAGGCCTCGGACGAGACCGGCCGCACGGTCAGCGTCGCCCTGGAGAAGACCCAGGTGCAGGTGCTGGCCGACCGGATGAACGAGCTCCTCGACGAGATCGCCGACCGGGCCGACACCGTCATCCCGCCCGACGTCGAGGTGGACGACCTCGACCCGCTCACCGCGCCGGTCGACGAGGAGTTCCGGGTCGCCGCCATGGGCCTGGCCTGGGACGGCGCCGCGGAGGCCGTCGTCGTCGAGGCCGTCGCCGCCGGCGAGGAGCCGATCGACGAGGAGGCGATCCTCTCCGACAGCGACGAGGGCCCCGACGCGCTGCGGGTGACCATCACGCCGGTCGCCGCCCGCGCCTTCGTGGCCCGCGCGCGCCGGGTGATCGCCGCCGGCCGGCCGCCGTGCCCGCTGTGCTCCCTGCCGCTGGACCCGGCCGGCCACGTGTGCCCGCGGCAGAACGGCTACCGCCGCTGAGCGGCGGCCCGCGATGAGCGAGCAACCCGTCGAGCCGGACCTGCGCGCACCGGTCGACGACGCCGAGGCGCTGGCGCTGCTCCGCGACGGCGAGATCGACCTCGAGGGCCGGATGCTGGACGCGTCGAACGTGACCCTGGTCGGTGCGATCCGCGCGGGGGACCTCGCCGCGGAGTGCGTCTACAAGCCGGTCGCGGGGGAGCGGCCGCTCTGGGACTTCCCCGACGGCACCCTCGCCGGCCGCGAGATCTCCGCCTTCCTCGTCTCCCAGGCCACCGGCTGGCGGATCGTCCCGCCGACCGTGCTCCGCGACGGGCCGTTCGGCCCAGGGATGGTGCAGCTCTGGGTGGACGGCGACGAGACGGTCGACCTGGCGACGTTCGTGCGCCGCGACGACCCGGGACTGCGCCGCATGGCCGTCTTCGACGCCGTGGTGAACAATGCCGACCGCAAGGGCGGGCACATCATCCCGATGCCCGGCGGGCACGTGTACGGCGTCGACCACGGGATCTGCTTCTCGGTCGACCCCAAGCTGCGCACCCTGCTGTGGCGCTGGGCGAGCCGGCCGCTGACCGCCGAGGCCGTCGCGGTGCTGGAGCGGCTGGGCGACGACCTGCGCGGCGACCTGGGGGATCAGCTGCACGAGCACCTCACCCGGCGCGAGGTCCGCAGCACCCAGCAGCGGGTGGCCGAGCTGCTGCGCACCGGACGGCACCCCGAGCCCAGCGGCGAGTGGCCCGCCCTGCCCTGGCCCCCCTTCTGAAAGAGGATCACCCTTCCCCCACGCCTCGCAGGCTCGGCGCGGGTCCCTGAAGGGCGGCCGTTCCAGTACGTCACCATCACTGCATGCCGCACCGCAGCCGCCTGTCCATCCTGTTGCTGGACCTGCCGCCCGAGCACCACGCCGCCGGCGCCGCGTTCTGGGCCGGGGCCACCGGCCGGACCGCGCAGCCCGACCCGGACGACGAGACGTGGGCCTCGCTCGGCTCCTTCGCCGACGGCTGGCACCTGGAGATCCAGCGGACCGGCGAGGGCACGCCGCCGCGCTGGCACGTCGACATCGAGACCGACGACATCGACGCCGAGGTGGCCCGGCTCGAGGCGCTCGGAGCCACCCGGCACCGCTACGTCGAGGAAGGCCGGTTCTGGCAGCTGCTCGACCCCGCCGGGCTGGTGTTCTGCGTCGTCGGCATCCAGACCGGCGAGGAGTTCGACCGCCACGCCGTGACCTGGCCGTGAGCACCACCCGCGTGACCGCTCTCGTGCGGGCGCCGCGGGCGGCCGTGTACCGCGCGCTCACCGATCCGGGGCTGCTCGCCCGCTGGCGCTTCCCCGACGGCATGACCAGCCTCGTCGAGCGGCAGGCCGACGGCGATTTCCGCGTCACCCTCACCTACGACGACCCGGACGGGCAGGGCAAGACGGCGGGGCGCAGCGACGTCTACCGCGCCCGCTTCACCCGGCTCGTGCCCGACGAGCTGGTGGTGGAGGTCGACGAGTTCGAGACCGCCGACCCGCGCTTCGCCGGGGAGATGACCATGACGATCTCGCTGGCCGACCACGACGGCGGCACCGAGCTGGTCGCCGTCCACGAAGGTGTGCCGGACGGCGTGCCACCCGAGGCCAACGAGCAGGGCTGGCGCATGGCGCTGGCCCGGCTCGCCACGCTGGTCGAGGACTGACTACTCCAGCTCCACGAGGCCGATCATGGCGGCCGCCTGGAGACCGTCGCCGTCGACGGTGAGCACCTCCAGCGGCACCCGCCGCCATGCCGCGAGCAACAGGTCGCCGGCCGTGCCGGTGAGCGTCGCGATCGGGAAGGGCCTGCTGTCGGGGAAGAGGGTGCGCTCGGCGTCGGCGTCGACCGCGTGGAACACCACCGGGTGCGCGTCCTCCGGCGGCCCGTCCGGCAGCGCGCTCGGGACCATGACCTCCAGCCACTCGTCGAGCCCGTCCAGCCCGACGTCGGGCGGGATGGGGCGGACGTCGCCCAGCACCTGCCCGACGTCGACGGTGTGCACCGTCGCCTCCTGCACCTGGCGGCGCAGCACGAAGCCCACGTCCTGCCGCGGCGCCCAGGTCCACACGCGCGCCGTCGGCTCGGCGCCGGCGAGGACCGTCTCCAGTTCCGCGTTCTGCGCGGTCAGGTACCCGAGCAGCTCGTCGTCGGGACGACGGACCGGCTCGACGTAGGCCGACGGGTCCGGCGCCCGGGTGCGCACGACCCACGCCCAGAAGTGCTGGACCTCCGACAGGTGCCGGACGAGGTCGCGCAGCCGCCAGCCCGGGCAGCCGGGCACCGCGGCGTCCCAGCCGTGCGCGAGGACGGCCTCGGCCGCCGCACCGGCGAACCGCGCGTTCGTCTTCTCCAGGACCGGGAGGTACTCGTCGAGCTCCATCGGCTGCTCCTCGTGCGTCGGCGCGGTGCCTGCGCCCGACCGTAGGCGAGCGACCGCGCGGGTGGGTGCGACCGGTGCGTGACGCACGACCGTCGGTGACCCGATCTAGGCTCCACCCGTGCTCTCCTGGCCCGCTCCGCTGTTGCCGACCCTGCCCGGGACGGGGCCCGTGCTCCGGCTCCACGACACCTCGCGCGGCGAGGTGGTCGCCACCGGCCCCGGACCCACGGCGCGGATGTACGTCTGCGGCATCACCCCGTACGACGCCACGCACCTGGGGCACGCGGCCACCTACCTGGCCTTCGACCTGATCAACCGGATCTGGCGGGACGCCGGCCACGCGGTGCACTACGTGCAGAACGTCACCGACATCGACGACCCGCTGCTCGAGCGCGCCGACCGCGACAACGAGGACTGGATCGTCCTCGGCATGCGCGAGACCGCGCTCTTCCGCGAGGACATGGCCGCGCTGCGGGTGCTGCCGCCGGAGGACTTCGTCGGCGCCGTCGAGTCGATCCCGCGGATCGTCGCCCACGTCGAGGAGCTGCTCGACGCCGGCCTGGCCTACGTCCTGGACGACGGCACGGGCGACGTCTACCACGACGTCTCGCAGGCGCCCGGCTTCGGCGGGGAGTCCCGGTACGACGAGGCGACCATGCTGCGGTTCTTCGCCGAGCGCGGGGGAGACCCCGAGCGGGCCGGCAAGCGGCAGCCGCTGGACCCGATGCTGTGGCGCGGCGAACGCCCGGGTGAGCCGTCCTGGCCCGGTCCGCGCGGCACGGCCGGCCGCCCCGGCTGGCACATCGAGTGCGCGACCATCGCGCTGGACACCATCGGGATGGGTTTCGACGTCCAGGGCGGCGGCAGCGACCTGGTCTTCCCGCACCACGAGTACTCCGCCGTCCACGCCGAGGCGCTCACGGCCACCAAGCCGTTCGCCCGGGCCTACGTGCACGCGGCGATGATCGGCCTCGACGGCGAGAAGATGAGCAAGAGCCGCGGCAACCTCGTCTTCGTCTCCCGGCTGCGCGGCGACGGCGTCGACCCGATGGCCGTCCGCCTCGCCCTGCTGTCGGGCCACTACCGCACCGACCGCGCCTGGACGGCGGAGCTGCTCCGCACGGCCGAGGAGCGGCTGGCCACCTGGCGCCGCGCCGTGGCGCTCGACGCCGGCGCCCCGGCCGCGCCGGTCCTCCAGGGGCTGCGCGAGCGGCTGGCCGACGACCTCGACAGCCCCGGGGCGATCGCGCTGGTCGACGCGTGGGCAGCCGCGACGCTCGCCGGTCCCGCGGACGCGGAGGAGGAGGCGCCACGGATCGTCTGCGACGCCGTCGACGCGCTGCTCGGGGTGGCGCTCGGGGAATGCGGATGAGCCCGGACGGGCCCTTCCGGTTCACCGACCGGGCCGCGCGGGAGGCCGAGGAGGAGCTGCTCGCCCCGGCGGCGACGCGGTCGGCGGCCTCGCGCGGGCGAGCGCGCCCGGAGCCCGAGGACCCGCTGCGCACCGCCTTCGAGCGGGACCGCGACCGGATCCTGCACGCCAAGGCGTTCCGCCGGCTCAAGCACAAGACGCAGGTCTTCCTCAACCCCGACGGCGACCACTTCGTCACGCGGCTCACCCACACGCTGCAGGTCAACCAGGTCGCGCGGGCGCTGGCCCGGGCGCTCGGCCTCAACGAGACCCTCGCCGAGGCGATCGCGCTGGGCCACGACGTGGGCCACTCGCCCTTCGGCCACATCGGCGAGGAGGCGTTCGACCCCTACGTCCCGGGCGGCTGGCACCACGCCGCGCAGGGCGTCCGGATCGTCGAGGTGCTCGAGCACCTGAACCTCACGTGGGAGGTGCGCGACGGCATCCGGGCGCACAGCTGGAAGATCGACCCGCCGCCGGCCACCCGCGAGGCGGAGTGCGTGCGCTACGCCGACCGGATCGGCTACCTGTCGCACGACGCACTGGACGCCGTCCGGGCCGGGGTGCTGCGGCCGAGCGACCTGCCCGGCCGCGCCCGGACGGTCTTCGGCGAGCCGGGCAGCGAGATGGTTGGCCGGATGATCGAGGCGGTCGTGGACGGGTCGCTGTCCGCGGGGAACACGGCCGGCGCCGTCGTCATGGCGTCCGAGCCGCTCGAGGCCATGACCGAGCTGCGCACCTTCATGTTCGAGCGGGTCTACCTGTCCGAGACGGCGGCCGGCCAGAAGCACGTGGCCGTCGACGTCATCCGGCGGCTGGTCGACCACCACCTGGCGCACCCGGAGCTGCTGCCGGCGTCCTACCGGGACACCGAGGCCGACGAGGTCACCCAGGTCGTCGACTACGTGTCGGGCATGACCGACCGGTTCGCGCTCAACACGCACGACCGGCTCTTCGACGCCGACGCGTCGTCGCGGATGACGCCGCTCCTGCGCTCGAACTGAGTCGACGCTCGGCCCGCGATCAGCCGCCGGACGTGCCCCGGCGGCGGAGGTAGCGCTCGAACTCCTTGGCGATCGTGTCACCGTTGGCCTGGGACAGGTCGACCTCGGTCGCCCGCTCCTCGAGCGAGCGCACGTACTCGACGACCTCGTCGTCCTCGTTGGCCATCTCGTCGACGGTCTTGACCCAGTCGTCGGCCTGCTCCGGGAGGGCGCCCAGCGGGACCGTCAGCTCCAGGACCTCCTCGACCCGCTGCAGCAGGGCGAGCGTGGCCCGCGGCGACGGCGGCTGCGAGACGTAGTGCGGCACGGCCGCCCAGAAGCTGATCGCCGGCAGCCCGGCCTGCACGCAGGCGTCCTGGAACACGCCGAGGATGCCGGTCGGCCCCTCGTAGCGGGAGGTGTCCAGGCCGTAGGCGCTGGCCGTCTCCGCGTCGTACGCCGAGCCGGTGACCGGCGTGGGGCGGGTGTGCGGCGTGTCCGCGAGCAGCGCACCCAGCGCGACCACGGTAGAGACGTCGAGCTCGCGCAGGATCGCGATCAGCTCCGCGCAGAACCCGCGCCACCGCATGTTCGGCTCGATGCCCCGGATGAGGACGACGTCGCGGCGGCTGCCCGGCGGTCGTGCCACGGAGATGCGCGTCGTCGGCCACTCGATGCGCCGGCTCACCCCGCCGATCAGCGAGACGGTCGGCCGGTTGACCTGGAAGTCGTAGTAGTCCTCGGGGTCGAGCGCGGCCAGCGGCTTGGCGTCCCAGATCAGCTCCAGGTGCTCCACCGCGCCGGTCGCGGCGTCCCCGGCGTCGTTCCAGCCCTCGAAGGCCGCGACCACCACGGGGTCGGTCAGCTGGGGCAGGTCGGCAGCGGCGGACTGTGGATCGGTCACCTGTGCGAGCCTACGTCGATCCGCCGATCCGGCCCGGGCTGCGGCACCTCGTCGCCCGGAAGTGCGAGAATGTCGGCCACGTCGTCAGATCGCACGACTCAGGCCAGCCCACGGAGCGCTGGTGCCGGGGCCCCGGCAGCCTGTTCGACCACTTCCCGAGGATCGACTGTGCCCGGAACACCCTCCGTCCGTCCCGACGCGACCGCCGAGCTCACCGCGCTGCTCCGCGAGCGGATCCTGGTGCTCGACGGCGCCATGGGCACCGCGATCCAGCGCGACCGCCCGGACGAGGCCGGCTACCGGGGCGAGCGGTTCGCCGACTGGCCCACCGACGTCCAGGGCAACAACGACCTGCTCAGCATCACCGCGCCCGAGCTGGTCGCCGGCATCCATCGCGAGTACCTCGAGGCGGGCGCGGACCTGATCGAGACCAACACGTTCAACGCGACGACGATCTCGCTGTCCGACTACGGCATGGAGGAGCTCGCCTACGAGCTCAACGTCGCCTCGGCGCGCCTGGCCCGCCGGGAGTGCGACGCGATGACCGCGCGCACCCCGGACAAGCCGCGGTACGTCGTCGGCGCCATCGGCCCGACCAGCCGCACGGCGTCCATCTCGCCCGACGTCAACGACCCCGGTGCCCGCAACGTCACCTTCGACGAGCTGGTCGAGGCCTACCTCGAGCAGGCCAACGGCCTGGTCGACGGCGGCGCGGACGCGCTGATGATCGAGACCATCTTCGACACGCTCAACGCCAAGGCGGCGATCTTCGCCCTCGAGACGCTGTTCGAGGAGCGGGGCCGTCGCTGGCCGGTGTTCGTCTCCGGCACGATCACCGACGCCTCGGGGCGGACGCTCTCCGGGCAGGTCACCGAGGCGTTCTGGAACTCGATCCGGCACGTGCAGCCGCTGCTGGTCGGCCTCAACTGCGCGCTGGGCGCCAAGGAGATGCGGCCCTACATCGCCGAGATGTCCCGCGTCGCCGACACGTTCGTCTCCTGCTACCCGAACGCCGGGCTGCCGAATGCCTTCGGCGAGTACGACGAGGCGCCGGACGAGACCGCCGCGATCGTCGCGGAGTTCGCCACCAGCGGCTTCGTCAACCTCGTCGGCGGCTGCTGCGGCACCACCCCGGCGCACATCGCCGCGATCGCGGAGGCGGTCGAGGGCACCGCCCCCCGCCGTCCCGCGGAGACCACCCCGGCGCTGCGGCTGTCGGGGCTGGAGCCGCTGACCGTCACCGAGGACTCGCTGTTCGTCAACGTCGGCGAGCGCACGAACATCACCGGCTCGGCGCGCTTCCGCAACCTGATCAAGGCCGGCGACTACCCGGCCGCGCTGGCCGTCGCCCGGCAGCAGGTCGAGGCCGGCGCGCAGGTCATCGACGTCAACATGGACGAGGGCATGATCGACGGCGTCGCGGCCATGGACCGCTTCACCAAGCTGATCGCCTCCGAGCCCGACATCAGCCGGGTGCCCACGATGATCGACTCCTCGAAGTGGGAGGTCATCGAGGCCGGCCTCAAGTGCGTGCAGGGCAAGGCGATCGTCAACTCCATCTCCCTCAAGGAGGGCGAGGAGAAGTTCGTCCGCGAGGCCCGGTTGTGCCGCAAGTACGGCGCGGCCGTCGTGGTCATGGCCTTCGACGAGCAGGGGCAGGCCGACACCCTGGAGCGGCGGAAGGAGATCTGCCGCCGCGCGTACGACGTCCTCACCCGCGACGTCGGCTTCCCGCCCGAGGACATCATCTTCGACCCGAACGTCTTCGCCGTCGCCACCGGCATCGAGGAGCACGCCAACTACGGCGTCGACTTCATCGAGGCCACCCGCTGGATCAAGCAGAACCTGCCCGGAGCGCTGGTGTCCGGCGGCGTGTCCAACGTGTCGTTCAGCTTCCGCGGCAACAACCCGGTGCGCGAGGCCATCCACGCCGTCTTCCTGTTCCACGCCATCGCGGCCGGCATGGACATGGGCATCGTCAACGCCGGCGCGCTCGAGGTCTACGACGAGGTGCCCGAGCGGCTCCGGGAGCGGATCGAGGACGTGATCCTCAACCGTCGTCCCGACAGCACCGAGCGGCTGCTGGAGATCGCCGGCGACTACGCCGGGGACGGCGCGGCCAAGGAGGTCGCCACCGAGGAGTGGCGGGCCCTGCCGGTGGGGGAGCGGATCACCCACGCGCTGGTGAAGGGCATCGACGCCTTCGTCGAGGACGACACCGAGGAGCTGCGGCGGGAGATCGCCGCCCGCGGGGGCCGGCCGATCGAGGTCATCGAGGGCCCCCTGATGGACGGCATGAACGTCGTCGGCGACCTGTTCGGCGCCGGGAAGATGTTCCTGCCGCAGGTCGTGAAGTCCGCCCGCGTCATGAAGAAGGCCGTCGCCTACCTCATCCCGTTCATCGAGGCGGAGAAGAAGCCCGGCGACGCCGAGCGGAGCAACGGCAAGGTCGTGATGGCCACCGTGAAGGGCGACGTGCACGACATCGGCAAGAACATCGTCGGCGTCGTCCTGCAGTGCAACAACTACGACGTCGTCGACCTGGGCGTCATGGTCCCGGCCCAGCGGATCCTGGACGCCGCCAAGGAGGAGGGCGCCGACGTCATCGGGCTCTCCGGGCTGATCACCCCCTCGCTCGACGAGATGGTCACCCTCGCCGCCGAGATGGAGCGCCAGGGCTTCGACATCCCGCTGCTCATCGGCGGGGCGACGACGTCGCGCGCGCACACCGCCGTCAAGGTGGCGCAGAAGTACCACGGCCCCGTGATCTGGGTGAAGGACGCCTCGCGCTCGGTGCCGGTCGTCGCGGCCCTGCTCTCCGACGAGCAGCGGCCGAAGCTGCTGGCCGAGACCGAGGCCGACTACGCCGCGCTGCGCGAGCGGCACGCCGCCCGTCAGGACACCCGCAAGCTCCTGCCGCTGGCCGAGGCGCGCGCCGCCGCGCCGCCGATCGACTGGAGCGGCTACCACCCGCCGCGGCCGCGGATGCTGCTGCAGCAGGCGATGGACGTCTGCGCCGGCCCGTCGTGCGACCACGTGCACCACGTGGCGACCCAGTTCGTGCGCACCTTCTCCGACTACCCGCTGGAGGAGCTGCGCGGCTACATCGACTGGCAGCCGTTCTTCTCCGCCTGGGAGATGCGCGGGCGGTTCCCCGACATCCTGCACAACCCGACGACCGCGGAGGCCGCCCGCCGGCTCTACGACGACGCCCAGGCGATGCTGGACCAGATCGTCGGGGAGAAGTGGTTGACCGCGAACGGCGTCCTCGGGCTCTTCCCGGCCAACCAGGTCGACGGTGACGACATCGAGGTCTACACCGACGAGACCCGCCGCGAGGTCCTGACGACGCTGCACCAGCTGCGCCAGCAGACCGAGGGCCGGGACGGCGCGCCGCGCAAGTCGCTGGCCGACTTCGTCGCGCCGAAGGCGACCGGCCTGCGCGACTACGTGGGCGCGTTCGCGGTGACCGCCGGCCTCGGCTCGGCCGAGCGGGTGGCGGCGTTCAAGAAGGCGAACGACGACTACAGCGCGATCATGCTCGAGGCCCTGGCCGACCGGCTGGCCGAGGCGTTCGCCGAGCGGCTGCACGAGCGGGTGCGCAAGGAGTTCTGGGGCTACGCGCCGGACGAGACCCACGACAACCAGGCGCTGATCGCCGAGAAGTACCGCGGCATCCGCCCGGCCCCGGGCTACCCGGCCTGCCCCGAGCACACCGAGAAGCAGACGATCTGGTCGCTGCTCGACGTCGAGGCCAACGCCGGCATCGAGCTCACCGAGAGCATGGCCATGTGGCCCGGAGCCGCGGTCAGCGGGCTGTACTTCGCGCACCCGGACTCGCGGTACTTCGTCCTCGGGCGGATCGGGCGCGACCAGGTGGAGGACTACGCCGCGCGCAAGGGCTGGACGGTGGCCGAGGCGGAGAGGTGGCTCTCGCCGAACCTGGGCTACCGCACGGAGGACGAGTGAAGGACCCCCGTCCCCCTCACCCTTCGCAGGCTCAGGGCGAGCCTCGGGACGGGGGCCTCACCTTGGTGACGGGTAGCTCCGGGCACCTCGGGGAGGCGCTCGTCCGCACCCTGCGGGCGGCCGGGCGCGCCGTCGTCGGCCTGGACCGCCTGCCCTCGCCGTACACGGACGTCGTCGCGTCGGTGACCGACCGCGCCGCCGTCCGCGGCGCCCTGGGCGGCGTGACGGCCGTGCTGCACACCGCGACGCTGCACAAGCCGCACGTGGGCAGCCACTCGCGGCAGCAGTTCGTCGACACGAACGTGACCGGCACGCTCACCCTGCTGGAGGAGGCGGTGGCCGCGGGCGTGGACGCGTTCGTGTTCACCAGCACGACGAGCGCCTTCGGGCGGGCGCTCGCGCCGGGGGAGGGCGCCCCGGCGGCGTGGATCACCGAGGACGTGGTCCCGCGGCCGAAGAACGTCTACGGCGGGACCAAGGTCGCCGCCGAGGACCTCTGCGAGCTGGTCGCCCGCGACTCCGGGCTGCCCTGCGTCGTGCTGCGCACCTCCCGCTTCTTCCCGGAGGCCGACGACACCGAGGAGGTGCGCGCCGGGTACGACGACACCAACGCGAAGGTGAACGAGCTGCTGTACCGCCGTGTGGACCTCGCGGACGTCGTCGACGCGCACCTGGCCGCGCTGGCGAGGGCGCGGCAGATCGGTTTCGGCCGGTACGTGGTCAGCGCCACGACCCCGTTCGATGCCGGCGACCTGGACGAGCTGCACCGGGACGCCCCGGCGGTGGTCGAGCGGCTGTTCCCGGACTACCGGGAGGTGTACGAGCCGCTCGGGTGGCGGATGTTCCCCCGGATCGACCGGGTCTACGTCAACGCCCGGGCGCGGGCGGACCTGGGATGGGAGCCGCGGTACGACTTCCGGCGGGCCCTCGACCTGCTCCGTGCGGAGGAGCAGCCCCGCAGCGCGCTGGCCGCCGCCGTCGGCGCGAAGGGCTACCACCCGACGTCGACGGGCGTCTACACCGCTCGCTGAGCGTCGCCGGGAGATCACCGATGGTTGTCAAGTTGGCAAGCATCACGCGCCGTCTTCACACATCCGTAGTACGTTCGTTATCCGTCTGCCGGGCACCGTTCCTCGAAACCGAGGGCATCGGCGGACACCGCCGAACCGTGCGCGACAGCCAGTGGCGCGTGGACCGGGGACCCATGGTTCCTCTGGGGTGAATCCTGCGCGCGTCGTCGCCAGGTAGGGCAACTTCCGGCCCGAACCCGTCAGCTAACTCGGTAGGCGGGTGAGGAAGAACGGAGAGCCGCCCCTGTGGCGCCCCTGAACACGAACGACGCACGCCTGCTCGAGAACAGCACCCTCCCGGACGAGGATGTCGTCCGCGCCCCTCGCCGCAGCCGCCGCCTCTCGGCGCCCAGCTCGCGCGTGGCGTACTCCCTGGGCATCGCGGCGGTCTGCGCCGTCGCGGCCGTCGAGCTGGTGACCGGCGGGGTCCCCGCCACGGCCGCCACCGAGGAGCAGTCCTCCATCGCGGTCGCCGACGCGCTCGGCCTGAGCAGCGCCCAGAGCGCCGCGCCGGTGACCGAGGACGCCGAGCTGCTCGGCCAGCTCGCCGCCAGCCGCGCCGAGCGCGACGGGGCGCAGGCCGCCGCGGCCGCCTCGCAGGCGCAGGCCGAGGAGATC
>SPQJ01000005.1 GCA_004570425.1 Bacillus sp. AZ43
CCACGGTGGCCCCGTCGCGCAGCCGCGCCACGACCTCCTGCGGGTTGCGGCCGTAGACCTTGCAGAGACCCTCCACGCGTAACGCGGTCACGTCGTCCTCTCGCCGTCGGGCGCAGGTGGCGGCGACAGCCGGCGTCGGTGCCGGGTCGAGGGGCGCGGGCGCCCGGTGTCCGGGAGTGCGGACTCCACCTGCCGCGCGGGAAGGTCTCCGGGAACGGAGAGCGGCCCGGTGCTCCTGCAGGAGGGCCGCGCTTCCCGCGGTACGGCGGCCGAAGCTACCGCCGGTCGACGCCGGTGGCGGCCGGAATGGCAGCACCGCAACGGGACGGCAAAGAGATCGTCATGTGTGCCGTGACCGGTGCCACGGCACGGTGTCAGCCCCGCTCGCGCAGCCGGGCGCGCGCCGCGCAGGTGAGCCGGCCGACCGCCCGGCCGAGTTCTCCGGCACAGGTCAGGGGCCGGGCGAAGGGCACGCGGACGTCCTGGTGCCCGGCCGGTCGCTCGATGCGCAGCCGGACGCCGAAGCGGTCCAGCCCCAGCGGCCGGAGCACGTCGCCCGGCTGCCGCGCGCCGGCCGGGAGCAGTCCGGCCAGGAGCGCGAGGAACTCCGGGTGGTCGCGGTCGAGGTGGGCCAGGTGGGCGGCCTCGACGGCGGCGAGGGGATCGGGCCGCGCCTCCAGGAAGTCCAGCGGGCTGACCTCGGTCGTCGTGGTGCCCCCCTCCCCCAGCACGACCTCGGCGAGATCGAGCCGCAGCAGGGTGACCGCTGTCCCGACGTCGAGCAGCAGCCCCTCGGGGCGGACCTCGGCGAAGGCCAGCGCCGCCGCGCGGCGGTCGTGCTCGCGCACCGGGGTGACCCACCCCGAGAGCCACAGCTGGGCGCGGATCGGCCGGCGCACGGGCACCGGTGCGTGGTCGCTGACCATGACCAGCGCCGAGAGGTCCTGGTCGGGTGCGGCCGCCACTGCCCGGGCGAGGTCGCCGTCGGCCGGGACGGCCAGCAGAACCTGTCCCTGCGCGGTGACGGCGTGGGCCAGCACGCGGCTGGTCTCCACACCCACCGCGCAGACGGACGCAGCCCGCCGCGCGGCGACGGTCCGCGCGCGCTCGGCCGCCGTCGGCCGCAGGTCGTCCAGGTGGGGAGTCTGCGGCTCCGGCGCCGGTCGGCTCGGACAGGTCGTCATGGCAGCCCTCCCTGGTCGGTTAGGGCAGCCTAACCATAGTCAGGAGCGACCGGTAGTGCCGCCTTCAGCTGACGACGTCGTCCTCGTCGACGGGCACCTCGGCGTCCTGCTCCAGGACGTCGGCCTCGTTCGCCTCACGATCGCCGACCGGCCGCAGCGGGCTGCCGGCCTCCCCCGGCCGGGCGGCCAGCTGCTGCTCCAGCGCGTCGGCCTCCGGGACGCCCTCCCCGGGCGCGGTCGCGTCGCCCGCCGTGGTGACGGCGGGCGGGTCGAGCAGCGCCTCCTGCTCCGCGCGGTCGGCGTCGGGCACCTCGGCCGGGTTCCCGGGTCCGGTCACGTCGTCCTCCCTCGTCGTGCGGTGGCGGTCTCCGACCATCCTGCCGAACCTGCACCGTCCCGGCAGGGCGGAGGTGCCGTCCGCGTCACGATCGCGTGACCGATCGCCGCCGGCCATGCACAATCGAGCCGATGGAGGCGTCGGCGGATTACCAGTACGCGCCGCTGCGGATCCCGCCGGGCACGTCCCGGTCCGCAGCGGCCACCATGCTCAGCCTCCAGGCGGACACGGGTGGGTGGGAGCTGGCCCGTCTCCAGCTGCACCCCGACGGCACGCGCAAGGTGATCCTGCGCCGTCGCGCCCGGCTGTCCTACCTCCCACTGCCGGTCATCTAGGGCCGGCCGCCCAGTGCGGCGACGGCGACAGGGCGACAGGGAGACGTGTCGACACGTCCCCGCGGGCGGCGGTCACCTGGGGCTGGGTGAGGAACAGGCACCGGCTCAGATCGGTCCCCCGCACGTCGGCGGCGCGGAGGTCGGCGCCCAGCAGGTCGGCCCGGCCGAGATCGACGCCCCGGAGGTCCGCGCCGATCAGGTAGGCGCCGCGCAGGCTCGCATCCCGCAGCGTGGTCCGGCGCAGGTCGCGGCCCATCAGGTCTGCGCCCCGCCGGTCGGGGCGCCCCTCCCCCCGGACGGCCTCGCTCACCCGCGACAGCAGCGCCCCCACCCGCCCCCGATGGGCGACGACGTCGAGAGCTGCCAGCTCCGCGGGCGTGCCGCCGGCCAGCCGCTCGGTCTCCACCCGCAGGGCCCGGGCGTCGCCAGCGGGCACCAGGGTCTCGGCCTCGACCAGGTACCAGAGGGCCTCGTGCAGCTGCCGGACTACCGGCAGGACGGCGAACTGCTCGGCCGCCAGCTCCGGGGCGTCCCGCCAGCTGCGGCCGGCGAAGGTCTGCTGGGTGATCCGCTGCCCGGCGCCGAAGCAGTCGAAGACCGAGCATCCCGGGAAGCCGCGCTCCCGGAGCTCCGCGTGGATGCCGCAGCGGAAGTCCTCCCGCAGGTTCGGGCAGGCCGCCCCTGCCGGCTTGTCGATCGCGAAGTCGGCCGAGGCGGCGAACGCCGGCGCCACGCAGCACAGCCCGGCGCAGCGGGAGCAGTCCGCACGCAGGTGCGCGCGGTCGCGCAGCAGTGGGAGGTCGGTCATCGGGCGCCCACGGTAGGCGCCGTCGCTCAGGGGACGAGGACGACCTTGCCGACGGTGTCGCGCGAGGCCAGCTGGAGCAGGGCCTGCGGCGCCTCCTCCAGCGGGTGCACCGCGCCGACGAGCGGGTCGACGTCACCGGACTCGACCAGCCGCACCAGCGCGTCGTGCGTCCGGCCGAAGATCGCCGGCTCGTGCTTGCGGTAGAGCCCCCAGTGGAGGCCCACCACGCTGTAGTTCTTCACCAGCAGGTGGTTGGCCTTCGCCTCGGGGATCCGGCCGCTGGTGAACCCGACGACGACGATCCGACCCTCGAAGGCGATGCACTTGGTGCTCTTGTCGAAGACGTCGCCGCCGACCGGGTCGTAGACGATGTCGGCCCCGTGCCCGCCGGTGACCTCCTTGACGATCGGGACGAAGTCCTCGGTCGTGTAGTCGACGACGTGGTCGGCACCGAGCTGGGTGCAGACCTCGGTCTTGCGGGCGCCGCCGGCCGTGGCGATCACCTTCGCGCCCGCGGCCTTGGCCAGCTGGATGGCCGCCGTCCCGACGCCACCGGCACCGGCGTGGACGAGCACCCAGTCGCCGGCCTGGATGTTCGCGCGTCGGTGCAGGCCGACGTGGCCGGTCTGGTAGGTCAGGTAGAGCGAGGCGGCCTTCTCGTCGCTCATCGAGTCGGGCACCGGCCAGGCGTTGTTCGCGTCCATCAGCGCGTACTCGGCGAACGCGCCGGGGCCGCCCGACGGCGAGCCGATGACCCGCTGCCCGGTCTCCACGATCTCGCCGCACAGCTCGACGCCCGGCGTGTAGGGCAGCGGCGGCTTCTCCTGGTACATGCCCATGGCCATGAGGACGTCGGGGAAGTTGAGGGCCGCGGCCCGCACCTTGACCAGCACCTGGCCGTCGCCCGGGGTGGGCTGGTCCACCTCGTCGAGGCTCATGACCTTCGAGGGATCGCCGAGTTCGTGTACCCGCCATGCACGCATGGCTCCGACCTTGCCAGACGCCCCGTGACCGCCGTCACGGGGTCCTGGGGACCTGCCATGACGATCAGGAGACCTGATCGTTCCCGCTCCTGGCTCACGGTCGACGGGGAGCCAGGACCCGGAACGGTGAGCCAGGACGCCTTCAGCGCATGCCGGGCGGGCGGAGCGCCTCCGGGACGACGGCCGTCTCGCCGGTCTCGGTCCTCGCCGCCGGCACGCCCTTGAACTTGTACGGGACGACGCCGACGCCGGGCTGGATCACGTAGGCGGCACCCGGTTCCGCCGACGTCCAGGCCATGACCATCGCGTCGGCCACCTCCCCGGCCGAGAGGACCGGGAAGTTCGCGGCCGTGAACTGGTCGCGGATGCGGTCGATGATCGCGGTGTCGGCGAAGCCCGGGCAGATGGCCGAGATCGTGATCCCCTCGCGCTGCAGCCGCGGCGCCATCGACCGCACGAACGCGATCGCGCCGCCCTTGGCGACGCTGTAGCCGGGGTCGCCGGCCATGGGCGAGAGCCCGGCCAGGGACGCCGTCACCACGATCGCCCCTCCCCCGGCCCGCTTGATCGCCGGCCGGGCGGCCTGGACGCCGTAGACGACGCCGAACAGGTCGATGTTCACGACCTTCATGAACTCGTCGAGGTCCAGCGCGTCGTCGGACTTCGCCGCGGAGATGCCGGCGTTGAGGTAGGCGGCGTCGAGCCGGCCGTACTCCGACTCGATCTGCGCCACGACCGCCTCGTTGGCGGCGAGGTCGGTGACGTCGAGCGGCAGGAACGGGCAGCCGAGGTCGGCGGCGACCTGCCGGTTGCGCTCGGAGTCGAGGTCGGTCAGGACGACGGTGACGTCGGCGACCGTCAGCTTCGTGGCGAGGGCGCGGCCGAAGCCACCGGTCCCTCCGGTGATCAGGGCAACGGATCCAGGTGTGGGCGCGGTCACGCCCTCATCATGCAGAGCGCAGGAACCGGTCGAGCACCCGGATGCCGAACTGCAGGGACTCGACCGGCACCCGCTCGTCGATGCCGTGGAAGAGCGAGGCGAAGTCCAGCTCGGGCGGCAGCCGCAGGGGCGAGAACCCGAAGCAGCGCATGCCGAGGGTCTGGAAGCTCTTGGCGTCGGTGCCCCCGCTCATGGTGAAGGGCACCGGCCGCGCGCCGTCGTCCTCTGCCTTGAGCGCGGCGACCATCTGGTCCACCAGCGGGCCGTCGAACGTCGTCTCCACGGCCTGGTCGTGGACGATCCAGTCCCGCTGGATCCCCTCGCCGATCAGCGAGGCGAGCTGGCGCTCGAACTCCTCGTGCTGGCCGTAGAGGAACCGGCCGTCGACGGTGGCGCTGGCGGTGCCCGGGATGACGTTGGCCTTGTAGCCGGCGTCGACCATCGTGGGGTTGGCGGTGTTGCGCAGGGCCGCGCCGATCATCCGGCTGATGCTGCCGAGGCGGGCCAGCGCCTGCTCCGGCTCGTCCGGGTCGATCTCGATGCCGTAGGCGTCCTCGACCGCCGCGAGGAACTGCCGCATCGGCGGCGTGAGGACCGTGGGCAGCCGGGCTGAGCCCAGCCGGGCGACGGCCTGGCACAGCCGGGTGACGGCGTTGTCGTCGTGGACGAACGATCCGTGGCCCGGCTTGCCGGAGGCGGTGAGCCGCATCCACGCCAGGCCCTTCTCGGCAGTCTGCACGAGGTAGAGGCGCAGGTCGTCGCGGACGGTGATCGAGAAGCCGCCGACCTCGCTGATCGCCTCGGTGCAGCCCTCGAAGAGGTCGGGGTGCTCGTCGACCATCCATCGGGCGCCGAGCCTGCCGCCGGCCTCCTCGTCGGCGAGGAAGGCCAGGACGATGTCGCGGGGCGGCTGCACGCCGGTGCGCGCCCAGTCGCGGACCAGCGCCAGGACCATGGCGTCCATGTCCTTCATGTCCACCGCGCCGCGGCCCCAGATGTAGCCGTCGCGCTCCTCGCCGGAGAACGGGTGCACGCTCCACTCGGACGGGTCGGCCGGGACGACGTCGAGGTGCCCGTGCACGAGAAGTGCCGGACGGCTGCGGTCGGCACCCGGGATGCGGGCGACCAGGCTGGCCCTTCCCCGCTCCGACTCGTGGATCTCCGACTCGATGCCGACGTCGGCGAGCGTGCAGGCGACCCACTCGGCGGCGGCCCGCTCCCCCGCGCTGGTGGCCGTGTCACCGGTGTTGGTGGTGTCGATGCGGATCAGCTCGGACAGCAGCTCCGCGACCTCGGCCTGGGCGGCGGCGAGGGGCGGGGCGGTGGGCTCGGCCATGCCGCGATCGTGCCACCACAAGGCATCTCCCTCGTCGGGGTGATTCGGTACTCCACCGTCCGATGCACACGGTCGATGCTTGCCGGGTGAGGACGGGACACCTGCTGCGGGCCAGGGATCCGCAGACGGCCGCGCTGAGTTCGCGGCTGATGCTGCTCGTCTGCGCGGCCGCCCTCACCGGGCTGACGGTGTTCCAGCAGTCCGGTGCCTCGGTCGCCGTCCTCGCCGTCCACTGGCTCTGCGTCGCCCTGCTGCTCGCGGCCGCGCTGGCCTGCTCGGTCGTCTCCCCGGAGACCCTGGACCGGCTGGGGGTGGGGACGCTCGTCGCCCTGGTCGGCGTCGCGCTGATCATCGTGCTGAACCTGCTGACCCAGGACACCTCCGCCGCGGCCCAGGCGTTCTTCGCGTTCCCGGTGTTCTGGGCTGCCTCGCACCTGCGCGCGCCGGGCGTCGCCTTCGTCACCGCGACCGCGGTGGCGGCGGACGCCGCGCTCGTGTTCACGCTCCTTCCCCCTGCGGCGGCCGCCACGGACGCCGCCTTCTTCGGTGCCGTCCTCGTCGTGATGGCCGTGCTGCTGGCGCGGGCCAACGGCACGCAGGAGCGGCTGGTCACCGCGCTCCAGGAGCAGCTCACGGTCGACGCGCTGACCGGGCTGGCCACCCGCCGCGCCTTCGACGGCGCGCTGGAGGCCGCGCTCACCCGGTCCGTGCCCGGCGGCACAGCGCTCGTGCTCATCGACGTCGACTCGTTCAAGACGATCAACGACAGCTTCGGCCACCCCGTCGGCGACGACGTCCTCGTGCACCTCGCCGGCGTGCTGCGCAGCCGGGTGCGGGCCGAGGACAACGTGCTCTCCCGGCTCGGGGGCGACGAGCTCGCCATCCTGATGCCGGGCTGCGGCCGCAAGGTGGCCGCGCGGCGTGCCGAGGCCCTGCTGGAGGCCGTGCGCTCGGAGCCGATGACGCTCGCCGACGGCACCCTGCTGGCCCTGTCGATCAGTGTCGGGGTGGCGCACGTGCCCCCGCACTCGAGCGACCGGCGTGGTCTCTACACCGCCGCCGACACCGCGCTCTACGACGCCAAGCGGGCCGGTCGAGGCCGGGTGGCGGTCGCGGGCTCCTGATCTCCGGGGGGTGCTTCGGATGCCGGACCGGCTCCGGTAGTCTGGTCACGCACTCGTCCGGGTGGCGGAATGGCAGACGCGCTAGCTTGAGGTGCTAGTGCCCTTTATCGGGCGTGGGGGTTCAAGTCCCCCCTCGGACACAGCCTCACCCCGGTGTTCCTGCAGGTCAGGAGCCCGGGGTGATTCGTTGAAGGAGCCTCCGACGCCTTCGTGATACCCGCGTGATACTTCGCGCCTGGATCAGCCCTCGAGCAGGGCGGCAAACCGGTCGGCAGCCTGGCGCCCCATGCCGGGATGGACGTGCTGGTAGACGGTGAGCGTGATCGTGGCGCTGGCGTGGCCCAGGCGCTCCGAGACGACCTTCACCGGAACGCCGTCGGCGAGTAGCAGGGTGGCGTGAGTGTGGCGGAGGTCGTGCAGGCGGATCACCGGCAGCCGCTCCTCCCCCAGCGCCTTACGCGCCTGGACGACCTGGCCGGTGAATCGGCGGGAGAACCGCTCGGGGTGCCGGTGGGTGCCGTCCAAGTTGCTCAGCACGAGCGCCGAGTCGCGCACAAGGTCGAGTCCGAGCAGTCCGCGAGCTGCCCGGTAGGTACGAAGCGCGGCCACCGTGCCCGCATCCAGGTCGACGACGCGTGCCCGACCCGTCTTGGTCGGGCCCTCGACCAGGCGTTCACCGGCGCCCTTGGTCTTCACCACGCCGATGCTGCGACGAACCGCGAGCCGGCCGGCGTCCAGGTCGACGTCGCGCCAGTGCAGGGCCAGTGCCTCTCCACGGCGCATTCCGGTCGCCGCGAGCAACCGCCACCCCATTGCGAGGTCCCGGTCGTAGACCTCCGCCCAGCCAAGAAACCGGCCGAGCTCGGCCGCGGTCCACGCCTGCATCTCCGGTGGCCGGGCCTCCGACGGGCTCGGCGGCGTGGACCGGTCGGTCGGGTTGACCGAGAGCCGTCCCTGCTTGACCGCGTCACCCAGCGCCGACCGCAGGATGGTGTAGACGTAACGCACCGTCCGGGCGGAGAGGCCGCCCTGCCCGTCGGCCCGCCCGGACTCCTCCAGCCTGCGCATCCAGGCGTCCACCGCCGGACCGGTGAGCCGGGCGATCGGCTGACCACCGAGGTATGGATCGATGTGCAGCCGAATGTTCTTCCGGTAGGAGGCCAGTGTGGCCGGGCTGAGCCGCTGCCCCTGGATCCACTCGGCGAGGTACGCGTCGAGCCGCTGCTTCGACGGCGCGACCCACTCCCCTACTTCGGTCTTGCGGACCTCCGCGCGCAGAGCCGCAGCGGCGTCCTTCCTCGTCTTGAAGCCGCGCTTGAGGACGACGCGCTTCGTCCCGTCCGGTCGCTGGGCGGTGAACTTGATCAGGAAGCGCGGGCCAGCTTTGGTCATGTACTCGCTGATCCCGCCTTCGCCGGCCTGCCGTCTCCGCGGCTTCGCCATCGCAGACCTCCGTCGTTCGACCCGGTGCGCCCGTTGCCAGCCGGATGACTGGTAGAGGCAGCTACGGCTACGGAACAACTAGGGGCAGCCCGAGAGCCGGCACCGGCTCGCATCTGTGGACGTGACTCGACGCTGTGGACACGGTCAGCAAGAACAAAATCGGAAGCTGGTCGACATCGCCCGGGAGCTGGCTAACACCGGTGCGGTGCCCGGGGGGGACCGCCGCCGAGACTGACGTTGTCGACGTCGTACTTCGCACGGGCCAGTGACTTCGCCCGGTTGCGCGGCATTCAGACCGCCGTGAGTCCTAGCGGGCCGGGTCGAGCAGGCGGTCGAAGATCACGCCCGTGCCTTGGGCCTGCACGTACTTGTCGACGAGATCGATGGCCCAGTCCTGCCCGGACCACTTCGTCGGGTGGTACAGCCCGAGGGCTGCATTAACGAGGACGTCACCGGGGAAGACGCTGGCGAACACCGCATTGACGGCCTTCTGACCGCGCAGGCCCTGAGATGCGGCGATGCCGTAGGCGGCACCCCACATGCCGCCGAGCGCGAAGTGGGTGATGTAGTTCAGGCGTCGGCGGGCTTCCGGCGTCTCCGGGTGGACCGGGGTGACCTTCTCCGCGAAGTTCGCCGGTGCATAGCTCTCGCCCCGCTTGGTGAGCGGCATCTCCACGAACTTCTGGAAGGCCGTCATCACGACGGTCCCGGCTACACCCGCGACCACGCCGCGCACGATCATGCCGGCTACCGGGCCTCGTTGTGTCCGCATAGCCAGGAGCTACCCACCGGGCACCTCGGCCGACACACTGCCGCTTCTCACGGCATCGTCTCGCATCTACGCCACGGCGAAGAGGTCGCCCTGCCGGGTCTGCCTCGCATTGACCGGCTGAGCGGCGTTCGGCCGAGGCGCCGCACGAGGTGCCTCCTCCCCGGGGATGCGGATGTTCCTGACGGAGCGGTCGGCTGCTGAGTGTGGCCCCACACGCCTTGGCGAACCGTCCTCAGTGCATCCGGAGGGCGACCAGCGCGATGTCATCGTCACCGGCATGCGACGCCAGCGCGGTGAGGACCGCGTCGCAGAGCGCCTCGATACCCCCGTCGGTGGCAGTGTTGGCGGTCTGCCGAGAGCGTTGCTCGACGATGTGCAGAAGCCGGCCCCAGCCGTCGTCGAGGGACTCACCGCGCCGTTCGACCAGGCCGTCGGTGTACAGCAGCACCGTGCAGCCGGGCGGGAGTGCGATGCGCTCGGTCGCCGATGGCGGCGGCCTCGATGGCCAGCTCGCCGCGGAGACGCTCCGCCGCGTCCTGCTCGAGCAGTACGCGCTCGACTGACTCCTCCACGACGTCCTCTCCGGCCGGGGCGCTGCGGTCGCGTACGCGCTGCCACACCCGTGATCCACGGCCGTGAGCAGTCTCGTGGCCAGGTCGGTGGCGCACAATGGGCCAGCTCAAGATCACAGGACCCCGACGAGGTGGAGCTCCCCGAGGGGGCCGTCTAACTACCTGTGCGGGCCGCTGCCTCTCATGCAGGCTGTTCGCAGCTCGCTGAGCGACCGCGGCGTCACCCCGCGAGAGGTTCAGGACTAGGTGTTCGACCTTGGCCTGTGGCGGGCCGACGCCTGACCGACCGGACGCTCGTCGTCAGGCGGTCGACGGTGCTGGCGCAGAGGCCCCCGGCGCAGAGTGTTCGGCTTCCCACCGATCCATGTCGTCCCAGTCACTGCCGTCCAGCGTCGCGAGGGCTGCGGGGAACAATCCGAAGTCCTCCTTGTACATATGCTCATCGAGTTCGTGGAGCACCTGTCGGACACCGTCGCGCCAGCGCTGCGCGGTCACCGTCGGCACGTCCTCGAGGTCGTCGACCGCGTCGTAGAGGTCGGCGTGCTCGCCCTCGAGCACGGCGACGTGCGCGGCGAGGTCCTCCGAGCGGCGGAGCATGGGGAAGAGCGAGCCCTCCTCCTTGGCGACGTGGGGACCCAGGACGACGAGCAGCTCGCGGAAGTGACTGCGGGCGCCCGCGTCATCCCCGGCCGCGAGGTGCCGATGGATGTGGCCGCTGAGCTCGCGCAACCGGTCGTGCTCGTCCATCAAGCGGGCGACGGGGGTGAGATCGCGGCATCCGCAGTGGTCGCACATGGGCACTCCTCGATAGCGGGCGGGTCGGCCACCTGGTGCAAGGGCGACGCCCGGGGCGCCATTCCCCCGCCGCGGCGTGTCGGTCAGCCCGTCCGCTCCGCTTTCTTCATCCCCCAGGCGGTGAAGCATGCGGCGATCGCCGCGGTGATCGCCAGCAGCCACAGCCCCGGCTGGTAATTGCCGATCCACCCGTAGATGGCGCCCATGATCAGCGGCGGAGCGAAGCCGCCGAGTCCACCGGCGGCACCGACGATGCCTGTCACAGCGCCGACCTTGCCGGGTGGCGCGGCTATCGCCACCAGGGCGAAGACCGCTCCCGAAGATGCTCCCAGCGCGGCCGCCATCGCCAGGAAGGCGACGGTGCCGATCGTCTCCAGCGGCTGCTCCAGGGCCGAGGTCGCCGCGAACACGGTCACCACGGCGAAGCAGGCCGTCAGTACCGGGATCGGGTGGAACCGGTCGGACAGGATGCCCCCGACCGGACGCATGACCACGGCGAGGACGACGAACCCGGCCGTGCGGAGCGCGGCGTCGTTCGCGTCCAGCCCGAAGGCGTCCCTGAGGTACGTGGGCAGGTAGACGCTGAACGCGACGAACCCGCCGAAGCCGACCGCGTACAGGAACGACAGCTGCAGTGTGATCGGCAGCCTGAACGTCTCCCAGGTGCGTCGCAGGAAGCTCCCTCCTGCGGGCGCCGGACGGTCCGGGGCATCGCGGAGCAGCAGCCAGGAGACGACGGCGTAGACCGCGAGCAGGACAGCGACCAGCGTGAAGGGGAACTCCAGGCCGATCGATCGGCGCAATTGCACCGTGCTGAACGCCGAGATGGCGGTGCCGCCCATGCCGGCGCCGAAGATGCCCAGCGCCGTCCCCCGTTTGGCGGGCGGGAACCAGGCGTTGATCAAAGGGACGCCGATGGCGAACGTCGTGCCGCCGAGCCCGAGCACGAACCCGCCGAGCAGCATCAGCGCGTAGCTGTCGCTGGCGACATAGCCGATGAACAGCACCGGCAGGATGGTCAGGGCGCTGAGCAGGGGGAACATGGTGCGCGCACCGAAGCGGTCGGTGAGCGCGCCCACGGGGATGCGGCCGAGTGAACCGACGATCACCGGCACGGCGACCAGCAGCGACTTCTCCAGTGCGCTGAGCGCGAGCGCCTCCGTGTAGAAGGCGCCCAGCGGGCTAATCAGCGCCCAGGCCCAGAAGTTGATGGCGAACCCGACGGTCGCGATGGCCAGCATCGTCCACGCCTGTCGCGGCACCGCCGTCGCCGTCGCCGTCCCGGGGGCCGGTGTCGCGCTCATCGCCGGCCACCGCCCACCCGGTCCCAGCCTCGCGGTGTCGCCCGGTTCCCGAGGTGCTGGTCGCGGCTGCGGTAGACGATGTAGGGCCGGGTGAAGTAGCCCAGCGGTGCGCTGAAGACGTGCACGAGACGGGTGAACGGCCAGATCGCGAAGAGCACCAGCGCGGACAGCGCGTGCAACTGGAACCCGAGACCGGCCGCCGTCATCAGCTCCGGCTGCGGCTGGAAGTAGAAGATGCTCCGGAACCACGGGGAGACCGTCTCGCGATAGTCGACGTGTGAGTCACCGAGGCCGAGGACGCCCAGGACGGTGTTGCTCATCCCCAGCACGATCGTGACGGCGAGGACGAGGTACATGAGCTTGTCGTTCTTCGTGGTCGCGCTGAACACGGGTCCCACCGTGCGCCGCCGGTAGATGAGGATCGCCATCCCGACGACGGTGCCGATCCCGGCGATCGCGCCGACGCCGACGGCCAGCGCGTGATAGGCCTCGGGCGTGAGGCCGACCGCGTCGGTCCAGGACTTCGGGATGCCCAGGCCCATCACATGGCCGATGAGGACGAAGAGGATCCCGAAGTGGAACAGCGGGCTGCCCCAGCGCAGCAGCCGGCTCTCGTAGAGCTGGCTCGAGCGCGTCGTCCAGCCGAACTTGTCGTACTTGTACCGCCAGTAGTGGCCGACGACGAAGACGGCCAGGCTGATGTACGGGACGATCACCCAGAGCACGAGCTCGGTGGCGCTCATCGGGACGCTCCTGCGTGCGGTCCGGTGGATGGCTGCGGGATGTACTCCGGTGGCGCGAACGGCAGCGCACCGTAGGGATCGAGACCGACGTCCTCTCCGGGCGGCCCTTCCTGGGCCAGCCGCAGTACCGTCTCCCGGTCGGTGGCGGCCACCGGCGGCAGCGTGGCGCAGACGGCCTGGAGCACCGCGGCGTAGGGAGAGTTGCGGTCCTCCAGCGCCAGCCGGATCAGCTCCAGGCCGGGCCGGTACTCCGTCAGCAGCCGCTCGCCGCGGGCGGCGTCCCCCGTCGCGGTGAACTCGAGGACGACGGCGAGGTGGTCGGGCAGTTCGTCGTCGGTCAGGGTCATGCCCGCGCGGGTGTACAGGTGCTTGAACTGCACGAGCGCCATGCCGCGCTTGCGGGTGTCGCCGTGGGTGAAGTAGGTGAGGTACAGGCAGCACCGCCGGCGCAGGTCGAAGGTCTCCACGTAGTCGGCCTGCTGCCGGGTCAGCGGCGTGGTCTCCAGGTGGTCGAGGAACCGGCCCAGCGGACCGGCGATCTCCACTGCCAGCGGCGCGACCGCGGCCCGGAGCAGCGGGAGCCGGGCGAGGAGGTCCTCGTCCGGGTAGCCCAGCAGGAGGGACGCAGCCTGCCGCGCGGTGGCCACCTCCGCCGCCGCGGCCTTCGACCGCCGGAGCCCCGACCGGAGGCTCACGGCTTGGGCTCCGTGACCGCCGGCGAATCCGGGCCTACTCCGCCGCCGTCCGGGCTCGTCCGGGCATCGGATTCGTCCGGCCGGTCGGGGAAGAGGCCCTCGGGTGCGCCCTTGCCGTCCCAGTTGAGCAGGTTGACCCGCTGCGCCTTGTCGCCCGGCGCCGCCATGGTGTCGGCGGTCTGCCGCGCGGCCAGCATGTGGAAGTTCTCCACCGCGATCGGGGTCGAGCCGCCCGAGGTCTCCCCGAACGGGCCCCAGCCACCCATGCCCGGACCGTCGTCGTAGTCGAGCGAGCAGCCGCTGTCGAACTCCTCCTGGCCCGGGCCTTGCTCCGAGTGGGCGAGCGGGATGACGTACCGCTCGTCGTACTTGGCGATCGCCAGCAACCGGTGCATGTCCTGGATGTCCTGGCCGGTCATTCCGACCGCCGTGGCGATCGACTCGTCGGCCGGGCGGCCGAGGTTGAGGTCGCGCATGTACGAACGCATCGCGCCCAGCTTCTTCAGCACCCCGGTGACCAGGTTCGTGTCTCCCGCGGTGAACAGCTCGGCCAGGTACTCGATCGGGATCCGTAACGACTCGATGGCGCCGAAGATGTTGCCGGCATCCTCCCCGTCATGACCGGTCTCGGTGAGCGCGTCGACTACCGGCGAGAGCGGCGGGATGTACCAGACCATCGGCATGGTGCGGTACTCCGGGTGCAGCGGCAGGGCGACCTCGAAGCGGTTGATCAGCGCGTAGATGGGCGAGCGCTGCGCTGAGTCGATCCAGTCGCGGGAGATCCCGGCCTGCTCGGCGGCGCGGACGACCGCCGGGTCGTGCGGGTCGAGCAGGATCGAGCGCTGGGCGGCGTAGATGTCCTGCTCGTTCGGCGTGGACGCGGCTTCCAGCACCTTGTCGGCGTCGTAGAGGACGATGCCGATGTAGCGCAGCCGGCCGACGCACGTCTCCGAGCAGACCGTCGGTATCCCGACCTCCACGCGCGGGAAGCAGAACGTGCACTTTTCCGCCTTGCCGGTGCGGTGGTTGAAGTACACCTTCTTGTACGGGCACCCGGTCACGCACTGGCGCCAGCCGCGGCAGCGGTCCTGGTCGACCAGGACGATCCCGTCCTCTTCCCGCTTGTAGATGGCGCCGGACGGGCAGGAGGCCGCGCACGAGGGATTGATGCAGTGCTCGCAGATCCGGGGGAGGTAGAACATGTAGGTCTGCTCGAACTTCTCCTTGATCTCCGCCGAGATCTTCTTCAGGACCGGATCGTCCTGGGTGAGTTCGGGCGCGCCGCCCAGGTTGTCGTCCCAGTTGGCGCTCCACTCGACCTTCATCGGCTCGTTGGTCAGCAGCGACCGCGGCCGGGCGACCGGGGTGTGCTCCTGGAGCGGAGCGTTCGTCAGCGTCTCGTAGTCGTAGGTCCAGGGCTCGTAGTAGTCGTTGATCGACGGCTGCACTGGACTGGAGAAGATGGTGAGCAGGCGCTTGAGCCGGCTCCCGGTGCGCAGCTTCAGCCGGCCGTTGCGGCCGACCTGCCAGCCACCGCGCCACTTCTCCTGGTCCTCGTAGGTGCGCGGGTACCCCTGCCCCGGCCGGGTCTCGACATTGTTGAACCACACGTACTCGACACCGCTGCGGTTGGTCCACGCCTGCTTGCAGGTGACCGAGCACGTGTGGCACCCGATGCACTTGTCGAGGTTCATCACCATGCCCATCTGGGCCATGACCCTCATCAGTACTGCACCTCCTGGTTGCGACGGCGGATCACTGTCACTTCGTCGCGCTGGTTCCCCGTCGGCCCGAGGTAGTTAAAGGCGAAGGACAGCTGCGCGTAGCCACCGATCAGGTGCGTGGGCTTCAGGAAGAGTCGCGTGCCGGAATTGTGGATGCCGCCGCGCTTGCCAGACGTCTCCGACAGCGGGACGTCGATCAGCCGGTCCTGGGCGTGGTACATGTACACGGTTCCCTCGGGCATCCGTTGCGAGACGATCGCCCGGGCCACGATCACGCCGTTGCGATTGACCGCCTCGATCCAGTCGTTGTCGCGCACCCCGACCTTCGCCGCGTCCTGCGTGCTCATCCAGATCGTCGGCCCACCCCGCGACAGCGAGAGCATGAACAGGTTGTCCTGGTACTCCGAGTGGATCGACCACTTGTTGTGCGGTGTCAGGTAGCGGACGGTGATGCCGAGCTCGGTCACCTCTCCCACCTGCGGCTCGCCGTAGAGCGCGGTCATGTCCAGCGGCGGCCGGAAGACCGGCAGGTTCTCGCCCGCGTCGCTCATCCAGTCGTGGTCGAGGAAGAAGTGCATGCGCCCGGTGAGCGTGTGCCAGGGCTTGAGCCGCTCGACGTTGATGGTGAACGGCGAGTATCGCCGTCCCCCGTGCTCGCTGCCCGACCACTCCGGTGAGGTGATCACCGGGGTCGGCGCGGCCTGGGTGTCGGCGAAGGTGACCAGCTTGCCCTCGTGCTCCGCGGACAGGTCGGCCAGGCGCATGCCGGTGCGTTCCTCGTAGGACCTGAATCCCTGGGTCGCCAGCCGCCCGTTCGTCGTCCCGGACAGCGCCAGGATGGTCTCGCACCAGTGGATGTCGCGGGCCAGCGCCGGCTGGCCTTGCGCCACCCCGTCGCGCACGACGCCGTTCTTGTGCCGGAGGTACTCGACCTCCTTGTCGGGCATGGTGCTCATGCCCTTGCCCGTGGTGCCCAGCTTCTCCATCAGTGGGCCCAGGGCCGCCCACTTCTGGGCGACCGCACCGTAGTCGCGCTCCTGGACGACGAACTTCGGCATGGTCTTGCCCGGCACGGGCTCGCACTCACCGGCCTTCCAGTCCCGGGCGACGCCGCGCGGGTTGGCTGTCTCGTCCACGGTGTCGTGCAGCAGCGGCAGTGCCACGAGGTCCTTGCGGACGCCGAGGTGCGTGGCGGCCAGTCGGCTGAACGCACGCGCGATGGTGCCGAAGGCATCGAAGTCGGTGCGGGTCTCCCACGGCGGTGAGATCGCGGGGTTGAACGAATGCACGTAGGGGTGCATGTCCGTGGTGTTCAGGTCGTGCTTCTCGTACCACGTCGCCGCCGGCAGCGTGATGTCGGAGTACACCGTGGTGCTGGTCATCCGGAAGTCCAGCGCCAGCAGGAGATCGAGCTTTCCGCGCGGCGCCTCGTCCCGCCAGACCAGGTCCTTGGGGCGAGCCTCCGGTGCGGCCTCGGTGGCGCGGAGGTTCGAGTCGGTGCCGAGCAGGTGCTCGAGGAAGTACTCGTTGCCCTTCGCCGAGGAGCCCAGCAGGTTGGCCCGCCAGACGGTGAGCACCCGCGGGAAGTTCTCCGGGGCGTCGGGGTCCTCGCCGGCGAACTGCAGCCGGTCGGCGCGCAGTTCGTCGACGACGTACTCGCCCGGTTCCTTGCCCGTCGCCGCGGCGTCGTCGGCCAGATCGAGCGGGTTCCGGTTGAACGTCGGGTAGGACGGCATCCACCCCATGCGCGCCGACTGGGCGAGCACGTCGGCCGGTGTCTTCCCGGTGAAGCGCCCCTCACCCAGCGGTGAGGAGAACGAGTCCAGCGTCGTCCGGTCGTACCGCCACTGGTCGGTGTGCAGGTACCAGTAGGCCGTCTGGATCATCTGCCGCGGCGGACGGGCCCAGTCCAGCGCCGACGCGAGCGTCGACCACCCGGTCACGGGGCGGCACTTCTCCTGGCCCACGTAGTGCGCCCAGCCGCCGCCGTTCACCCCTTGGCAGCCGGTCAGCGTGGTCAGGGTGAGGAAGGCCCGGTAGATCGTGTCGGAGTGGTACCAGTGGTTCGTCCCGGCGCCCATGATGATCATGGAGCGGCCACCGGACTCCTCGGCGTTCTGCGCGAACTCGCGGCCGATCTTCGCCGCGGCCGCGGCCGGGACGCCGGTGAACTGCTCCTGCCAGGCAGGGGTGTACGGCTGCGACGCGTCGTCGGGACCCGACGGCCACTCCCCCGGCAGGCCGGCACGGCCGACGCCGAACTGCGCAAGCAGCAGGTCGTAGACCGTCGTCACCAGGTGCTTGCCGACCCGACGCACCGGGACGCCCCGTCGCATCGCTGCGCCCTCGCCGCGCGGGGTGTCGAAGCGCGCAAGGTCGACGGGCGCGGTCTCCGCACCGGCCCCGTAGAGGCTGAGCAGCGGATCGACCCTGCCCAAATCGAGGTTCCAGCGCCCCTTGCCACTGTCGGTGAAGCGGAAGCCCAGCGAGCCGTTCGGCACGTGCGGTTCCCCGGTCACCGAGTCGATCAGGACGGTCTTGAACTCCGCGCCCTCCTCGACGTCACCGAGATCGGCCGCGGTGAGGAACTTCCCCGGCACGTAGCCATCACCGCGAGGGGTGAGGGTGAGCAGGAACGGCAGGTCGGAGTAACGCTTGACGTACTCCTGGAACCTCGGCACCTGCCGGTCGACGAAGAACTCCTTGAGGACGACGTGGCCCATGGCCATCGCCAGGGCGCCGTCGGTCCCCGGGTGCGGCGCGAGCCAGTCGTCGGCGAACTTGGTGGCGTCGGAGTAGTCGGGGCTCATGACGACGACCTTCTGGCCGCGGTAGCGGGCCTCGGTCATCCAGTGCGCGTCCGGTGTGCGGGTCACCGGGACGTTGGAGCCCCAGAGGATCAGGTAGGAGGCGTCCCACCAGTCGCCGGACTCCGGGACGTCGGTCTGGTCGCCGAACACCTGCGGCGAGGCCACCGGTAGATCGGCGTACCAGTCGTAGAACGACAGCATCGGGGCGCCGATGAGCGACATGAACCGGGCTCCGGCAGCGTGCGACACCATCGACATGGCCGGGATCGGCGAGAAGCCGGCGACTCGGTCGGGGCCGTACTTCTTGATCGTGTGCACGTGTGCGGCGGCGATCATCTCGGTCGCCTCGTCCCACGACGCCCGGACGAGACCGCCCTTGCCGCGCTGCGACTTGTAGGTTCGTGCCTTCACCGGGTCGTCGACGACGTCGGCCCAGGCGAGCACGGGGTCACCGAGTCGCTGCCGCGCCTCCCGGTACATCTGCAGCAGCGAGCCGCGGACGTAGGGGTAGCGGACGCGCGTCGGCGAGTAGGTGTACCAGGAGAAAGCCGCCCCGCGCGGGCAGCCGCGGGGCTCGTACTCGGGGCGGTCGGGGCCGGTCGACGGGTAGTCGGTCTGCTGGGCCTCCCAGGTGATGATCCCGTCCTTGACGTAGACCTTCCACGAGCAGGAGCCGGTGCAGTTCACCCCGTGCGTGGAGCGGACGACCTTGTCGTGGCTCCAGCGGTCCCGGTAGAAGCTGTCGGCGTCCCGCCCACCGATCTGATGGAGGGACCGTAGGTCGGCGCTGACCTCGCCCTTGCGGAAGTACTTCGAGGTCTTGACGAGGGCCTCGGAGAGCCCCCCGTCGAAGCCGGCCTGCCCGTCCGTGGCCGGTCGGTTGCCCTCAGGTGCGAGAGTCACAGCTCTCCCTCTCGGTCGTGTTCCAGGGGCACGACGTCTGCCCTCCTGCATCCCACCGGTCTTCGTATGAAGCCGCATCCCGAGGGACCGGCGTCAGGTCATCCGGCCCCGGATCGCGGCGGATACCCGCCGACCAGGGCGGTGTCGGTTCCCACGCGCCCCGTCCTCGCCGCACCGCCGGGGGAGCCCAGCCGGACATCCCGACCCGGCAGCGGCTCGGCGAAGAAGCGGGCGTTGTCGGCCGTGAACACCGACCATTGCGCCGGGACGTCGTCCTCGTAGTAGATGGCTTCCACCGGGCAGACCGGCTCGCACGCCCCGCAGTCGACGCATTCGTCGGGGTGGATGTAGAGCGCGCGTTCGCCCTCGTAGATGCAGTCGACCGGGCACTCGTCGACACAGGCCCGGTCGAGCACGTCGATGCATGGTTCCGCGATCACGTACGTCATCCGACGCTCCTTCCGCATCCCCCAGCGGCCGTCGATTCGGAGCGTAGCGGCCCTCTTTATTCCCTGCCTGGTGGGTTGGCCCTGCCGCGTCCGGCGCTGAGCGGAGTCGTGGCGATCTCGGCCAGGCACAGCTCCGGGGTGACGAACGGCTGGAGCGCGGCGGAGGCAGCGGCCTGCGGCATGCCCATGCGGGAGAGGGCTCCTCGCAGCAGCCCGAGGTGCACCGCGCACACCACCTGGGGGTGGGCCCGGGCCACGTCGCGGAACGGGCACCGGTCCAGAGCGATCCGGAGCCGGCCGGGATCGGCATCGGCCCTGCGGGGCGCGAAGCCCAGCCGGCCGAACAGCTCGTCGAGGCCACCGGCGGCCTGCTCCCAGGATTGCGCGGAGCTCACGGGCACCTGGTGCTCGGCCCACCGTCGGCCGGCTTCCTCGGCTCGACGCTGCCCCTTGTCACCACCGGTGTCGAGGGCACCGGCGAGCAACTCGGCGAGCTGGCGGTGCCCCTCGCCGGCGGGTTCGTCGGAAACCGGCGTGTAGAAGAACCGCGGCCGGCCGGGGCCGACGGGCTCGTGCGGCGCCCGGACGACGAGCCCGGCGGCTTCCAGCACCCGGAGGTGAGTTCTCGCCGTCGTCACGTGGAGACCGATCGCGGTCGCGAGATCCCCCACGGCGACGGGGCGACCCGCCGACCGCAGCGCCTCGAGCAGCCGCCGCCGCGAACGCACCGCAAGCGCCGCGTGCCGCTGCTGGTCGGCGTCGTCGGCGACGACCGCAGGGAAGCGGTCCGACATGGCGACATTCTGAACCCGGAGATCGAACTCCGCCTCCGATCGGCCGAGTGAGCGACCCGCCCGACGTCAGGGGACGACGACGTGCGGCGGAAGCTCCGGCTGCCGGCCGATCTCGGCCCTGGCGATCGAGCGCATGTGCACCTCGTCCGGGCCGTCGAAGATGCGCATGGCCCGGTGCCACGCGTACATCGCGGCCAGCGGCGTCACGTCGGTGACGCCGGCGCCCCCGTGCACCTGGATCGCCCGGTCGATGACCCGCGTGGCGGCGCGGGGAACGGCCACCTTGGCCATGGCGACCAGATGGCGGGCCGCCTTGTTGCCCTGCGTGTCGATGACGTGGCTGGCGTGGTGGCAGAGCAGCCGGGCCTGGTCGATCTCCAGCCGTGACTCGGCGATCTGCTGCTGCACGACCCCCTGCTCGGCGAGATGCCGGCCGAAGGTGACCCGCTCCTTCGCCCGCCCGACCAGGAGGGCCAGCGCCCGCTCCGCGGCGCCGAGGGCGCGCATGCAGTGGTGGATCCGGCCGGGACCCAGTCGGGCCTGGGCGGCCGCGAAGCCCCCTCCCTCCTCGCCGATCACGTTCGCGACCGGGACGCGCGCGTGGGAGAACACCACCTCGGCGTGGCCGTGCTGGTCGTGGTGCCCGATGACCGGGTAGTCCCGGACGACGGTGACGCCGGGGGTGTCGCGCGGCACGAGCACCATCGTCTGCTGCCGGTGCGGTGGAGCGCCCGGATCGGTCTTCCCCATCACGATGAAGAAGGCGCAGCGGGGGTCCATCGCGCCGCTGGTCCACCACTTGCGACCGTTGATGACGTACTCGTTCCCGTCGCGCTCGATCCGCGTGGCGATGTTGGTCGCGTCGCTGCTGGCGACGTCCGGCTCGGTCATGGCGAACGCCGACCGGATCTCCCCGGCCAGCAGCGGCTCGAGCCACTCCTGCTTCTGCTCCTCGGTTCCGAGCAGGTGCAGCAGTTCCATGTTGCCGGTGTCCGGTGCGGCGCAGTTGATCGCCTCGGGAGCCAGCTCTCCGCTCCACCCCGACAGCTCCGCGATCGGCGCGTACTCCAGTTGCGTGAGCCCCGACTCGGCGGGCAGGAAGAGGTTCCACAGCCCTCGGGCGCGGGCTCGACGCTTCAGCGCCTCGATGACGGGCGGAACGTCGTGGCCGCCCTTCTTCCGGAAGGCCAGGTACTCGGTCTCCGCGGGCAGCACCTGCTCCCGCATGAACGTGACCATGGCCTCCCGTAGCTCACGGGCACGGGCGGACGGCGCGGGCAGGTCGTACTCCGGCATCGGACCTCCTCGACGGGGCGAGTGCGGCGACGGCCGCACCCGCCAAGCTGCCAGGTCAGGCGGCGGCGCGCACGGCATCGGCCAGCGCGGCTGGCTCCAGCGTCGGCCAGTTGAACGGTTCGCCGTCCAGGAGCACCGTCGGTGTGCCCGTGATGCCCTCCCGGCTAGCCCGGTCGGTGAGCTCCCCGGTCCAGTCCTCGAAGACCAGGTTGCGGATCCCGCGCTCGACGTCGGCGCCCGACGCGCCTGCCTCGTGAGCCAGCTCGACGAGCTCGTCGTCGGTCAGGCCGGGTCCGCCCTCGGCGGGCTGCCGGGCGAAGAGTTCCTGGGTGAACCGCACGTAGGCCTCCGGCCCCGCCGCATCGACGACGACGCCCGCGGCGTTCATGGCACGCGTCGGGTAGTCGTCGGTGAAGGCCCGGTCGAGGATGGAGATCGGGTGGTACCGGAGCAGCACGTCGCCGTCGGCCGCGAGCTCCGCCAGCGTGCCGGCGTGCCGAGCTTCGAACGCGCCGCAGGCCGGGCAGCCGAAGTCCTCGTACACGTCGATGACCGCGGGGGCGTCCGCACTCCCCACCCCGATCACCGCGCCATCGAGGGTTGTGTTGGTGGGTACGGCCGCGTTCGGTGACGACCCGGTCCGTTGTGACTGGACGACGATCGTCAGCACGACCGCGACGGCGAGCACGACCGCCGCCACGATCGCCGTCGTCACGGTCTTCCGTCGTCGGGCGGCCCGGGCCCGGGCCGCCTCCTCGGCCTTGCGGGTTGCGATCCGCTCCTTGGCGCTCGGCCGCCGTCTCTGGCCGGGACGTGGAGGGGTCATCTGGTCAGCGGGCATGGATTTCTTCCTCGGAGGTCGGTTCACCGGCCGGCGACACGGCGCCGCCCGGGGATGGATCGGTCGGGAACAGTCCGCCCAGCGCGAGGCGGGAACGAGGCCAGCGGGCGAGCAGCAGCGCGACGATCAGCAGTCCGAGATCGCGCAGGAGCTCGGTCCCGTACGCGGTGTCCGCGGCGGCCACCTGCCCTCCCCCGCCGAAGCAACCGCAGTCGATCTGCAGCCCGCGGGCCCAGGCAGAGGCGACTCCGACCATGAACACGATCAGCAGTGCCGCGGACGCGAGCGCGGCGGCGCGCACGAACACCCCGGCGAGCAGGGCCAGCCCGACGGCGACCTCCACCACCGGAAGCCCGAAGGCCACCGGCCCGACGATCGGCTCGGGCAGCAACTGGTACGCCCGGACGGCCCGCACGGCGGCCGCCGGATCGGGGATCTTGATCGCCCCTGCGACGACGAGGACGGCGCCGAGCAGCAGCCGGCCGGCGGTCGCCAGCCACGGTGCGACGGCCAGGATGCCCCCGGCCCGTGCGCTGCCCATCGATCAGACGCGGGTGAGCCGGAGGCGCCAGGCCTCGGGTCCGCGCTCCTCGTAGTCCACGGCCAGCGCACCGGCGGCTCGAACGGTGAGCTGGCGCAGCAGCGGTAGCGGGTCGTGCGGGGCCACGAGCATCAGCGACCCGCCGTCGGGGATGGCGTCGAACGCGCCGAACACGGTGGCGTGCCGGATGGCGTGCGGCACCGCGCGGACGTCCAGGACCGGGATATCGACGTCGTCGTGCCCACCGCAGCCGCAGCTGCCCTTCGCGGGCGCCGCGGGAACGGCTTCGGCGGCATGCCCGTGCCCGTGCGCCTCCTCGCCGAGCAGCTCGTGCATCCCGTCGAGGATCCCGGCGAGCGAGGTCTGCGGATCGGCGGCGACCACCGGCAGGACGAGGTCGTTCTCCTTGGCCAGGTGGGTGTCGAACAGCACCCGGAGCGCGGCACCGGTCGCGGCGGCGCGGGCTGGCTCCGCGGCGGTCCGCAGCTCCTCGACCAGGCCCTCGAGCATCCGGTGCTCGGCGACCATGGCATCGACGAGCACGCGCAGCCGGTCCGACCGCGCGGCCGCCGGGTAGAGCGCGCGCTCCTCGGCGGCGGCGTGCGGCATCAGGTCGCCGGAGAGGAAGGCCAGCGCAGCGGTCCGGGCCTGCGGGAATCCGGCGCCGCCCGGCGCCATGGCCGCGGCCAGCAGTGCCTCGACGTGGGTGGCGAGCCGGCCGGCCAGTTCGGCGTGGTGCTGCCGGACGGCGTCGACGGCGGCGGCGTCGTCCGCGTTCGAGGCCAGGACCACATCGGTGGCGGCGCCCGGCGGCAAGGTGATGGTCACGGTGATCCTCCTTCTCGGTCGACCCTGCTGGCCGGCCCGGCCGCAATTTACTACAGTACGCACCGTGAAAGACAAGAGCGACTCTCCGGTACTGGGCCCGGCCCCGGTCCGGGGCTCGGCCGGCCCGGCGTTGTCCGGCCCGCGCGGCGTCGTGCTGGAGCGGCTGCAGGAGTCGCCGGAGCCGGTGACGATCTCCGGCCTGGCCGCTGAACTCGGCGTGCACCCCAACACGGCGCGCGACCACCTCGATGCGCTCGTCGAACGCGGCCTGGCCGTCCGGGGCCGCGCCCCGGCCCAGGGGCGGGGACGGCCCGCGTGGCGTTACACCGCAGCGGTCGACCGGCTCGAACCGGATGCACGGGTGCGGGACTACGCCGGCCTGGCCGCCGCCCTCGCCGGGCATCTCGCCCGCACCTCCGCCGATCCCGGCGCCGAGGGGCTGGCCGCCGGGCGTGAGTGGGGCCGCACGCTGATGAGCGACCGCCCGGCGGAGTCTGCGGGGACGCCGAGGCACCGCGTGGTGCACCTGCTGGGCGAACTGGGCTTCGCCCCGGAGGCCGACGCCGCAGCCACCACCGTCGCGCTGCGCCGCTGCCCGCTGCTCGACGCCGCACGGCAGCACCCGGAGGTGGTCTGCCAGGTGCACCTCGGCATCGTCCGCGGTGCGCTGGAGCACCACGGCGGCGATCCGGAGCCGACCGCACTCCTTCCCTTCGCGGAGCCCGGTGCCTGCCGGCTGCACCTTGACACGGCGGCCGTCCGCGCGGGCGGCGCAGGTGAGTGAGCTCGCCGCGCCGCCTGCTCCCCCGGCGTCCTCACCGGCGAGCGCGGAGGCGCTGGACGGGCTGCGTCGGGCACCTGCCCCGACCACGCGCGGGACGTCGGCGGGGCGCCTGCTGCTCCTGCTCCCCGGCGCGGTTGCCCTGCTGGCGGGGCTGGACGCCGCACTGATCCTGCTGGACCTGCCCGCCCCCGTGCGCATCGACCGGTTGCCGCAGGTGCACGGCGTGCTGCTCGTGCTCGGCTTCGTGGGCACGCTCGTCGCGCTCGAGCGGGCGGTCGCGCTGCGCCGGCCGGCCGGCTTTCTGGCCCCGGCGCTGCTCGGTCTCGGCGGCCTGCTGCTGCTTACCCCGCTGCCTCTACGGCTGGGCCAGAGCGTGCAACTGCTCGGAACCGCGGCGTTCGTCGGCGTCTACGCGGCACTGTGGCGCCGGCAGCGCGACCACGCCGTCCTGGTGCAGGCGCTGGGCGCCGTCCTGGCCGGGGGCGCGGCCATCCTCTGGCTGGGCGGCGTCCCGGTCCCGCTGCTGCTGCCCTGGCTGGTCGGCTTCGTCGTCCTCACCATCGGCGGCGAGCGGCTGGAACTGGCCCGGCTGGCGATGGGACCGGGAGCCGGGCCCATGCTGGTGCTGCTCGCGGCCGGTCTGCTGGCCGGCGTCGTCGCCGCACTGCTCTGGCCGGCCCCCGGGTCGGCGCTGCTCGGGGTCGCGCTGCTGGCGCTGGTCGGTTGGCTGGCGGCGCACGACGTGGCCTGGCGCACCATCCGCGCGCAGGGTCTGACCCGCTTCATGGCCGGATGCATGCTGGCCGGCTACGTCTGGCTGGGCGTCGCGGGCGCCGTCTGGCTGCTGGGCGGGGCCGCGACGTCGGGGTCGCGCTACGACGCGGTGGTCCACGCCGTCTTCCTCGGCTTCACGATCTCGATGATCATGGCGCACGCGCCGGTGATCCTGCCCGCGGTCCTGCGCCGGCCGCTGCCGTACCACCCCGTGCTCGTGGTGCCGGCCGTGCTGCTGCACGTCTCGCTGGTCGTGCGGTTATGGCTCGGTGACGCCCTCGGCTGGGAGATCGCGTGGCGCTGGGGCGGGGTGCTGAACATCGTCGCCGTGATGCTGTTCGTGGTCCTGGCCGTGGGTTCTGTGGTCCTGGCGTCCCGGGCGGCCCGCCGGTGAGCCGGCCGACCGGGCAGGCGCGGGGATTCTGGCCGCTGCGCGACCTTCCGGTGGTGTTCTGGCTGGTCGCCACGGTGGTCGTCGCCCTGGCCCATCCCGCCCTCCCGGCGCCCCGGTGGCTCCTGATCCACCTGCTCCTGCTCGGTGCGGTCAGCCACGCGATCCTGGTGTGGAGTCGACATTTCGCCGACGCGCTGCTCCGGACGCCGTCACGGCCGGGCGACCGGGGGTCGCAGTCGCGACGGCTGCTGTTGCTCAACGGCGGCACGCTGCTGGTGATGGCAGGCGTGACCACGGCCGTCTGGCCGCTCACCGTCGCCGGTGCTGTCGCGGTGGCCGGCGCCGTCGTCTGGCACGGCGCCGCACTGGCCGGGCAGCTGCGCCGGTCGCTGCCGGGCCGCTTCCGGTCCACCGTCCGCTACTACCTGGCCGCCGCCGCCCTGCTGCCGGTGGGCGCGGTGCTCGGGACCCTGCTGGCGCGCGGGCTGGCCGGCCCCTGGCACGACCGCGCGATCCTCGCGCACGCCGTCGTGAACGTGCTGGGCTGGATGGGGCTGACCGTCGTCGGCACGCTGGTGACGCTCTGGCCCACGATGCTCCGCACCCGCATCGCCGAGGACGCGGAGCGCTCGGCGCGGCGCGCCCTGCCGGTCCTCGTGGCGGGGCTCGTCGTGGCCGCCGGCGGCGCCCTGACCGCTCCCCAGTGGGTCGTCGGGCTCGGCCTGGCCGGCTACGTCGGCGGCCTGGCCGTGGTGGCCGGTGCGCTGGTGAGCACCGCGCGCAACCGGCCGCCGTCGTCCTACCCCGCCTGGTCGGTGGCTGCGGGACTGCTGTGGCTGACCGGCTGCCTGGTCGTGGCCGCGGTGTCGGTCGGGACGGCGGACACCTGGCTGGAGGCCGGCGAGCGCTTCCGCTGGCTGACGCCGTTCCTGGCCGCCGGGTTCGGCGCGCAGGTCCTGCTCGGCGCGCTGTCGTACCTGGTGCCGGTCGTGCTCCGCGGCGGGGCGGTTCCGGTGCGTGCCGCCAACGAGGTGCTCGACCGCGGCGGAGCGCTGCGGATCGCCGTCGTCAACGCGGGCCTGCTGGTCTGCGTGCTGCCCGTGCCGAGCGTGGTGCGTGTCCTCGCCTCGATGGTGGTACTCGGCGGGCTGGCGGCCTTCGTCCCCCTGCTGTTCCTGGCCATCCGGGCGAGCCGCAGCGCCAAGCGCGACGCCGAGGCCGGCGCCGAGCCGCCCCGGCCGGTCGGCCGTCCGCCCGGCCAGCTCGCGGGGCTGGCGGCAACCGGGGTGGCTGCGGTGGTGCTCGCCGTCGCGGTGGGCGTGGCCGTGGACCCGGCTGCGCTCGCCGATGTGCGCACGCTGTCCGCACCGGCGGTGGACGTGGTCGCCACGGGGCAGACGACGACGGTCCGGGTGGAGGCCGCGGCCATGCGCTTCACGCCCGACACGATCGAGGTGCCGGCGGGCGACCGGCTGGTGATCGAGCTGGTCAACGTCGACCCGGAGACGGTGCACGACCTGGTGCTCGGGTCCGGGCCCGCCACCGACCGCCTGGGTCCGGGCGAGTCGGCGACCCTGGACGCCGGCGTCATCGGGAGCGACGTCGACGGGTGGTGCTCGGTGGTCGGCCATCGGCAGATGGGGATGACGCTCGACGTGCGCGCGATCGGCGGCACGCCGTCCGAGGCCGACGCTCCGCACCACCAGGACGGTCACCCCGCGGACGCCGTGAGCGCCGCGGACCGGCTCGACTTCGCCACCGCACCGTCCGACGACTTCACCGCCCACGACCCGGCGCTGCCACCGCTGACCGACGACCGCGTGCGCCGGCACACGTTCACCGTCTCGGAGGTCGAGCGCGAGGTCGCACCGGGCGTGACCCAGCAGCTGTGGACCTTCGGGGGCACCGCGCCCGGCCCGGTGCTGCACGGCCGCGTGGGCGACGTCTTCGAGATCACCCTCGTCAACGACGGCACGATCGGGCACTCCATCGACTTCCACGCCGGAGCCCTGGCACCGGACCAGCCCATGCGAACGATCGCCCCCGGCGACTCACTCGTCTACCGCTTCACCGCCACGCGGGCCGGGGTGTGGATGTACCACTGCTCGACGATGCCCATGTCGGCCCACATCGCCAACGGCATGTTCGGCGCCGTGGTGATCGAACCCCCGGACCTGGCCCCGGTGGAACGCAGCTACCTGCTGCTCCAGTCCGAGCTCTACCTGGGGCCTCAGGGTGGCACGGTGGACACGGCGAAGCTCACCGAGGAGCGACCCGACGCCGTCGTGTTCAACGGATACGCCAACCAGTACGACGCCCGACCGCTGGAGGCTCGGGTCGGCGAGCGGATCCGCATCTGGGTGCTCGACGCCGGTCCGAACCGGGCGACCAGCTTCCACGTCGTCGGCGGCCAGTTCGACACCGTCTACGCCGAGGGCGACTACCTGCTCCGACCGGGCGCCGGCGGCAGCCAGTCGCTGGCACTGACGCCGGCCCAGGGCGGGTTCGTCGAACTGTCGTTCCCGGAGGCCGGGCGCTACCCGTTCGTCTCGCACGTGATGGTCGACGCCGAGCGGGGGGCGCACGGCGTGATCCGGGTCACCTCCTGAGCCACGGCCGCTGCCGAGGCGTCGTCGCCGGCTCGCGGCACACCGGCCGGCTGACGAGCATGGAGCCAACCGGTCCGCGCCGACGAGCGTCCGGATGGAGTCGACGGGAGGAGAGAAGGCATGGCGCTCGCCACCGCCCCCGCCGGACGCGACACCACGGTCGCCGACGTGATGGTCCAGCGGCCGAAGGTCATTCCGGCCGACGTCGCCCTCCGGGAGGTGGTCGAGGTCTTCGCGGACGAGCACGTCGTCATGCTGCTGCTCACGGACGCGGGAATCTTGCGCGGCACCCTCCTGCGCGAGGACCTCCCGGCCGACGCCTCCCCCACCGACCGCGCGTTACCGCTCTCCCGACTCGAGGGCCGGCTCGTGGGGCCCGACGAGCCGGCGGACACGGTGTTCCAGCGGCTCCTCGACACCGGGGCACGACGACTCGCCGTCGTCGACGGCGGCGGGACGTTGATGGGGCTGCTCTGCCTCAAGCGCCGTCGCAACGGCTTCTGCAACGACGCCGGGATCGCGGCGCGCGCCCGTGGGAACCGTGGTGCCGGTGTGTCTTGACGCGACCGAGCACGCGCGAACGCCTTCATTTTCGACGGCGAACACTGTAGAAAATAGGTGTCAGCCGTTCCGACCATGGAGGTCCGTCGTGACCGTCGCCCTCGAGCACCTCACCGCCGCCGCCGAGAACCACCACGAGGACCTGCGGGACCGGTTGGTCTGGTACACCGAGACGCTGATCGCCGCGGTGGCGACCCGTCAGCCGCACGAGGCCGCCCGGGCGGTCCTCCTGGAGTTCCTGCGCGACGAGCTCCTCGCGCACACCGAGGTCGAGGACGGCCTGCTCTTCACGTCTGCCGAGGGCGACCGGACGGCGCTGCTGGCGGCCGCGATGCAGGACGAGCACCGGATGGTGGCCTCGCTGGTCTGCGAGATCGAGCAGACCACCGACGCCATGGACCTGGTCATCGCGGCCGGCGCCCTGGTCGTGCTGTTCGACGTGTGCGTCCACCAGGAGAACCGGTACCTGCTGCCGGCCCTCGCCGCGGCGGGCGTGGACCTCGAGGGGTTGCTCGTGGACGTCCCGGAGATCGTTGGCGTCGGGGGCGAGCGGTGAGCGGCCACCACCCCGTCGACCTGCGCGGCCTCGCCGAGGAGCTGCTCGCGGACGCCGCCATGCAGACAGCCCTGCGCGCCGCGCACACGCTGCCCCATCCCGTCGACGGGCTGCGGCAGACCGTGATCGCGCTGATCGGCGGCCAGCAGCTGGCCGAGCACGAGAGCCCCGGCCCGGCCAGCCTGCACGTCCTCCGCGGCCGGGTCCGGCTCGTCGCAGGCGACGAGGAGCTGAGCCTGGAGCAGCACCAGGTGGCACCGATCCCGAACCGCCGGCACAGCCTGCAGGCCGACGACGACTCCGTGGTCCTGCTCAGCGTCGCCGTCCCCCAGCGCGCCGGGACGCCGGAACCGACCCGTCAGTAGGTGCTCACGTCGCTGCGCCCGCTGACCGCCCCCTCGCGAGCCGTCGCCTCCCGGTAGACGCTCAGCAGCATCGCCACCAGCACGGTCGCCCACACGGTGAAGGCGACCCAGACGCCGACCTCACCGACCACGCCGACCAGCGGCAGGTCGTCGGCCCGGGAGAGGTACGTGGCCGCGACCGCGTACATGCCGAGCGGGAAGACGATGCTCCACTGGGACGGCTCGTAGGTCAGCGGCACCCGGTGGGTGTGGTGGCGCCTGGGTCGCGATGGGGGCGGGGGGCCATCACCGTGCTCGCGGGCGCGCGCATCGTCGAGATGGTCGACACCCCGATGGTCGAGGCCGTCCGAGGCCTTGTGGCCGGGGTGTCGGTCAGCATCTGGCTGTTCGGCAGCTGGCTGATCCCCGTGCTCGTGGCCGCCGGCTGGTGAGCTCGGTGCCATCACAGCACCCCACGTGCGGACAGGCGAGGTTCCGGCGGCTGCCCATGACGCCATCCACGTACTCGGTCACTGCGCTGCGCCACTCCGCAGCGCTGGGCGGGCGGCTACCGGTCGCCCGGTCGCCCGGTCCGGTGTCGAGGTGGCACCGATGCCGCCTCTCCCCGGACCGGGGTCACTCCGCGTCAACCACAGCGCCCTGCGGTCACGAATCTTCAGGAGACGGCGGTGCCGTGGCGTACCATCGGCGTTACGCCGCGACGAGCGGCGATCGCGGCGTCATGAAGCGGCCTCGCGACCACGGGAGATGCGCCCAGCGCAATCTTCGTCGTCGACGAGAACTCCCTCTCGCCTTCGGCCGAGCAGACAGGCCGAATCCCTTGAGCCCCCACCAACCATCGGCCGCACCCGTCACCGACGCGCAGCAGGCGTTCGCCGAACTCGGCCGACTCTCACTCAGTCAGGGATCGATGGAGTCGGTCCTGCGGCGCGTCGCCGAGCTTGCCAAGCAAGCCATCCGCGGCGTCGCAGAGGCCTCCATCACAGTGGTCATCAACGACACGGCCACCACGGCCGCCTACACCGGCGCGCTGGCCCTGCAACTGGACGAGACCCAGTACGGCCGCGGCTACGGTCCCTGCCTGGAGGCCGCGGTCGGGGAAGAACTCCGGGAGATCACCGACGCCCGCACCGAGATCCGCTGGCCGGGACTACGCCCACGCCTGCGTCCAGCACGGCTCGCTGAGCTCCCTGGCCGTCCCGGTCCCCGTCCATCAGACCGTCCATGCCGCCCTGAACCTCTACGCCCTCCAGGCACACGCCTTCGGCCCCGAGGCTCTAGCCGTCGCCCGCGAGTTCGCCTCCTACGCTGCCGTGGCCGTGGGGAACATGCATCTCTACGAGACCACCCGCCAGCGGGCCGAGAACCTCGAGATTGCCATGCAGAACCGTGCCGTCATCGAGCAGGCCAAAGGCATCCTGATGGCCCAACGGCGCTGCGACGCGGCGGAGGCCTTCAACATCCTCGCCGCGGCCTCCCAGCGCGCCAACCGGAAGCTCCGGGAGATCGCCGCCGCGATAGTCACCGGCGTCGCGGAACGGCCCCAGTGATGCGGCCGACCGGAGAATCTGCTTCCTCATGGACCCCGGCTCAGCCTATGAGGGAAACGCCATGACCGACCCTGCCGCCCGACCCGCTGACCACGTTGAGGGGGAGCCCGCGGAGCTGTCCCCCGCTCTGAGACGGATGGCCGGGCTGGTCCTGTCCCGGGAAACGGTCGACAGTGCCCTTCGACTGGTCACCACGCTGGCCGAGGTGACCCTCGCAGGCACGATGGGAGCCGGCGTCACCCTCGTCGACGAGCACGGTAAGCGCTCGCGAGCGTCCTCCAACCAGGCCGTGGAAGCGGCCGATGGCCTCCAGTACGAACTCGACGAGGGACCGTGCCTGACCGCGTGGCGCTCGCGGCAGCTGGTGCGTATCGAGGACACCACCACCGACACCCGCTGGGCGGCGTGGAGCACCGCGGTCGGCGCCCTGGGCATGCGCTCGGTGCTGAGTACCGCCCTCGTGGTCGACGACGAAGCCATCGGCGCCATCAAGGTCTACTCCGACCGGCCGGACAACTACGACGCACACGCCGAGCGGGTGATGAGCCTGTTCGCCCAGCAGGCAGCGATCCTGCTCGCGAACACCCAGAGTCTGCAGCATGCCCGCCAGCTCAGTCGCCGGCTCACCGATGCCCTGGGCAGCCGCGACGCCATCAGCCGGGCAACGGGCATCCTCATGGCACAGGGAGCGGCCGACGCGCACGCCGCCTTCGCGCTGCTCGCCGACGCCGCCGCACGGTCGGGCCTCACCGTCGAGGAGGTCGCCCGTGAACTCCTGACCGCGGTGGCTTCCCGGGACGCCGACCGCCTTCAAGCCTGACGAGGAGGCGGTTCCATGGACACCGACGACCGACACAATCTCTGCGAGAACGCACGAGTGCGGGGGGAACTGACAGTCCAGGAGCTCTGGCTGCGCTACGTGGCGCTAGGCGGAAACCACGACGAGTTCGACATCGATGGCTACCTCCAGGGCGTTCTCCCCCTCGACGAGCTCGAGCGGGACATCCTCGCCGTCGCTCTGAACGAGCGACTCGACGAGATCTACCGGGCGGCCCGCCTGCCCGTTGCCAGGACCATGCCCGACGCCTCCGGTAGCAGCCCTCTGCCAGGCGTCGTCAAGGAGCTGATCGACAGGTACCAGTCGAGCTCTGGCGCCACCGGAGAACCCGACTGACCACCGCCCGCCGCCCCCCTCGCGCGCTACCGGTGAACCCGGCGACCTCCTCGTCCGTGGGTAGACCATGACCACCCTCCGCGCCGTCCTCGACAGGTAACGGCAGGCTGCGCTGGAAGGCAGGTGGGCAGTCTGCTGACCGCTGGCGGTTGGGGGTTTGGTGGGCGGGGGCTCGTCCAGCGCGGACGCCGGGGCCCCCGCCGCGCGGTCGTCGTGGCCTATGCCGTTGGTCCGCCACTCCATTCGGGCCCCCGGGCCCGCCGCGCCGGTAGGTTCCGCTTATGACGGCGGCTCAAGCAGATGTGGGCAGCGGATCGGCTTCCATGCAGCACCTCGGTGACGTGATGAGTCGTGTCGCACGGGAGCTGCAGGAGGAGCACGGCCACGTCGAGGCCACGCTGCAGGCCATCGCCACTCAGGCGGTCGGGGTGGTGCCGAATGCGGAGGAGTGCGGCATCAGCTACGTCATCGGGCGGAAGAAGGTCGAGCCGCGGGCCTCCACCAGCGACCTGCCGCGGAAGGTCGACTCCCTGCAGGAGCGTCTCGGGCAAGGTCCGTGCCTGGACGCAATCTGGGAGTCCGACCTCGTCCGCGTCGACGACGTCGGAGCCGACCACCGCTGGCCGGAATTCTCTGAGCAGGCGGCAACCCTCGGCGCAGGCAGCATGCTGGCCTTCCGGCTCTTCGTCGACGGCGACCGACTGGGCGCGCTGAACCTGTACTCCCGCACACCCGGCGCGTTCGACGACGAGTGCCAGGAGATCGGGCAGATGCTCGCCGCCCACGCCGCAGTAGCGCTGGCCGGCGCCCAGCACGAGGAGCACCTCCGCGCCGGGATGAGCAACCGCGACGTCATCGGGCAGGCCAAGGGGATCCTGATGGAGCGGCACCGGCTTACCGCCGACCAGGCGTTCGGCGTCCTCACCCGGGTCTCCCAGGAGCTCAACCGCAAGCTCTTCGACGTCGCCCGCGAGGTGACCGACACCGGCGCAGTGCCCGGCAGGGACCGTCGCCGGGATTGACGCCACGCGGTCATCACCGAATGGGAGCCGCCGGCCCGCGAAGGTGCGGTCCCCGGCCACCGAGTCCGACGCAGCCCGGCTCGGCCCCGAGGCGCTGGCGGCGGCCGCCGAGGCCGCACCCGACGGGTTCGCCGGCTTTGACGCAGACTGGGCGATCCGCTACGTCAACCCCGCTGGGGCCAGGCTCCGGCAGCACACCCAAGACGAGCTGATGCAGCCTGCAAGCGGTCACCTCGAGGCAGTGGCCGCGCCATGGCAGCTCCCCTACGTCACCGGTCCGGCGGACACCCGCTGGTGTGACGTCGAACCCTAGCCGCAACCTCGACTCCGTCCGACGGGCCTCGTCGTGGCGCGAGACCACTTTCGTTGACCGGAGTACTACAGGAGCAACACCGGAGAACGCGCTCGGAGCGGGAGCGAAGCGGGTTGAGGTCATGCGGGGCGGGACCCGCGCGGTCGAGTTCGGTGCGCCGCCCGTAAGGGCGCCCCACTATCTGACGCGCACCCGGGCAGTGCCAATATCCCGTATACGAGGCCTGACCTCCAATGCTTCTCCAGGGATTCTTCGGTAGCCGATGACGCATCCGAGGCGCCGGCCGGTCTGATGACGGCGGGCGGGCGGTGCTCCCGTTCACTGGAACGAGAGGACTTCTGGAGCCTCGTTCGCCATCGTTGGACGGGCAGGCAGCAGGCAGCAGGCAGCAACCGCTCCAGCACGGTCCGGGGCCGTGTCAGCGGAGCGGGACAGTTCTGGAGGAAAGCGACATGGGCGATGCGCAGCTGCTCCACGATGTGCTGGGCACCGATCCCCTGCTGCTGATGCCGGAGGAGGCGGTGCGCATGCTTCGGGCCAGCTGTGGGACGACCATCCGTCAAAGGCCTCCGACACGGGCGGATGCCGCTCGTGCGGCGCTTCCGATCCATCCCGACGTCATCGCTGATTGGGAGGGATCGCGGTGAACCTTGAGGACCTCAGGGCCAGCGGCTCCGCCGTTGTGACCGTCGCGCAGGCGGCCTCGGTATTCGGTGTCGACGTCCGCACGGTGACCCGAGCCATCGAGAACGGTGACCTGCCGGCGGTCCGGTTGGGTCGACGAGTACTGATCCCACGCCTATCCCTGTTGGCCGTTCTGGGCGTGGTCGTCGACGATACTGTCGGAGGCCTAAACGACAGCTCTGCCGGTAGCCGGTAGCCGGTAGCCGGTAGCCGGTAGCCGGTAGCCGTGCCTCCCACAACGACCCAGCTGATCGCAACCAGGACGGTCAGCGGCAGTACCGCCAACTCGCCGCCCAGCCGACAACGCGTCGTCTGCGTGGGGTGGCATACCCCAAGGCCGACCGGTCCGGAGTCGGGTCCGCGAAGGATCGCTTCGTGATACTCCGCGTGATACTGCCGTCGGCGCATTAGGGGGTATCTGGATGCAATTCCAGGTCGTCTCGGGTCTCTAACGAAGATCAAAAGCGCAGGTCAAGGCATCAGGACGCACCTAGATGCTGACCTGCGGACAGGAGTTCAAGTCCCCCCTCGGACACCGAGTCGAACCCCCACGGCCTCACTGGCCGATGGGGGTTCCTCCGTTCCTGGCATGGTCGCGGTGCCGGCTGCTAGTTCCGGTTGAGGCCGTACTGCCGGGACAGGAGCGCCCGCTTGTAATGGGCCTCCGCCGCGTCGACCTCCGCGGTAGTCGCACTCGGGCCGAAGACACGCAGGATGCTGAAGACGAAGTGCCGACGGTGAGTCACGTCGATCTCAGCGAGTTCGCGAAGCGCGACGTTGCCGCCGTGGCCGTCGCGGGCGTACGCGCTCCACCGACCCAGGAGGCGCTCAGTGCCGTCCGCTTTCCCGACGTACAGCTCGCCGCTGCTGGCGTCTGCGACGAGGTAGATGCCCTGGACGGCGGCGAGCGCTGTCCTCCACTCCACGTATCGCGAGTCCTCGGCGATGGCCAACAGCTCGTCGTACGTGACGAGGACTTTGTCGAAGCCCGGAAACGGCACTCGGGCAGGGTCGGCGATCTCGACCACCGGCATCTGATCGGCCTTCGCGCCTGCCTTGGCCCAGTTGATCGTGTCGTTCGACCACTCGATGACGAGCCGGTTCCGAAGCGACACGAGGACGCCCGACGGGTGGAGATCGAAATACCGCAGGGCGTCGGTGCGCTCGGCGAGAACTTCTCCCCTGTTCTCGTACGCCGTGAGGAAACGGGACCGCCGCTTGCCGTCCGCCATGAAGTTGAGCCACAAGGCAGGCGGATCTCTGGGGATCTTGCTCTGCCGGAGCGCTTGGGCTCGGGAGTAGGTGAGGACGTTCTCGATCGTGGCGTCCTGGGGGCCGGTGAGGCCGTCGGGGCTGTAGGTGTGCCGGACGAGGAGCACGTCGTCCGTTGCGATGCCCGCCACGCTCAGTAGGTCCGCGAGGGTCAGGTCGCCGCGCAAGGAGGACGTCTCGATCTGCCGCATGATCCGAACCTACGGGCCGCGCCAGGATGGGGAACGGCCTGCCCTGGCCCCCTGGCCGCGAGGGTTCGTGCGCCCTGCAGCCGGCCGTGGCCGTGGTGCCCGCTGCCCGATCGGCGTCCCCGGTATGCGTGCCGTGGCTCACGGCCACCGCCGCTGGCAGATACCCCCCGGGGTATGTACCGTCGATGTCATGGACATCCCCCCGGGCGAGCTCGCGGACGTCGTCAAGCGGCTCAAGCGCATCGAAGGTCAGATCGGCGGCATCGTCCGCATGATCGAGGACGGCCGAGACTGCTCGGCCGTCGTCACGCAGCTCGCCGCTGCTTCCAAGGCGCTGAGCAAGGCGGGCTTCGCCGTCGTCTCGACCGGGATGCGCTACTGCTCGACCAACGAGGAGAGCGAGACGCGCGAGGTCGACCTGCGCGAGCTGGAGCGCCTGTTCCTCTCGCTCGCCTGACCCCCCGGATCGGTCACCGCCGTCTGCCGCAGCGGCGGGCGCGGCTCGCAGGCTGCCGCCTTCCTCGCCGGCCAGGGCTAGGACGTGGCCGACCTCGAGGGCACCGCGACCCGGTGGATCGCCGAAGGCCGACCGACGGCCTGACAGGCCCTTCGATTCCACCTCCTGATACCCCTGCCCCGTACCGTACAAGGGAGAGTTCCGTGCAGATCGACGTCATCGAGACCCCCGGGCTCGGCGACCGCAGCTACCTGATCACCGCCGACGGCGTCGGCGTCGTCGTCGACCCCCAGCGCGACATCGACCGCGTGCTCGCCCTCGCCCGAGACCGGGACGTCCGCCTCACGCACGTGCTGGAGACCCACCTGCACAACGACTACCTGACCGGCGGACTGGAGCTCGCCGCGACGGTGGGCGCGCACTACGTCGTCCCCGCCGGCGACACCGTCGCCTACGAGCGGGTACCCGCCGCCGACGGCGAGGTGCTCGTGGCCGGTCCCATGCGGCTGCGCGTGCTGCACACCCCCGGTCACACCCACCACCACGTCAGCTACGTGCTCGCCGACGCCGACGGCGAGGTGGGGGCGGTCTTCACCGGCGGCTCCATGCTCTACGGCTCGACCGGCCGCACCGATCTCGTCGGGCCTGAGCACACCGACGAGCTCACGCACGCCCAGTACCACTCGGTGCGCCGGCTGGCCGAGGAGCTGCCGGCCGGGACGCCGGTGTTCCCGACCCACGGATTCGGCAGCTTCTGCTCGGCCACCCCGACCAGCGGCGAGTCCTCCACGGTCGGCGAGCAGGCGGCGGTGAACCCGGCGCTCACCCAGGACGAGCAGTCGTTCGTCGACCAGCTGATCGCCGGCCTCACCGCGATCCCCGCCTGGTACAGCCACATGGGCCCGGGCAACGCCGCCGGACCGGCCCCCGTGGACCTGTCCGCGCCGCAGGTGGCCGAGCCGGCCGACCTGGCGGCCCGGCTGGCCGCCGGTGAGTGGGTCATCGACCTGCGCACCCGGACCGCCTTCGCCGCCGGCCACCTGCCCGGTGCGCTGAACTTCGAGCTGGCGATCGCCAACTTCGTCACCTACGTCGGCTGGCTCGTCCCGTGGGGCGCACCGCTGACCCTGCTCGGCGAGACCGAGCAGCAGGTGGCCGACGCCCGCCGCGAGCTCGTCCGCATCGGCCTCGACCGGCTGGCCGGTGCCGCGGTCGGCAGCCCCGAGGAACTCGCCCCCGGCCGGGAGCTGTCCTCCTACCCGGTCAGCGACTTCGCCGGGCTGGCGGCGGCCATGGCCGCCGACCCCGAGCTGGTGGTCGTGGACGCGCGCCGCGCCGACGAGCGGGCCGGCGGCGGCGTGCGCGGCTCCCGGCACATCCCGATCCACGAGCTGGCCGACCGCATCGACGAGGTCCCGGACGGCGCCGTGTGGGTGTACTGCGGCTCGGGCTACCGCGCGTCGATCGCCGCCTCTCTGCTGGCCCGCGCCGGGCGCCGGCCCGTGCTCGTCGACGGCGGCTACGGCGACCCCGACACCGGCGCGGCGGCCGTCGGTCTGCACGCCGACGTCGCCCTCCGCTGACCTACCGCCCACCCGACCACGAGGAGACACCCCATGTGCCGAGCAGTTGCCTGCACGACCTGCGGCAAGACGACGTGGGCCGGCTGCGGCCAGCACGTCGACCAGGTGATGGCCCGCGTGCCCAGCGCCCAGCGGTGCCCCGGTCACCCCCGACCGGAGCGCTCGGGCGGCTGGTTGAGCAAGCTCCTCAGCCGCCGCTGATCGCGGCCTCACCCTCCGCGGCAGCCCGATGATCGCCCTCCCGATCGGCATCGGCCTGGTCATCGGCGCCCTCGTCGGGCTGCTCGGCGGAGGGGGCTCCATCCTCGCGGTGCCGGCGTTGGTCTACCTCGCCGGCCAGGGCCTGCCGCAGGCGGTCGCCACCTCGCTGCTCGTCGTCGGCATCACCGCAGTCGTGGCGGTGCTGCCACGACTACGGCGACGGCAGGTCGCCTGGCGGATCGCCCTCCTGTTCGGCGCGGCAGGCGCCGCCACGGCGTTCGCCGGCGCCGCGGTCAACAGGGCGCTGCCCGAAGCGGTCACCCTCGCGCTGTTCGCCGCGCTGATGATCGCCGCCGGCGTGCGCATGCTCCAGGAGAAGCCGGCCACGGGCACCGCCTGCACCGTGGAGAGCGGCCGCGTGAACTGGCGGCGGTGCCTGCCGCGCACGCTGGCCGGGGGCCTCGTCGTCGGATTCCTGACCGGCCTGCTGGGCGTCGGCGGCGGCTTCCTCATCATCCCGGTGCTGGTCCTGGCTCTCGGCCTGCCCATGCCGACGGCCGTCGGCACATCCCTGGTCGTGATGACCATCAACTCCGCAGCGGGCTTCGCCGCGCACATCGGCGAGGTGTCCCTCGACATCCCGATCACCGCCGCCTTCACGGCCGCAGCCGTCGTCGCCGCCTCCGTCTCCGGACGTCTGGGCGCCCGTACCGGTGCGGGGCGCCTTCGACGGTGGTTCGCCTGGCTGGTGCTCGCCGTGGCCGCGCTCATCGCCGGGCAGCTGCTGACCGATCTCGTCGCGTCATCGGCGTGACGCTGCCCGTGCCACCCGCCGCGATCGCTCCCCCGGGGGGCACGCCGGCCGCATGGTCGGTCGCAGGCCTCCGCGTCAGCCGCCGGCGGCCAGGCGTCGGCCCATCTGCTCGTGCACGACCTGGATCCCCTGCAGCGGCCGCATCATGACGCGGAACTCGACGATCCGCCCCGTCTGATCGAGCCGGATGATGTCGACACCGTTGACGTACTTGCCCTCCACGGTCGTCTCGAACTCCAGCACCGCGGTGTCCCCGGAGAGGACCTGCTTCGTGTACCGGAAGGCCCCTGCGGGCCCTCCGGCCAGAGCCCGGGACGCCGCCTCGAGGTACTGCGTCGTGACGGGCTTCCCGCGCTGCGGCGTGTAGACCACCGGCGAGTAGAAGACGACGTCGTCGGCGAGCAGTTCCTCGAGACCGCCGGGGAGCTCCCCCGCCAGGTACCGGTGCCAGCGGGCGATCACGTCCTCGATCACGGGGCCTCCTCCTCTGCGGTGGGCGGTCGCGTCAGACCCTGGCGCAGTTCGTCCAGGGCCTGCGCCAGGTCCACCCGGGGCGCCCAGCCCCACTCCCGGGCGCGGTCGGTGCGCAGCCGGCCCGTCCAGACCGGCTCGTCGGTCCACTCGGGCGCGACGCCGAGCGCGTCGGTCACGGTGCCCAGGTAGTCGCGCCAGGTGGCGGGCTCGCCCGCGACGATGACCGGGGTCGTGCTCCCGGCCACCGGGCCGCGCTCCGGGTCGTCGGCGGTCGCGACGGCCCCGGTGGCGACGTCGGCGATCAACGCCGCCAGGTCGTGGACGTGCACCCAGGGCCAGCTCTTCGCCGGGTTGGCCCGGCGATCGCCGTCCCGGATGTCCCGCGGCCGCAACGTGTTCCAGACCGACGTCCCGCCCGGGCCCAGGATGGCCGGCGGGCGGACCAGCACGGTCGTGAGACCGCCCACCTGCGCCAGCGCGGCGTCGGTGGCGTTCTTGGTGTCGGGGTAGTCGCCGCTGCCCTCGGGCAGGAGGGCGCCGTCCTCCGCGATGTCCCCGACGCCGGCCGAGCGGTCGTACACCCCGGCCGTGGACACGTGCACGAGACGGGCGACGCCGGCGTCCCGGGCGGCCCGGGCGAGCACCGGGGTCCCCTCGGCGCCCACCCGGTGCTGCACGTCCCGGGGCGAGCCCATCGGATGCACGGTCGTGACCACCGCGTCGGCGCCTTCGGTCACCGCGCGGGCGAGGCCCTCGTCGGCGAAGTCGCCGACGTGCTCGGTCAGCCCGTCGAGCGCGGGCGCGCTGCCGGACCGCCGGACGACGGCGCGCACGCGCGCCGACCGCTCGGCGAGCGCCCGGCACACCGCGGCACCCACCAGTCCGTTCGCACCGGTCACGACGACGACGGGAGTGGACGTGCCCATGCCGCCCACCCTGCCAGCGAGGTGCCGGAGGTGCTCAGCCGGCGTGGACCCGCTCGGAGATCCGCCGCTCCAGCGCGTTGAAGTCGGCCGCGTTCACGTCCCGGTCCTCCCCCAGCTCCACCGCGAAGACGTCGCTGACGTGGCCGGGCACGCCCTTGGCGGCACCGCCGGTCATCACCACGACCCGGTCGGCGAGGTACACCGCCTCCTCGATGGAGTGGGTCACGAAGACGACGGTGGTGCCGGCCTCGCGGTAGAGCCGGCGCAGCTCGTGCTGCATCTGCGTCCGCGTGAGCGCGTCGAGGGCGCCGAACGGCTCGTCCATGAGGAGCACCGCCGGGTCGTTGGCCAGCACCCGGGCGATGGCCACGCGCTGTTGCATCCCGCCCGAGAGCTCGCCGGGGAACCGGTCGGCGAACCGGGTGAGCCCGACGACCTCGATGAACGCGTCGGCGATCTGCCCTGCCCGGCCGCGAGGCGTCCCCCGCTGCCGGAGCCCGAAGCGGACGTTCTCCGCCACGGTCAGCCAGGGGAACAGCCCGTAGTCCTGGAAGACCACGCCCCGGTCCGGGCCGGGGCGGGTGACCGGCCGGCCGCCCACCTCGACGCGGCCCCGGGTCGGCGCCTCGAAGCCGGCGAGGATGCGCAGCAGGGTGCTCTTCCCGCAGCCGCTCGCGCCGACGACGGCGACGAACTCCCCCGGCGCGATGTCGAGGGAGACCCCGGCGACGGCGTCGACGCCCGAGGCCCCGCCGTACCGCTTCCCGAGGTCGTCGACGAGCACCCGGCCGCCCTCGGTGTGCCGGGTGAGACGGGACAGGCTGGGCGCGCTCACGTGGACCTCACCAGGGGACGGCGGCGGAAGATGCCTCTCAGGCCGTGCAGCAGGATGCGGTCGGACAGGAAGCCGGCCAGCCCGATCACGATCATCCCGACGACGACGCGGTCGGTGCGGACCTGCTCGCGGGCGAGGGTGATCATGCTGCCCAGGCCCCACTCGATGCCGTTGCTCTCGCCGAGCACGAGGATGACCCAGGCCAGCCCGAGGCCGATCCGCAGCCCGCTGACGATGCCGGGCGTCGCGGCGGGCACGACGACCTTGAGCAGGACGTCGCCGCGCGAGGTGCCGAGCATCTGCGCGGCCTCCACCAGACGGGGCGGCACCTCGCGGACGGCCCCCACGGTGTTGAGCAGGATCGGGAAGAACGCCGACAGCGTGATCAGGAAGATCGTGGCCTGGCTCCCGAACCCGATGATGAGCAGCACCAGCGGCACCCACGCGGTCGCCGGGATCGGCCGGAAGAGGTTCACCGCCGGGTCCAGCGCCGCGTTGACCATCGGGTAGCGGCCCATCAGCACGCCGAGCGGGATCGCCAGCGCGGCGGCCAGCCCGAACCCGGCGAGGACCCGGCCGGTGCTCGCCCACAGGTGCTGCCACAGGGTGCCGCTGAACGCGTCGTCGAAGACCCCGCCGAAAGCGAAGTCCCACAGCAGCCGGGCGACCTCCGTCGGCTCGGGGAGGAAGCCCATCTTGATGTCGAAGACGAGCACCCACTGACCGCGGACGCCGAGGTGCCACAGGCCGACGATGCCGGCGAGGACGCCGAGCCCCAGCGCGGCCCGGCCCGCCGCGGCCGTCCGCCCCGTCGTCGCGGAGCTCACGACCCTGCGGGCTCGTCGCGCGAGGCGAACGACGCGTCGACGACGTCCTCGAGCGCGGGAGCCTGCTCGATCATGCCGAGGCGGGCCATCTGCGCGGCGAGGTTGCCGATCTGCTCCTCGTAGGTCGGCGAGAGGTCGGCCCGGAGCCAGAAGTTCTCCAGCGCGTTCTCCAGGACGTCCTGGTCGCCGCCGTACTCCTCGATCATCCCCGGGAGCCACTCGTCCTGGTGGTCGACCATGTACGCGGTGGCCGCCGCGTGGGTGTCCACCACGGCCTGCACGAGGTCGGGGTCCTCCTCGATCATCGCGCCGGTGGTCAGCAGGGCGATGTTGAGCCGGCCGATCTCGGTCGAGTACGGGTCGGCGATCTGCTGACCGCCCGCGCCGAGCGCGAGGGACACGCCGATCTCCGGTGCCGCGAAGGCGTCGATCTGGCCGGTGCTGAAGGCGTTGAAGAACTCCGGCGCGCTGAGCGACACCATCTCGACGTCGTCGACGGACACCTCCTCGCGCTCGAGGATCAGCCGCAGGGCGACCAGCTGGGAGCTGGACTCGAGGTAGCCCAGCCGCTTGCCGACCAGGTCCTGCACCGAGCCGACCGCCGCACCGCCGATGATGCCGCTGCCGCCGTCGGCGGCGGCGGCCACGATCCGCACGTCCCGGCCGGCCGCGGCGCCGGCGATCGTGGCGGTGATGCTGCCGACGGCGAAGTCGACCGTCCCGCTGGCGAGGGCGTCGTTGAGGGCGGGCGCCGTCTCGAGCGTGACGACCTCGAACTCCACGTCACCCTCGGCGTGCTCCTCGTAGAGGAAGGGCGCGTAGAAGTGCGGCTGGCCGCGCAGGGTGCCGACCGTGACCGTCTGCGTTCCCTCGCCGTCGTCGGCCGAGGCGGAGCTCGATCCCGTCGAGGTGCAGGCGGCCATGGCGGTGACGAGCCCGAGGGACGCGAGGGCCCCGGCGGAGCGGCGGAGGAAGGACGGAGGTCGCGACGCGGAGGACATGAGGCGATGCTGCTGGGCACATGTTGCGCCGTTGTAGCGTCGCCATTACCCGCCGGGATCACCGCGCCGGGCGGGTGTGGTCTGTGCCGCAGCACCCGCCCCCGGGGGAGCTCGGTCCCCCTGCCGGGACCGGGCGCGCTCACCGCGGTGCGATCACGAGCTCGGCGACGAGTTCGCCGTCCAGTGAGAAGCGGTAGGCGAGCTCGGCCACACCGCCGGGGAAGTCGCCCTCCAGTCGGTTGACGGCCACCCAGTGCGTGTCGTCGACGCGCTCGGCACCGATGAGCTCGGTCGTGTAGGTGAACTCGGCCCCGGAGTGGAGGAGGAACCGGCGGATCTCGTCGGTCCCGCGGAAGGTCTCGCCCTCGTCGGTGACGACCGCGGTCGGGGTGAAGACGGCGAGGGCGGCGTCGACGTCGCGTGCGACGTGGGCGGTGAGGAACCCGCGAACGGTGGCGGGGAGCTCGCCGGAGTGGATGCTGGTCGGTGTGGTCATGCCCCCAGGCTGTGGCCTCCCGGGGCGGGAGGGTCAAGCGCTGGACCCTCCCCCGGGGAGAGGGTGCACAGTGCACGCGTGCTGGCGATCGGCGAGTTCTCGCGGCTGACCCACCTGAGCGTGCGGACCCTGCGCCGCTACCACGACGCGGGACTGCTCGAGCCCGCGACGGTCGACCCCGCGAGCGGCTACCGCTACTACGGCGCGGACCAGATCCCGACCGCCCAGGTGATCCACCGACTCCGCGAGCTGGACGTGCCGCTGCCCGACGTCCAGCGCATCCTGCGCTCCCCCGACCCCGGCGCCCGCGCCGCCCTCGTCGCCGACCACCTGCGACGGCTCGAGTCCGAGCTGGACCGGACCCGCGCCGCGGTGGCGTCCCTGCGCCGGCTGCTCGCGCCCGAACCCCCGCCGCTCGCCGTCGAGCTCCGCGCGGTCCCGGCGACCAGGGTGGCCGCGGTCGAGGACGACGTGGACCAGGCGGACGTGCTGACCTGGTACTCCGGCGCCATGGCCGAGCTCGACGCGGCGGTCGAGCGACCGACCGGGGCCCCGGGAGGGCTGTACGACAACGCGCTGTTCGAGGCCGGCCGCGGCCACCTGCTCGTGTACCGGCCGACCGCGGAACCCCCGCGCCGCGGGCGGGTCCACCCGATGACGCTGCCGGCCGTCGAACTGGCCGTCACCACCCACGTCGGGGAGCACGACGACATCGACGTCACCTACGGCGAGCTCGGCGCCTGGGTCGTGGCCAACGCACTCGCCGTCGCCGGGCCGGTCCGCGAGACCTACCTGGTCGGCCCCCGCGACACCGCCGACCCGGCCGCCTGGCGCACCGAGATCGGCTGGCCGGTCTTCCGGGTCGCGCCGCGCTAGGGGCGGCCCGGCAGGGTCACCGCAGGAGGCCGGCGAGCGAGGCGTCGGAGGCGGCCAGAGCCGCGCGGTCGTACGTGGCGCCGCTGGCGAGCAGCTCGTCGGCCCCCGTGCGCTCGGCCAGCTGCTCGAGCCGGCGACGAACGGTCGCGGGGCTCCCGGCGGTGACGGCGTCGAGGCCGCGCTCCACGCGCACGGCGTCCTGGTCGTCCCAGCGCCGGTCCCGGATGGCGGCCACCGGCTCCAGGGCGTCGAACACGCCGGTGCGCCGCGACCGGACCATCGCCCAGACCTCGGGCAGGGCCAGTTCGCGGGCGTCCGCGTCGGTGTCGGCGACCAGCACGTCGAGCGAGACGGTGACGTGCGGACGGCTCCCGCGGTGCGGCCGGAAGTCGCGGCGGTAGGCCGCGAGCAGGTCACCGAGCTCGGGCCGCGCGAGCACCGGGCCGCCCAGCACGACCGGGAGGCCGAGCCGGGCGGCCACCTCGATGCCCCGGCCGGTGGCGAGCACGAAGAGCGGAACCGCTGCCTCCACCACCGGGCGGGCGGTGACCGGCGCCGTGCGCTCGAGGAAGCCGCGCACCTCCTCGACGTCGTCGGCGAAGGTGTCCGGCTCGCCGTCGGAGCGGCGCAGCGCGCGCCGCACCGGTGCGGTGAACCCGAGCGACCGCCCCAGGCCGAGGTCGATCCGGCCCGGGTGCAGGCCGGAGAGCATCAGGAACTGCTCGGCCACGACGAGGGGCTGGTGGTTGGGCAGCATGACCCCGCCCGAGCCGAGCCGGATCGTCGCCGTGCGCGCCCCGATCGCGGCCAGGAGCACCGCCGGGGCGCCCGACGCGATCCCCGGCACGCCGTGGTGCTCGGCCACCCAGAACCGCGCGTAACCCAGGCGCTCGGCCGCCACGGCCCGCTCGACCGTGTGCACCAGCGCGTCCCCCTCGGGATGGCCGGCACGGGTACGGGAGCGGTCGAGCAGCGAGAGCCTCACACCTCCGGCCAACCGGGGGCACGGCCGGCCGCTTCCGGCGCGTCGTCCGCGCCGCCCGCCTGTGGCTGCTCCGCCGCCGACGTGCGGGCGATCCAGGCGTCGATCGTCTCCCACCACCGGTAGAGCCAGTCGGTCTGCAGCGTCTCCTCCCGCGGCACCTCCGCGGCCGGGACGAACCACCACCGCAGGTGCAGCGTCTTGTCCATGGGCAGGCCGCGCCACAGGTCCCGCACGGTGCTGAGGTGCTCCAGCCCGGTGTGCGCGACGAAGACGACGTCGGCGTGCGGGGCCGCGCGCAGCGCGGCGGCGACCCCCGCGGGGCGCGGCGGGAGCACGTGCCGCATCGCCTCCGCCCTGCGCACCGCCTTCAGCAGCCCCCGGTCGCGGAGGCGCTGGATCGCCCGCACCTTGCGCCGCGGCGTGAAGTTCGCGCCCTCGGGGAAGATCAGCAGCGCGTCCTCCTCCCCCAGGTCGCGGGCCAGGTCCTCGATCGCTTCCGCCGAGCCGTACCCGGCCGGCGGATCGGCCGAGACGAAGTGGTTGGGCAGCCGGTTGAGGTAGACGTCGATCAACGGGTCGAGCTGCAGCACGTCCTTGAGCACGATCCGCGGCCGGCGCAGGTGGTCACGGTTCATGAGCGTGTGCACGAGCAGGAACGAGTCCCCCGGACCGGCGTGCCGGGAGAGCACCACCATCGCGTTGGTCGAGCCGGGCACCCCGTCGTCCAGCGGCGACCACGACGTGCCGTCGGTGACCAGCCGCAGCGCGAACAGCCGCTGGGCGGCGCGCATCAGGGCGTCGAGCAGGAGCCGCAGGACGGTGTAGTGCGCCTGGCGTGACCCCGAGGTGTGCAGCCGGCGGCCGAGACCGGCCCGGACCCAGAGCACCGCCGCGGCCACCAGCCCGGCGACCTCCATCGTGAGGTAGACGATCGCGAAGGACAGCAGCCGCAGCGCGCGCCAGCGGCCCGGCAGGAACACGGACACGACCGCTGCCACCAGCACGAGCACGGGCAGCAGGAGGACGGCGACTCCGAGCGCACCGACGAGGAGGGGGCCGGCGACCCGGCGGACGGGGCGGGGTGGGAGCACGTCAGGCCGTCCCTCCCTCGCGGCCGGCGAGGAAGTCGCGCGCCGCGGCGTACGCGCGGTCGATCCGGTCCGCCGCGCCGGAGAAGTCGCGGTAGCGCAGGTTCCCGACCCCGGGCACGACCGGGTCACCCGACGGCAGCACGTGCACCGTGACCCCGGGCGGGAGGGCCGCGAGGTCGGCAGCGAACCGGTGCCGGCGGGCGATCTCGAAGGCGACCAGCCCGACCTCCCACGGCCGGGTCGGTGGGCGCAGCGGGCGGTCGATCCGCCCGACGTGCAGCACGTAGATCGTCGCGGCGCCCAGCGCGACCGCCCGGCCGACCGGGATGCTGTGCACCAGGCCGCCGTCCACGAAGTGCTCGCCGTCGAGCTCCACGGCCGGCAGGAGGCCGGGGACGGCGCAGGACGCCAGCACCGCGTCGATCAGGGCGCCGTCGGTGAACCAGTGCTCGGCGGCGCGCTCGATGCTGGCCGCCACGCACTGGAACGGGACCTCGAGCTCGGCGAACGTCCGCACCGGCAGATGCGCCGCGAGCAGGTCCCTCAGCGGCTCCCGCGGGTGCAGGTGGGTGCGGGTCCGCACCAGGGTGCTCGCCCGGGTCAGCACGGACCCCGCGAAGATCCGCCGCGCCCCGAGGTCCTGCCACACGCCGCGCAGCCGGTCCACCGCGCTCGGCGTGGGATCGGCGGCGACGAGCGCGCCGTTGATGGCGCCCACCGACGTGCCGACGATCAGGTCGGGCCGGATACCGCGGTCGAACAGGGCCTGCAGCATGCCGACCTCGGCCGCTCCCAGCACTCCCCCGCCACCGAGGACGAACGCCGTGCCGCCCTCGCCGGCCGGCACCCCTGGCGACGACATGGCCGCATCGTGTCACCCGCCCCGGTACGCCGGCAGCTCAGCCGGGACCAGCCCCTCGCGGCCGATGCGTCAGCGCGGAGCGAGCACCGACCACGCGCGGTGCTCCACCCGCCAGGTCCGCCCGTCCACCTGCTCCTCGAGCTCGCCGTCCGCGACGAGGTCGACCGGTCCACCCGTGACGGTCACCTCCCGCCCGCGCACGACCACGACGTCGTCGCGCTCGACGTGGCGCCCGGAGGTCAGCGCCGCCGCGAACACCGCCCGGGCCACCGGACCGGTCGCGGTGGAGACGACGACGTCGACGAGGCCGTCGTCCAGGAGGGCGTCGGGCGCCAGCGGTGTCGCGCCGCCGATCGTGGGCCCGTTGCAGACGGCGGCCATCAGGACGTCCACTGCGCCGTCCGCGGCCCAGCCCCCGGCCGCGTCCGCCACGACGCGGCCGTCGACCTCCACCCGCAGCGGCCACCCGGTGGTGGTGACGCCGGCGATGACGGCGCCCAGGGGGTAGGCGGCCGCTCCCAGCCGGTCCTTGAACCGGGCGGCCTCGGCGCCCGCCCGGGCTCCGGCCCCGAGGTGGACGGCGTTCACCACGATGCCCCCGGCGTCGTCCCGCACGAGGTCCAGCGGTCGCGGCACCCCGTCCAGGACGACGGCGGCGCTCTCCACCGGGTCCAGGGGCAGCCCGATCGCCTGGGCCAGGTCGTTGCCGGTGCCGAGCGGGACGATCCCGACCGGCTGCCCGGGGTCCAGGTCCCCGGCAGCGTCGAGTGCGGTGACCGCCGCGTGGACCGACCCGTCACCACCGACCACGACCAGCCGCCTGCTCCCCCGGCCCTTCACCGCCCGCAGCAGGTCCTCCGTGTCGGCGGTCGCGGCGACGACCACGTCGGCACCCGCGCGCAGCGTGGTCACCGCCGCCTCGACGGTCTCGTCGTCCGTGGTCCCCGCGCCCCGGTTCACCACGACCAGCAGCTGCTGCATTTCTCGCACGGGCACACCCTGCACCACGCGGGTGACCGCGAGGGACGGTCACCCCGGCCGTGACCACCCATCGCTAGCGTCCGGTCATGCGCGTGAAGCCGGGCCGCCCCGACCTCGACGTCCACACCGGGCGGTTCGACGTCCCGCCGGCCGGCGACGGCTTCGGGGTGACCTTCGCCGGCGTCGCGACCCTGCTGCTCGACGACGGTGAGGACGCGATCCTCACCGACGGGTTCTTCAGCCGCCCGTCCCTGCTGAAGGTCGGCCTCGGGAGGATCGCGCCCGACGAGCACCGGATCGACGCCGCGCTCGGCCGACTGGGGCTCACCGGCGAGACCTCCCGGCTGCGGGCCGTCCTGCCGGTGCACACCCACTACGACCACGCCCTCGACTCCGCCGTCGTCGCCGACCGGACCGGTGCGGTGCTGGCCGGCGGGCGGTCGGCCGTGAACGTCGGCCGGGGAGGCGGGCTCCCGGAGGAGCAGCTCCGGGTGGTGGTGCCCGGCGCGGCCCTGCGCCTCGGGTCCTTCACCGTGACGCCGGTGCCCTCGGCGCACTGCCCGCCCGACCGCTACCCCGGCGCGATCACCGAGCCCGTCGTCCCCCCGGTCCGGACGACGGCGTACCGGTGCGGCGAGGCGTGGTCGCTGCTCGTCGCCCACCGGAGCGGGCGCACCGCGCTGGTCCAGGGCAGCGCCGGGTTCGTCCCCGGCGCGCTGGAGGGGCGCACCGCCGACGTCGTCTACCTGGGCGTGGGGCAGCTCGGTGTCCTCGACGAGACGTACATCCGCGACTTCTGGCGGCACACCGTCGAGGCCGTCGGCGCCCGCGAGGTCGTGCTGATCCACTGGGACGACTTCTTCCGGCCGCTCGACCGTCCCCTGCGGGCCCTGCCGTACGCCGGAGACGACCTGGACGTGACGGTGCGCGTGCTCGGCCGGCTGGCCGCCGACCAGCGGGTCGGGCTGCACCTGCCCACGGTGTTCCGCCGCGAGGACCCCTGGGCGCTGCTGTCCTGACCCGGTCGGGCGCTTCCGTACCGTGCCCGCATGCCTTCCTGCCTCCTCGCGGCCCGGGCCGCCCGATGACCGCCCGGCGCATCCTCGTCACCGGCGGCGCCTCCGGCCTGGGCGCGGCGCTGGCCGCCCGCTACGCGGGCCGCGGCGACCGCGTCCTGGTCACCGACCGCACCGACACCGCCGGCGTCCCGGCCGGCGCTGCCTACCAGCGGCTCGACATCACCTCCGAGGCCGACTGGGCGGCCGCGCTCGACCGGGTCCGCACCGAGTTCGGCGGGCTCGACGTCCTGGTGAACAACGCCGGTATCGCCGCCGGCGGTCGGATCGACCGCCTCGGCGCCGACCACTGGCGGCGGGTGCTCGACGTCAACGTGCTGGGCGCCGTCACGGGTTGCCGGACCTTCGTGCCGCTGTTCAAGGAGCAGGGCTCGGGCCACCTGGTGAACGTCGCCTCGGCGGCCGGCCTCGTGCACCCGCCGGCCATGACGTCCTACGACGCCGGCAAGGCCGCCGTCGTCGCGCTCTCCGAGAGCCTGCGCTGGGAGCTGGCGCCCTGGGGCGTCGACGTCTCGGTGGTCTGCCCGTCGTTCTTCCGCACCAACCTGGCGGCCTCCCTCGGCGGCGACGACCCGATGATGGACACCGTGGCCACCCGGCTCATCGAGCGCTCGAAGCTCGGCGCCGAGGAGATCGCCGCCCGGGTCGTGCGAGCGGTGGATGCCCGGAAGTTCCTGGTCATGCCCGACCGCAACGCCCGGATCGCGTTCTGGACCAAGCGGCTGGCCCGGCCGCTCTACGACCGGCAGATGCTGGGGATGGGCGCCCGCATCCACCGGGCCGAGCAGGACGGGGACGCCGCGTGAGCACGATCCTCATCACGGGCGCCAGCGCCGGCCTGGGTGCCGAGATGGCCCGCCAGTTCGCCGCGCTCGGCCACGACCTGGCGCTGTGCGCGCGGCGCACCGAGCGGCTGGACGCCCTGGCGGAGGAGATCCGGACGGCGACCGGGCGCCGGGTCGAGACCGCCGCGCTGGACGTCACCGACGCCGACGCGGTCCCCGCCGTGTTCGGCCGGTTCGCCGAGGCCTTCGGCACGATCGACCGGGTGGTGGTCAACGCCGGTCTCGGCAAGGGCGCGCCGCTGGGCACCGGCCGGTCCGACGCCAACCGCGAGACGGCCATGACGAACTTCGTCGGGGCGCTGGCGCAGTGCGAGGCGGCGCTGGAGATCTTCCGTCGTCAGCGCCGAGGGCACCTGGTGCTGATCTCCTCGATGTCGGCGCTGCGCGGGATGCGGAAGTCGATGACCACCTACGCGGCCACCAAGGCCGGCGTCGCGTCCCTCGCCGAGGGCCTGCGGTCCGAGCGCATCCCGGGGCTCGACGTGTCGGTGATCTACCCCGGCTACATCCGCTCGGAGATGAACGAGCACGTGCAGCAGAAGACGCGGTTCATGGTCGACACGACCACCGGGGTGCGGAGCATGGTGGCCGCCATCGAGGCCCGGCGGACCAGGGCCTACGTCCCCGCCTGGCCGTGGGTGCCGATCGGGTTCGCCATGCGGGTGCTGCCGCTGTCGGTCGTCCGGAAGCTCACGTGACGGCGCCGGGCACCGGTGACGCGCGGGAGGTCAGGGCCGAGGACGCCTTCGACGTCCCGAAGATGGCGACCTGGCTGACCGGCCACGCCGCCACCGCGGACGCCGGGGTCGATCTCGGCGCGGTCCCGGAGGTGCGCCAGTTCTCCGGTGGCGTCTCGAACCTGACGTACCAGCTGCGCTACCCCGGAGGAGACCTGATCCTCCGCCGGCCGCCGAAGGGGACCCACCACAAGGGCGCGCACGACATGGCCCGGGAGCACCGCGTCCAGACCGCGCTCGGCCGGGTCCTCCCCTACGTCCCGCGGACCGTGGCCCTCTGCGAGGACCCGTCGGTCATCGGCACGCCGTTCTACGTGATGCAGCGGATCGAGGGCCCCATCCCCCGCAAGGAGCTGCCGCGGGGCATCCGGCTCGACCCGGACGAGGTGGCCACCCTCTGCCGCAACGTGATCGACCTGCTGGTGGAGCTGCACGGGGTGGACGTCGCCGCGTCCGGCCTGGCCGACCTGGGCAAGGGGCCGGGCTACGTCCGGCGACAGGTCGAGGGCTGGTCCGAGCGCTACCGCCGGGCCCGTACCTGGAACGTCGGCAGCTTCGAGCGCGTCATGCACTGGCTGGACGCCAACCAGCCCGCTGACCGGCCGCACACGCTGGTGCACAACGACTTCCGCTTCGACAACGTCGTCCTCGACCCGGCGGACCCCACCCGGCCGATCGGGCTGCTCGACTGGGAGCTGGCCACCGTCGGCGACCCGCTGATGGACCTCGCCGGCACGCTGGGCTACTGGGTGCAGCCGGGCGACGGACGGCTCCTGCAGGCATTCCGCCGCCAGCCGACGCACCTGCCGGGGATGATGACCCGCGAGCAGGTCGTCGCCCACTACGCGGAGCGGACCGGGATCGCGGTGACCAACCGGGAGTGGGCCTGGTACGAGGTGTTCGGCCTGTTCCGCGTGGCCGTCATCGCCCAGCAGGTGTACCAGCGGTACCTGACCGGTCAGACGACGAACCGGCAGTTCCGCTCGTTCGGCGTCGCCGTCGTCCTGCTGGAGCTGCGGTGCCGCCGGCTGATCGCCCGCGCGCGGCGGATGGACGCCGCCCGCGCGGCCGCTCCGGTCGGGGCTCCTAGCTGACGCGTTCGGGCGCGGGGTCGTCGGAGTCCCGTCCCCTGCGCGAGCGCGCGTCGAGGTACGCCTGCCACTCCGAGCGCTCCCCCTCGTCGGACCGGTTCGCCGACACCAGGACGAAGGCCACGGCGACGACGACCACCACGACGAGCCCGGTCAGGATGAACTCCCACCCGAACAGGAGCGGGACCGTCATGCCACCGGGCATCGGCGGGGTCGTCTCTGCAGCCACGGAGAGAGGGTGACCGGCGCCGGCACGGGCCATGCGTGCCCGATCGGTCGTCTCACCCGAGCGGGCGAGGTCACGCACAGCGACGGCGACGGCGGTCGCCACCGGGCCGGGCGGCGATGCCGCCCCCTCCGGGTGAGACCGCCCCGGCACGGCGGCGCGCGGCGGGTCGTCCGGCCGTAGCGTCGCTCTCTCAGCCCGGACTGCGTGGGGAGGCAGGGGGATGACCATCGAGCTGCACGCCGGTCACGACGTCGACCGGACGCACCCGAACGTGTCCGGGGACCTCCCGACCGTGCTCCAGGCGGGGCCCATGTTCCGTCGTGCCATCGCCGGCTACGACCGCTTCCAGGTCGACACCTACGTGCGCTGGGCCGAGGACGAGCTCGCCGCGGCCGATCGGGAGCGGGAGCACCTGCTGACCCGGTCGGTCGCGACGCAGACCGCGCTCGACGAGGCCCGGGAGCTGCTCGCGCACTCGACCGCGGCCGGCGGGTTCCTCGACGTCTCCGACCGCATCGGTGCGCTGCTCGCCGCCGCGGCCGACGAGGCCGAGGGCCTGCGGGCCGAGGCAGCGGCCGAGCGCGCCGCCGCCGCCGAGCAGGCGGCGGAGGCGGTCGCCCGGGCGGAGCTGTCCCTCGAGGAGGCGCGCGCGGAGGCGGCGCGGACGATCGCCGAGGCCGGCACCCGGGCCGACGGGCTGCTCGCCGAGGCCGCCGGGACCGTGGCCGACGCCGAGCGCACGCTGGCCGCGGCACGGGCCGCGGCCGACGCCCGGCTCGCGCAGGTGGACCGCGCCGAGCAGCGGGCCGCCGAGGACGCGGAACGGGTGCTGCAGGCCGCCGCGACCGAGGCGGACGCCGTGCTGCTGCGCGCCCGCGACGAGGTCCTCCGCATGCTGGCCGGCGGACGGGAGGAACGCCGCCGGGCCGACGAGGAGGCGGCCGCGCTCCGCGAGCGTCTGGACCGCGACGCCGCCGGCCGGCGGGCCGCCCTGCTCGCGGAGGTCGCCGAGCTCGAGCGCCGACGCGCGACCCTGCTGGCCGAGCTGGACCGCGCCGACCGGCCGGTGCCTGCCCCGCCGCGCAGCCTCGCGGTCGTCGTGCGGGGCCACGTCGAGCGGTTGGTCCGCCCCGGTCCGCCCCGCGCGTCCTGGCGGAGCGGCGTCTAGCGGCCCAGCAGCCGGACGGCGCAGGCGACGGGCGTGCGCACCGACCAGCTCGCCAGCCGCCAGGGCAGGCTCGACGCGGCCCGCGCCGCCCGGACGCCGAACCGCCACAGGTCGGCGTACTCCGCCGGCCGGGGGCCGTCCGCGCGCACGGGCTCGGTCGCGGCCACCGGTGCGTCGGGCAGCAGCAGGTCGACGGCCGACCGCCGGCGTGGCGCCCGCAGCGAGTCGAAGGACGGGATGGCGGGGGCCTCGGGGAACCCGTCGGCATCGGTGGCGAACAGGGCGCCGGGGCGATCGTGCGAGCGGTCGTCCGGGGTCTTCGGCATGGTCCCTCCACGGTAGGGGTCCGGCGGCCGGCCGCCACCCGGGGGTCACCGCCCGGCGGGGTCACCCGGCCAGGTCGTCTGCGATCGCGGCGGCGACGGCGGTGAGCGCCGCACCCCACTGCGGCAGGGCGTCGCGGGAGAACCGGACGCTCGGGAGGGCCACCGAGACGGCGGCCGGCGGTCCCTCGCCGCCCGACGGGACCGCCGCGCCGACGGCGGTCAGGCCGGCCTCCGTCTGCTCCTCGTTGACGGCGAACCCCCGACGGCGGATGGTGCGCAGCTCGCGCAGCAGCTGCGCAGCGGCCGGCTCGCCCAGGTCGCCGAGGATCTCCGCGAGGGTCTCGGGCGGCAGGCCGGCGAGCAGGGCCTTGCCCCCGGAGGTGTCCCGTGCCGGGAGGGTGCGACCGGTGCGGTCGCCGACGCGGAGCACGTGACCGCACTCGACGGTGGCGACGAACCGGACGTCGGCCCCGGCGAGCACCATCAGGTTGGCCGTCTCCCCCAGCCGGTCCACTAGCTCGCGCAGGTGCGGCAGGGCCACCTCCCGCAGCCGGCCCACGGTCGCCCGGGGCACGACGCCGCCCCGCAGGAGCGGTCCGGGCCCGTAGCGGCGGTCGGCCAGCTGCTCGGCGAAGTCCCGGTACACGAGCATCCCGAGCAGCCGGTGCGCCGTGGACGCCGAGACACCGAGCCGAGCCGCCGCGTCGGTCACCCGCAGCGGCCCCTCCTGCTGCAGCACGGTGGCCAGCAGCAGCGCGGAGTCGACCGACGCGATCGCGTACGGCGGCTTGTTCCTCACAGCAGAAAATGCTATCCCATGGCGCAGAACGCCCGGCACGGTCGGCGCATGCAGTTCTACCTGGACGGCTACCGGCCCGGGGACCCGTTCGTCGCCGACCCGGACCCCGCGGTGACCGCGCGAGCGGAGGGCCTGCCCGACGAGGTCGACGTCCTGATCGTCGGCTGCGGACCGGCCGGGATGGTGCTGGCCGCGCAGCTGGCGCAGTTCCCCGACATCCGGACAGCGATCGTCGACCGGCGCAGCGGCCCGCTCGCCGTGGGCCAGGCCGACGGCGTGGCCTGCCGCACCGTGGAGATGTTCGAGGCGTTCGGGCTGGCCGACCAGCTCGTCGCCGAGGCGTACTGGGTCAACGAGGTGTCCTTCTGGCGCCCGGACCCCGCCGAACGCGGCCGGATCACCCGGACCGGGCGCGTCCAGGACGTCGAGGACGGGCTGTCGGAGTTCCCCCACGTCATCGTCAACCAGGCCCGGATGCTGGCCTGGTTGCGGGAGCACATGGCGAGGTCGGCCAGCCGCCTCGAGCCGTTCTACGGCCTGCAGGCCGCCGACGTGCAGGTGGACCCGGACGGCGACCGCCCGGTGACCGTCACCCTCGCCCACGTCGCCGACGGCCGGGAGACCGGCGGGACGTCGACCGTCCGCGCCCGGTACGTCGTGGGCTGCGACGGCGCCCGCAGCCGGGTCCGCGACGCGATCGGCCGGGAACTGGTCGGCGACCCGATGAACCAGTCGTGGGGCGTGATGGACGTCCTCGCCGTCACCGACTTCCCCGACATCCGGCTCAAGTGCGCGATCCACTCGGCCAACCAGGGAAACCTGCTGATCATCCCCCGCGAGGGCGGTTACCTGGTGCGCCTGTACATCGAGCTCGACCAGGTCGCCGACGCCGAGCTGCTGGACCGGCGGAACGTCACGCCGGAGAAGCTGGCCGCGGTGGCCAACCGGATCATGGCGCCCTACACGATCGACGTGAAGGACGTCGGCTGGTGGTCGGTGTACGAGATCGGCCAGCGCCTGTGCGACAGGTTCGACGACGTCCCGGCCGGGGACACCGGCGCCCGGCTCCCGCACGTCTTCATCGCGGGCGACGCCTGCCACACGCACAGCGCCAAGGCCGGCCAGGGCATGAACGTGTCGATGGCCGACGCGTGGAACCTCGGCTGGAAGCTGGCCTCCGTGCTCCGCGGCACCGCGCGCCCCGAGCTGCTGCACACGTACTCGGAGGAGCGGCAGGCCGTCGCCCAGGAGCTCATCGACTTCGACCGCGAGTTCGCCCGGATGTTCAGCGCGGCGCCGAAGGAGTCCGACGACGCCGAGGAGGGCGTGGACCCGGAGGAGTTCCAGCGCTACTTCGTCCGGCAGGGCCGGTTCACCGCCGGTGTCGCGACCCGGTACGCGCACTCCATGATCACCGGCCCCGGCACCCACCAGCACCTCGCCACGGGCCTGACCGTCGGGATGCGCTTCCACTCCGCGCCGGTGATCCGGCTGGCCGACGCCAAGCCGGTCCACCTCGGCCACGCCGCCCGTGCCGACGGCGCCTGGCGGCTCTACGTGTTCGCCGACGCGGGTGCGCCCACGGGCGCGGGCTCCCCGGCCGGGGAGCTGTTCGAGCACCTGGCGTCGGACGCCTCCCCGCTGCGCCGCTTCACCCCGGCGGGCGCCGACCCCGACTCGGTGATCGACGTGCGCGCGGTCTTCCAGCACGGGCACCGCAAGCTGTCCGTCGACGCCCTGCCGCCGGTGCTGCTGCCGCGCAAGGGCTCGCTCGGGCTCGTCGACTACGAGAAGGCGTTCTGCCCCGACCCGGCCTCGGACGTCTTCGACCTCCGCGGCATCGACCGGGCCGGCTGCGTCGTCGTCGTCCGTCCGGACCAGTACGTCGCCCACGTGCTGCCGCTGGACGCCCACGAGGAGCTGACCGACTTCCTCGCCGGCGTCCTGGTCGCGGCGTCCTGAGCCCGTCGGCGCCCCGCGGCGACCGGGATCCGCACGTACCCTCGGACCGGTGAGCGTCGCACCGCCTCCGACCGTGGTCCTCGGCGACCGGTTCGCCCGCGAGCTGCCGGAGCTGGCGGTCCACTGGCGGGCCGAGGACGCCCCGGAGCCGCGCCTGCTCGCCCTGGACGAGGCGCTGGCGGAGGAGCTGGGGCTCGACCCCGCCTGGCTGCGCACGCCCGAGGGGATCGGTCTCCTGGTGGGCACCGACGTCCCGGAAGGGGCCGACCCGGTGGCGCAGGCCTACGCCGGTCACCAGTTCGGCGGCTACTCCCCCCGCCTCGGCGACGGCCGCGCGCTGCTGCTCGGCGAGCTCACCGACCGCGAGGGACGGCTGCGCGACCTGCACCTCAAGGGCTCGGGCCGCACACCGTTCGCCCGCGGCGGCGACGGCCTGGCCGCCGTCGGGCCGATGCTGCGCGAGTACGTCGTCAGCACGGCGATGCACGCCCTCGGGATCCCCACCACCCGCTCGCTCGCCGTCGTGGCCACCGGCCAGGACGTGGCCCGCGAGACGATGCTGCCCGGCGCCGTGCTCGCGCGGGTGGCCAGCAGCCACCTGCGGGTCGGCACCTTCCAGTACGCGGCGGCGACCCGCGACGTGGAACTGCTGCGCCGCCTGGCCGACCACGCGATCGACCGCCACCACCCGGCGGCCCGCGAGGCGGAGAACCCCTACCTCGCCCTCTACGAGGCGGTGGTCGGCGCCCAGGCCGAGCTCGTCGCCCGGTGGATGCTGGTCGGCTTCGTCCACGGCGTGATGAACACCGACAACATGACGATCTCCGGGGAGACGATCGACTACGGCCCCTGCGCCTTCCTCGACGCCTACGACCCCGCCACCGTCTACAGCTCCATCGACCACAGCGGGCGCTACGCCTACGGCAACCAGCCGATCGTGGCCGAGTGGAACCTCGCCCGGCTGGCCGAGGCGATGCTGCCCCTGCTGCACGACGACCAGCAGCAGCAGGCGATCGACCTCGCCGTCGCCGCGCTCGGCACCTTCCGCCCGCGGTACAACGCCGTCTGGTCGGCCGGCATGCGCGCCAAGCTGGGCCTGCCGGAGGGACTCGACGAGGCGGTGTCCGGGGCGCTGGTCGACGAGCTGCTCGACCTGCTCGTGAAGAACCACGTCGACGCCACCTCGTTCTACCGGCGGCTCGCCACGGCCGCCCGCGGGGACGCCGAGCCGGTGCGGCTGCTCGTCCTCGACCTGGCGGGGCTGGACTCCTGGCTGGAGCGCTGGCGGGCCCTCTCCCCCGACGCCGACCTCATGGACCGGACCAACCCGGTCTACATCCCGCGCAACCACCTCGTCGAGGAGGCCCTGGACGCCGCGACCGCCGGCGACCTCGGCCTGCTGGAGCAGCTGGTGGACGCGGTGTCGGCCCCCTTCGAGGAGCGGTCCGGGCTGGAGCGCTACGCGGAGCCCGCGCCGGAGGACTTCGGCCGGTACCGGACCTTCTGCGGGACCTGACCCCGCGGGTCGCGCATGATCGGTGCCGCGACCGACGAGAGGACCGTCATGCCCGCCCAGCTCCCGCCGCTGCCCACCATGGTGGTCGGCAGCCTGCCCCAGCCCGACTGGCTGATCGACCGCGACCGCCTGGGCCACCAGTTCCCGCCACGCGTGCGCGCCGCCGAGCTGTGGCGGATCCCGCCGGACCTCCTGCGGGAGGCCCAGGACGACGCCACCCTGGCCGCCATCCGCGCGCAGGAGGAGGCCGGGCTGGACGTCGTCACCGACGGCGAGATCCGGCGCGAGTCGTACTCCAACCACTTCGCCACCGCGCTGGAGGGGCTGGACCTGGAGCACCCCGGTTCCGTCCGCAACCGCTCCGGCATCGACATCCCGGTGCCGCGGGTGACCGGCGACATCCGGCGGGCGGCCCCGGTGCAGGTCGACGACGTCCGCTTCCTGCGCGCGCACACCGACCGCGCCGTGAAGATCACCGTGCCGGGGCCGTTCACCATGGCGCAGCAGGCGCAGAACGACCACTACCCCGACGACCGGTCACTGGCCCTGGCCTACGCCGACGTCGTCCGGGAGGAGATCGCGGACCTGTTCGCCGCCGGCGCCGACATCGTCCAGGTCGACGAGCCGTGGCTGCAGGCCCGGCCGGACGTCGCCCGGAAGTACGGCGCCGAGGCGCTCACCCGCGCCATCGAGGGGGCGGCCGGCCCGGTGCACGTGCACCTGTGCTTCGGCTACGCCGCGATGGTGGCCGACCGGCCGGAGGGCTACTCCTTCCTCCCCGAACTGGCCGACACCCCCGCCGACACCATCTCGGTGGAGACGGCGCAGTCGCACCTGGACCCCACGACCCTCGCGCCGCTGCGCGGCAAGGGCATCGCGCTCGGCGTGCTCGACCTGTCCACCCCGGAGGTGGAGACGCCGGAGGTCGTCGCCGACCGGGTGCGGCGGGCGCTGGACCACGTCGACGTCGACCGGCTCGTCCTCTCCAGCGACTGCGGGCTGAAGTACCTGCCGCGGGAGTCCGCCGCCGGGAAGATGCGTTCCCTCGCCCGGGCCGCCGCCGTCCTCCGCGCCGAGCTCTGACCGCTCAGCCGGCGTCCGCCCAGGAGCGGACGACGGCGACGTCGAGCGGGAAGTCCACCGGGAAGCCGCCGAACAGCAGCCGGCCGGCCTCGGCCGCGGCTGCCCGCACCTCGTCGGCCACCACGCCGGCGAGGTGCTCCGGGGTGTGCACCACCACCTCGTCGTGCAGGAAGAACACCAGGTGCGGCCGCTGCTCCACGGGGCCGTCACCGCCCAGGCGCCACAGCCGGTTGCGCAGGTCGGCCAGCCAGCACAGCGCCCACTCGGCCGCGGTGCCCTGGACGACGAAGTTGCGCGTGAACCGGCCCCACGCCCGGCGGCGGCGGTCGGCGTCGTCCCGCGGGCCGCGGTCCTCGGGCGGCTCGCCCAGGTCGGCCTCGTCGGACCGGGTCGCGGACGGCGAGGGGGACCCGCGCCCGAGCAGGGTGTGCACCACCTCGCCCCGCTCCCCAGCGCGGGCCGCCTCCTCGACGAGCGCGATCGCCCGCGGGTAGCGGCGGGCCAGCCGCGGCATCATCCGGCCGCTCTCCCCGCGGGTCCCGCCGTACATCGCGCCGAGGATGCCGACCTTCGCCTCCGCCCGGGTGGGAACCGCGCCGGCGGTGACCATGCCCTGGTACAGGTCCGTCGAGCGGGCGGCCTCGGCCATCGCGGTGTCCCCGCTCATCGCGGCGAGCACCCGCGGCTCCAGCTGGGCGACGTCGGCGACGACGAACCGCCAGCCGTCGTCGGCCACCGCGGCGGGACGGACCTGCGTGGGCACCGAGAGCGCACCCCCGCCGGTCGACGCCCATCGGCCGGTGACCACCCCGCCGGGGAGGAACCAGGGCCGGAACCGGCCGTCGCGCACCCAGGTGTCCAGCCACGCCCAGCCGTTGGCGGCGAGCAGCCGCGCCAGCCTCTTGTACTCGAGCAGCGGCGGGACGACGGGGTGGTCGACCTGCTCGAGCGTCCACGAGCGGGTGTCGGGCACCGGCAGCCCCGCGGCGCGGAGGGCGGCCAGCACGGCGGCGGGTGAGTCGGGATTGAGTCCGGGCGTCCCGAGCGCGGACCGGATCTCGACCGCCAGCGCTTCCAGGACCGCCGGTCGCTGCCCGGCCGGCGGGCGCGGTCCGAGCAGCCCGGTCAGCAGCCGGTCGTGGACGTCGGCCCGCCACGGCAGACCCGCGTGCGTCATCTCCGCCGCGACCAGCGCCCCCGAGGACTCCGCGGCCAGCAGCAGCGCCAGCCGGGCCCGCTCGGGCGACGCGGCCAGCGCCGCCTGCTGCCGCCGGTCCTCGGCGACCGGGTCGAGCAGGTCGGCCGGGTCGGCCAGGGGGAAGAGCCCCGGATCGGTGGCCGTCACCGGCTCCAGCACGTCCCAGCCCCCCGCGTCGGGGCCCGCCAGCAGCGACCGGTCCGCGAACGGCGACCGCCGGAGGACCGCGCGGGACAGCCGGAGGTCGGTGCAGCGGGCCACCCGGACACCGGCGGCCAGCAGCCCCGGGTACCAGCGCGTGGTGTCGTCCCAGACCCAGCGCACCGGCGCGGCCTCGTGCTCGGCCACGAACGCCGGCAGGGCGTCCGCGGCGAGCTCCGTGGCACCGACCGGGACGGCGTCGTCGTCGAGCTCGCGCGCCACGACGGCGCCCTCGCCGCGGCGCAGCAGCAGGACGCGCTTCACCCGGGCAGTGTCGCCGAGGGGTCCGACGACCGGCCGGTCAGACGGCGACCGCGGCGTCCTCGGCCTCGATCGCGGCGTTCCACTCCGGCTTCGCCGCCTGCCAGCCGTCCTCGGTGTCACCGCGGCGCCAGTAGCCGGAGATGGAGGTGAACTCCGGGGCCAGGCCCCGCTCGGCCTTCAGGTACCGCCGCAGCTCGCGGACGGCCCCGGCCTCGCCGTGCACGAAGACGTGCCCGGTACCGGCCGGGAGCGGGACGCTCCGGACCGCCTCGACGAGCTGCTCACCGGGCGCGGCGTGCCCGCGGTGCACCCACACCAGGTCGACGCCGTCCCCGACGACCAGGTCGGCCTGCTCCTCGGCCGCGTCGGCGACCTCCACGACCACCCGGGCCGGCGCTCCCGCGGGCAGCCGCTCGAGCGTCGCGGCGATGGCCGGCAGGGCGCTCTCGTCACCGGCCAGGAGGTGCCAGTCGGCCGCGGGGCTCGGCGCGTAGGCGCCGCCGGGGCCCATGAGCTGGATCCGGTCGCCGGGACGGGCGGAGGCCGCCCAGGGCCCGGCGACCCCCTCGTCGCCGTGGTGGACGAAGTCGATGGTCAGCTCGCCGGCGTCGGCGTCCCAGCGGCGCACGGTGTAGGTGCGGGTGACCGGCCACAGCTCGCGCGGCTGCTCGGCACGCACCTCGTCGCCGTCGAAGGGCACCCCGTAGGGCGCGCCGGCCGGGACGAACTGCAGCTTCACGTAGTGGTCGGTGAACTCGCCGGCCGGGAAGCCGGCGAGACCGTCGCCGCCGAGGACCACGCGGACCATGTGCGGCGACAGCTGGGAGGTGCGGACCACCTCGGCGACGCGGGGCACCCGCTTCCGGCGTGGTGGCCGCGCGTCCGTGCCCTGCTCGCTCATGGTTCTCCTCGTCACCGGCACGCTCGCGCCTGGTTAGGGTCACCTTACAAGCCGATGTCCGGGACGACGACGGCCCCGTCCCGGGGCTCGCCCCGAGCCTGCGAGGGGTGAGGAGGACGGGGTCCTCTTTCAGTCGAGGTAGTCGCGCAGCACCTGGGAGCGGCTCGGGTGACGCAGCTTCGACATGGTCTTGGACTCGATCTGCCGGATCCGCTCGCGCGTGACCCCGTAGACCTGGCCGATCTCGTCGAGCGTGCGCACCTGGCCGTCGGTGAGGCCGAACCGCAGCCGCACGACGCCGGCCTCCCGCTCCGACAGCGTGGCCAGGACGCTGCTGAGCTGGTCCTGCATGAGCGTGAAGCTCACCGCGTCCACCGCGACCACAGCTTCGGAGTCCTCGATGAAGTCACCGAGCTGGCTGTCGCCCTCGTCGCCGATGGTCTGGTCGAGGCTGATCGGCTCCCGGGCGTACTGCTGGATCTCCAGCACCTTCTCGGGCGTGATGTCGAGCTCCTTGGCCAGTTCCTCCGGGGTGGGCTCGCGGCCCAGGTCGCGGAGCAGCTCCCGCTGGATGCGGCCGAGCTTGTTGATGACCTCGACCATGTGCACCGGGATGCGGATGGTGCGCGCCTGGTCGGCCATGGCGCGGGTGATCGCCTGCCGGATCCACCACGTCGCGTAGGTCGAGAACTTGTAGCCCTTGGTGTAGTCGAACTTCTCCACCGCGCGGATCAGACCGAGGTTGCCCTCCTGGATGAGGTCCAGGAACGCCATGCCGCGGCCGGTGTAGCGCTTGGCCAGCGACACCACGAGCCGCAGGTTGGCCTCGAGCAGGTGGTTCTTGGCACGCTCGCCGTCGCGGACGATCCAGGTGAGGTCGCGGCGCAGCGCCGTCGGCATCCGCTCCCCCGCCTCGGCCGCCGTCTCCAGCTTGTGGGCGGCGTACAGGCCGGCCTCCACGCGCTGGGAGAGCTCGACCTCCTCCTCGGCGGTGAGCAGCCGGACCCGGCCGATCAGCTTCAGGTAGGCGCGGACCGAGTCGGTGGACGCGGTGAGCTCGGCGTCCTTGCGGGCCTGGCGGAGGGCGGCGGACTCCTCGTCGTCCCACTCGAAGTCGCCGCCCTCGGCGGCCTCGGTGGTCTGTTCCTCGACGACGTCCTCGTCCTCGGTGCTGACGGGGGTCGCGGTGGTGCTCGGTGCGCTCACGGTCGCCTCTCGTGACGGGTCCTACGGCGTCGCGGGGAAGGTGATCCCGCGGAGAGGCCGATCGGGCGGTCGTCGTTCCCGCCCACGCTGTTGCACTGACAGGGTACGTCGTCCCCGGAGGCGGCCCGCCCCGATCGGGGGAGGTCGGCGGTGATCTGCGCCTGCCCGGCGGCCGGCGGACACTGCGGGTGTGACCACCTCCACCCTGTCGTCGCCCCGGGGCGTCGTCCGGCTGCTCAACACCGCCGGCGGGCGGGTGCTCTGCCTGGCCGGTGAGGTGGACGGCAGGTCGGTCGACGCGTACCTGCACCGCTACGGCCGCGAGCCCATGCCGGTGGACGGCATCGACGCCGGCTCGGTCACCCGCCTGTCGCTGCCCGCGCTGGACCTGCTGCTCGACCACCTCGACGCCGCCGAGCGGGCGGGCCGCGCCGTGCGCGTGCGCCGCTCACGCAGGTGGAACGACTCCTGCCCCTGCCCGGGGACCGCCCCTAGGGGGCCGGGTCAGCGGCGGGCGGCCCGGACCAGCGCCCGGACGCCGAGAGCAGCGGCACCGGCCGCCGCCACCCACGGCCCGGCGACGACGACCGGGTCGATGAGGTGGTGGACGACGTCGGTGCGCTTCCGGCCCCACCGGGAGGACAGCCCGCCGTGCGTGAACTCGGCCCGCACCCCGGTCTCGGTCACCGGGTTGTCCGGCCGCGCCGACGCGAACGACCGCAGGTGGTTCTCCACGGCGTCCACCCGGTCGCCGACGACCAGCAGCAGCCAGTGGCCGACGCGGCCCTCGCTGTACTTCTCGTAGGCGAACCGGCGGATCGCGCCGGAGAGGCCCCGCAGCGGCTGAGCGGTGCCGAAGACCGGCGTCACGAAGGCGTGCTCGACCGAGCGCTCCCTCGGGCGGAGCTCCGGCTGCCGGTCGGGGAAGTCCCAGTGCGCGCCGGTGGTGTCCGGGGCGTACCGCAGCTTGGGGTGGGAGGGCCGGTCGGCGGGGTCCAGGTCGACCCCCCAGCCCGGGATGCGCGCCCGCAGCTGCTCGGGCGTCTCCCGCTGCGTGCGCTTGTCGCGGATGTAGGCGCTCGGGATCTCGCTCTGCGTCATCGTCGGCTCCCCTTCAGGCCGCGCTGGGCACGATCAGCGGCTTGATGCAGCCGTCGAGCTTGTTGGAGAAGACGTGGTAGGCCTCGGCGATCTCCTCGAGCGGGAATCGGTGGGTGACCATGTCGCTGGGCTTGAGGTAGCCGTTGCGCACGTGCTCGAAGAGCCGCGGCCACTGCCGCTTCACCGGCGCCTGGTTCATCCGCAGGGTCAGCCCCTTGTTCAGCGCGTCGCCGAACTTGACCGCGTTCGGGATCGGCCCGTAGGCACCCATCACCGAGACCGTCGCGCCCTTGCGGACGCCGTCGATCGCCCAGTTCAGGGCGATGGGGGAACCGCCCTGCAGCTTCAGCTTCGCGCCGGCGACGTGCTGCAGGAAGCTGCCGTCGGCCTCGGCGCCCACGCACTCGATGGCGACGTCGGCCCCCAGGTAGTCGGTCTGCTTCTTCAGCTCCACGACGATGTCGTCGTACTCGACGAAGTTGAGCGTCTCCGCGTGCGCGAAGCTGCGCGCCTTCTCCAGCCGGTAGTCCAGGTGGTCGACGACGATGACCCGGCCGGCGCCCATCAGCCAGGACGACTGCGCGGCGACCAGCCCCACGGGCCCGGCGCCGAAGACCACCACGGTGTCCCCCTCGGCGATGTCGCCGAGCTGGGCGCCGAAGTAGCCGGTCGCCGTCGCGTCGGTGAGCAGGACGGCGTCCTCGTCGCTCATCCAGTCCGGGATCTTGGCGGGGCCGACGTCGGCGAAGGGCACCCGCACGTACTCGGCCTGCCCCCCGTCGTAGCCGCCGGTGGTGTGCGAGTAGCCGTAGATGCCGCCGACCGCCGTCGCGTTCGGGTTGACGTTGTGGCAGTTGCTGTACAGGCCGCGGGCGCAGAACCAGCAGGACCCGCAGTAGATGTTGAACGGCACCATCACGCGGTCGCCGACCTGCAGGTTCTGCACCGAAGGGCCGACCTGCTCGACGACGCCGATGAACTCATGGCCGAACGTGTGCCCGACCCGGGTGTCCGGCATCAGCCCGTGGTAGAGGTGCAGGTCCGAGCCGCAGATGGCCGCCAGCGTCACCCGGACGATCGCGTCGTTGGGGTGTTCGATCGAAGGGACGTCCTTCTCCTCCACCCGGATCTTGTACGGCCCCCGGTAGACCATCGCTCGCATCGTGTGCTTCTCCCCATCGGCTCGGCCCCGCCGCACCGCGGCGCACAGGGGCCATGCCCACCACGAGCGCGCCGACACGCGCGCTCGGACCTCCTCCCGGCAGACTCGGGATGATGGACGTGCATCGGCCGGTGTCCCCGACGGGTCAGGCGGCCGGGCTGTCGCAGCGCGAAGCCGAGCAGCGCCGACGGCGAGGCGAGGGGAACGTCGCGGTCAGCGCGTCGTCGCGGAGCTACGCCCGCATCCTGCGCACCAACGTCTTCTCGTTCTTCAACGTCATCCTGTTCGTCATCGGCGCCGCGCTGCTCGCCCTCGGCCGGTACAACGACGCCGTCACCAGCGTCGGCCTCGGCCTGGTGAACGCCGCGATCAGCGCCGTCCAGGAGATCCGCGCCAAGCGCAAGCTCGACCGGCTGCAGCTGCTCGGCCGCAGCGGGGTCGTCGTCGTGCGCGACGGCCGGGACGTCGAGGTGGCGCCGGAGGAGGTCGTCCGCGGGGATGTCATCCGGGTGCGGCCGGGCGACCAGCTCGTCGTCGACGGCCCGCTGCTCGACGGCGGCCGGGTCGACGTCGACGAGTCGCTCTTGACCGGCGAGTCCGACCCGCTGCACAAGTTGCCCGGCGACGACCTCCTGTCGGGCAGCTTCTGCGTCGGTGGCGAGGGATTCCAGCTCGCCCGGGACGTCGGACCGGCCAGCTATGCGAGCCGGCTCACCGCCGACGCCCGCCAGGCCAGCACCGACCGGACGCCGCTGCAGCACCGGATCGAGTTCGTCGTCCGGCTGGTGATGCTGCTGGTCGCGCTGATGAGCGCGACGATCCTGGCGCAGGCAGCGCTCGAGGGCTTCAGCCTCGTGCGCACCGTCCAGACCACCGCGGTGCTCTCCGGCCTGGTGCCCTACGGCCTCTTCTTCCTCGTCGCGGTCGCGTACACCGTCGGCGCCGCGCGGAGCAGTGGGCGCGGTGCCCTGGTGCAGCAGGTCAACGCGGTCGAGTCGGTGAGCAACGTCGACGTCGTCTGCACCGACAAGACCGGCACGCTGACCACCGGGAGGCTCACCGTCGCCGGGGTGCAGCCGGTCGGCGTCCTGGGCGCCGGGGAGACCGAACGCCTGGTCGGCTCGTTGGCCCGCAGCACGTCGGCACCGAACCTCACCTCCGCGGCCCTGGCCGCGTCCCTGCCCGGCGAGGCGTGGCAGGTCCGCGACGAGATCCCGTTCTCCTCGACGCTGCGGTGGAGCGCGCTGCGCACGGACGACGGCGTGTTCGTGCTCGGCGCGCCCGACCGCCTGGCACCGCACCTGTCCGGACCGCCGCTGACCGGTGACGTGAGCGAGCGAACGGCGCATGGCCTGCGGGTGCTCGTCGTGGCCCGCGCGGACGCCGACGCCCCGCTGCGGGACGGCGCCGGGCGGCCCCGGCTGCCGAGCCTGGAGCCAGTCGCTCTGGTCTCGCTCGCCGACGAGATCCGGCCCGACGTCCCGCCGACGGTCGCCGGGTTCGCGCGGGACGGGATCGGGCTGAAGGTGGTTTCCGGCGACGACCCCGGGACGGTGGCGGCACTGGCCCGGCAGGCCGGCCTCGACCCGGGGGTGCCCGTGGCGGGCCCCGACCTCGACGGGCTGTCCGACGCCGAGCTCGACCGGCTCGTCGCCCGGACGACCGTGTTCGGCCGGATCGCGCCGGAGCAGAAGGAGCGACTGGTCGACGCGCTGCGCCGCCAGGGCCACTACGTCGCGATGATCGGCGACGGCGTCAACGACGCCCGCGCGCTGAAGCGGGCGCACGTCGGCGTGGCGATGAAGAGCGGCAGCGCAGTCGCCCGCGACGTCGCCGACATCGTCCTGACCGACGACTCCCTCGCCGCGCTGCGGCCGGCCCAGCACGAGGGCCGGCGGAACATCGACGGCATCGGCACGTCGATGCAGGTCTTCCTGGCGCGCGTCGGCACGCAGGGCCTGGTCATCCTCGCCGTCACCATGCTGGGGCTGGGTTTCCCCTACTCCCCCGCGAACGTCGGGCTGACGCTGCTGACGGTCGGCGTCCCGACGCTGTTCCTGACCGCGTGGGCACGGCCGACGCCGCCGGACCCGGACCTGCTGGCCAACCTCGGCCGGTTCGTCGTGCCGGCCGCGGTGCTCACCGCGGCGGCCGGGGTCGCGGTCTACGCCTACCACTACACGACCCTGCTCGAGGGCCTGAGCGACGACGACGCCCCCGACGGATTCCTGGCCGCCTTCGAGCGCTTCACCGGGCTCTCCTCGGACGACGTGGGCTTCGCCGAGGCCGCGGCCACGATCGGGGCCCAGACCGCGCTGTCGACCTTCGTCTCGTACGCGGCGTTCCTGCTGATCCTCTTCCTCAAGCCCCCGACCCGGTTCTTCGCCGCCTGGACCCGCCCGGACGGCGACAAGCGACCGGCGGTGCTCGTCGCGCTGCTGGTCCTGGCGTTCTCGGCCCTGCTCTTCGTCCCGTGGTTCACCACCTACTTCGGGCTGACCGACGCCGCGGACCCGGTGTTCCGGACCGTCCTGCCGGCCCTGGTCGTGTGGTTCGCGCTGTTGAGCGCTGCCTACCGGTTCCGGCTGCTCGAGCGTGCCCTCGGGTTGGCCGCCCTCAGCGGGGACCCAGGACCCCGACGAGCGTGAGACGGGCGGCGCGCCCGCGGTCGACCACCAGGGCGTCGGCGGCCGCCCCGGCCGGGTGCTGGTGCAGGGCGCGCTGCACGTGACGGCGCATCGCGCGGCCGGAGATCGCCCGCCCGCGCGCTGACTGACCGCCGGCCGCGACCTCGGGGGACGCGTCGATCCAGACCAGGCGGACGCGGCGGCCGGCGCGGGCGGCCGCGCCGAGCACGGCCCGGCGCCAACGCGGATCGGTCCACGGGTCGGTCAGGACGACGACCGGCGTCCGGCCGCCGATGCGGCCCAGGACCCGGACCCGGTGCAGCAGGTGCACCCACGGCCTGAGGTACCGGTAGGGCAGCCCGATCCCCGCCCGGCGGAGCCGCTCGGCGACCTGCTCGGAGTCCAGCCCGGCCACGCCGGCCGCACGCTCCGCGAGCAACCTCCGCAGGAGGGTCGTCTTGCCGCTGCCGGGCAGCCCGCCGATCACCACGAGGACGGCGTCGCCTCCCTCGGTCGGGATCGGCGCGTCCAGCACCTGGTCGAGCTCCATCGCGGGCCCCCTCGTCGTCGCGCTCGACGATCCGCCCGTCTCCTCGACGCAGCCCGTGCCCCGGCTGGGAGCCGGCTGTGAACCGGCGCCGGCGACTCACAGCGCATCCCCACCCGGTGGTCAGCCGGGTTCCAGCCCGGCCGCCGACGGTGGTGCCGGGACGGCGGCTCTCCGAGTGGCGCCGACCGACGACCACGACGCGGTCGTCGCCGCGATCGAAGAGCTGCGCATGTCGCAGGGGACGGCGATCGGCGAGGCGGTGGCGGCATCCGTCGCGGCCGTGGCCGAGGCAGCCACCGACGTCACCCTCGCCGACGGCGAGACCGCGGCGCCGACCTCGGTCGTCCTGCTCTCCGACGGCAGCAACACGCAGGGGCGCTCGATCGAGGACTCCGTCGAGATCGCCACCGCCGCCGCTGTCCCGGTCTCCACCATCGCCCACGGGACGGCGGATGCCGACGTCACCGTGCAGGGGCAGCGGATCCAGGTCCCGGTCGACACCGCGGCGCTCGAGTCGCTGGCCACCGCGACCGGCGGGCAGGCCTACACCGCGGAGAGCGGCAGCGAGCTCGAGGAGGTGTACGCCGACATCGGCGAGCAGGTCGGCACCACCACCGAGCGGAAGGACGTGTCGTCGGCCTTCGCCGGCATGGCCCTGCTGGTCACGCTCGGCGCGGCCGGCGGGTCGCTGGCCTGGTCACCCCGGCTGCCCTGACGGTGTCCCGGACCGGCGGCCGCCTCGCATCGTCGAGGCGGCCGCCGGACCTGTTCATGGTCTGCTGACCTGGGGATTCGCGCTGCGGCGACAGCTTAAGAGCGGTAGACTTCGAACACTCGATCGAACGGGTGGGAGGTGCCGTGGGCGAGCTGCAGTCGGCGTTGGACGCGTTGGCCGCCGACGACCTGCCCGCTGCCTTCCCCACGCACCTGCTCGACCGGCTGGGTGAGTTGCTGGTGGCGGCCAACCGGCTGGCCGCGGAGATCGCCCGCACGGTGCGCGAGTGCGAGCGCACCGGCGCCGCCGAGCTCGACGGGCAGAAGACGATGGCCTCGTGGCTGCGCGGGCACGCCCGGGTGCCGGCTGCCGCCGCGTCGCGGGTCGTGCACACCGGGCGGGCGCTGGAGCACCTGCCGGTCGTGGCCGCGGCGTTCGCCGCCGGCGCGGTGACCACCGAGGCCGCCGCGGCGATCGCCCCGATCGCGGCACCGCAGAACCTGGCCAAGGCCGCCACGCACGGCGTGGACGTGGCCGCTGTGGATGCGGCCCTGGCCGAGGTGGCGGCCGGCCGGCCGCACGCCGAGCTGGCCCAGGTGGTGGCGCACTACCTGGGCCGGCTCGACCCAGACGGGCCCGAACCGGACCCCACCGAGGAACGCGAGCTGTCCTGGTCCCGCCGGTCCGACGGCGGGCTGGACGGCCGCTTCCACCTCGACCCGGTCGCCGGGGACAAGTTCGTCGCGGCGGTCGAGTCCCACGTGCAGGCCGACCGTCCGGCCGGGGACGAGCGCACCCGCGCCCAACGGCAGGGCGATGCGCTGGCGCAGTTGTGCGACAACGCGCTGGCGTCGGGTCAGCTGCCGATCACGCGCACCGTGAAGCCGCACGTGTTCGCCCGCATCGATCTGGACGCCCTGATCGATCCCTCGACCGGCGCCGGGGCGGCGGTCACGCAGTACGGCACGGTGATCTCGGCCGCCCGGGCCCGCTGGCTGTCCTGCGACGGCAACGTCTCCCGCGTGGTGTTCGGCCCCGACAGCGCCGTGCTCGACCTCGGCCGCCACCACCGCGTCGCCGATCCGCACCTGCGCCGCGCGGTCGAACTGCGCGACGGCGGCTGCGTGTTCACCGGCTGCGACGCCCCCGCCTGGTGGTGCGACGTCCACCACCTCGTCCACTGGGCATTCGAGGGAGACACCTGCCAGGACAACTCCGCCCTGCTCTGCGAACGGCACCACACCAAGGTCCACCACGGCTTCCGCGTCGAACGCCTTCCCGACGGCCGATGGCGCACCTGGCGCCCCGACGGCACCGAGATCCTCCTCGGAGCTCCCTTCCCCACCGCGGCCTGATCCCCCGACCGGGATCACTGCCGCCTGCCCGGAACGACGCAGCGGCGCCACCCTGTCAGGGGCGACGCCGCGCGTTCGTGCGTCCGGGTCCGGACTGGGATCAGTCGTCCGCGTCGCGGTCGCCACCGCGGCCACCGAGACCGCGGTGGCCCCAGTCGTCGCTGTTCACCCGCTCGGTGATGCGGGCCTCCAGGTCGGCGAGCCGCTCGTCTGCCTGCTCCTGGGTGAGGTCACCGTTCTCCACGGCCTGGGCGATCCGCTCGTCCGCCGCCGCCACGAGGGCATCGACCAGTGCGTCGACGTCCACGCCCTGCGCCGCGGCGACGTCGGCCAGCGAGGTGTCGTCCGCCCGCAGCGCCTCGCGGAGCTCGTCCTCGGTCATGTCCATCGCCGTCGCTGCGGCGGAGAGGTCGAGGTGACCCCCGCCACCGTGGCCGCCCAGGGCCAGCTGTGCCAGCGTCGAGGCCACCTCGTCGGCCTGCGCACCGGTGATCGACCCGTCCTCCACCAGATCGGCCAGGGCCTCCCGTATCCGGTCCTCGCGAGCGGTCGCCGTCTCGTCGTCGGCCAGCGCCGGGACCGCGAACGCCAGGCCGCCCCCGAGGGCGAGCACCCCGGCGGTGGTGGCGATGATCAGCTTCTTCCGCACGTGCACTCCTCGTTCCGGGTCGTTCGGTCCTCCTCACCGTGCGTCCCGCACTTGTGGTGCACCTGGGAGCCGCCCCGGGGCGCGGCTGTGAATTCCCCGCCCCGCCGTCAGACCTCCGTCACCTCGTAGGTGTGCCCGGCGGCCCGCAGTCGCTCCACCAGGACCTGCCCCATCGCCGTCGCCGGGGTGAGGGAACCGGCGCGGTCGGGCAGCCGGTCGCCGTCCAGGGCCAGCGCGAGCGCGCTCTCCCCGAGCATCACGGCAGTCGCCGCGTACCCCGGGTCGCCCTTCCCCGCCGCGACCGCCCGGTACCGGCGCCCGCTCTCCGTCCCGGCGTCCACGGTCATCCGGAACCAGCCCTTCTCCCGCACCGACTCGCTCGGGCCGGTGCCCGGGGCAGGGAGCACCCGGTCGAGCAGGGCGCGGGTGGGCGGGAAGCTCATCGCGGCGAGGGTGCCGGCCAGGCCCGCGGTCAGCCCGGCCGCCGTCACCGCCCCGACCGGCCCGCGGCCGACGCCCATCACCTCGCCGTAGCTGAACTCGCGGCCGTACGCCCAGTCCTGCAGGGCGTTGCTGCGCCGGACGATCCGGGTGTTGAACGGGGCCATGACGAACGGGGCGGTCCACCGGCCGTCGGCGGTCCGGCCGGGCGGGACGGCGTCGCGGGGCTGCCGGGTGCGCGGCTCGGCGTCCCGGTCGGGGCTCAGCGCGTACGGGTGGCCGGCGACGCGGCGCAGCGCCGGGTTCTCCTGCAGCGCCTCCACCTGGGCGCGCATCGAGTCGATCGTGCCGCCGCTGAGCCCCCCGCGGAGCGTGGCCACCAGGCGGACGTCGCGGAGCCCGCCCGCCCCGTCGGCGCGTGCCCGCTCCGCGAGCAGGAACGCGCCGAGGTCCGACGGGATGGAGTCGTAGCCGCAGGCGTGCACGATGCGCGCGCCGGTCTGGCGGGCCCGGGCGTCGACCCGGTCGATCGCCTCCCGGACGAAGAGGACCTCCCCCGTGAGATCGGCGTAGTGGGTGCCGGCCGTGGCGCACGCCTCGACCACCGGCATGCCGTACCGGGCGTACGGGCCGACGGTCGTCGCCAGCACACGGGTCTGCCCGGCCAGCTCGGCCAGGGACGCGGGATCGTCGGAGTCCGCCTGGACCACCGGCCACTCCCGTGCGGCCGGGGGGAGGGCGGCCCGCGCCTCGAGCAGCCGGGTCCGCGACCGCCCGGCAAGCGCGATGCGCGTGCCGTCCGGCGCGCTCTCGGCGAGGTAGGCGGCCAGCAGCCGGCCCACGAAGCCGGTCGCGCCGAACACTGCGAGGTCGAAGGTCCGTCGGTCCGCCATGGGCTCATCCTCACCCGGCGCCCAGCCCCCTGCCGCCCGCCCCCTGCCACGATGGGCCCCGTGCTGCTCAGCGAGGTCGTCGCCGCCTCGGCCGCCGTCGCGGCGACCCGGTCGCGCACCGCGAAGGCCGCGGCGATCGCCGACGTCCTCGCCCGGGCGGAGGCCGACGAGGTCCGGCCGGTCACCGCCTGGCTGGCCGGCGAGACGCTGCAGGGCCGCCTCGGCGTCGGCTGGCGCACCCTCTCCCGCCTGGCCGGTCCGGCCGCGGCCGAGCCGGCACTCACCGTCGCCGCCGTCGACCGCGTCCTCGACGAGCTCGCCGGGACGTCCGGGGCCGGCTCGGCCGCCCGCCGCGACGGGCTGCTCGCCGCCCTGTTCGGCGACGCCACCGACGACGAGCAGCGCTTCCTGGTGCGGCTGCTCACCGGCGAGCTCCGGCAGGGTGCGCTCGAGGGCGTCGTCCTGGAGGCGGTGGCGGGGGCGGCCGCGGTGCCGGCCGCCGCCGTCCGGCGGGCGTTCATGCTGTCGGGCCGGCTGCCCGACACCGCGGCGACGGCGCTGGCCGGTGGCGTCCCGGCGCTGGAGGCCGAGCACCTCCGGGTCGGCCGGCCGGTCCGGCCGATGCTGGCCAGCCCCGGCTCGTCGCTGGACGCCGCGCTCGCCGACCTCGGCGCCGACGTGACGGTGGAGTTCAAGCTCGACGGCGCCCGCATCCAGGTGCACCGGGACGGCGACGACGTCCGGGTCTGGACGCGCACGCTGCGGGAGATCACCGACGGCGTTCCCGAGCTCGTCGACCGGGTGCGCGCGCTGCCCTGCCGGACCGTCGTCCTGGACGGCGAGACCCTGGCGCTGGACGACGACGGCCGGCCCCGCGCCTTCCAGGACACGATGAGCCGCTTCGGCAGCGACGCGTCGGACGAGGGCGTGCTGCTCAGCCCGTTCTTCTTCGACGTCCTCCACCTCGACGGCCGCGACCTGCTCGACGAGCCGCTGCGCACCCGGCTGGACGCGCTGGCCGGGCTGCTGGCCGCCGACGCGCACGCGCCGCTGCGGATGCCCGGCGTCCGCTCCCCCACCCCGGCCCAGGCCGCGCAGGTGCTCGACGACGCCCTGACCGCCGGGCACGAGGGTGTCGTCGTCAAGGCCCTGGACGCGCCCTACGCGGCGGGCCGGCGGGGCAGGGCCTGGCAGAAGGTCAAGCCGGTGCACACCCTCGACCTGGTCGTGCTGGGCGCGGAGTGGGGGTACGGCCGCCGCACCGGGACGCTGTCGAACATCCACCTCGGGGCTCGCGACCCCGACGGCGGCGAGCCGGTGATGGTGGGCAAGACGTTCAAGGGGATGACCGACGAGCTGCTGGAGTGGCAGACGCGCACCTTCCCGTCGCTCGCCCGGGAGCGCCCCGGGTGGGGCGTGCTGCTGCGGCCGGAGCTGGTCGTCGAGATCGCGGTGGACGGCGCCCAGCGCAGCCCGCGCTACCCCGGCGGCGTGGCGCTGCGGTTCGCCCGCGTCGTCCGGTACCGGCCGGACCGGACCCCGGCCGACGCCGACACCATCGACGCCGTCCGGGCCCTGCTCGCCGGCGGCTAGACGTCCGCGACGCGGGGGGCGACCTCGGTGCCGAGGAGCTCGATGCCGCGCAGCAGGTCGGCGTGCGCCAGCCGCGGGTTGGTCATCTGCAGCGAGATGCGGTCCACCCCGCCGAGCTGCCCGGAGATGCGCACCAGCTTCTCCGCGACCGTGTCGGGGTCACCCATGAAGAAGGCGCCGTCGGGGCCGCTGGTCGCGTCGAACTGGGCGCGCGTGGGCGGGGCGAAGCCGCGCTCCCGGGAGACCTTCTCGAACATCTCGTGCCAGCCCGGGTAGATCGTGTCGGCGGCGGCCCGCGTGCTGTCCGCGACGAACCCGAACACGTGCAGCCCCACCTGCAGCCGCTCCGGCGGGTGCCCGGCCTGCGCGCCGGCGCGGCGGTAGAGCTCGATCAGCGGCCCGAACTGGCGCGGCTCGCCGCCGATGATCGCCACCATGAGCGGCAGGCCGAGCAGCCCCGCCCGGACGAACGACTCGGGCGTGCCGCCGACGCCCACCCAGATCGGCAGAGGGTCCTGGAGCGGCCGCGGGTAGACGCCCTGCCCGGTGAGCGGCGGACGGTGCCGGCCCGACCAGGTGACGTGCTCGGACTCCCGGATGCGCAGCAGCAGGTCGAGCTTCTCGGCGAACAGCTCGTCGTAGTCGCGCAGGCTGAGCCCGAACAGCGGGAAGGCCTCGGTGAACGAACCGCGGCCGACGACGAGGTCGATGCGGCCCTGGGAGATCAGGTCCAGGGTGGCGAACTGCTGGAACACCCGCACCGGGTCCGCGGCGCTGAGCACGGCGACCGCGCTGCCCAGCCGGATCCGCGACGTCCGCGCGGCGGCAGCGCCGAGGATGACCGGCGGCGCGGAGTCGTAGTACTCGGGCCGGTGGTGCTCCCCGATGCCGAAGGAGTACAGCCCGACCTCGTCGGCCAGGGCGATCTCCTCCAGGAGGTGCGCCATGCGCTCCGCCGGACCGATCACCCGCTCCGTGGCGGGATCGGTCACGGCCGACACGAAGCTGTCCACACCCAGATGCACGGCACGAGTCAACCAGCACCGTCCCCAGTGCGGGCTAGATCACGTCGGACGAGCCCTCAAGCTGCGGAAACTTCTGCCGATGGGGTTCTGTGACCAGCACGGCCGACGTCGGCCAGGACCAGGGTGGTGAGGGCGCCGCTGCGGACGCAGCGGTGCCCGACGACGCCCGCGCCGCGGTCCTCGCCGCCTCGGTGGAGGAGCTGGAGCACCTCTCGCGGTTCGACCGCCCCGACATCGACCAGCTCGCCGAGCGGGCCGCCGCCGAGGCGTGGGCGCTGGGCCGCAGCGACCTCGCGCAGCGCGCCCGTCTCGTGCAGGCCGACCTGCTGCGTCGCCGCGGCGACGTGACGGAGTGCGGCGGCCGGGCCCAGGAGATCCACCGCTGGGCCACCGAGCACGGCGCCCAGCGGCTGCTCGCCCGCAGCTCGTTCGTCCTCGCCGCGGTGTTCCAGGAGCTGGGCGACCTGTCCCGCGCGCTCGAGCACGCCCTGCGCTCGGTGGAGCTCCTGGACGAGGACGCCGCACCCCAGACCGTGATCGACCACCACGCCCGGCTCGCCGACTGCCTGGGGCTCGTGGGCGACCTCGCCGCCCGGGACCGCTACGACCGCGTGCTGCGCCTCGCCGAGGACCTGGGCGACGTCGACCGCCAGCTGCTCCTGCTCAACAACCGCGCCTACTGCGAGGTCGTCTCCGGCGCGTTCGAGGAAGCCCTGGTCTGGAGCGCGGCGCTGCAGGAGCTCGCCGCCCGGCACGACGTGCCGATCAGCGTCGGACGCCTCGACACGGTCGGTCGGGCCCTGCTGGAGCTGGGCCGCCTCGAGGAGGCCGAGGACGCGATGCTGCCCGGCGTGCGCCCGGAGATCCTGGACGCCTCGCGGGACGGCGACGCGGGCGCCGACTTCCTCCTGACCCTCGCCGAGATCCGGCGCCGGCGCGCACACCTCGCGCAGGCCCAGGACACGCTCGACGAGTGCGTGCGCCGCTGCGAGCGCTACGGGCTCACGTCCATCCGCGTCCGGGCGCGCCGCGAGCAGGCCGAGCTGCACGCCGCCGGCGGCGACTTCCGCGCCGCCTACGAGGAGCACCGCCTCTACACCGACGAGCTCATGGAGCTGCAGTCCGCCGAGCGCGACGCCCGCGCCCGGGCCCTCCAGGCGATGTACGAGACCGCGGAGGCGCGCCGGCAGTCGCGGCGGTACCGCGAGCTGTCGCTGCGCGATCCGCTGACGGGTCTCTACAACCGCCGGTTCGTCGACGAGCAGCTGCCGCGCCTGCTGAGCGGCGACGCCGGCCGGCCGGTGACCGTGGCCCTGCTCGACCTCGACCACTTCAAGCGGGTCAACGACACGCTGTCCCACGAGGTGGGTGACCGCGTGCTGTGCGCGGTGGCCCAGGTGCTGCAGGAGTCGGTGCCCATGGGCGGCGACGCCGACGGCGCCGGGTCGTTCGTCGCCCGCATGGGCGGCGAGGAGTTCCTCCTCGTGCTGGCCGGCGCGGCCGCCGACACCGCGGCCGCCGCGCTCGAGTCGGTCCGCCGGGCGGTGCGGGAGCACCCGTGGGACGGCCTGACCGGGGGCCTGCCGGTGACGATCAGCATCGGTGCGGCCGCCACGCTCGACGACGCCGGGGTCACCCCCGCCGAGGTGCTCGGCCGGGCCGACGCCCATCTCTACCGCGCCAAGCGCGAGGGCCGCGACCGCGTGGTCCACGACCCCGCCTGAGCACCGCGGCTCAGCCGGCCGCCCGGCCCACCAGCAGGTGGTGGGGGTGCACACGCCGCCGGTCCAGCCGCTGCGCGCGGACGTCCCGCAGCCCCGCCCCGGCCAGCCAGCGCGCCCGCTCCTCCGGGTCGACGAACGCGAACGTGGCCGAGCCCTCGGTGATGCGCAGGACCCGCACCGACAGCGCCTCCTGGAAGGCGTTCCACCGGGCTTTCCAGCGCGGCCGGGTCGCCATGTCCTTCACCACCAGGACCCCGCCGGGGGCGAGGACCGCGGCGCAGGCCTCGAGCAGCGCCCGCTGGCCCGCCGGGTCCAGCAGGTAGAGCACGTCGGCCAGGACGACGGCGTCCCACGGCCCCTCGGGCACCGCGCCGGACGGGGCGACGGCGAACCGGAGCCGGTCGCCGAGCGGCTCCGACGCCGTGGCCACCCCGATCTTGTCCACGTCGATGTCGACGCCCAGCACCCGCAGCTCGGGACGGCGGCGCGCGAGATAGGTGCTGAACAGGCCGTGCCCGCAGCCCACCTCGAGCACGCGGCCGGCCGCCGGCAGGGCGTCCACGATCGGCGGGAACGGGCAGGTCAGCCAGCGCACCCAGACGTGCGCGCGGTCGCCGGCGGGAGCCGACCGGTAGGCGCGCAGCGCGGCGCGGGCCGCGGCGTCGGGCCGGCGGCTCACGCGGTCGCCCCGGCGACGTCGGCGAAACTGCCCAGCCGCCAGCCGAGCCGGTCGACCAGCGCGCGGGTCGACGGCGCGGTCAGCATGGCCAGCTCGTCCCCCCAGCGGTAGCCGCCCCAGTCGAACCGGGCCAGCTCCGCCTCGCCCGCCTCCCCGGGATGGGTGTTGATCTCGGCCGTGCCCGCCCCCTCGCCGGTGAGCGCGTGGAGCGCGGCGGCGAAGCGGGTCTCGTCGAGGCGGCCGGCCTCGTCCAGGCCGGCGTACCCGTCGGTCGTGGCCAGCCCCGTCGCGGCCAGCCTCCGGTGCAGCCGGCCGGCGAGCAGCCGGACGCCGGTGCCCACCGGTCCGCGCCGGCGGCTGGCCGGCAGCCGGACGCAGCCGATGCCGTGCGCGCGGGCCAGCTCCACGACCACCCCGGCGACCGCCGGCCAGAGGTGGGTGTGCTGGTGGGTGTCGAGGTGGGTGACCGGGACGCCGATGCCCCGGACCCGCTCCAGCTGCGCCGCGAACTCGCGGGCCACGTCGCCGGGGTCGATCCGGCCGGCCAGCCCGCGGGCGACGACGGTCCGGTAGGACAGCGGGAAGCGGCCCTCGGCGTTGACGAGCGTGGGCACCTCGCGGGCCGACAGCAGGGGGCGGTCCTCCCCCACGATCGCCAGGTGGGCGCCCACGCCGAGGCCCTCGGCGTCGCGCAGGGTGGCCGCCGCCTGCTCAAAGGCACCGCCGACGGCGAGCACCGACGTCGAGGTGACCACGCCGTCGGCGTGCCCGCGCCGGACGGCGCGGCAGATGCCGGGCGTGAGCCCCATGTCGTCGGCGTTGACCACCAGCAGGCGGCTCACCGGGCGATCGACGCGGGTTCGGACGGCTCGCTGCGCGGCACGGGGAGGGAGACGAGCACCGGCGGCGCGGGCCGGGAGACGGGCGTGATGCCGGCCAGCTCCGTGCGCAGCTGGCGCATCTCGGCGAGCATGCGGCGGATGACCGATCCCGACGACAGCGTCGACACCCCGCGCGAACGGGGGAAGTAGTCGACCCCGATCTGCACGATGTGGAACCCGAGCTTCTGCGCCCGGATCACCAGCTCGGCGTCGATGAACGACCCCTCGCTGACCGGGCGCGCCGCCTCGAGGACGTGCCGGCGCACGAGCTTGAAAGCGAAGTTGATGTCGCGCACGCGGGTGCCGAACGCCGCCTTCACCAGGTTGTTGTAGACGAAGGAGTAGACGGCGCGGCGCGGCCCCTCCCCCGTCCGGTCCAGGCGGTAGGCGCTGACCATGTCCGCCTCGTAGTGCCGCAGCACGCGCAGGGCCCGGCCCAGCTCCAGCATCTCGAAGGGCAGGTCGGCGTCGGTGTAGAGGACGACGTCGCCGCGCACGGTGTCGAAGCCGGTCTTGATGCTGCCGCCCAGGCCGCGGTTCACCGCGTGGTGGACGACGCGGATGCGGAGGTCGGCCGCGGCCAGCGCGTCGGCGATCTGCGCGGTGCGGTCGGTCGAGCAGTCGTCGATGATCACCAACTCGTAGGCGGTGATCTCGCCGATGTCGACCAGGCGCCGGCATTCCTCCTCCGCGGCCCGCACCGCCCGCTCGACGTAGTCCTCCTCGTTCCACATGGGGAAGAAGACCGACAGCAGCTCGACCTTGCCGGACCGGTTCACGAGACCTCCACGCCGTTGACGTAGGCGACCGTGCCGATGCACAGCCCCACGAAGAGCACTGCCAGGACGAGCGGCGCCAGCCAGCGGGGCCGCCGGTCACCGGTGAGCACGACCGCCGCGGCGGCGAGCACGGGGAAGGCGGCGAGCACGTAGCGGCCCGAGCCCATGAAGTCCTTCGTCCCGATGATCGGGATCGCCAGCGAGACCACCGTGTAGGCGGCGTAGCCCCAGCCGAACCGGCGCCAGACGGTGCGGACCAGGAGCACGGCGGCCAGGCAGGCCAGCGCCTGCGGCACGATCAGCACCGCGACGTCCCAGATGCCGTGGTAGAGCGTGCCGAGGAAGACCAGCTTGAGCCAGGTCGCCGGCCCGCCCGGCTGGTTCCAGCCCGGGGCGCCCTGGACGGTGGCGAACGCCACCGGGTCGCCGAACCGGACGCCGAGGTAGACCATCCACGCCAGCAGGCCGGTCCCGGACAGGAGCAGGGCGGCCTGCCGCCACCGCAGGAGCGGCACGGCGGCCACGAGCTCGCGCCAGGGCAGCGGCGCCCCACCGGTCGGCACCGGCGGGGACGGCGGCTCCGCCGGCCCGCCCCCGGCGGTCACGAGCACCGGCGCCGCACGCCGGGCGGCACGCTCCTCGGCGAGCAGCTCGGTCGCCCGCACCACCAGGCCCACGGCGACGGCGACACCCACCGGGCGGCCGGCCGTGGCCACCGCCCCGACGAGCCCGGCGAGGACGTAGTGCCGCCGCTCGAGCAGCGCGAACGCGCCCAGCACGCTCAGCAGGTAGGAGGCGTCGCCGTACCCGCTGCCGTAGAGGAACAGGCTGTAGGGATAGACGAGCGCCAGGGCCACGGCGACCACCGCGGCCCGCGGCGACAGGCGCGAGCGCGCCCAGTCGGCGAAGAGCACCAGCACCCCGGCCGCGCACAGGAGCGTCAGCAGGGCCGCGGCGGTCGAGTGGTCGCCGCCCAGCAGCCCGCCGAGCGCCCGGACCTGCAGCGGGTACGCCGGGAAGAACGCGACCGGCGACTGCTCGCCGGGCACGTACCAGTAGCCCTCGTCGGCGATGAGGTGGTACCAGCCCGAGTCGCCCTGGAACCAGGCGTCCAGCCACGCCGGGCCGTCCAGATAGGGCCGGGAGGCGTTGGGCGGAAGGGTGCGGTACGTCAGCCAGGCGAGCGTCGACGTCGCCGTGGCCATGAGGGCGAACGCGGCCAGCGCGTAGAGCGGCAGACGGTCGACGACTCGGCCGAGCCTCCCGCCTGTTGCCTGCGTCACGTGCGGCAATGTAGGGGCGCCGGGATATCGAGTACAGGAACACCCGTAACCCGACGGACGGCTGGGACACGTGGGGCCAGTCGGTGCGCGATGGACACCCGCCGCCCGCCCGGGCGGTGGGTCGGCATGGCTGAGGACGAGGTCGAGGGTGCTGCTCTCCGTACTGGCGATCACCGGCGCAGCGCTCTGCTACGGGGCGTCGGCCGTGCTGCAGGCGTCCGCGGTCGCCCGGTCCGCGCGCAGCGATCTCCCCGGGCTGCTCGGCCGGCTGGCCCTGGACCCCCGCTACCTCGGCGGGCTGCTGCTGGTGGCCGCCGGGTTCGCGCTGTCGGTGGTGGCGATCCGGGCGCTCCCGCTCTTCGTCGTGCAGGCCGGACGTGCCTCCAGCCTCGGGGTGACCGCCGTGCTGGCGACCGTGGTGCTGGGCTCCCGGCTGCAGCGGTCGGAGCGCCTGGCGCTCGCCGGCGTCGCCGCCGGGCTGGTCGCCGTGGCGCTGGCGGCCACCCCGCAGGGCCCGGCGTCGGTTCCCGGTGCCGTCCGGTGGGCGGTCCTCGCCGCCGCGCTCGGTCTCCTCGCGCTCGTGGCGACGGCCGCCCGCACGCGGCCCTCCCCCCGGAGCGCGGCGCTCGTGGCGGCCCTGGCCGGCACGTGCTTCGGCCTGCTCGCCCTCGCCGCCCGCGTCCTCGGGCCGGTCGCCCTACCGGCCGTGCTGGGCGATCCCAGCGCCTGGGCCGCCGGGCTCGCGGCAGCCGGTGGGCTGGTGGCCGGCGCGCTCGCCCTGCAGCGGGGCACCGTCGTCGCGGTGACCACGACCATGGTGGCCACGGAGGCCGCGGTGGGCTCGCTGCTGGGCCTCGCCGTCGGCGACCGGCCGGCCGAGGGGCTCGCCTGGCTGGCGGCGGCCGGGTTCGTGGTGACCGTCGGGAGCGCGCTGCAGCTCGCCCGCTTCGGGGCCCCGGAGGCGCTCGCGGAGCCGGCCGCCGCCGAGTGACCCGGCCCGCTGCAGGGAACAGCACCGGCATGGCGAGCGCCCGGATCCTGCGGCGGGTGGTGGGGCACGTCCTCCACGACCGGCTGATGGTGCTCAGCGCGGCGATCTCCTTCTTCGCCATCCTGTCCATCGCCCCGTTGCTGGTCACCGCGCTCTCGGTCTACGGCGCCGTGAACACCCCGCGCGAGGCCCTCGAGCAGCTCTCGGACCTCGCCGGAGTGCTGCCACCCGAGCTCGAGCCCCTGGTCGCCGACCAGCTCACCACCGTCACCGCCGCCTCCGGCCAGGTGCTCACCGTCCGGGGGCTCGCCGGCCTCGTCGTCGCCCTCTGGACGGCCACCACCGCGGCGACCTACCTCGTCGACGCCCTGACCCTGGCCTACCACGAGACGGAGACCCGCAGCCTGCTCCGCCGCACCGGGCTCGCGCTGCTCCTGGTGCTCGGCGGCGCCGTCCTCCTGGCGCTCGTGCTCGTGGCGGCGGGCGCGCTGTCCGGAGCGGTGGACCGGGGGCCGCCGGTGGTGCGGGCGCTCGGGCCCGCGCTCACCTGGCTGGGCCTGGGCACGCTCATGGCGGTGGTGCTCGCCTTGCTCTACCGCTTCGCCCCCGATCGGAAGCAGGCCCGCTGGCGCTGGATCAGTCCCGGCGCCGGCCTCACCACGGTGCTGTGGCTGGGGACGTCGGCCGTCCTGTTCGCCTACGTGCGGAGCTTCGGCAGCTACGAGTCCACCTACGGCCCGCTCTCGGGGGTGGCGATCAGCATGTTCTGGCTCTGGCTCAGCGTCGTGCTGGTGATCCTCGGCGCGGTGGTCAACGCCGAGACCGAGCGGCAGACCGTCCGCGACTCGACGGTGGGGCCCGACCGCCCGCCCGGGCAGCGCGGCGCGGTGGTCGCCGACAGCGTCCCGCCCTATCCGGGCGAGTAACGGGTCAGACGGACCAGCCGGGGAAGTCCCGTCCGGCCCACGCGCGCAGGCGCTCGGCGTCGTCGCGCAGCTCGTCCCGGAGCCGGTCGCGGACGGCGGGCGCCGGCGCCGGGGGGCGCTCGGGTGCGGAGTTCCGCCGCCCCGCCATCTCGCCGGTCCAGCAGGTGTCGTCGACGCCGAGGAACGCGAACAACCCCCGGAGCGTCGCGCGGGGGTCCTCCCTCAGGTCCTCCTGCGCCACCACGTGGATGCGCCCCTCGAAGACGCCGGTGGTCAGGAACGGGGTGAGCCGCTCGAGGTACCGGCCGCGCGCCACGTACTGGCTGCCGGGGTCGAGCAGGGCCTCCTCCGGCGGCCGCGTCTCGGAGCCCTCGCGCCGGTGGTGCCAGTACTGCGAGACCGCCCGCTCGACCGGGTCGCGGACGGCGTAGACCAGCGATGCCCCCGGGATCAGCGCCGCCATGCGCCCGGCCGCCTCGGGGTGCGCCGGCGAGGTGTAGCCCGGCGACGCCTCGCCCCGCACCGGCGCCGCCGGGTCGAACTGCGCGGCGTACCAGTCGGCGCCCCGGTGCCAGGTGCCGGCCGCCCAGGACGACCCGGCGTCGTCGGTGCCGACGAAGAAGTTCAGCTCCTTGGGCTGCGACATGGACACCTGGGGGTGCAGGTCGAGGGCCGAGTGCAGCGTCGTGGTGCCGCACTTCATCGCCCCCACGATCACCAGGTTCGGCAACGCTCCGCGGACTCCTGTCACGGCCCCAGCCTCGCGCGTCCGTGCACGGCCCGCGACACGCCCGGCGGAAATCGCACGCCTCAGATCCGGCCGAATGGGTAGCGGGCGAAGAGCGGAACGTGACCGCGCCAGCGGGGGGCTAGTCGACTGGCAGAGGAGGACACGTGCTTTCCGACCGATCCCGTCCCGTGATCGAGGCGACCCTTCCGGTGGTGGCCGACAACATCGAGGAGATCGCGACCCGGTTCTACGCGCACCTGTTCGGTGAGCACCCCGAGCTCCTGGACGGGGTGTTCAACCGGGGCAACCAGGCCGAGAAGACCCAGCAGCTGGCGCTGGCCGGATCGGTGGCGGTGTTCGCGAGCTCGCTGGTGAAGGTCCCCGAGCAGCTGCCCGAGCACCTGCTCTCGCGCATCGCCCACAAGCACGCGTCGCTGGGCATCACACCGGCGCAGTACGACGTCGTCCACGACAACCTGTTCTGGGCCATCGCCGACGTGCTCGGCGACGCCGTGACGCCCGAGGTGGCGGCCGCCTGGGACGAGGTCTACTGGCTGATGGCCTACGCGCTGATCAACCAGGAGCGCGGCCTCTACAGCGCCCGCGGGGTCCGTCCCGACACGGTCTGGCGCGAGTGGGAGGTGGCCGAGAAGGTGGACGAGACACCCGACGTCGTCACCTTCCGGATGCGGAAGATCGACGACCGGCTGGTGAAGACCTCGCTGCCCGGCCAGTACGTGACGGTGCAGGTACCGATGCCCGACGGCGTCCGGCAGCCGCGGCAGTACAGCCTGACGAGGGCCGACGACGGCGAGCACCGCCAGTTCTCCGTCAAGCGGGTCCGCGGCGGCGGCAAGCCCGACGGCGAGGTGTCCAACCTCCTCTGCGACCGGGTGCGGGTCGGCGACCGGCTGACCATGTCGCTGCCGTTCGGCGACGTCGTCCTCGACGACTCGGGGCGCCCGGTGGTGTTCGCCAGCGCCGGCATCGGGATCACGCCGATGGCCGGCATGCTCTCCCACCTGGCCGCGGCCGGGTCGCACCTGCCGATCACCCTCCTGCACGCCGACGTCGACGAGTCCTCCTTCGCGCTGCGGCACCAGGTGCTCGACGACCTGGGCACGCTCACGGGTGGCTCGGCGCACGTCTGGTACGAGCGCGGGGCGCAGACAGCGCTGCCGGTCGAGGTGCACGCCGGGGTCATGGACCTCGACGACGTCAAGCTGCCCGACGACGCCGGCTACTACCTCTGCGGGCCGCTGCCGTTCATGCAGGCCGTCCGCAGCGCGCTCATCGAGCGGGGCGTGCCGGCCCGCGACATCCAGTACGAGGTGTTCGGCCCCGACCTGTGGCAGGCCGACCTCGCCACCGAGGACACGCCCGGCGCCGGCGAGGGCGGCAGGCACGGCGCCTGACGCCGCCACCGACCGACCCCTGCCCGAGGAGGCGCGCGTGGACATCCCCGCGATGCGGGCCAACTTCGCCAAGGCCGCGGCGACCGGCGACGAGGCCCCGCTGTACTTCTACTCCCACCTGTTCCTGACCCATCCCGAGACCAGGCAGCTGTTCCCGGTGTCGATGGCCCACCAGCGCGACCGGTTGTTCGCCGCGCTGGGCGAGGTGGTCGCCCGCGTCGACGACCTGGACGCCCTGGTGCCGATCCTGCAGCAGCTGGGCCGCGACCACCGGAAGTTCGGGACGGTGGCCGCCCACTACCCGGCGGTGGGCGCGAGCCTGCTCGCCACGCTCGAGCACTTCGACGAGGAGTGGAACCCGGAGCTCGCCAAGAGCTGGTCGGAGGCCTACGACGTCGTCGCCACCGTGATGATCCAGGCCGCCGAGGAGGCCGAGGACCAACCGGCGTGGTGGGACGCCGACGTCCTGGCCCACGAACGCCGCACGCTCGACGTGGCGGTGCTCCGGATCCGCCCGAGGACCCGCTACGAGTACCTGCCCGGGCAGTCGCTGTCCCTGGAGACCGACCTGCGCCCGAAGCTGTGGCGCTACTACTCCCCCGCCAACGCCCCGCACCCCGACGGCGTCATCGAGCTGCACGTCAAGGCTCGCGACGGCGGCCCGGTGAGCTCGGCCCTGGTGCGCCGCGTGGGCGTCGGCGACGTCCTCCGGCTCGGGCCGCCCGTGGGGCACCTGGCGCTGGACGGCGAGTCCGATCGCGACCTGCTCCTGGTCGCGGGTGGCATGGGCCTGGCCCCGCTCAAGGCGCTGGTCGACCAGGTCGCGAGCCAGGGCCCGCCCCGCCGGGTGGACCTGTTCGCCGGGTTCCGCACGGAGGACCAGGTCTACGACCGGGCGTCCCTGCAGCAGCTGGCGGCCGAGCACCCCTGGCTGTCGGTCACGCTCGCCGTCTCCGACGACCCGGCGTCGTCGCTCGAGCAGGGCGAGATCGCCGACGTCGTCCTGCGGCACGGGCCCTGGGTCAGCCGCGAGGTGTACGTGGCCGGGCCGGCCCCGATGGTCGACGACACCGTCGGCCGGCTCGCGCAGCACGGAGTCCCGCCGCACCGCATGTCCAGCGAGGTCTTCGCCCCGAGCCGACCGGGGCCCAGTGTCGACGGAGAGGTGACCGAATGAGCAGCGTCCAGAACGGGTCCGGGAACGAGGAACGGGGACTCACCCCCGCCGACCTGCAGAACCTGCGGTTCACCCGCGCCTCCATGCTGCGCCCGGGCTACGTGGACACCGAGGTCGACCGGGTGCTGCACCGGGTGGCCGAGGAGCTCGGCCGGCACATCGCCGAGAAGGCTGAGCTGCGGAACCAGGTCCGGGCCCTGCAGGCCCAGGTGGAGGGGACGACGGCGCCCGAACCCCCGAGCGAGCAGGCCGTCCGGATCCTGGCCAGCGCCCAGCAGACGGCGGACAACTACGTCGCCGAGGCGGAGGAGTTCAGCCGGCAGGTGACCAGCGAGGCGAGGGCCGAGTACGAGGAGGCCGTCCGCCGCGCCCGGGAGAACGCCGGCGCGATCATCCAGGCCGCCCAGGAGGCGGCCGCCCGGATGACCGGTCCCGCGCCGGCCGACGCCGACGCACCGGGACGCAGCGTGGAGGAGCTCGAGGAGCAGGTGGCCTACCTCAAGGCGTTCGGCCAGGCCGTCCGCGTCCAGCTGCGCTCCTACCTGGAGGCGCTCATCAGCGACGTCGAGACCGAATGGGGGCGGGCGGACCCGGCGGCCCTGCCGGCCGGGCCGCCCCTGCCGCCGGCGCAGCGATCGGCCTCGGAGGGCGGCGCCACCGCGTTCGCCGACAACACCGTCGCCGACGACGCGACCACCGACGACGGGATGCCCGCCGGGGCGAGGTCGCGCTCGTCCACCTGACCGGACGCCGCTCCGGCCCTGGCGTGGTCCGCGTCAGGGCCGGAGGGCGGCGTACACCTGCTCCGCGTGGTCGAACACGAGGAAGTGCCCCTCACCGGCGAACCAGTGCGCCGAGCAGTCGGGCAGCATCGCGCTGAGCACCTGCCCGAGGGCCACCGGCACCTGCCAGTCCTGGGTGCCGTGCCAGAGGTGGACGCGCTGGCGCACCGAGGCCAGCGGGAAGCCCCACGGCCGGAAGAGCAGGGCGCGGTCCTCCGCCAGCGCGGCGGAGCCGTTGCGCAACCCCTCGGTGAAGGTCGTGGCCAGGACGTCGTGCACCGCCGGGCGGCCGATCACCCGGCGGTCGGCTGGGTTCAGCCGCACCTGGAGGTAGCGCGGGATCCACGCGGGGCGGACCGCCAGGGGCGCGAAGGCCGGCCGGAGCAGGGCCGACGCCCGGGAGGGGCGGTGCATCGCCGCCCGCGCCCGTTCCGGGATCCACCGCGGCCACGGCCAGGGCACGTCGGGGGGCGGTGCGCCGCCCAGCACGCCGACGGTGCGCACCCGCTCCCCGAAGGCGTGCGCGCAGGCCAGCGCGTAGGCCGCGCCGCCGGAGAGGCTGAGGACGGCGAACCGGTCGATGCCGAGGTGGTCGAGCAGCGCCCCGACGTCGGCGGGCCAGTCCACGACCCGCCGGCCGGGCTGCGGATCCGAGCGGCCGAAGCCGGGCCGGTCGGGGACGACGAACCGCACGCCCCACCGGCGGTACGCCGCGGGGTCCTCGACGTGCCGCTCCAGACGGGAGCTCGGCGACCCGTGGCAGCCGAGGACCGGCCACCCCTCCGGATCGCCGTGCTCGGCGTAGGCCAGCGTCCGGCCGTCGCCGAGACGGAGGCGCCCCTCGCGGGGCCCGTCGTCCACGCGGTCCCCCGGTCCCGGGCTCAGCGCCCCGCCGCCAGGCGCCTGGCCGCGCCGACGACGTAGACGACGGAGAGCACGAGGAACAGCAACCCCACGGCGGAGCGCACCTGGTCGTCGGTCAGCCCCGTCCGGCGGGCCGCCGGCCCGGCGACGGCGTCGGCGACCTTCGCGCGCCAGCCCTGGAGCCCTGCCCTGCCGACCGCCATCGCATCCATGGGGCGGCGGTACCCGGCCGGCGTCCGGCTCAGTCCGCCGAGGCCGGGCGGAGCTGCCGGTAGATGCGGGCGAGGTCGGGCACCTGGACGTGCGCGTTGAGCCCGCTGGGGTTGGGCACCGCCCACGTCTCCGCTCCGCCGATCCGCTCGGGCTGGCGGCCCGTCACCGCCTTCGGCCGGTCGAAGCCGACCCGCCAGGCGGTGATGCCGAGGACGGCCAGCACCCGCGGCCGGTACGCGGCGACCAGCTCGGCGAGGGCCGCTGCGCCCGCCCGCAGCGCGTCGGGGGTCAGCTCGGCGGCGGTGCGCGTCGGCCGGTCGACCACGTTGGTGATGCCGAGCCCGTGGCGCGGCAGCTCCCGGTCCTCGTCCGGCGTGAACAGCCGCGGGGTGAGGCCGGCCCGGTGGATGGCCGGCCAGAACCGGTTGCCGGGCCGGGCGAAGTGGTGGCCCCGCTCGGCGGACATCAGCGACGGGTTGATCCCGCAGAAGAGCACGTCCAGGTCGGGCGCGATCACGTCGGGCAGCGGCTTGTCCGGCACCGTCAGCCCGCCAGGACTGCCCAGCCGTGGGCGGGCAGCTCGAGCCCGCCCTCCACCGCCCGCGCGTCGCCGGCGAGCACCGCCCCGCCCGGGACCGGGACGCGCGCCGGCCGGTCGGCCACCGAGAGGGCGACGACCAGCCGTCCGCCGTCGCCGACCGCCTCGTAGGCCAGCTGCTGGTTGGTCAGGTGGAGGGTGCGGGTCCGCGCCTCGTGCAGCCAGCGGTGGCGCCGCCGGACGCCGATCAGCTCCTGGTGCAGGGCGAAGGCATCCCGCCCCAGCGGGGACAACCCGGCGGGCGAGGCGGGGAACGCGGGCCGGACGGCGTCGTCGCCGCCGGCCCGGTCCTCCTTGACGCCGCGGAAGGCGTGCTCGTCGCCCGCGTAGACCGCCGGCGTGCCGCCGGTGGTCAGCAGCACGACGAGGGCGTGGGCGAGGTGCCGCTCGTCGGCGAGCCGGCTGGCGATGCGGGTGACGTCGTGGTTGCCGAGGAACGTGTAGGGGACGAAGGAGTCGAGGAAGCCGGCGTGCCGGGTGAGCGCCGCGTCGAGCTCGAAGAAGTTGGCGTCGTTGAGCGAGCTCCAGACCGCCTTCCACAGCTCGTACTGGGTGACCGCGTCGACGCGCGCCTCGGCGACGAAGCGCGGGTAGTCGCCGTGGATGACCTCGCCCATGAGGTAGGCGTCGGGGTGCCGCTCGCGCACCCGGTCGGCGACATCCGCCCAGAACGACGTCGGGACGGCGTACGCCGCGTCGAGCCGCCAGCCGTCGACGCCGCGGTCGAGCCAGTGCGTCATGACCTCGACGACGTGGTCGGCGACCGCCGGCTCGGCATGGTTCAGCGCGACCAGGGAGCCGTGCCCCTCGAAGTCGTCGTAGTCCGGTTCCGTCCCGGGCTCCCCGTGACCTCCGGGCCACCGCAGCCGGAACCAGCCGGCGGTGGGCGCGGACGAACCCCGCTCCAGGACCGCGCGGAAGGCGGGGTGGCCGCGGCCGACGTGGTTGAACACCCCGTCGAGGAGGACCCGCAGCCCGCGCGCCCGGCAGGCGGCGATCAGCGCGTCGAGGTCGGCGTCGTCGCCCAGCCGCGGGTCGACCCGCAGGTGGTCGGTAGTGTCGTAACCGTGCGTCTCCGACGCGAACACCGGCCCGAGGGCCAGCCCGGACGCCCCCAGCTCGACGGCGTGGTCGAGCCAGGCGGTCAGGTGGCCGAGCCGGTGGAGCACCGGCTGGTCGGGAGCCGCCGCCCGCTCGGCGCCGACGAAGCCCAGCGGGTAGACGTGCCACCAGATGACGTCCCTGACCCAGTCCGGCTCCCCGCGGCCGGGCGTCACAGCTGGGACCGCACGCCGGGCTCGTCCGCGACCTCCGCCCGGCCCGGCCGCCCGAGGGGCACCACGGTGCGGCCGTGCGAGCCCTCCAGCTCCAGCGCCAGCGCCGCGTAGAGGGCGAGGACGGCGAGCGCCAGGCCGACCCAGCCGGCGGCGGTCTGCCACGTCGCGGAGGCCTGCAGGTGGTGGATGCCGGTGACGGCGAAGCGGACCCCGGCCAGCGCCATCACCGCGGCCGGCACGAGCTTGGCCAGCCCCGAGACGGCCGGGACGGCCATCCCGATCCCCGCGGTGACCAGCAGCACGCCGAGCCCGGCGCTGGTCGCGCCCGGCGGGGAGGTCAGCGTGGTGAGCGCGACGACGCCCCAGGTGCCGGCCAGCAGGCCCATCCCCGTGGCGGCGACCGGGTCGCGGGCGAGGAAGCCCATGACGGAGGCCAGCAGCTGCAGCGGCACGGTCGCCGCGAGCGCCGTCAGCCCGGCCACCCGGCCCTGCTCGGGCGGGATCCAGCCGAGCTGGAGCGCCGCGAACACGGTGGTCGAGAGCGCCAGTGCCAGGAAGCCCAGCGGCAGCGGCGTCGCGAGCGGGCGCAGCACGACCCGGGACTCTCGATCGCTCACGAGGCGAGCACCTGGGGGGACGTCACCTTGAGGTAGGCGTTGGCCCACCGGGTCTGGCGGAGGGACTGCGGATGGCAACGCTCGGCGAGGGCGAGCAGCTCCCGCTCCTTGGCGCCCTGCGCGCCCTGCGCGAGCAGCTCCCAGTCCACCGAGGTACCGGCGGCCTCCCGGTAGAGGTGGCGCAGGTCGGCCAGCAGCAGCAGGCCCGGTGCCGACCGCCGGCCCAGGAGCTCGGCCGCCTTCTGCCGTGCGGCGGCCAGCGGGCCCGGGTCGTCGCGGGCCTCCGGGTCCAGGTCGAGACCGAAGTCCCGCCCGATGGTGGCGAGGTCGGCGACGTGCTCCCTCGACCACTTCGCCATGTCCCGGCACACGTAGAAGACCTCGTGGTCGGTCTTGTGCCGGTCCGACATCGACGTCAGCACCGTGACCAGGTGGTTCTCCGAGCGGTGCAGCTCCTCGATCGCCATGTCGAGCTTCACGGGGTGCCTCCGACCAGTTCCTCGGCGAGGGCGTCGTCGCCGCCCGTCGTGGGTGGGACGCCGTCCCCGACCGGCGCGGACCCGGTCGTCGTGGGGGCCGGCGCGGGCACGCCGCCACCGACCTCGAGCCGGGTCACCCGCGCCGCGGCCGTCTTGAAGATGGGCTGCTTGGAGACCGGGTCCCAGTCGGTGAGCGTCAGCTCGTTGGCGGCCCGGCCGTCGGCATCGGTGTCCCAGTAGCCGTAGTGGAACGGCAGGAACAGCACGCCCGGGCGGATGCCGCTGATGCGGAGGCGGGCACGCACCCGGCCGCGGGGCGTCGTCACCTCCAGCAGGTCGCCCTCGGCGAGGTCGCGGTCGGCGGCGTCGCTCGCCGCCATCTCGACCCACACCTCGGGGGCGGCCCGCTGGAGCTGGGGCGCGCGGGCGGTCTTGGTGCGGGTGTGGAAGTGGTAGAGCGTGCGGCCGGTGATCAGCTGGAACGGGAAGTCCTCGCTGGGCAGCTCGTGCGGGGCCAGGTACTCGGCCGCCTTGAGCACGGCGCGGCCGGTCGGGTTGAGCGCCTTGTACTCGGTCTCCTCGACCGGGGCGCCGGTGACCATGTCCCGGCCGTAGCTCTCGCAGTAGTCCGGGTGCGCCCAGAACTGCCCGTCGACGTAGATGTGCTCGGTGCCCTCGGGGTGCTCCTCGGTGCACGGCCACTGGATGCCGCTGCCGCCACGGAGCTTGTCGTAGGTCAGGCCGGTGTAGTCGCAGGGCCGGCCACGGCTGCACTCCTTCCAGCCCTCGAACGCACCCTCGGGGTCCGACCACTTCACCAGCGGCGCACCGTCCCGGTCCCGCAGGTCCAGCCGTCGGGCGAAGTCGATCAGGATGTCGAGGTCGGGCCGGGCCTCCCCCGGCGGGTCGACGGCCTTCTCCGACAGGTGGACCGTGCGGTCGACGTTGGTGAACGTGCCCGTCTTCTCCCCCCACGTCGCGGCGGGGAGGACGACGTCGGCCAGCTGCGCCGTCTCGGACAGGAAGATGTCCTGGACGACGAGGAACAGCCGGTCCTGCGACAGGATCGACCGGATCCGCCGCAGCTCGGGCAGCGAGACCGCGGGGTTGGTCGCCGTCACGTACATGAAGCGGATCGAGCCCTCCTCGATGTACCGCAGTTGCTGCATGATGTGCGTCGGCGGCGAGTAGTGCGGGATCCGCATCGGGTCGACGTTCCAGACCCCCGCCAGGTCCTGGATGTGGCTGTCGTTGGACCAGTTGCGGAACGCCGGCAGGTCGCCGTCGGCCCCGGCCTCGCGGGTGTTCTGGGCGGTGGGCTGCCCGTTCATCTGCAGGATCCCGCAGCCCGGCCTGCCCAGCATGCCGCGGATGACGTTGATGTTGTTGACGCTGACCGCGGCGGCCGTCGCCTGGTGCGACTGGTAGAAGCCCTGGAGCACCGTCGACAGCAACCGCTCCGCGGTGCCGATGATCCGGGCGGCCTCGCGGATCTGCTCGGCCGGGACGTCGCAGACCTCGGCGGCGACCTCGGGCGTGTACCCCTTCGTCTGCTTCTCGAGCTCGTCGAAGCCGACCGTGTGCGCGTCGATGTACCCGCGGTCGATCCACCCGTTGGCGATGATCTCGTGGATCAGCGCGTTCATCAGCATCACGTTGGTGCCGGGGCGCGGGGCCAGGTGCACGGTGGCGGCGCGGGCCACGGGGGTCCGGCGCGGATCGACGCAGATGATCTTCGGCGGGTTCGGCCCGGCCAGCCGGTCCAGCACCCGCGTCCACAGCACCGACTGCGTCTCGGCCATGTTGTGGCCGTAGAGCGCGATGACGTCGGCGTGGTCGATGTCGGTGTAGCTGCCCGGCTGGCCGTCGGACGCGAAGGTCTCCTTGAGCGCGGCGGCGGCCGTGGCGGTGCACAGCCGGGTGTTGCCGTCGACGTGGTTGGTGCCGATGCCGCCGTGCGCGATGAGGCCGAGCGTGTAGTACTCCTCGAGGAACAGCTGGCCGGTGGTGTAGAAGCTGATCGCGCTGGGCCCCTGCTCCTCGAGCAGCTCCCGGCAGCGGCCGGCGACGGCCTCCATCGCGGTGTCCCAGTCGGTCTCGACCAGCTCGCCGTCCCGCCGGATCAGCGGCCTGGTGAGCCGGTCGGGCGAGTGGTTCGCCTGCCAGCCGAACAGGTCCTTGGGCCCGAGCCGCCCGTGGTTGACCCGGTCGACGGCGCGGCCGCGGACCCCGACGATCCGCCCGTCCTTCACCGCGATGTCCAGGCCGTCGCCGTTGCTGTGCAGGATCGTCGCGGACTGCACCCAGCGGTCGACGTCGTCCTCGCCCAGGCCGTCGGCGAGGTAGCTGTCCACCCGCGTCGGCCAGGTCTCCCCCGGCCCGTAGGGCGTCCTGGCCCCCCACGGCTCGGCGATCCGGTCTGTCCTGGGCATGACACCTCCCACGTCGGCTGCCGGGGGCACTGCCCCACCCGGGCCGGCGGGACACGTCGGCGGCACCTGGCGTCACCTGTTCGTCATGGAGATCCGGGTTTCCCACCGGCCCGGGCCGTGGGTAGGCCCGGAGAGCCGGTTCCCTCCGGCGGGGGACGCCCGCCGGTGCCGGAGGCCCACGAGGAGGAACCATGTCGGTGGTTGCCGAGATGCTGCGGACGTACCCGAAGGACCTGGGGGGCGTGGACCGGGAGAAGCTGCGCGCCTGCATCGAGGCGTGCGTCGAGTGCGCCCAGGCCTGCACCGCCTGCGCCGACGCCTGCCTGAGCGAGGACATGGTCGCGGAGCTCACCACGTGCATCCGGACCAACGCCGACTGCGCCGACGTGTGCGAGGCGACCGGCCGGGTGCTCTCCCGGCACACCGGCTACGACGCCAACCTCACCCGCGCGGTCCTCGAGGCCTGCGCCGCCGCCTGCAAGGCCTGCGGCGACGAGTGCGCGAGCCACGCCTCGATGCACGAGCACTGCCGGGTCTGCGCCGAGGCGTGCCGCCGGTGCGAGCAGGCCTGCCGCGAGCTGATCGCCTCGCTCGGCTGACGTCCGGAACACTGGGCCGGTGCCGTCCCGTCGCTGCCCCTGCGGAGCGGGCCTGTCGCTGGCCGAGTGCTGCGGTCCCCTGCACGACGGGACGAGCGCGGCGGCGACGGCCGAGCGCCTGATGCGCTCCCGGTACAGCGCCTTCGCCGTCGGCGACGCGGGCTACCTGCTCGCCACGTGGCACCCGACGACCCGTCCGGCCGCGCTGGAACTGGACCCCGACGTCCGCTGGACGGGGCTGGAGGTCCTCGCGACGACCGGCGGGACGCTGTTCGAGGCCCACGGCACGGTCGAGTTCCGGGCCCACTCCGTCGTCGGTCGACGGGCCGGCGTCCAGCACGAGCTCAGCCGCTTCGTGCGGGAGGACGGCCGCTGGACCTACGTCGACGGCACCCCGCTGGCCTGAGGGGACCCCCGGAGGGGTGAGGGGCCGGGGCCGGACCCGGTCCGGTCCCCCGCCACCGACCGGCGGAAACGGCCGCCCGCGTGCCGGATGTATGACGAAGCTCACCCGCCGGAGATTCCTCACACCTCCGGAAGTGCATGTAACGGCCGGTTTCGGCCGACGATCGTAAGGACCGCGCCGAAGGCGCACACCCGTGGACGGCGTGAGAGGCAGACGTGAGCTCCGAGCCAGGCGTAGTACCCGACAGCGCGAACCCCGACGTGGTCCTCGTCGGCGGCGGCATCATGAGCGCCACGCTGGCCGAGCTGCTCGACGTCGTCGCGCCCGAGTGGAGCGTCACGGTCTTCGAGTCCGGCAGCGAGGTCGCCCAGGAGAGCTCCGGCCCCTGGAACAACGCCGGCACCGGCCACGCCGCCCTCTGCGAGCTGAACTACACGCCCGCCGGCCCCGACGGCCGCGTCGACCCCGCCAAGGCCGTCACGATCAACGAGCAGTTCCAGGTGTCCCGCCAGTTCTGGGCCTCCCTGGTGCGCGGCGGCATGACCGGCTCGCCCAAAGACTTCATCACCCCGGTCCCGCACCTGAGCTTCGTCACCGGCGAGGCCGGCCGCTCCTACATGCGCGCCCGCCACGAGGCCCTCTCCGCGCAGCCCCTCTTCGAAGGCCTCGAGTACACCGAGGACCGGGACGAGCTGGCCCGGTGGCTGCCGCTGATGATGGCCGGCCGCGACCCGGGGCAGACCGTCGCCGCGACCCGCTCGGCGGCCGGCACCGACGTCAACTTCGGTGCCCTCACCCGGCTGATGCTGGACGACGTCGCCGACCGCAACGTCGCGGTGCACTGCAACCAGCGGGTGCAGAAGCTCGAGCGCGACACCGACGGCCGCTGGATCGTCACGGTCCGGGACACCGTCACCGGTGAGCGCCGGGTCGTGCGCACCCGGTTCGTCTTCGTGGGTGCCGGCGGCGGCGCGCTGCCGCTGCTCCAGGGTGCGGGCATCCCCGAGATCCGCGGCTTCGGCGGCTTCCCGGTCAGCGGGCAGTTCCTGCGCACCACGTCCGCCGAGCTCGTCGGCCGGCACCAGGCCAAGGTCTACGGGCAGGCCGCCGTCGGCGCGCCGCCGATGTCGGTGCCGCACCTGGACCTGCGGCTGATCGACGGCGACCACTCGCTGCTGTTCGGCCCGTACGCCGGCTTCTCGCCCAAGTTCCTCAAGGCCGGCTCGATGTTCGACCTGCCGCGTTCGGTCCGCCCGAACAACCTGGGGTCGATGCTGGGCGTGGCCCGCACCGAGCTGGCGCTGACCCGCTACCTGATCGGCGAGCTGCTCCAGTCGCGGTCGGCGCGGCACACGACGCTCCAGGCCTTCGTGCCGGAGGCCGAGCAGCACGACTGGGAGATGATCACCGCCGGTCAGCGCGTGCAGGTGATCAAGCGCGACCCGGCGACCGGCAAGGGCATGCTGCAGTTCGGCACCGAGCTGATCGTGGGCGCCGACGGCACGATCGCCGGCCTGCTGGGCGCCTCGCCGGGTGCGTCGACCGCGGTGTCGGCCATGCTCACCCTGCTCGAGCGCTGCTTCCCCGAGCGGGTCGACGCCTGGCGGCCGAAGCTGCAGGAGGTCATCCCCTCCTACGGCCACCGGCTGTCGGAGGAGCCGGCCCTGCTCGCCGAGGTGCGCGCCGACACGATGCAGGCGCTCGAGCTCAACGGCTGACCGTCACGCCCCCGAGGCGTCGGCGGCCCGCCGGAGCAGCCCGGCGACGTCCGAGCGGCCCGCGACGGCTCCGGCGGTCAGGAACGACCGCTGGATGACCTCGTCGAGCCGCTCGCGCGACATCATGTCCGTGCCCATGGCCTGCTGCTCCTCCGGTCCCGGGGCGAAGACGACGGTGCGGACCCCCTCGGCCTCCAGCGCCCGCACCTCCCGGCGCAGCAGCCGGTCGGAGTAGCGCCGCACGGACGGGAACACGCCCGGCCGCCAGCCGGCCGGGCCGCTCATCGGGGCGATGACGATGGCGATGTCCAGCCGCTGGCCGCGCAGCACGGCCGCGTTGGTGCCGGAGTGGACCCCGCCGTCGATGTAGCTGTGCCGCCCGATCTGCACGGGGGCGAAGTAGCCGGGCACGGCGCAGGACGCGCCGATCGCCAGGTGGATCGGCGCCTCCGGCGCCCCCGGACGCCCGAAGACGACGCGGCGGCCGTCCCGCCGGCGGACGGCGCAGATCCACAGGTCGGGACGCGGCCACTCGGGCCGTTCGAGCTCCCGCAGGGCCGACAGCTGCTCGAGGATGTCGTGCCGGCCCGGGGCCATGAGCGACAGGCCGGCCGCCACCGGCCGGAACTGCATCGGGCGGGAGAGCGCCCGCACCACCATGTGCCGTCCGGGCAGGCGCAGCGGACGGCGGAGCAGCTCCAGGGGCCGGAGCGGGGCCAGCTCGGGCACGGTCGCCTGGGCCATCTGGCGCAGCACGTCGTCGTCCCCGGAGAGCGGGGCCTTCACCGTCCACGCCGCCAGGTCCTCGGCCGAGACGCCCAGCCGCAGGAGCGTGCCGGTGATGGAGCCCGCGGAGGTGCCCACGACGACGTCCGCGCGGCGGGCGTCGAAGCCAAAGTCGTTCTGCAGGACGGCCAGCACGCCCGAGTGGTAGGCCTGCCCCACCACGCCGCCGCCGCCCAGCACCAGCCCCACCCGTGTCACCCGACGAGCGTGACACGCACCTGACCAGCGGGCACGCGGACGTGACGGGTCTCGCGTCAGCCGGCCCGGCGGCGCCTCGGGCCCGGGGACGGCGCGGGCCACTCCACGACCCAGGTCCCGCCCGGCGGGAGCTCCCGCCATCGCCGGGCCGCCGCGCGGAGCGCCGCGACGGCCTCCTCGGCCCGCGCGGGCGCCAGCCCGGACGACGCCACCTGGCCGGGGAGCACCTCGGCACCTCGGGCCAGGCGGGACACCAGGTCGGCGACCGCCTCGGCGTGCTGGATCGCCGCGTTCCGCTGCTTCTTCAGCTGCGCCGACCGGTCCGCTGCGTGCGGCGGCTGGCGCCCGGAGACGTGCCGCATCGAGCCCCAGACCACGCCGTCGGCGACGCAACCCCAGATGCCGTCGTCGATCCCGAGCGACTCCTCCACCAGGACGTGCACGAGGTCGTGCGGCAGGTCGGCACCGCCCCCGGCGCCGCGCATGAGGAAGACCACCCCGTCGTCCCGCTCGACGAGGGTCTCCACGGGCCGGCGGTCGGCCATCCGGGTGAACGTCAGTCGCACGACCCCAGTGTCCGGACGGGCTCAACCGGTTTCGCCGGTCGCACGGAGTGGGTCGCCACGGCGGGCGCGCCGGTCAGTGGCTGGTGCGTCCGCGGCGCGACTGGAGGCGGGGCTCGACGAGGCGCTCGGCGACCAGGCCGGTGACGACCGAGTAGATCGCCTTGTGCAGGACGTCGACCACGAGCTCGTCCCGCGGCCACGTCGCGGGTGGCGCGCCGACCCCGCTGGCGTTCTCGAGCGTCTGGTCTGTGGCCAGCCGGACGACGGTGTGCGCGACGTGTGCCTGCGCGCCGCGGAGCCCGACGGCGGCCCACACGCCCCGGAGGGCGCCCAGCGTCGCGCCCGTGCCCCAGTGCATCGCGTGGTTCCAGGCCGGTGGCCGGTCGTCGTCACCCGGGTGCCGCCCCAGCAGGGTCAGCAAGGTGCGCGCCGGGACGTACGAATCGGGCCGCCGGGTGACCGCCTGCTCGACCTTCTCCACCGCCGTCATGACCGCGACACCGGCGAGCCCAGCGAGCACCCCCCGCCCGGCGGCAGGGAGGAGGGCACGGACGCGACTGCCCTCGGCCACGGCGGTCCTCCCTCGACGGTGGTGCCCCTCATAACCGCTCGCCCTCCTCGCCACACCCCCGTCGGCGCCCCGGTAGCGTGCCGCCATGGCGATCGACCCCCGCGGTGCCGACCTGAAGCGCTACCTGCAGGAGGACCCGGGCGGGCCGGTGGTGATGCTCAACCTGCTGCGCTTCGCCGAGGGCGGGCGCGAGCTCTACGCGCGGTACGCGGAGGCGCTGAGCAGCACGTTCCTCCCCCGCTACGGCGGCGAGGTGCTGTACGCCGGCGACGGGTCGACGGCGCTGGTGGCCGAGGACGGCCAGGCATGGGACGCCGTGCTGCTGGTGCGCTACCCGTCGCGCGAGGCGTTCAGCCGGATGGTCGCCGACCCGGAGTACCAGGAGGTCACCGCGCTGCGCACCCGAGCGCTCACCGAGGCGGTCCTGCAGGCCACGACGTCGTGGCCGGGCGCTACAGGCTGACGGCCACCGTCGCGGCGAGCTCCCGGGCCGCCTCGAGGTCGGCCGGCGTCGGCGGGCCGGTGAGGCTCAGCGGGGCGGCGACCTGCTGCCAGCGCATCGCACCGGTGATCCTCGCGATCGCGGCGAGGGCGCCGGCGGTGTCGTCGCCGCCGTGCACGTAGACGCCGAACGGCAGCCCGACGGTGGCGTCGAGGCACGGGTAGTAGACGGTGTCGAAGAAGTGCTTCAGAGCGCCGGACATGTAGCCGATGTTGGCCGGCGTGCCGAGCAGGACGCCGTCGGCGGCGAGCATGTCTGCGGCCCCGGCGGAGAGTGCCGGCCGCAGTACGAGCTCGACCTCCTCGACCATGGCCACGCCCTCCTTCACCGCCTCCAGCACCGTCTGCAGGTTGGGCGAGGGCGTGTGATGGACGACGAGCAGCCGGGGCATGCCGGCATCCTGCCCTGCTCCCCTGCGAACACATCCGAAGTTCGTACGAACAGCCTTGCTGTACGGTGATCGCGTGGACAGCGCAGCCCGGCAGACGAGCATCCTGACCCGCCTCCGGGCCAGCGGACGGGTCGACGTGGCCGAGCTCGCCGCTGAGCTCGGGACGTCGGAGATGACGATCCGCCGCGATCTCGACGGCCTCGCCGACGAGGGCGTCCTCCGCCGGGTCCGCGGTGGCGCGGTCAGCCTGCTCAAGCGGGGTGACGAGCTGCCGTTCGCCCTGCGGGAACTCGAGGCCTCCGACGCCAAGCGCCGCATGGCCGCCACGGTGGCCGGACTGCTGCACGACGGCGAGGCGGTGGTCGTGGACAGCGGCACCACCGGCGTGGCGGTCGCCCAGGCGATCGCCGGCCGCCGGCTGACGGTGATGCCCCTGTCGCTGCACGCCATCCCGCCCCTCGCGGCGGACCCGGCGACCACCCTGCTGGTACCCGGCGGCACGGCGCGGTTCGGCGAGGGCACCCTCGTCGGACCCATGACCGAGGCGAGCCTGGCCGCGCTGCGGTTCGACACCGTCGTCCTCACCTGCTGCGGCCTGTCCGCCCGCGACGGCGTCACGGCCCACGACCTGCAGGACGCGGCGGTGAAGCGCGCCGCCGTCGCGTCGGCCAACCGGGTGGTCCTCGTGGCCGAGGCCGCCAAGCTCGCCCGGACCGCGCTCGTGGTCGTCTGCCCCGTGACCGCCGTCGACACCGTCGTCACCGACACCGACGCCCCCGAGGACGCCGTGGCGCAGCTGCAGGCCGCCGGCGTCCAGGTCGTCCGCGCCTGACCCCTCGACTCCCGACAGGACTCCCACCCATGCCGTCCGCCCTCGCCCCGGTCCCCGCACAGCTGCGCTCGGCGCGGCTGGCCGTCACCGCCTGCTTCTTCCTCAACGCCGTCTTCTTCGCCAACCTCGTCCCGCGGCTGCCCGACATCAAGGCCGACCTCGGACTGAGCAACGCGGCCCTCGGCGCGGCACTGGCGGCGATGCCGCTGGGCGCGCTGCTGGCGGCCCTGGGCTCGGCACCGCTGATCCGCCGGTTCACCTCGGCCCGCGTGGCGACCTGGGGCCTGGTCCTGCTCGGCATCGCGCTGTTCGGGGTGTCCGTCGCGCCCAGCTGGGCGGCGCTCGCCGGCGCGCTGCTGGTCGCCGGGGCGCTCGACGCGGTCATCGACGTGGCGCAGAACGCCCACGGCCTGCGGGTGCAGCGGCTCTACCGGCGGTCGATCCTCAACGCGTTCCACGCGTTCTGGAGCATCGGCGCGGTCTGCGGGGGCCTGATCGGTTCGGTGGCGGCCGGCCTGGAGGTGCCGCGCGCCGTCCACCTCGGCGTCGTCACCGTCGTCTTCGGCCTGGTGGCGGCGATCGCCTACCGCGGGATGCTGCCCGGGGACGACCACGCCGACCGTGAGCCCGAGCCCGAGCGCCCGCCCGGAGCCCCGAGGGCCGGCCGCCGCGCGGCCTGGATCGCCATGGCCGCGCTCGGCGTGCTGGGCGTGTGCGGCGCCGTGGTGGAGGACGCCGGCGCGTCATGGGCCGCGCTCTACCTGCGCACCGAGCTCGGGACGGGCGCGGCACTGGCGGGGCTGGGATTCGTCGCCCTCCAGGGCGCCATGACGATCGGCCGGCTGACCGGTGACCGCGTCGTCGACCGGTTCGGCCAGCGCCGGGTGGCGCAGGCGGGCGGTGTGCTGATCGCCGTGGGCATGGGTTCCGCCCTGGCGGTGCCGTCGGTGCCCAGCACGCTGGCCGGCTTCGCCCTGGCCGGGCTGGGCGTGGCCACGCTGATCCCGGCGGTCTACCACGCAGCCGACGAACTGCCCGGACTGCGCCACGGCACCGGTCTCGCGGTGATCAACTGGCTGCTGCGGATCGGGTTCCTGCTCTCCCCGCCGGTGATCGGCCTCGTCGCCGACGCCACCAGCCTCCGGGCCGCACTGGTCGCCGTCGTCCTCGCCGGACTCGTCACGCTGCTGCTCGGCCGGGTGCTGCGCCCGTCCGCGGCGTCGTGACCCCGGCGGGCGGTGGCCGCGCGGTTCCGCCGCCCGGTGCACGCGGGACGACGTGGTCGGGGGGCTCGCCGCGTGTGACAGTGGCGCCATGCACCACGTGCTCGAGTACACGCTCTGCGACGACTACCTCGAGCGGCGCGCCGCCCTGCGCGAGGAGCACCTCGCCCGTGCGCGGGCCGCGCACGAGCGGGGCGAGCTGCAGCTCGCCGGCGCCCTGCCCGACCCGTACGACCGGGCGCTGCTGGTCTGGACGGCGCCGCGCGAGGTGGTCGAGCGCTTCGCCACGTCCGACCCGTACGTCATCCACGGCCTGGTGACCGGCGGGACGGTCCGGCAGTGGGACGTCGTCGTCGGCTGATCCGGCGGACGCGCCGGGCCGCGGTCGACAAGTCGACACAAATCACCAATCGGACGGAGCCGTTTCGTTCTGGTTGTGCCGAAGCCAGGCCGCCCGACGCGACCGTAGCGTGACTCCCAGCAGCCAGGCCGTACCGGTCCGTCACCGGACCGCGGCACCATCGACGAGGAGCTTCCCGTGTCTTCCTTCTCCCGCCCCTTCCTGACCCTGCTGTCCGACCCGCAGCCGGAGGCGGTCACCCCGTCGCCGTGGACGTCGATGGCCATGGACGACGAATGGCGCCAGGACGCGCTGTGCGCCGAGACCGACCCCGAGGCGTTCTTCCCGGAGAAGGGCGGCTCGACCCGCGAGGCCAAGCGCGTCTGCATGGGCTGCACGGTGCGGACCGAGTGCCTGGAGGCGGCCCTCGCCAACGACGAGCGGTTCGGCATCTGGGGCGGGCTGTCCGAGCGTGAGCGCCGGCGGCTCCGCCTCCTGCGGCGCGACGCCATCAGCGCCTGATCCCGGGCCGCACCGGGAACCCCGGCGCCGGTCCGGCCGCATGCCGCAGCCGGCGCAGCATGACGGTCAGCCCGTGCCGAGGACGCGCGCGGTCAGCCACGGATTCCGGAAGGCGCCGCGCGGATCCATCCGCTCCACCAGCCGGGCGAAGTCCGCGTGACGGGGGTACAGGCCGGCGATCTCCACGGCGTCGGCCAGGAAGAGCTTCCCCCAGTGCGGCCGTGCGCCGAACGGCAGCAACGCGGCCTCGAGGGCCGCGAGGACGCTCTCGACCTCGGCCTGCGCGGGCGCCCAGGTGAAGTGCAGGGCGACGGAGTCCTCGCCGCAGCTGGTACTCATCCACAACCGGTCGGCCGCCACCGCCCTGATCTCGCAGGTCAGGAGCAACGGGCGGATGCGATCGGCCAGACCGAGCAGTGCCTCGACCGCCGCGGCCCCGTGCCGGCGCGGGAGCAGGTACTCCGACTGCAGCTCCTCGCCGGCGCTCGGGGTGAAGCCCATGCGGAAGTGCGGCAGCCGGTCGTACCAGGGGCCGGGTCTCCCGAGCTGCGGCGTGCACGGCGTCGGGTCGAGCCCGATGACCGGATGCCGGTCGACGGTCGCCGCGGGAGCGCCGAACAGCTCGTCGGGCACGTCCCGCGCTCCGTCGGTCCGCGACTTCACCCACACCAGGTCCACCGTCTCGCGGAGGACGGTGAACACGCTGACGCTGTAGCCGGACGACAGGACGCCGTCGAGGTTCTCGAGCAGGACGTCCCAGGGCAGCCCCTCGAAGACGTCCTGACGCACCTCGTACGCCGGCTCCACGTCGAGGGTGACCCGTGTGACCGCGCCGAGGGCGCCCAGGCCGACGACCATGCCGTCGAAGTCCGGATCACCGCGGCGGGTCCGCACGATCCCCCCGTCGGACGTCACCATCTCCAGGGCGGCCACGGCGGTGGCCAGGTTGCCGTTCGCGACGCCCGAACCGTGGGTCGCCGTCGCCACCGCACCGGCCACGGAGATGTGCGGCAGCGACGCGAGGTTGTGCAGCGCGAGACCGTCGTCGTGCAGCCTCTCGACCAGCTCCCCGTACTTCAGGCCCCCGCCGAAGGACACCGTCCGCCCGTCCGGGTCGACGGTGACGGCGGCGGGGAAGCCGCTGTCACCGTGCATGACCTCGAGCGACACCAGGTCGGCGGCGTCCGCGATGCCGGTGAACGAGTGCCGGGAGCCCAGCACGCGGACGCTGCGCGCGCCGGCCACGACCTCCTGGAGCTGCTCGACGCTGGTCGGCCGGTGCAGCCGCTCCACGGGGTAGGTGTGGTTGCCCGCCCAGTTGGTCGCCAGGGGTCGCGCTGTCTCGGTCATGCCCGCAACAGTGCCCCGATACTGGGCGGCATGTCGGAGATGGACCCGAAGGACCCGAGCACCCTCTACGCCGAGGGGCCGGTGGCCGCGGAGCCGCCGGACGACGACCTGCCGGAGGCCTCGCCGCTCGCGGACAAGGGCGGCACGGGACCGGGCCCCGACGACCTCGACTGACGGTCGGCTACTGGACCGGCGAGTCCGGCGGGGCGATCCGGAAGCTGACCTGCTCGTCGACCGAGGCGACGCCCTCGACGCCGCGCAGGGCGTCGAGGGCGCCGGCCGGCGCGGAGCCGGTGACGATCCCCAGCGTGCCGAGGACCTGCTCGACCTCCAGCCCCGAGGCGCGCAGGCCCTCGACCACACCGTCCACCCGGTCCCGGTAGGCGTCGCCGACGGTCACGCTGACGTGCGTCATGCCGGCGACGCTAGCGTCACTGCGGGGCCAGGCACAGCCCGCTGCCGACGTCGACCGACGGCTGCAGGAGCCGCTCGCCCTCCTGGCACAGCGTCGCCCACAGCTCCAGACCCCGGCGCCCGGTCGCCTCGGCCCACAGCGCCGCGACCCCGGCCACGTGCGGCGTGGCCATGCTCGTGCCGCTGATGGTGTGGTAGCGCTGCGGCATGGGCCAGGAGGAGAGGACCTGCCAGCCCGGGCCCGCGATGTCCACCTGCCCGCCGCGCGCCGGCAGGCTGCGGGCGGAGAACCAGGCCATCCCCATCTGCTGGTCCAGTGCCCCCACCGCCATGATCTCCGGGCTGTTGGCCGGGACGCCGACGAACCCCCAGTCGTCCACCCGCCGATCGGCGTTGTTGCCGGCGGCGGCGATGACCAGGCAACCGCGCCGCAGCGCGCGGGCACCGGCGGCCGAGTACGGCGGGTGCACCTGGGGCACGTCGGCGCCGAGCGACATCGAGATGACCGGGCAGCCGTTGCCGACCGCCCAGTCGATGCCGGCCAGGATGCCGGCGTCGGTGCCGCTTCCCGAGTCGCTGAGCACCTTGCCCACGAAGATGTCCGCCTCGTGGGCGACCCCGTACCGCGGGCCCGTGGACGGCGTCCGCGGGCCGCAGGAGCTGCCGATGCAGTGCGTGCCGTGCCCGTGACCGTCCTGCGCCTGCTCCCCGGGGACGAACGACTGCGCGGTGACGTTGCGCCCGGCGAAGTCGGGGTGCTCGAGGTCGAAGCCGGTGTCCAGCACGGCGACGGCGATGCCGCGGCCCGAGAACGGCGAGGAGTCGGCCCGGACCGCCTGGATGCCCCACGTCGCCTGGGCGGTGTCCTCGAAGCGCGGCGCCGCCCGCACCCCGGTGAGCGTGCCGTGCCCGTTGCCGTCGCCGTTGGCCGCGTGCAGCACCCGCTCGGCCAGGTCGTCGACCCCGTCGCGGTAGGCGCGGGTGTACTCGAGGACGTCCTGCAGGACGTGGTGCACCAGCTCCGGGGACACCGACAGGACCCGCCGGCCCGACGCCTCGGGCGCCATGAGCCGCGCCGTCTGCGCCGGCTCGGCGGCGACGACGGCGATGCCGAGGTTGGCGAACACGGTCGCCTGCGCGTCCTGGAGGGTCTCCGATGGCAGCGCGCCGCCGGCGAAGTCCCGCGTGTCGGCGATCTGCGAGATCCCGGCCCGTCCCCAGTCGGGTGCGGCGTCATCGTCGTCGGCGAGGACGACGATCTGGCGCCCGGTGGTCTCGGGCGGCATGCCCCGGGCGCGCCGGCCGCCCCCGGGTCCTGGCTCTGACGAGAAGCGCGGGTCGATCATGGTTCCCCCTCTGTCCTGGCGCCGGGGGGTCTGCCCGGCGGGAAAAGGGTTCTCCCGGCGCGTGACCGGTGCCAGGGAGTCGGCGACCGGTGCACGTCCTCGGGCGACCGTCCGGCGTTCCCTCACCCGCCGGGCACGGGCGACTGCGGCACGTCAGGTGCCCGTGACGCGCCGGTGACGCTCCCCCGCCCCGCGACTACCGTGCCGCGCATGCCATCGACGGACGACGTCACCGCGGAGGTGCTGGCCGCGGAGGACCGCCGCTACCGGGCCCTGCTCGGCCCCGACCTGGCCGCGCTGCGGCGGCTGTTCCACGAGCGGCTCAGCTACGCCCACTCCAGCGGTGTCCGGGAGACCCGCGACGAGTACCTGGCGAAGATCGAGGACGGCTACTACGACTACGCGCGCGTCGACCACTCCACCGAGCGGGTGGACGTGCTGGGCGACACCGCCGTCGTCATCGGACGGATAACCGCCGACCTCACCGTGGACGGCACGCCGAAGACCATCGACAACCTCGCCCTCGCCGTCTGGACCCGGGACACCGGGGAGTGGCGGCTGGTCGCCTACGCCTCCACTCCCCTGCCGCGGGGCTGACCGGCCTCAGCGGCTCCGGTACAGCCGGGTCGTGATCGGCAGGAACACGGCCGCCAGCGCGGCCGCGACGGCGAGCGACACCAGGATCGCCGTGCCGTCGGGGTCACCGTCCATGAGCGAGCGGCAGGCCGTGGCCAGGATCGAGATCGGGTTGACGTCGACGAACGCCTGCAGCGGCCCGGGCAGCGTGCTCGGGTCGACGAAGACGTTGGAGAGGAACGTGAGCGGGAAGATCCCCATGAAACCGGCGTTCATCACCGCGTTCGGCGACCGGAGCAGCAGGCCGAGCACCGAGAACACCCACGACAGCCCGAACGAGAAGACGACGACGAGGGCCAGGGAGGCGACCGCGCCGGCGAAGCCCGCGTCCGGCCGGTAGCCGAGCACCACGCCCACGACGATGATCACGGTGCCGGCGATGATGTAGCGCACGCTGTCGCCCAGCAGCGCCCCGAGCAGCGGCGCCGGCCGCCAGATCGGCAGCGACCGGAAACGGTCGACCACGCCCTTGGTCAGGTCGGTGTTCAGCGAGATCCCGGAGTAGACGGTCGTGAACAGCACCGACATGACCAGCAGCCCGGGCAGCGTGTAGTCCAGGTACGCGCTGGTCGAGCCCGCGATGGCACCGCCGAAGAGGTAGGTGAACATCAGCAGGAACATCACCGGCGTCACCGTGACGTCGAGCAGCTGCTCGGGGACGTGCTTGACCTTGAGCATGCCGCGCCAGCCGAACGTGAGTGCCGTCGACAGCGGGCCCGGTCGCGGCGGCCGGGCGGTGGTCGCGATGGCCTTGCGGACGGCGGCGGTGTCGGCGCCCTCGGTGACCGAAGGGGCGGTGGTCATGACGGCTGCTCCTCGAGGGTCGGGTCGGTCTCCTCGGCGGGGTGCCCGGTCAGTGCCAGGAACACCTCGTCGAGGCTGGGCTGGCCGACGGAGAACTCCGCGATGCCCAGGCCGGCGCGGGTGAGCGCGGAGACGCCGTCGGCCGCGCGGGCCGGATCGGCCCGGGCGACGGAGAGGGCGGCGGGGTCGGGCGCGAGGACGACGTCGCCGACCGCGCGCTCGAGGATCCCCGCGGCCTCGGCCCGGCGCTGCGGGTCCAGCAGCCGCACGTGCAGACCGCCGGTGCCGACCGACGCCTTGAGCTGGCCCGGTGTGCCCTCGGCGATCACCCGGCCCCGGTCGATCACCGCGATGCCGTCGGCCAGCTGGTCGGCCTCCTCCAGGTACTGGGTGCAGAGCAGGATCGTCGTCCCGCCGGCCTGCAGCGCCCGGGCGATCTCCCACACCTGCCCCCGCGACCGCGGGTCGAGCCCGGTGGTCGGCTCGTCGAGGAACATCAGCCGGGGCGTGACGACGATGCTCGCCGCGATGTCGAGCCGCCGGCGCATGCCGCCGGAGTAGTGCTTGACCAGCCGGCCCGCGGCCTCGGCGATGCCGAAGGCGTCCAGCAGCTCGTCGGCCCGGGCCCGCGCGGCAGCCCGCGAGAGGCCGAGCAGGCGGCCCAGCAGGACCAGGTTCTCGCGCCCGGTCAGCTCCTCGTCGACCGACGCCAGCTGCCCGGTGAGGCTCACCTGGCTGCGGACGGCGTCGCCCTCGGTGCGGATGTCGTGGCCCAGCACCCGGGCGGTGCCGCCGTCGGGCGGGATGAGCGTGGCCAGCATGCGGATGGTCGTCGTCTTCCCTGCCCCGTTGGGCCCGAGCACCCCGTAGATCGCCCCCTCGGGGACGGCGAGGTCCACGCCGGCGACGGCGCGGGTCTCCCCGAAGGACTTCTCCAGCCCTGTGGCCTCGATCGCGAGTGGTGCGTGCGTCGTCATCGGACTCCTCATCCCGGCGTGCGCCTGTCACGGGGTCAGACGAAGGGTCCGCCGCGAACTGATCGGTCGCCAGCGAGTTTTCTGCCACCCGCCGCAGGCTTCCGGCCAGCCGGCCGCGGGAGGCGCGCGCCCCTCGGGACGCGCGCCTCGTGCGGCCGGGCGCCGGCGTGTCAGGCGGCCCGGTGCGTTCCGTCGCGCCGGCTGTAGCAGCCGATCAGCACGAGGGCCGCGGTGATGAGGACCAGGTTCTTGACGACGAACTCGCCGTCGGCGGTCAGCTCGAACAGGTTGGCCGTCCACATCAGCTCGGACGCGGTGACGAAGGTGAGGAAGGTGCCGGCCAGGTGGGCGGACAGCGCCAGCAGCGTGATCCGCGGCAGCACCCCGGCGGCCAGCGCCAGGCCGAGCACGATCTCGACGCCGCCGAGCACCGGCACGCTGAGGTCGGCCGAGACGAACGGCAGGGTCTGCGCGATCAGCTCCTCCACCGGGCTGGCACCGGCCACCTTCAGGGCGCCGAACCAGACGAACACCACGGCGAGGGCCAGCCGCAGCAGCGTCGGGGCGACCCGCGCGTTGAGCTCCACCGCCCGGTCCACCACGGCGGCGCCGGGCAGGCGGGCCGGCTCCTCGACGGCGGTCCCGGCCGGCGACACCTCCGCCGGACGCGTCATCAGGGCCGTCGACTGGGGCGTCCCGACCATGGTCATCTCCTCTCCGTCCCGAGGGCCGCGCCCGGTGCGCGACCGTCGACAGGAAGAGGCCCGGGCCGCCGGGGAGATACGCCGCGGCGCGCGGCGTCGGGGGCGCCGGGTAGGAAGGGCGCATGACCGCGACCCTGCCGTCCCTGGCCGAGCTCGCCGCCGAGGAGGAGCGCCTGCAGTTCCCCGGGTTCACCGCCGACGACGCCTGGGAGCTCGGCTCGGCACTCGTCTCCACCGGGCGGGCGGAACGCCTGCCGATCGCGGTCGACATCACCCGCAACCGGCACCAGCTCTTCCACGCCGCGCTCCCCGGGGCGACACCCGACAACGACTCCTGGATCCGGCGCAAGACCCGGGTCGTGAACCGGTTCGGGCACAGCAGCCTCTACGTGCGGCAGGCGAGCATCGAGCGCGGGACGACGTTCGAGGCGGAGTTCGGCCTCGACCCCTCCCGGTACGCGGCCCACGGCGGCGCCTTCCCGGTGCTGGTCCGCGGCGTCGGCCCGGTGGGCGTCGTGGTCGTCTCCGGGCTGCCGCAGCTGGAGGACCACCGGCTCGTGACGGAGGCGATCCGGCGGCACCTCGGCGGCTGACGCTGGTGGGCGACGACACAACCGTTGGCGTACCAATGGTTGGTAGGCTCACCATCATGGCCAGCCCTCCGGAGACCGCCGACCCGCTCGCCCTGGAGCACCAGGTCTGCTACGCGCTCTCCGTCGCCGCGCGCAACGTCGTCGCCGTCTACCGGCCCTTCCTCGAGCCCATGGGGCTCACTCACCCGCAGTACCTGGTCATGCTGGCGCTCTGGCAGCACGGCCCCCTCTCGGTGAAGCGGCTCAGCGAGCTGCTCCAGCTGGACCCGGGCACGCTCTCGCCGCTGGTGAAGCGGCTCGAGGCCGGCGGGCTGGTGCGCCGCGAGCGCGACCCGCGCGACGAGCGGGCGCTCGCGATCTCCCTGACCGACGCCGGCCGGGCCCTCCGGGAACGGGCGGAGGCCATCCCCCGCGGCATCGTCGAGCGGCTGGGCATGGACGTCGAGGAGCTCGTGGCGCTGCACGGCGCGCTGACCCGCGTCATCGCGGCATCGCAGCAGGCGCTGGTCCGATGAGCGGCGCGATCGCCCGGCCCGGCCCGCTGCGCTGGCTCTGGTACGCCATGGGCGGCGCACTGCCCGCCCGCTTCAGCCCGTGGGTGCTGCACGACACGACCACCCGCACCTGGGCGCTGCGCCACGTCGCCCGCTCGATGACCCAGCTCGCCGTCCCCATCGCCCTGGTCCTGGTCCTCGTGCCGGGAGAGTTCTGGATCCGCGGGATGGCCGCTCTCGGCGGCATCTTCCTGGGCCTGTTCTTCTCCCTCGCCTACATGCCCGAGACCACGGAGAACCGGGTCGTCCGGGCCGGCTACCCGGCCGGCACGGCCACCGCCGCCCGCGACCGCGCCGCCCACGAGCGGCAGCTGCTGGAGAGCGAGCGCAAGCGCGCCGCCGCGGCCCGCCGCGCCGAGCGCTACCGCGCCCGCCAGGGGCGCTGACCTGCGCTGCTCTCCTCGCCGGGCGGGGTCGGTGGCGGCCGCCGGGTAGGCTCGGCAGCGATGACGAGCGACCACCGCCGGGGTGCGCGGTTCACCTACGAGGGCGTGGACATCTCCCCCGCCACCGGCGAGATCACCTCCCGCTACTCGCTCGACGGCCGGCAGTTCCGGGAGGTCGTGCACGTACCCGGCGACCTCGACTGGGACCAGCCGGGCGTCGCCGCGGCGGCCCGCATCCTGTTCCTGCTCAGCGGCATCTCGTACTACAAGACCGCCGCTCCCCCGGTCATCGACCTGGGTGACACCCCGGTGACCGACGACGAGATCGCGTTCCTGCGCGACTTCTACGTCCAGGGTCTCGGCGAGTTCAGCTACGTCAACGACCTGCCGATCGACGACCTGCAGATCGTCGGCGGGCGGCCCGACCTCGCCGAGCCCGTGCCCTGGCACACCGACGGCGAGCGGCCGCTGATCCCCTTCGGCGGCGGCATCGACTCGGTCGTCGTCGTCGAGGAGACGAAGAAGCAGTTCCCCGACAGCAGCCTGTTCATCGTCGGCCGGTTCGACCCGATCGAGGACGCCGCCGCCGTCACCGGGCTGCCGATCGTGCGGGCGAGCCGCACGCTGGACCCGCAGGTGCTGCGCAGCCGCGAGCTCGGCTTCCTCAACGGGCACGTGCCGGTCACCGGTGTGCTGTCGGCGATCGCCGTGCTCGCCGCGGTCCTCGACCACCGCAGCTCGGTGATCATGAGCAACGAGTGGTCCGCATCGTCGCCCACCATCGAGGTCGACGGGCGCGGCATCAACCACCAGTACTCGAAGTCGCTGGACTTCGAGGGCGGCTTCCGCCGGCTCCTGGGCGCCGTCCTGCCGGGTTTCCGCTACTTCTCCGCGCTGCGGCCGTACTCCGAGCTCTGGGTCGCCGAACGGTTCGCCCAGCTGCCCGAGTACCACCCGGTCTTCCGCAGCTGCAACCGCGCCTTCCACGTCGACCCGGCGCTGCGCGCCTCGGCCTGGTGCGGCGAGTGCGACAAGTGCGCCTTCATCGACCTGATCCTGGCGCCGTTCCTGCCCGCCGACGAGCTGCGCGCGATCTTCGGCGGGCGCGAGCCCCTGGACCGCGAGGAGATGCTGCCGAAGTTCCGCGGTCTGCTCGGCGACACCGCGGCCACCAAGCCGTTCGAGTGCGTCGGCGACGTCGGCGAGTGCCGCATCGCCCTCGAGCTGGCGGCCGCGCGCCCCGACCGCGCCGGCAACCCGGTGCTCGCGCGGCTCCGCGCGGAGCAGCCCGCCGCACCCGGGCCCACCGACCGGTACTTCGCCCCGATGGGCGAGCACTTCATCGAGGCGCCCTATGCCGCCGACGATCTCCTGGTCTGACCTGCGCGACCGGCGGGTCGGCGTCTGGGGGCTCGGGGTCGAGGGGCGGGCGAACCTGCGGAAGCTGGCTTCCCTCGGGGTCACCCCGCAGGCCCTGGTCGACGACCGGCCCGCCTCCGACGACGTGCTCGCCACGGCCGCCGGCGGGCTGGAGGCCCTGGCCGCGTGCGACGTCGTCGTGAAGTCCCCGGGCATCTCCCGCACGCGGGACGACCTGCGCTCGCTGGAGGCGGCGGGCGTGCCGGTGGCCGGCGGCCTCGGGCTCTGGCTGGGCGAGGCCGACCGGGACCGCGTCGTCTGCATCACCGGGACCAAGGGCAAGAGCACGACCACCGCGATTGCCGGGCACCTGGCCACGGGGCTCGGTCAGCGGGTGCTCCTCGGCGGCAACTTCGGCACCGCCCCGTGGGACCCCGAGGCCCCGCAGGACGTGGACTGGTGGGTGGTCGAGACCTCCAGCTACCAGGCCACCGACGTGGTGCTTGGCCCCGCCGTCGTGGCGGTGACGTCGCTGAGCCAGGACCACCTCGACTGGCACGGCGGACCGGAGAACTACTACCGCGACAAGCTGTCCCTCTGCACCCGCCCCGGCGTCCGCCGCGTGGTCGCCGACGGCGACAGCGCGTTGCTCCGCGAGCACGCCGAGCTGCTGGGGCCGGCGGTGCGCTGGGTGCACACGACCGAGGAGTCCGCGTGGGCGGCGGGGCTCGGCCTGCTCGGCGAGCACAACGTGCGCAACGCCCTGGTCGCCCGCGCGGCGCTGGTCGAGCTCGGGGTTCCCGGCGCGAACGACGACGACCGCATCGCCGCGGCGGCCCGGGACTTCGCCGGGCTGGGCAGCCGGCTGCGCCCGGTGGGCCGGGTGGACGGCGTGGACTTCGTCGACGACAGCCTGTCGACCAACGTGCTGCCGACGCTGGCCGCCGTCGAGGCGTTCGGGGGCCGGCGGGTCGCGCTGCTCGTCGGCGGGCACGACCGCGGCATCGACTACGCCCCGCTGGCCGCCGGGCTCGCCGGGCGGGCCGACCTGCTCGTCGTCTGCCTGCCGGACAGCGGCCCGCGCATCGCCGCGTCGCTGCGCGACGGCGCTCCGGACGTCGACGTGCGGGAGGTGGCCGACCTGGCCGAGGGGGTGCAGGTCGGCTTCGACTTCGCCCGTCCCGACGGCGTCGTCCTGCTCTCCCCCGCCGCGCCCAGCTTCGGCCGCTACCGGAACTACGAGGAGCGGGCGGCCGACTTCGTCGCCGGCATGCGGGCTCTCAGCGGGAGCTGACCGCCGCCGCCTTCGGGACGGCGCGGACCTCGCGCGCTCCGCCCAGCTCGTGCCCGTCGTCGCAGACGAGCCCGAGGTGCACCGGCGCCCCGCAGTCGCGGTGCTCGAGGGCCAGCGGCGCGACGCCGTCGTCGGCCAGGTACTTGTCGCCCCACTGCATGAGCGCCACGAGGGTCGGATAGAGGTCGGTCCCCTTCGTGGTCAGCCGGTACTCGTGGCGTTGCCGCTCGCCTTCGGCCTGGTACGGGACCCGCCGCAGGATGCCCTGCTCCACCAGCGTGCCCAGCCGGTCGGTCAGCACCGCCTTGGGAGCGCCCAGGATCCGCTGGAAGTCGGCGAACCGGCGGACGCCGAGGAACGCCTCCCGCAGCACCAGCAGGCTCCATTTCTCCCCGACCACGGCCAGGGTGCCCGCCACCGAGCAGCGGGACCGGTCCCACGAGGCGTCAGTCACATTCGGAGTCTAACCCAGGCTGGGTTCACTTGACGAACCTCGGACGGGGGAGCAGAGTTCATGGCATGAACCCAGGTGTGGACATCGTGGTCGCCACCCGGCCGATCCGCCCCGACGACCGGGCCCGCTTCTGCCGGCTCTGGCCGCGCCTCTCGGCCGAGACGATCTACCGCCGCTTCCACGCCCCGGTGCACCGGCTCCCCGACGAGACCGTCCGCTACCTGGTGACCGTCGACCACGACCTGCGCGAGGCAGTCGTCGCGGAGCTGGGCGACGAGGTGATCGGCGTGGCCCGCTACGACCGGCCCGCCGCCGACCCGTCGACCGCCGAGATCGCCGTGGTCGTCGAGGACGGCTGGCAGGGCGCCGGGGTGGGGCGCCAGCTGCTGGCGACCCTGACGTCGCTCGCCGCCCGCCGCGGCGTCCGGACGCTCACCGCGACCGTCCAGCCGGACAACGCCCCGGCCCTCGGGCTCGTCCGCAGGCTGCTCCCCGGCTCGACCGTCACGCCCGACGACGACGTGCTGACCGTGTCGAGCCCGCTGGACCCGCAGCCGGTATCCCCCACCCCGCGGCCGGCCTCATCCCTGGCGACCGCAGCCCGCTGAGAACAGAGAGAAGGAACCACCATGTCCCGCCTGCACGACGCCATGAGCCGTCGCCGCGCCGCCCGCCGGCACCTCCGCGAGGAGCGAGCCCTCGCCCGCGCCCTGTCGGCGGCGCCGACCCTCGAGTCGGCCCACGAGATCGCGGCCATCTCCACCCGACGGTGACCGCCGAGCGGGTGCGCTGACGGCCCCTTCCGGCCCCGGGAACGGGGCGTCAGCGCACACCGTCCGCCGTGGTGGCTCAGCGGCTGCAGGCGTAGAGGAACGCCGGCGGCACGTTGACCAGCGAGATCCGGCGACGCACGGTCCCGAAGAGCCGGTGCAGCTCCCCCTGAATCAGCGGCGAGTACTGGATGACCAGCGCCACGCCGTCGGACGCCAGCGCTCCGGGCATCGACTCGAGGATCCGGCGGCGCAGCGGCTGCTCCAAGGAGGTGAACGGCAGCGCGCAGACCAGGACGTCGGCCCGCGCCTCGCCCAGGTGCTCCCCGAGGTTCTCCGCCGAGTCGCAGACGACCTGCAGCCGCGGGTCGTCGAACCGCTCCTCCAGCAGCTTGGCCAGCCGCGGGTCGATCTCCAGCGCCACCAGCCGGGCCCCCGGCCCCATCCGGGCCAGGATCTCGGCGGTCTGCGAGCCGGTGCCGGCGCCGAGCTCCACGACGAGCGACGCGCCGGGGACGTCGGCCATGTCCAGCATGTCCCGCACCGCGAAGCGGGACGTCGGCAGGATCGCGCCCACCTGCCGGGGGTTGGTCACGAACGCCCTCAGGAAGCGGAGCCGATCGGCCAGTGCCTGGTTCATGCGGTCCTTCCAATTCCCGGCGGGGCGGGGTCCACGCCCGGCTCTCCGGTGCACGATGGCACGGCCGCGAGGACCGCGCAGCCCCGGGTGCGGCGGAACAGCGTATGGTTCTCCGTGGTCGCTGTCGTGCCTCTGCTTCGTTCTCGAACGTCCGCAGTCGTCTTCTGCCTGACGTTCCTCTCGGTCCTGCCGGTGGTGCAGCGACCCGACTCCGGCAATCAGCCGGTCGCCGACACCCCCAGTACGGAATGAGAACAGCATGGCTCAGGGCACTGTGAAGTGGTTCAACGCGGAGAAGGGCTTCGGGTTCATCGCCCAGGACGGCGGCGGCGCCGACGTCTTCTGCCACTACTCGGCGATCCTCTCGGACGGCTACAAGTCGCTCGACGAGGGCCAGGCCGTGGAGTTCGACGTCACGCAGGGCCAGAAGGGCCCGCAGGCGGAGAACGTCCGCGCCATCTGATCCACCGGGACGGGGGCCACGGCGCAGCTGCGCCGTGGCCCCCGTTCTGCTTTCCCGGTCAGCTCAGGGCCCGGGTGTCCTCCGGCAGCACGCCGCCCGCGACGAGCTCGGCGGTCGCGTCCTGCAGTGCCGTGAGCGCCACCCGCTGGGTGAACGGGCCGGTCGAGAGCCGCGCCACGCCCATCGCCGCCAGGTCCCGCGCGGGCGGGGTGTGCCGGGGCACCGCCATGAGGCTCACCCGCCCGGGGCCGAGCCCGTCGACCAGCTGCGCAATCTCCTCCTGGGACACGACCCCCGGCACGAACACGGTCGTCGCACCCGCCTCCAGGAAGGCGCGCCCCCGCCGCACCGCCTCGGCCAGCAGCGGCGCGCGCTCGGCCGCCGCGTCGGCCGAGAGGACGGCGTCGGTGCGGGCGTTGAGCACGAAGTCGATCCCGGCGTCCCGGCCGGCCCGGACCACGGCCTCGACGGCGGCGACCGCGTCGTCCAGCGGCCGCATGGCGTCCTCGAGGTTGCCGCCCACGATGCCGGCGGCGACGACGCGCCGCGTGGTCTCCCCCGGGTCGCCGTACCCGGCCTCCATGTCCATGGTCACCGGCAGGTCGGTCGCGGCGGCGATCCGGCCGGCCATGTCGAGGTGCAGGTCCAGCGGGATGCGCTCGCCGTCCTCGTAGCCGAAGGACGCCGCGATCGCGTGGCTCGCGGTGGCCAGCGCCCGCACGCCCTCGGTGCCGGCGACCACCCGTGCGGACGCGACGTCCCAGACGTTGGCCAGGACGAGCAGCTCCGGGGCGGTGTGCAGGTCCAGGAGGGCACGGGCGCGGGCAGCACGATCACTCATGCCGCCGAACCTAGCGACCACGGGCCCGGGGCACCGGCGGTTCCCGGACGTCACCGGCCACCTGGCGGGACACCGACCTCACCGCCGTACCGTTCCGGGTATGAGCCGCACGCACCCCGAACTGCGCACACCCCCGCCGCTGCCCGACGGCGGCCTGCGCGTGATCGCCCTGGGTGGCCTCGGCGAGATCGGGCGCAACATGACCGTCTTCGAGCACGCGGGCAAGCTGCTGATCGTCGACATCGGCGTCCTCTTCCCCGAGGAGCACCAGCCCGGTGTCGACGTCATCCTGCCCGACTTCACCGCGATCCGGGACCGCCTGGACGACGTCGTGGCGATCGTGCTGACCCACGGCCACGAGGACCACATCGGGGGCGTGCCCTACCTGCTCCGCGAGCGGGCCGACATCCCGCTGGTCGGCTCGCGGCTCACGCTCGCCTTCATCGAGGCCAAGCTCAAGGAGCACCGGATCCGCCCGGTGACCGAGGTGGTGGCCGAGGGCGACCGGTTGGACTTCGGCCCGTTCGACCTCGAGTTCCTCGCGGTCAACCACTCGATCCCCGACGCGCTCGCCGTCGCCATCCGCACCGAGGCCGGCCTGGCGCTGCACACGGGCGACTTCAAGATGGACCAGTTCCCCCTCGACCGGCGGATCACCGACCTCCGCGGCTTCGCCCGGCTCGGCGAGGAGGGCGTGGATTTGTTCCTGACCGACTCGACCAACGCCGAGGTGCCCGGCTTCACGATGTCGGAGGGCGAGCTCGTCCCGGCGATCGAGAAGGTCTTCCGCACGGCACCCCGGCGCGTGATCGTCTCCAGCTTCGCCAGCCACGTGCACCGCATCCAGCAGGTGCTCGACCAGGCCCACGCCCACGGCCGCAAGGTGGCCTTCGTGGGCCGCTCGATGGTCCGCAACATGGGCATCGCCCGCGAGCTCGGCTACCTGAACGTGCCCGACGGCCTGGTCGTCGACATGAAGGTGCTCGAGAAGCTGCCCGCCGACCAGGTCTGCCTGATCTGCACCGGCTCCCAGGGCGAGCCGATGGCGGCACTGGCCCGCATGGCCAACCGCGACCACGTCATCCGCATCACCGAGGGCGACACCGTGCTGATGGCCAGCTCGCTCGTTCCCGGCAACGAGAACGCGATCTACCGGGTCATCAACGAGCTGACCCGCTGGGGCGCGAACGTGGTGCACAAGGGCAACGCGAAGGTGCACGTGTCCGGCCACGCCAGCGCCGGCGAGCTCGTCTACTGCTACAACATCGTCAAACCGCGCAACGTCATGCCGGTGCACGGCGAGTGGCGGCACCTCAAGGCCAACGGCGAGCTGGCGATCCGCACCGGCGTGCACCCGAAGGGCGTCGTCCTGGCCGAGGACGGGTTCGTCGTCGACCTGGTCGGGGGCAAGGTGCGGATCACCGGCAAGGTGTCCGCGGGCAACGTCTACGTGGACGGCGAGACGGTGGGCGGTGCCACCGAGGCGCACCTCAAGGACCGGCGCAACCTCGCCGAGGAGGGGCTCATCACCGTCGTCGCGATCGTGGACGCCGACACCGGCATGCTGGCCGAGCCGCCGGACTTCCTGGCCCGCGGCTTCGCCCACGACGAGACGACGTTCGACGCCGTGGTGCCGCTGATCGAGAAGGCGCTGGCCAAGGCCGCCGAGGAGGGTGTGGGCGGCGCGCCGCAGCTCGAGCAGTTGATCTCCCGGGCGGTCGCCAACTGGGCGCACCGCTCGGGCCGGCGCAGCCCGATGATCATCCCGATCGTCATCGACGCCTGAGCGGCGGACACTTGGCCTTCAGAGACATCGACGCGCTGCCGATGCTCCGGGTGACCTGAGTCCGAGGAGGAGCGATGGACTACCTGCGCCGTCTGCAGATGGAACGGCCCGTCCTGTTCTACGTCGTGCTGTTCGTCGGCATCATCGTCGCCTTCCAGCTGCTGCTGTTCGTGGCCGGGCTCATCCTCGGGCCGTTCGGTGTGCCGTCCTGGGCGCCGATCGTCGTCGTCATGGGCGTCCTGGTCCTCATCGCGCGCCGCCAGCAGCGCTAGACACGCGCAGCGTCAACCTAAGGTTGACGCTCCGCGCCGTCAACCTTAGGTTGACGACATGACCGAGCCCGCGCGCACGCCGCACCCCGTCCGCCTCGACGACCTGATCACCGCCATCGAGCGGAGCCACAGCGACGCGCTCGACCAGCTCAGCGGCGCCGTGCTGGCCGCCGACCACCTCGGCGAGGTGGCCGACCACCTGATCGGCCACTTCGTCGACCGGGCCCGGCGCTCCGGCGCCTCCTGGTCCGACATCGGCCGCAGCATGGGCGTCTCCAAGCAGGCCGCCCAGAAGCGGTTCGTGCCGAAGGCGGAGTCCGACCTCGACCCCGCCCAGGGGTTCAGCCGTTTCACCCCGCGCGCTCGTAACGTCGTCATGGCGGCGCAGGAGGAGGCACGGAAGGCCGGCAACCCGCTCATCTCCCCCGCCCACCTGGTGCTCGGCCTGCTGAGCGAGCCGGACGCCATCGCCGCGAAGGTCATCGACGCGCAGGGCGTGCCCGCCGAGACGATCCGGCGGACCGCCGCCGCCACCCTGCCCGCCGCCGCGGAGACCGTGCCCGACCTGATCCCGTTCGACGTCCAGGCGCAGAAGGCGCTCGAGCTGACCTTCCGACAGGCCCTGCGCCTCGGGCACGACTACGTCGGGACCGAGCACGTCCTGCTCGCCCTGCTGGAGGTCGAGGACGGGACGGGCGTCCTGGCCGGGCTCGGGGTCGACCGGGCCCGCGCGGAGGCCGACATCGCAGCCGCCCTCGCCGCGGTCGCCGGCCGCTGACGCCGCGGTCGGTCCCCGCCTGCCGGGGGCCGGCGGCGGCGTCCGGGAGGATGACCGCGTGCATGCCGAGACGCTCCTGCTCCTCGTCCTCGGCGGGGTCGCCGTCCTCGTCGCGGTCCGCTGGCTGGCCGGGCGGACCGGGCTGCCCGCGGCGGCGCTCCTGACGCTGATCGGCGTCCTGTACGCGTTCCTGCCCGGGCCGAACATCACGCTGGACCCCGAGCTGGTCCTCACCCTCGTGCTGCCCCCGCTGCTCTACAGCGCGGCGCTCGACTCCTCCCTGACCGCGATCCGCCGCAACCTGCGCACCGTCGTCAGCCTCTCGGTCCTGCTCGTCGCGGCGACGGCGCTGGTGATCGGCATCGGCTTCGAGCTGTTCGTCACCGGCGCCACCCTCGCCGCCGGCATCGCGCTCGGTGCCGCGGTGGCGCCGCCCGACCCGGTGGCGGCCCTGGCGGTCGGCCGCCGGGCCGGCCTGCCGCCCCGGCTCATCACGCTCATCCAGGGCGAGGGCCTGCTCAACGACGCCACGGCGCTCACCATCCTCGGCGTCGCCATCGCGGCGGCCCAGGGCGACGGTTTCTCCACGCCCGCCGCGTTCGGCCAGTTCGTCCTGGCCGCGGCCGGCGGGGTGGCGGCCGGTGTCGCCGTCGCCTACGCCGTCCGCCCGCTGCGCCGGCTGCGCAGCGACCCGCTGTCGTCGAACGCGATCTCGCTGGCCACCCCGTTCGTGGCCTACCTCCTGGGCGAGGCGGTGCACGTCTCCGGCGTGCTGGCCGTCGTCGTCGCGGGTCTGATCATCGGGCACAACAACCCGAGCTGGGCGTCGGGCGCCAGCCGGCTGCAGACCAACGCCGTCTGGCGCCTGGTCGACTTCCTGCTCGAGGGCTTCGTCTTCCTGCTGATCGGCCAGCAGCTGCCGTCGGTCATCGACGGCCTCGGTGCCTACGACACCTCCACCATCGTGATCGCGGTGTCCATCACCCTCGGCGGGGTGCTGCTGCTGCGGCCCCTGTGGCTGTGGCTGACCGAGCACCTGCCGCAGGCGCTGCACACCCGGCTGACCGACCAGGACCTCGACGGCGACGGCGAGCCCGACGTCGACGGCAGGCACCACACCGGCCGGCTCTCGGGGCGCGAGATCGTGGTCCTGAGCTGGGCGGGCACCCGCGGCGTCATCAGCCTTGCGGCGATCTTCGCCCTGCCCCTGGTCACCGACAGCGGCGACCCCTTCCCTGACCGCGAGCTGCTGCTGTTCTGCGCCTTCGTCGCGGTCCTCGTCACCCTCGTCGGGCAGGGGCTGACCTTCGCGCCGCTCGTCCGCGCGCTCGGGCTCCGCGCCGACGAGGCGGACCAGGCCCGGCTGCGCAACCTCGCCCGCGTGGCGTCGGTCGAGGCCGCCCTGGCCCGGTTGGCCGAGATGGAGGCCGAGGAGCACGACGACGTCGACGACCGCGCGATGGCCGGGCTCCGCGCCCAGCTCACCGGTCGCCTGCAGCGGTACCGCCACCGGCTCGACGTGCTCGGCACCGCCGAGGCCGGCGAGATCCCGGCGTCCCCGGAGTACGAGGCGGCGCTCCGGCTGCGGCGGACGGTCATCGACGCCCAGCGGCACGAGCTCCTGCGCTGGCGCGACGTCGGGCGGCTGCCCGACGAGGGCCTGCGCGCGCTCGAGCGCGAGCTCGACCACGAGGAGGGCCTGCTGCCCTCGCGCAGCGCGCCCTGAGCGGTCAGCCCCGCGGCTGCAGCACGAAGTCGTACCGCGCCTCCACCCAGGGCACGTCGATGGTCCCGCCGTCCGGGGTCGGACCGGGCTCGCGCTCCTCGAACCGGACGACGAGCTCCTGCTTGGTGCCGAAGACGACGTCGCTGTCGAGGTAGGGCGCGCCCTCCTGGAACAGGTGGGTGATCAGCGGCTCGTAGCCGGGCACGTTGATCAGGAAGTGGATGTGCGCCGGCCGGAAGTGGCTGATCGCGGTCCGGGAGATCAGGTCACCGACGGGCCCGTCCATCGGGATCGTGTAACCCAGCGGCGCGATGGTGCGCAGGCAGTAGCCGCCGTCCTCCCGGGTGGTGTACTTCGCGCGCAGCCGTGCCTCGTCGATGTCGGGGATCTGCGACTCGTAGGCGCCCTCGGTGTCGGCCTGCCAGATGTCGAGCACCCCGCCGCCCACCGGGTTGCCCGCGAGGTCGCGCACGGTGCCGTGCAGGTACAGCGGTGTCCCGGGCAGGCCCTGGGACATGTCCGCGCCGTACTCGAGCTCGGGCGAGCCCTCGATGTGGAAGGGGCCGAGCACCGTCGCCGGTGTCGCCGCGGGGTCGAGCCGGTGGTTCATCTGGACGACGAGCATCGACAGGCCGAGGACGTCGGACGCGAGGATGAACTCCTCGCGCTTCTCGTCGCTGATCTTCCCGGTCGCGGTCAGCCACTGCACCGCCGCCATCCACTCGGCCTCGGTGAGCCGGACCTCGCGGGCGAAGTCGTGCAGGTGCCGGACCAGCGCCGTCATCAGCTCGGCCAGGCGGGGGTCCTTCGCGGTCGCCCAGCGCTCCACGGCCAGGTCGGTGATGTTCTCCTCGGTGACCAGTTGCACGGCTTCCTCCTGGAGTGGGATGGACGGCGGTCGCCGCCCGGGGTCGGGACGGTTCAGGGCTCGAGGACCAGTCGGGCGGTCGCCGCCCCGGCCGCCTGGCGGGACCATGCCTCCGAGACGGCCTCGAGCGGGAGCACCTCGTGCGCCACGGAGATCTGCCCCTCGGCGGCGTGCCGCGCGACGGCGGTCAGCGCCTGCGCCCGCTCGTCGGACGTGAGCGCGTTGTTGGTGTAGCCGAGGATCTCCGCCGACCGCGCGCGCAGCACCGCCGACGAGAACTCGGCCACGTCGCCCGACGCCCCTCCGAGGTTGACCAGGCGGCCGCCCTGCCCCAGCACGCGAGAGGCCGCGGTCGCCGCGACCCCGAACACCGGATCGACCACGACGTCGGCCTTGCCGTCGCACGCGTTCTGGAACCGGGCGGTGAGCGCGTCGGCATCGCCCTCCAGCGGCACCACGGCGTCGGCGCCCAGCACGCGGGCGCGCTCCTGGGCCTGGGTCGACCGGCACACCGCGACCACCCGCCCGGCGCCCAGCAGCCGGGCGGCGCCGATGGCCGCCTGGCCGACGGCACCCCCGGCCCCGAGGACGAGGACCGTCTCGCCGGCGCGCAGCCGGCCGCGGTCGGACAGGATCATCCAGGCCGCGACGGCGGACAGCCCCAGCGCGGCCAGCGCGGCGTCCGGCACGGCCTGGGTCACCGGGACGACGTCGGCGTCGGGCACCGCGCAGCGCTCCGCGAGGCTGCCGTCGCACGGGGCCATGCCGGCACGGGTGGAGAACCAGACCCGGGTGCCGGTCGGCAGGGCCGCCGAGTCCTCGACGACGCCGACGCCCTGGACGCCGGGCACGTAGGGAACCGCGGGCCGGCCGAAGTAGGAGGTGCCGGAGGCGGCGAGCTGGTCGAGGGGCACGATCGGCGCCGCGGTCACCCGCACCAGCGTGCGGCCGGGACCGGGCGCGGGGTCGGGGTGCTCGGCGTGGACCGGCGGCTGCCCCGGCTCGTGGAGGACGGCGGCGCGCACGGCTCAGCCCTCGGACCCGGGCGCGGGGTCGACGTAGACCGCGTTGCGGTCGACGGCGAGATAGGCGTCCATCCCGATCGGGCGGCGGCGTTCCTCCGCGATCTGGCCGAGCAGCCCGGCGGCGCGGGCCAGGAGCGCGAAGCCCCGCAGCAGCTCGACGGGGAGCCCGAGGTCGGCCAGGGCCGCGCCGCAGACGCCGGCGCCGTTGAGCGGCAGCCGGCGGCCGAGCACCTCCTCGTGCACCCGGCCGATCGCCTCGAACAGCCGCAGGTGGGGGCCGCGAAGCCCCTCCTGCTCGGCGATCCCGATGAGCACCGGCGTCCGGGGGTCCCCGGCCTTGTGCACGGGGTGCCCGAGCCCCGGGACGAAGCGCTTCGCCGCCCGGGTGGCCCGCACTGCCTCGAGCGCCACCGCGTCCCACCCGGCGTCGTCGGTGGGCAGGGGGCCGTCGTGGCGCTCGAGCACCTCGTGCAGGTAGGTCCCGCAGTCCTCGGTGACCCCGAGGAAGCGGGACCCGCCGCCGAGGAGGCCCGCGGCCAGCGCGCCCTGCAGCGAGTCGGGTGCCGAGAGGTAGGTCAGGCGGGCCGCGATCGCCGTCGGGGTGAAGCCGTGATCGGCCAGCGCCACCAGCACCGCCTCGAACACCCGGGTCTCCGACGGCGTGGGCCGGCGCATCGCCACCAGCCAGAAGGCGAGCTCGCCGAAGCCGACCTTCCCCATCAGGTCGGCGGTCAGGTCCTGGCCCAGCAGGCGGATCTCGTCGGCGGTGGAGGTGCCGAGCGAGGTCGGGAAGGACAGGGGGCCCTCGGTCATGCCGATCGCTCCTGGTCGTCGGGGGCGGCGAGCCACTGCCGGATCTCGGTGCCGTGCTCGTCGAGGGTCGGCGGGGGCAGGCGGTAGCCGGGCTCGGTGGCCGAGAAGGTGATCGGGTTCCGGATGGAGGGCACGGCGGCGTCCCCCTCCCCCGCCGTGATCACCGGGTCCAGGCCGATCTCCTCGGCGAACGCGACGCCCTGGTCGATCGTGTTGATCGGCCCGCACGGCACGCCGGCGCCGATGATCTCGCGGAACCAGTCCATCTTGGAGCGGGTCCGCAGCTTCTCGACCAGCAGCGGACGCAGCTCGTCGCGGTTGGCAGTGCGGTCCTCGTTGCGCCGGAACCGGGGGTCGTCGACCAGCTCGGGCAGTCCCAGGACGCCGCACAGGCGGCGGAACTGCCCGTCGTTGCCGGCGGTGACGATCAGCTCGCCGTCGGCGCAGGGTAGCGGCTCGTACGGGAAGAGGCTGGGGTGGCTGTTGCCCATCCGGAACGGGACGACGCCGCCGGCGACGAAGGCGCTGGTCTGGTTGACCAGCCCCGAGAGCGCCGAGCTGAGCAGGTTGACCTCGACGTGCTGGCCCCGGCCGGTCTCGTGCCGGTGGTTGAGCGCGGAGAGGACGCCGATGGTGGCGTGCAGGCCGGCCATGACGTCGAACAGCGCGACCCCGGCGCGGTAGGGCTCCCCGTCGGGATCGCCGGTCAGGGACATGAACCCGGAGATGGCCTGCACGATCAGGTCGTAGCCCGGCAGCGACGCCCCGCCCGGGCCGCTGCCGAAGCCGCTGATCGAGGCGTAGACGACGCCGGGGTTGGTCGCGGCGACGGCGTCGTAGTCCAGGCCGAAGCGGGCCAGGCCACCCGGCTTGAAGTTCTCCACGAGGACGTCGGCACGGCGCGCGAGCTCCTGCGCCAGGGCGACGTCACCCGCGTCCTTGAGGTCCAGCGCCACCGACCGCTTGTTGCGGTTGACGCCCAGGTAGTACGTCGACACGCCCTCGCGGACCGGCGGCTGCCAGGTCCGGGTGTCGTCGCCGCCCGGGCCCTCCACCTTGACGACCTCCGCGCCCAGGTCCGCCAGCAGCATCGTGCTGTACGGCCCGGCGAGGATCCGCGAGAAGTCCGCGACCAGCAGGCCGGCCAGCGGCCCACCCGGTGACGGATCCGGTCCTGAGGTCATCGCTGTCCGCCCACTCCCCTCGTGCCGGACGAGTGTCCGCTCGACGCGACGAAGTCTTGTGACACCGACCACGCCGTGTCAACCGGGGAACTCGCGAGCGCCGGGACGGGCGGGGGGCTCTTGACAGCACCGCGCGACGCCACGATTGTGACCGGCATCGCACACGGCAACCGCTCTGCGGACACGTGTCCGGGTGCGCGACGACGACGTCCGAGGAGAAGCCGAATGACCAGTTCCGCTCCCCAGCCCGGCCGGCCCCTGGTGTTCCGCGGCGGCACGGTCCTGACGATGGATGATTCCTGCACGGTCCTCTCCGACGCCGACGTGCTGGTGGTCGACGACCGGATCGCCGCCGTCGGGACGGCGCTGGAGGTGCCCGAGGGCACGCAGGAGATCGACGCGCGCGGCGGCATCGTCATGCCCGGCATGATCGACACCCACCGGCACATGTGGCAGACCGCGATGCGCGGCTACGGCGCCGACTGGACGCTCACCCAGTACTTCGTCTGGTACTACCTCGAGCACGGCAAGAAGTTCCGCCCGCAGGACATCGCCGCCGGCAACCGGCTGGCCGCCATCGAGTCGCTCGACGCCGGCGTGACGACGACCGTCGACTGGTCGCACAACCTGCACACCATCGACCACGGCGAGGCGGCGCTCGACGCGCTCCGCTCGGTGCCCGGCCGGTTCGTCCTCGCCTACGGCAACATCCAGGCCGGCCCCTGGGAGTGGACCGCCGACCCCGCCGTCCGGTCGTTCCTGGAGCGGCTGCGCGACGAGCGCGACGACATGATGGGCGTGCAGCTCGCCTTCGACGTCACCGGCGACCCGGCCTTCCCGGAGAAGGCGGCCTTCGAGGTGGCCCGCGAGCTCGGCCTGCCGGTCACCACGCACGCGGGCGTCTGGGGGGCGACGAGCGACACCGGCATCCAGCAGATGTACGACGGCGGCTTCATGACGCCGGAGACGACGTACGTGCACGCCTCCACGCTGACCCGGGACAGCTACCAGCGGATCGCCGCCACCGGCGGGTCCATCTCGGTGGCGACCGAGTCCGAGTGCAGCGCCGGGCAGGGCCACGCCCCCACCGAGCAGGTGCTGCAGTACGGCATCCCGGTGTCGCTGTCGATGGACACCAGCGTCTGGTGGAGCGGCGACATGTTCTCCGCGATGAGGGCGACGCTGAACGCCGACCGGATGTCGGAGCACCTCACCGCGCACCTGAAGGGCGAGACGATCACCCAGCTTCGGCTGCGGGCCAAGCAGGTCGTCGAGTGGTGCACCAAGGGCGGCGCGCACACCATCGGCCGGGACTCCGACCTCGGCAGCCTCGAGGCGGGCAAGAAGGCCGACGTCGTGCTGATCAAGAACGACGCCTCCCCGGTGTCGTTCCCGCTGCTCAACCCGCTGGGGCACGTCGCGTTCCAGGCCCAGCGCGGCGACGTGCACACCGTGGTCGTCGACGGCCGGGTCGTGAAGTTCGACGGCACGCTGGTCGGGATCGATCTCGGCGCGGTGCGCACCGAGATCGAGAACACCATCGACTACCTCAAGGGCGAGTGCGGCGAGGACGTCTGGCAGAGCGGGATGTTCCCGGAGATGCCCGAGGCCGAGCAGTCGATCCTCGAGAACCCGTACCAGTACTCCGACTTCAAGGACGAGTCCAAGCGCGCCGGCGGCGAGGAGCGCGTCCTCGGCCGGTGAAGGACCTCGCGCAGAAAGGTCACCAGATGGCGGGACGAGGAACGGGGCCGGACTTCGTGGAGGCCCTCGCCCGGGGGCTCGACGTCCTCGGGTGCTTCGACGCCGACCACCGGACGATGACCCTCGCCGAGGTCGCCGCGGCCGCCGGGCTGGCCCGTCCCACCGCCCGGCGGCTGCTGCTCACCCTGGAGGAGCTCGGCTTCGTCCGCTCCACCGCGGGCGGGTTCGCGCTCACCCCCAAGGTGCTGTCGCTCGGCATGGCCTACATCGGCTCGCTGGGGCTGTGGGACATCGCGCGCCCGCACCTGGAGGCCCTCGTCGCGCAGACCGGCGAGTCGTCGTCCATGGCGCAGCTCGAGGGGTCGGACATCGTGTACGTGGCGCGCGTCGCCGTCCCCAAGATCATCGCGCTCCGCGTGGAGGTCGGGACGCGGTTCCCGGCCGTCCAGACCTCGCAGGGCAAGGTGCTGCTGGCCGCGCTCGCCCCCGACGAGCTCGGCGCCGCGCTCGCCGTCCCCAGCCGGTCGGGCCTGCCCCCGTACATCGGCCGGGACGCCGCCGCGCTCGAGCGCGAGCTGACGGAGGTGCGGGCCCGCGGCTGGGCGCTGGCCGACGAGGAGCTGGCGCCCGGTGTGCGGTCGATCGCCGTCCCGGTCCGCGACGGCGCGGGGGCCGTCCGGGCGGCGATGAACGTGACGGTGCACGCGGCGGAGACCTCGACCGAGCGGCTCCTGCAGGAGCACCTCCCCCGGCTGCTCCGCACCGCCGGCGAGGTCAGCGCCGAGTGGGCGCTCTGGCAGTCCCGCCCGCACGTCGAGGTCGCCCGCGGGAACGCCATCGCCTGACCGACCCGCTCACCCGGCGGCGGGCGGCGGGGACCAGTCGGTGACCAGGTCCTTCTGGTACCAGGCGACGTCGTGCCAGCGGCCGAGCTTCCAGCCCACCCGTCGGTAGGTGCCCACCGGCGTGAAGCCGAGCGACCGGTGCAGCCCCTCGCTGGCCGGGTTCGGCAGCGCGACCCCGGCCATCACCGTGCGGATGCCGCGGGCGGCCAGCCGGTCGAACAGCGCCGTGTAGAGCGCCCGGCCGCCACCGGAGCCCCTCCGGTCGCCGGCCAGGTAGACGCTCACGGTGGCCGACCAGCGGTAGGCCGCCCGCGCCATGAACGGCCCGCCGTAGGCGTATCCGCTGACGGTGCCGGCGTCCTCGAGCACGAGCCACGCGTGGTCCCGCTGGGCCGCGGCGATGCGGCCGGCCATCTCCTCGGCCGGCGGCGGCTCGGTCTCGAAGCTGATGGCGCTGTCGCGCACGTACGGCGCGTAGATCTCGGCGCACCGCGCGGCGTCCGCGGGGGCTGCGTCGCGCACGGCGAGCGGTCCGGTGGTGATCACGCCGACCATGATCCCCGCGCCGGTCTCCCAGCCGGTTCCCAGGTGTCGCCCAGCCGTTCCCGGGGCGGGCGAGGCAGGGTGGGGGCATGGACGAGCGCAGCGCCGGCCGGCGGACCCTGGACCTGGCGCTCGTGGCCGCCCTCGCCGTGACCGCCGTCCTGATCCTGTCCCCGGCGGGGAGCGGCTGGAGCTGGGGTGCCCCGCTCACCGAGCTGCGCTGGTACGTGACCGGCTGGGAGTCGGGTGCCACCCGGCTGCAGTTCCTCGGGAACCTCCTCCTGCTGGTCCCGCTCGCCGTGCTCGCCGTGCTGCGATGGCCGGCCCTCGCGGCACCCCACCGGCTGGTGCCGGCGGCGCTCGCCGTCGCCGGCTCGATCGAGCTGCTCCAGTGGGCGCTGCCGCTCGGCCGGGTCGTCTCGCCGCTGGACGCGCTGCTCAACGCCGCGGGCGCGGTCCTGGCCGGGCTCGCCGCGGCGGTCGCGACGCGCTCCCGTTCGGCCGCCGGCGGGTGAACGGCGTGCCCGCCCCTCGACGCAGCCGGGGGGCGGGCGTCTACCGTCGGCGCGTGGTCAGCGTCCTCTCGATCCAGTCCCACGTCGCCTACGGGCACGTCGGGAACTCCTCCGCGGTGTTCCCGCTGCAGCGCCTCGGCATCGAGGTGTGGCCGGTGCACACCGTGCAGTTCTCCAACCACACCGGCTACGGGCAGTGGACCGGCCGGGTGTTCGACGGCCAGGCCGTCGAGGAGGTCGTGCAGGGCATCGCCGACCGTGGCGTGCTCGGCGGGTGCGACGCCGTCCTGTCCGGTTACCTGGGTTCCGCCGACATCGGCCACGCCGTCGTGGGCACCGTGGGCCGGGTGCGGGAGGCCAACCCCGAGGCCGTCTACTGCTGCGACCCCGTGATCGGCGACGTCGGCCGGGGCATCTTCGTGCGCCCCGGCATCGAGGAGTTCATGCGCGAGGTCGCCGTGCCCGCGGCCGACATCGTCACGCCGAACCACTTCGAGCTCGACCTGCTCGCGGGCACGAAGACGACGTCGCTGGACTCGGTGAAGGACGCCGTCGCCGCGGTGCAGGGGCTCGGCCCGCGGGTGGTGCTCACCACCTCGCTGATCACCGAGGACACGCCGGACGACGCGGTGGACCTGCTGGCCTCCGAGGGCGGGCGGCACTTCCGGGTGCGGACGCCCCGGCTCGGGGTGTCGGTGAACGGGGCGGGCGACGCGATCGCCGCGCTGTTCCTCGCGCACTGGCTGGACACCCGGTCCGCGGGCGAGGCGCTCGGCCGCGCCGCCGCGTCGGTGTTCGGGCTCCTCCAGCGCACCGAGGACGCCGGGTCGCGCGAGATCCTGCTGGTCGCCGCCCAGGAGGAGTTCGTCTCCCCCACGCGCACGTTCGAGGTCGCGGAGGTCTGATCCCGCGTCAGGTCAGCCCCGGGAGGACCTTGTCGAGGGTGACCGGCAGGTCCCGGACGCGGATCCCGGTGGCCCGGTGGACGGCGTTGACGACGGCGGCCGCCGTGCCGGTGATGCCGATCTCGCCGATGCCCTTGCTGCCCATGGCGTTGACGTAGGGGTCGTGCTCGTCGAGCCAGTGCGCCTGCACGTCGCCGACGTCGGCGTTGACGGTGATGTGGTACTCGGCCAGGTCGTGGTTGGCCACCTGGCCGATCCGCAGGTCCCAGACGCTGTTCTCGTGCAGCGCCATGGACAGGCCCATGGTCATGCCCCCGATGAACTGCGACCGCGCCGTCCGCGGGTTGACGATCCGCCCCGCGGCGAAGACCCCGTACAGCCGCGGCACCCGCAGCTCGCCGGTGTCGGCGTGCACCCGCACCTCGGCGAACTGCGCCCCGAAGGCGTAGGCCGCGTGCTCGGAGTCCTTGGCCGCCTGGTCCACCGAGCCGGTGATCTCGTCGCCGTCACCGGGGTCGCGACCGAACTTGTCGCGGAACTCCCGCGCGGCGACCGTGATCGCCGACCCCCAGGTGTTGGTGCCCGAGGAACCGCCCGCGACGGAGGCCACCGGGTAGGAGGTGTCGCCGATGCGGACCTCGACGTCGTCGACCGGCACCTCCAGGGCGTCGGCGGCGATCTGCGGGAGCACCGTCCAGGCACCGGTGCCGAGGTCGGCGGCGCCGATCTCGACGACGTAGCGCCCGTCCTGGAAGCGGACGACCGCGTCGGACGTGGCCTGCCGCATCGTCGGGTAGACCGAGGACGCGACGCCGGTGCCCACGAACCAGTCGCCCTCGCGGTGCCGGGCCGGCGGCCGGTCGGCCCAGCCGAAGCGCTCCGCGCCCTCCCGCAGGCACTCCACCAGGTGCCGGCTCGACCACGGCTTGCCCGTCTCCGGATCGACCGCCGGGTCGTTGCGGACCCGGAGCTCCACCGGGTCCATGCCGAGCTTCCCGGCCAGCTCGTCGAGGGCCACCTCGGGGCCGAACATCCCGGGGCACTCCCCCGGCGCCCGGAACCACGACGGCACCGGGACGTCGAGGGGAGCCAGGCGGTGCGTCGTCCGCCGGGTCGCGGCGGCGTACATCATCCGCGTGGGGACGCCGGTCTGCTCCGCGAACTCCTTGATCCGCGACGTCTGCTCGACCACGTCGATGGCGATGGCCTGCAGCCGGCCGGTGCGGTCGGCCGCCACCTGCATCTTCTGGATGGTGGGCGTCCGGTAGCCGGCGAGGAAGAACATCTGCTGCCGGGTGAGCGCGAGCTTGACCGGTCGCCCGGGCAGCGCCCGCGCCGCCAGCACGACGAGCATGACGTTGGCGTGCGGCGTCCCCTTCGAGCCGAAGCCGCCGCCGACGTACGGGCAGATCACGCGGACCTGCTCCTTCTCCAGGCCGAAGACCTTCGAGACGGCGGCACGGTCGGGGTGCACACCCTGGGTGGAGTCCCAGAGGGTCAGCGGCACGTCGGCGGCCGGGTCCCACAGCGCCGTCGAGGCGTGCGGCTCGAGCGGGTTGTTGTGGACCATCGCCGTCGAGTACGTCTCCTCGACCGTCGCGTGCGCCGTGGCCATCGCGGCGGCGACGTCGCCCTCGGCGGTGTCGGTCGCGAACGACGGGTTGACCTTCTCCGGCTTGTAGAGCGCCGGGTGGTCGACGACGAGCTCGGTGTCGTGCTCCTGCCCGGCGTAGGTGACGCGCACCAGGTCGGCGGCCTGGCGGGCCAGCTCGGAGGTCTCCGCGACGACGACGCCGACCAGCTGGCCGCGGAAGGCCACCTCGGGCGACTGCAGGACGGCGTACTCCCGGTCGTCGGTGGAGGCGAGCCGCTCGGCGTTCTCGTGCGTGAGCACGGCCAGCACGCCGTCGAGCGCCTCGGCGGCGCTCGTGTCGACGGCGGTGACGCTGCCGCGGGCGACGGTCGCCTGCACGGGGTGGGCGTAGGCCGGGTTCTCGACCGGCGTCTCGTAGGCGTAGGTCGCGGTGCCGCGGACCTTGGCGTCGCCGTCGCGGCGGACCAGCGCCTGGCCGATCGTCCGCGGTTCCAGCAGCTCGGTCATCTCAGGCCTCCCGGGTGAGGTCGCGCAGGGTGGCGACGACGGTGCGCGTGACCAGGGGGATCTTGAAGCCGTTGCCGCCGTCGATGCCCGGCTGCGGCTGGGCGGTGGTGAGCTCGACCCCCATCGCGTGGTCCACGGCGTGCTCGGTCAGCTCGCCGCCGCGGAGCAGCTCCTCCGCGCGGGTCGCCCGCCACGGTCGGTGCGCCACGCCTCCGAGGGCGATCCGGACGTCGTCCCCGGCGACGACCGCCGCCACCGAGACCAGCGCGAAGGCGTAGGACGCCCGGTCGCGCACCTTGCGGTAGGCCGACCGCGCCCCGTCGGGCAGCGGCGGCAGGTCGACGGCGGTGATCAGCTCGCCGTGCTCGAGGACCGTGTCGCGGGAGGGGTCGTCGCCGGGCAGCCGGTGCAGCTCGCCGAACGGGATCGTGCGCTCCCCCGCCGGACCCACGACGCGCACGACGGCGTCGAGCGCGGCGAGCGCGACGGCCATGTCGGAGGGGTGGGTGGCGATGCACGTCTCGGGGGCCGTGGGGTCGGGCATGGCCGAGGACACCCCGAGGACGGCGTGGTAGCGGGTGTAGCCGTTCACCGCCGAGCAGCCGCTGCCGGGCTCCCGCTTGTTGCAGGGCGTGGTGACGTCCTGGAAGTAGACGCAGCGGGTCCGTTGCAGCGGGTTGCCGCCGGTGGTCGCCACGTTCCGCAGCTGACCGGTCGCGCCGGCCAGCAGCGCCTGCGCGAGCACCGGGTAGTGCTCGCGGACCCGCCGGTCGGCGGCGACCTCGCTGTTGGTGGTGGCCGCGCCCAGCCGCAGGCCGCCGTCGGGGAGGTCGGTGATCGCGCGGGAGGTCAGCCGCCGGACGTCGACGACGAGGTCGGGCCGGGCGACGCCGAGCTTGAGGTGGTCGACCAGGTTGGTGCCGCCGGCGAGGAAGACCGCACCGGGCTCGGCGGCCACGTCGCGCACGGCCTCGGCGACGCTGCCCGGGCGGGCGAAGGCGAACGGCTTCACGCCTGCACCCCTCCCGCCTGCCGCACCGCGGGCACGATGTTCACGTAGGCGGCGCAGCGGCAGAGGTTGCCGCTCATCCGCTCGGCGACCTCGGCCGCGCTGAGCTCGGGGTCGGCGGTGAGGTCGGGGCTGGCGTGGCTCGGCCACCCGCGGTCGACCTCCTGCAGCACACCCACGGCCGAGCAGATCTGCCCCGGCGTGCAGTAGCCGCACTGGAAGGCGTCGCGGTCGAGGAACGCCTGCTGCACGGGGTGCAGCTCGCCCTCGGGCGCGAGGCCGTCGGCGGTGGTGATCTCCGCGCCGTCGTGCGCGACGGCGAGCGCCAGGCAGCTCAGCGCCCGCTCCCCGTCGAGCAGCACGGTGCACGCGCCGCACTGGCCGTGGTCGCAGCCCTTCTTCGGGCTGGTGTTGCCGAGCCGCTCGCGCAGGGCGTCCAGCAGCGTCGTGCGGGTGTCCACGGTGAGCCGGCGCGGTACGCCGTCCACGGTCAGGGAGATCTCGGCGTCCACGGGGCCCACCTCCCCTCGCCGTCGGCGTGGCAAACCCCGGCCCGACTACTCTCGGGGGGTGTTCCCCTCCGTGTCCGCCCGGTCCCGTGCTGCCCTGAGGAAGGCCCGATGAGCGCCGTCGAGGAGCGCGCCGTCGGGGGCACCACCGCGAAGGACGTGGTCGAGCAGGCCGGCCGCCGGCGCACGTTCGCCGTCATCAGCCACCCCGACGCCGGCAAATCCACGCTCACCGAGGCGCTCGCGCTGCACGCCCGCGTGATCGGCCAGGCCGGCGCGGTCCACGGCAAGGCCGGCCGGCGCGGCACGGTCTCGGACTGGATGGACATGGAGAAGGCCCGCGGCATCTCCATCACCTCGGCGGCGCTGCAGTTCGAGTACGGCGACGCGGTCGTGAACCTCCTGGACACGCCGGGCCACTCGGACTTCTCCGAGGACACCTACCGCGTGCTCACCGCCGTCGACGCCGCCGTGATGCTCATCGACGCCGCCAAGGGCCTCGAGGCGCAGACGATGAAGCTGTTCGCGGTCTGCCGGCACCGCGGCATCCCGGTGCTCACCGTCGTCAACAAGTGGGACCGGCCGGGCAAGGACGCGCTCGAGCTCATGGACGAGATCACCGAGCGGACCGGCCTGACGCCGACCCCGCTCACCTGGCCGGTCGGCATCGCGGGCGACTTCCGGGGCGTCCTGGACCGGTCCGACGGCACCTACCGCCGCTTCACCCGCACCGCGGGCGGGGCGACCATCGCCCCCGAGGAGACGCTGTCGGCCGAGGCGGCGCTGGCCCGCGAGGGCGACGCCTGGCAGCAGGCCGTCGAGGAGGTCGAGCTGCTCGAGGCCAGCGGCCAGGACCACGAGCAGTCGCTGTTCCTGGACGGCGTGACGACGCCGGTGCTGTTCGCGTCCGCCGTCTCCAACTTCGGGGTCGGCGCGCTGCTCGACACCCTGGTCGGCAAGGCCCCCGCCCCGTCGTCCGTGCCCACCGCCGACGGCGGCCGCCGCGAGCTGACCGACCCGTTCAGCGCCTTCGTGTTCAAGGTGCAGGCCGGTATGGACACCGCCCACCGCGACCGGCTGGCCTTCATCCGCATCTGCTCGGGCGTCTTCGAGCGCGGCATGGTGGTCACCCACGCCCGCACCGGCCGGCCGTTCGCGACGAAGTACGCCCAGCACGTCTTCGGCCGCGAGCGGGAGAGCATCGACGTCGCCTACCCCGGTGACGTCGTCGGGCTGGTGAACGCCGCGGCCCTCGGCGTCGGCGACACCCTCTACGCCGAGAAGCCGGTGGAGTACCCGCCGCTGACGACGTTCGCGCCGGAGCACTTCGCCGTCTGCCGGGGCCGGGACACCGCCAAGCACAAGCAGTTCCGCCGTGGGATCGAGCAGCTCGACAGCGAGGGCGTGGTGCAGGTGCTGCGCTCGGACCGCCGCGGCGAGCAGGCGCCGGTGCTCGCCGTCGTCGGCCCGATGCAGTTCGAGGTGGCCACCCACCGGATGGAGCACGAGTTCGGCGCCCCCGTGGAGCTCGAGCGGCTGCCCTACAACCTGGCGCTGCGCACCGACGAGGCGTCGGCGCCGGTGGTGGCGACCGCCCGCAACGCCGAGGTCCTGCAGCGCACCAACGGCGAGTACGTCGCGGTGTTCGGCGACAAGTGGGGCCTGCGGGTGTTCCAGGAGAAGCACCCGGACCTGACGCTCGAGTCGCTGGTGGCCGCGGAGCTCTGAGCTACCGGGGGCCGGGGACCTGCTCCCGCTTCTTCGTCGCGGTGAGCAGCAGGTACTCCCAGTCCACGACCGTGGTCCCCTGCCCGCGGTCCATCCGCCGGGCCAGCTCGGCGAGCTCGGCGTCCAGGGCGGCCGCGCGCTCGGGCTGGTCGGCCAGCGACCGGTACACCGCGATCGTGGGGCCGTACACGTCCTTGAAGTAGTCGCGGAAGGCCTCCGGGCGGTCGAACCTGTCGACGGTCAGCATCCGCCGCTCCGTCGAGACGTCGGTGACCCGGTCGCCGAGCAGTCCCCGCACGTGCTCCTCGCTGCCCCACATCGGCGGCGGGGAGGCACCAGGAGGGGGCGGCGGCGCGTAGGGCTTCATCGTGGCGAAGAGCTGGCCGATGAAGCCCTCCGGCGTCCAGCTGATGATCCCGATCCGGCCCCCGGGCCGGCACACCCGGACCAGCTCGTCGGCGGCCGCCTGGTGGTGCGGCGCGAACATGACCCCGATGGCGGACAGCACCACGTCGAACTCCCCGTCGGCGAAGGGCAGCGCCTCGGCGTCGGCCTCGCGCCACTCCAGGTCGACGCCCTCGGCGGCGGCCCGTGCCCGGCCGGCCTCGAACAGCTCGGGCGTCAGGTCGCTGGCCACCACGGTGGCGCCGGTCCGCGCGGCGGTGACGGCGACGTTCCCCGAGCCGGCGGCGACGTCGAGCACCCGGTCGCCGGGGCTCACCCCGCATGCCTGCACCAGGACCTCGCCCAGCTCGGGCAGCAGGTCGGCGGCCAGTCTCGGGTAGTCGCCGGAGGCCCACATCGCGCGGTGCCTGGCCTTGAGGGCACGGTCGGCGTCGAGGGCGGTGCCGGTGGAGGAGGTCATGACGGAGATCCCTGGTCGTCCGAGGGTCCGGCGTCCCCCGTACCGCCGGAGGCTGCGGTCGTCAGCCGTCGCCAGGCTGGACCCGCAGCGCCCTCCCTGACAGAGCCGAAGGGCCCCTCAGCCGATGCCGGCCGCCCGCACGATCGCGACCACCTCGGCGACGGCCGCCGGCTGCAGCGGGAGGTGCGGCAGCACGTCGGGGATCTCGTCGGGCTCGATGCCGTGCGCCAGCAGCTCCTCCACCAGTCGTTCGGCGTACGCGGGGCCGAGCGGGGGATCTCCACCGGTCGCCGCCACCGCCGCCCGGGCCAGGAACAGCGAGCCGCTGAGGTCCTCCTCCGGCTCCGGCCCCGCGGGCGCGGCGGCGCGGGCGAGGCCCTCGGCGGCTCTCACCAGGGACAGCGGGAGCCCTTCCGCCTCGACCTCGATGAGGGGGACGTCGCGGAGCGCGGCCAGCACGAGGAGCTCGGCGTCCATCCGCAGGGGCTCGGCCCAGCCGCCGGTGTGCAGCACCGCCGCGAGGTCGGCGGCGTCCTCCCCCACCTCGTCGGCGAGCTCCACCCACGCCTCGGGGCGGGTGCTCCGGGCGCGTTCGGCGGCGGCCAGGCAGGTGGCCGCCACGAATGGCTCCAGCACCTCGACGTCGAAGCGCTCCGCGGCGACGACGCCGTCCCGGTCGACGGAGTTCAGGGCGTCCTGGAAGCTGCCCGGCCGGGCGTCGCCCAGGTCGAGCCGGCCGTCCTCGTCGCCGCTGAGCGCCAGCCCGTGCGCCGCCCGCTCGCCCACCGTCGTGCCGGTCGCCACGATCCGCCCGCCGGTGCGCAGGTGGTGCGGCTGGTCGGACATGCCCACCGCCCAGGCGCAGGTCTCGGCGATCAGCTCGGCCGTCCGCTCGCGCAGCACCTCGCGCGTGAGCAGACCCATCCAGTCGACGTCGAACACGCCCTCCACTGTCCCAGCGGCACGCTCCCGGGGCCGTCCTCGTGCTCCGGGGGCCCTGCAGGACCCCGGGCGCGCGGGGAACGCCCCGGGAACGCGGTCAGGCGGCCGGCTCGGTGAGCGGCAGGAGCACCTGGAAGCGGGTGTCCCCCGGCTCGGACACCACGCGGAGGTCGCCACCGTGCCGCTTGACGACGACCCGCCAGGACACGTCCAGCCCGAGACCCGTCCCCTGGCCGACCGGCTTGGTGGTGAAGAAGGGCTCGAACACCCGCGCCCGCAGCTCGGCGGGGATGCCGGGTCCGGTGTCGCCGATCTCCACCAGCGCCGACTCGCCCCGCCGCGCCGTCCGGACCGTGAGCGTCCCGCTGCCGGCCATGGCGTCGAGCGCGTTGACGATCAGGTTGGTCCACACCTGGTTGAGCTCCCCGGCGTAGGCGGGGACCGCGGGCAGGCTCCGGTCGTAGTCCTTCACCACCGTGACCCCCGCCGGGATCTTGCCCCCGAGCATCACCAGGGTGGCGTCGAGCCCCGCGTGCAGGTCCGTCGGCTGGTGCGGCGTGCGGTCCATCTGCGAGTACTGCTTGGCCGCGTCGACCAGGCTCGAGATCCGGTGCGTGCTGTCGGCGATCTCCACGAGCAGCGCCTCGGCCTCGACGGTGTAGGCGAGCCAGCGCAGCGCCGGGGCCAGGTGGTCGGGGCCGACCGCGTCGGTGACGCGGTCGAGGTCCTCCGGCTCCAGCCCGGCGGCGACGAACACCCCGGCCAGCTCCCACGGCTGGGGCACCGCGTGGTCCTCGAGCCACTCGCCGAGGCCGTCCTCGAGGTCCGAGCGCTCCAGCGTGCTCAGCTCGCGGGCGGTGCCCACGCGCTCGACGAACTCCTCCTGCAGCCCGGTCAGCGCCCGGAGCACCTCGCCGTCGAGCCTGCCCTCCGACAGCATCGCGAGCTTGTGCCGCATCCCGGCGAAGCGCTCGCGCAGCGCCCCCGCGGCGCGGGAGGCCGCGGCCGCCGGGTTGTTCAGCTCGTGCGTCAGCCCGGCGCTGAGCTTCCCCAGCGCGAGCAGCCGCTCCCGCTGACCCACCAGCTCGGCGGAGGTGCGCTGGCCGACGAACATCCCCTCCAGCAGGTGCACCGCCATCGGGAACCACTGCCGGAACACCGCCGCGAACGGCCCCGCGGGCAGGGTGAGGAACCGGCAGTCGGTGACCGCCCGGACCGTCGCCGGGTAGCGCTGCTCGAGCCGGTCGCCGAAGTAGAACTGCACCGCGCCGGAGTACACCCCGCGGTGCGAGGTCCGGACCGTCTCGACCTCGCTGCCCCCGACGAGCCGGACCATCGACATGGTGCCGTCGAGCAGCACGAAGAAGCACTCCGCCGGCTCGCCCTCGACCGACACGTCGCTGCCGGCGGGGCAGTCGACGACGTCGGCGTTGGCGGCCACCCAGGCGAGCTGGTCGGCGTCGAGGTCCTCGAAGAGGAACAGGCCGCGCAGCTCGTCGGGGCCCAGCCGTGGGCCCGTGGCGGTCATCGCTCCCCCAGGTACCGGTGCACGAGGGTGACCGCCATGGCGCCCTCGCCGACGGCGGAGGCCACGCGCTTCACCGAGTCCGCCCGCGCGTCGCCGGCCACGAACACCCCCGGCAGGCTCGACTCGAGGAAGTAGGGGTCCCGCTCCGGCGCCCAGCCCGGGGGCCGGCGGCCCTCGCTCAACAGCGCCGGGCCGGTCGGGATGAAGCCGTGGTCGTCCCGGACGACGGCCCCGTCCAGCCAGCCCGTGCGCGGCGCGCCGCCGATGAACACGAACAGGTGGCTGGCCGGCAGCGTCTCCCGCTCCCCCGTCCGGGCGTCCTCCACGGTGACCGCCTCGAGGTGGCCGTCCCCCTGCGTGCCCGCGACCGTGCAGCACGTCCGCACGGAGATGTTGGGGATGCCCGCGATCTGCTCGATGAGGTAGGCCGACATCGACGACTCGAGCGCGTCGCCGCGGACGAGCAGGCACACCGACCGGGCGAAGCCCGCGAGGTACACCGCGGCCTGCCCGGCGGAGTTGGCGCCGCCGACCACGTAGATGTCCTGGTCGGTGCACTCCACGGCCTCGGTCATGGCCGACCCGTAGTAGACGCCGCGCCCGGTCAGCTCGTCGACGCCGTCCACCCCGAGGCTGCGGTAGGAGATCCCGGTCGCCAGGACGACGGCGTGCGCCGCGAGGGCCCGGCCGTCGTCCAGGCGGACCACCCGCTTCGGCCCGTGCGCCTCGAGCGCGACCACGTCGCGCGTGAGCAGCAGCTCGGCACCGAACCGCACCGCCTGGCGGCGGGCGCGGTCGGCCAGCTGCCCGCCGGACACCCCGTCGGGGAAGCCCAGGTAGTTCTCGATCCGGCTGCTCTGACCGGCCTGCCCACCCGTCGCCTCGCGCTCCACGAGGACGGTGCGCAGCCCCTCGGAAGCCCCGTACACGGCCGCGCCGAGCCCCGCCGGCCCGCCGCCGACCACCACGAGGTCGTAGAACTTCTCCCGGGGGTCGACGGCGAGCCCGGCGACGGCGGCGAGCTCGGACTCGCTCGGGTGCCGCAGCACCTGCGCGTCCGCCGTGACGACGACGGGGATGTCCTCCCGGCCGGCGCCCGCGGCCGCCAGGATCCGCTGCCCCTCCGGCTCGTCGACGCTGAACCACGTGTACGGCACGGCGTTGCGGGCGAGCAGGTCGCGGGCCCGGAAGGAGGGCGCCGACCAGCGGTGCCCGACCAGCTTCACGCCGGCCACCTCCGGGTCGGGGGTCTCGCGCCAGGCGGTGAGCATGCCGTCGACGACGGGGTAGAGCTTCTCCTCGGGCGGGTCCCACGGCTTGAGCAGGTAGGCGTCGACGTCGACCACGTTGATGGCGGAGATCGCGGCGTCGGTGTCGGCGTAGGCGGTGAGCAGCGCGCGGCGCGCCCGCGGGAACAGGTCCATCGCCATCTCGAGGAAGTCGATGCCGTTCATCTCGGGCATCCGGTAGTCGGCCAGCAGCACCGCCACGGGGTCGCCCCGCAGCTTGAGCTCGCGCAGGGCGTCGAGCCCCTCGGCGGCCGACGAGGCCCGCAGCACCCGGTACTCCTCGCCGTACCTGCGGCGGAGGTCCCGGGCGACGGCGCGGGAGACGCCCGGGTCGTCGTCCACGCTGAGGAGCACCGGCTTGCCCATCGCCACCCCTGTCCGCGGCAGGCGCCGCACCCGGACAACGCTAGACGGGCGGCGGGCGGCGGCGCACCGGTTTACGCGTCCCGGTCCCGGACGACGTGCACCGCGGCCTCCTCGGCCGACGCCGCCGCGCCGTCGATGCCCTCGTCCCGGGCCCACAGCTCGTCGTCGGTGTCCTCTGTGCCGCCGTCGTCGGCGTCCAGCAGGCGCCCGGCCCGCTCGTCGCCCACCTCGTCGTCCAACGGCTCGCCGTCGGTGTCCGACGCGTCGCCGATGCCGTCGCCGTCGTCGGGCAGGCCGTCCGGCAGCTCCCGGGCCAGCCGGCCGTCGAGGTTCTCGCCGGCGAGCTCCTCCGCCTCGGTGGTGCCCCAGTCGTCGACCGCCCAGGGCCGTTCGGCGGGTGACCAGCCGGTGTCGAGGACGTCGCGCACGCCGCGCGGGTCCTCGAGGGTGTCCACGGCCTCCAGGACCCCGGAGGCTTCCTCCGGGTCGGTGCCGTCCGTACCGTAGATGCCCGGTTCCATGCTGCGTCCCCTCTCCGTCAGGCCGGTGGTGCCCCGTGTCCGAGAGCGCGATCGACCCCGCCGCGCCCCCCAGCGGGCCCGGCTGCGTGGAGTGCGAGGCCACCGGCAGCTGGTGGTTCCACCTCCGCCGCTGCGCCCGGTGCGGTCACGTCGGCTGTTGCGACTCGTCGCCCAACCGGCACGCCCGGGAGCACGCGGCGGCCACGGGGCACCCGGTGATCCGCAGCTTCGAGCCCGGCGAGTCCTGGTTCTGGGACTTCACCAGCGAGCAGCCCGTCGACGGCCCCGACCTCGCGCCACCGCAGCACCGCCCGCTGGACCAGCCGGCCCCCGGTCCGCGGGGGCGCGTCCCCGCCGACTGGCGGGCGCGGCTGCACTAGGGAGGGCACCCGGGCGAGTCTGGCCCGGTCGGCGCGCGGGGGCCAGCCCCCGCGTGCCGTGCCGCTACTCGGAGGCGGCGGCGGCCGTGTCCCCCTCGCCCTGCTCGCCGCTCGGCGGGCCCACCCACACGGTCTTGGCGTTCATGAACTCGCGCATGCCGAGCTCGGTGAGCTCCCGGCCGTAGCCGCTCTGTTTCACGCCGCCGAAGGGCAGCTCCGGGTAGCTGGTCACCATGCCGTTGATGAAGGCCATCCCCGAGGCGACGTCGCGGACGAACTGCGCCCGCTCGCCCTCGTCCTCGCTCCACAGGTTGGCGCCGAGACCGTAGGGGTGGCTGTTCGCTATCTCGATCGCCTCGTCGAGGCTGTCGACGGTGAACAGCGCGGCGACCGGGCCGAACACCTCCTCGGCGTAGAGGTCCATCTCCGGGGTGATCCCGGTGAGCAGGGTGGGTTCGTAGAACCAGCCGGGCCGGTCGACCCGCTTCCCGCCGGTCAGGACGGTCGCCCCCTTGTCGACGGCGTCCTGCACGTACCTCTCGACGTCGTCGCGGCCGGACTCGGTGGCCAGCGGCCCGATCTGGGTGTCCTCGTCCATGGGGTCGCCGACGGTCAGGGCCGCGATCTTCTCGGTGAACAGCCGGGTGAACTCCTCGGCGACGTCGCGGTGCACGAAGAACCGCTTGGCCGCGATGCAGCTCTGGCCGTTGTTCTGGTTGCGGGCGGTGACCGCGACCTCGGCCGCCTTCTCCAGGTTCGCCGACGGCATGACGATGAACGGGTCGCTGCCGCCGAGCTCGAGGACGGTCTTCTTCAGGGCGTCGCCCGCGATGGACGCCACCGACTGCCCGGCCGGCGCGCTGCCGGTGAGGGTGGCGGCGGCGACGCGGTCGTCGCGCAGCACCTGCTCGATCGCCGACGAGCCGATGAGCAGCGTCTGGAAGACGTCGTCGGGGAACCCGGCCTTGCGGAACAGCTCCTCCAGGTAGAGCGCTGTCTGCGGCACGTTGCTGGCGTGCTTGAGCAGGCCGACGTTGCCGGCCATGAGCGCCGGGGCGGCGAAGCGCATCGCCTGCCAGAGCGGGAAGTTCCACGGCATGATGGCCAGCACCACCCCGATCGGCTGGTGGACGACGTAGGCCTGCGTGGCACCGACCGCCTCGGCGTCCTTCTTCTCGGGTTCCAGCAGAGCGGGGCCGTGCTCGGCGTACCAGCGCAGCGCCTTGGCGCACTTGGCCACCTCCGCCTTCGCCGACGCGAGCGTCTTGCCCATCTCCGTGGTCATGAGCTCGGCGACCGTGCCCGCGTCGGCGTCCAGGACGTCGGCCGCCGCTCGCAGCCAGCCGACCCGCTGCTCGGGGGTGGTGCGCCGGTACGACGCCCACGCCGCCGCGGCGCGCGCGATCTTCTCCTCCAGCGCCTCGTCCGACAGCGGCTCGTAGGTCTTGAGCGTCTCGCCGGTGGCCGGGTTGATGGTGGCGATGGCCATGGGTGCCCTCCCGTCGGTGGTGCTGCCCCGCTCCCCTGCCCGCCCGACGGCCGGTGAAACCGCCCGCCGCCTGTGCCGCAGGCCATGGCGTCTGGACGAGCGGGCGGGCGGGGGCCGCCCTAGCGTCGGCGCGGTGGATCTCTTCCGGACCAAGTCGGTCGAACGGATCGGCGCCGACACCACGGGCGAGGGCGACATCGCCCACGTGGGGCGGCTGCGCCGGCACCTGACCGCGCGCCACCTCGTCGGTTTCGGCATCGGGATCGTGATCGGCACCGGGATCTTCACGCTCACCGGCATCCAGGCCCGCGACGCGGCCGGGCCGGCCGTCGTCGTCTCCTTCGCCATCGCCGGCGTCGTCGCCCTGCTGGCGGCGCTCTGCTACGCGGAACTGGCCGCCAGCGTGCCGACCGCCGGCAGTGCCTACTCCTACGCCTACGCCACGGTGGGCGAGCTGATCGCCTGGATCATCGGGTGGGACCTCTTCCTCGAGTTCGCCCTCGGCGCCGCCGTCGTCGCCCGGGGCTGGTCGGGGTACGTGGGAAACCTGCTCGACCTCCCGGAGTCGATGTTCGGGGAGGAGTCGACGGTCAACCTCGGCGCGGCGCTGATCGTCGTCGTTCTGACCGTGGTGGCCGCGCTGGGCATCCGCGAGTCGGCCCGCGTCACCAACGTCCTGGTGGTCGTCAAGGTCGCCGTCTGCGTGTTCGTCGTCGTCGCCGGCGTCTGGTTCGTCCGCGGGGCCAACCTCACGCCGTTCGTCCCGGCCGGGCGGCCGAGCGAGGGCGGCGACGGCTGGGACCAGCCGCTCGTCTCTGCGGTCGCCGGCCTGGAGCCGGCGGTGTTCGGCATCGGGGGCGTCCTCACCGCGGCCGCGGTGGTGTTCTTCTCCTACACCGGCTTCGAGGCGGTCGCGAACCTCTCCGAGGAGACCCGGCGGCCGGGCCGCGACGTCCCGCTCGGCCTGCTGGGCACGCTGGGCCTGGCGACGGCGCTCTACATCGGCGTCTCGTTCGTGCTGGTCGGCATGGTCGACTACGCCGACATCGACGCCGGCGCGCCGATCGCGGACGCGTTCGACCAGGTGGGGCTCGGCTGGGCGGCGGCACTCGTCGCGCTGGCCGCCGTGGCCGGGCTGACCTCGGTCATCCTGGTCGACCTCATCACGATGACCCGGATCGGCTTCGCCATGGGCCGCGACGGGCTGCTGCCGCCGGCGGCGGCGAAGGTGCACCCGCGCACCGGCACGCCGTTGCGGATGACCCTGGTGTTCGCCGCGCTCGTGCTGGTCACGGCCACCGTCGTGCCGCTCGAGGAGCTGGCCGACCTGGTCAGCATCGGCACCCTGTTCGCGTTCGTCCTGGTGTCGGCCGCGGTGCCGATCCTGCGGCGCACCCGGCCCGACCTCGAGCGCCCCTTCCGGGTGCCCTTCTCCCCCGTCGTGCCGATCCTGTCGGCGCTGGCCTGCCTGTACCTGATGGCCAACCTGAGCATCGAGACGTGGGTCCGCTTCGGCGCCTGGCTGGCCGTGGGCCTGCTGTTCTACGCGCTCTACGGCTACCGGCACTCGCGTGTCCGACGGCGGGCCGCCGCGGAGACACCGGCGCCCTAGACCGTCAGGGCGGCGACCAGCCAGACCAGGGCACCGAGCACGATCAGGAACCCACCCATCACGACCGGCACCCAGCGGGGGGAGGGCGTCAGCCACTCCCCCGTGCGCGGGTCGCGGACCCGCTCGTTGCGGCGCATGGTGACGACGACGGCCGGGATCCACAGCAGCACGGCGAGCACCAGGGGCACCCAGGACGGCAGACCCGCCGGGAGCCCCTTCGCGTCACCCTCGACCAGGTCGAAGACGCTGGTGGCGACCAGCCAGCCGACCGCCGCCCCGGACAGCGCCAGCGCCCCGAGCACGGTCTTCCCCCCGCGCGGCGCCGGGGCCAGGGTCGCGGCGTACTCCTTCGGCCGCCCGAAGGCCTCGACCGGGTCCTCTCCCGTGTCGGCGACGTGGCTCTCGACCTCGGCCACGATCTCGCCGATGCGGTCGCCCGGCACCTGCCGCGCCCGGAGCGCGAGCACGAGGTCGCGGCGGTAGGTGCTGGTCTCGGTGCTCATCGGGTCCTCCCGGTCGTCGGGGTGGGCAGGAGCGCCTCGGCCTGCGCGGTGAACCTGATCCAGGCCGTCGTGCGCTCGGCGAGATGCGCCCGGCCGGTCGCCGTCGCGGTGAAGAACTTCCGCCCCGGGCCGCCGGCGCCCTCCCGCCAGGCCGACGTCACGAGCCCGTCCTGCTCCAGCCGGTTGAGCACCGGGTAGAGCGTGCCGCCCTTGATCACCCCGAGCCCCGCGGCCTGCAACCGCTGGGCGATGGCGTAGCCGTACGTCTCCTCCGCGGCGACGACAGCGAGCACGCAGAGCGGGAGCAGTGCCCGCAGCCACTCCGTGGGCCAGCCGTCGTCCGCCACGACTAGACAGTAACGCCCACTAGTCAGTCTGGCAACCTATCGGCGGTCCGGATTCGGCCGCTCGGCCCGCCGTCTCCACCCCGGTGGCCTACCGTGGGGTCACGCCCCCGTCGCCCGGGCGGCGGGCAACCTCACGGGGGAAGAGTGAACGGATCGTCGGTGGTCGGCTGGGCCGACCTGCCCGCCGACGGGTACCGGCACGACGCCCTGCTCTACGACGATGCCGACGAGCTGGTCGCGACGGCCGTGCCGTTCCTGCTGCGCGGTCTCGACGCGGGCGAGGCGGCCGTCATCGCGACCAGCGCACGGACGGCCTCGGTCCTCCGCGACGCGCTGGGTGACGATCCCCGCGTGCACGTGCTGGAGCGCGGCGACGTCTACAGCGCGCGCACCCCCACCGCCATCACGACCTTCCGCCGGCTGGCCGAGCAGCGGACCGGCGAAGGCGTCCGCCGGCTGCGCGTCGTCGGAGAGGTCGACTTCGGCGAGACCGAGCGGGACTGGCTGGAGTGGCAGCGCTACGAGTCCGTCATCAACGTCGCGCTGGCCCAGTGGCCGCTCTGGGGACTGTGCGTCTTCGACACCCAGCGGCTCCCGGAGCCGGTGGTGGAGTCGGCGCTGCTCACCCACTCGTCGGTGGTGACCCCCGCGGTGCGGGCGCCGAATCCCCGCTACGTCGCGCCGGCGGACTACCTCACCGCGCTGCCGTTCCCCGACGAGCCGCTGGAGGCCACCGCCCCGCGCATCTCCGTGCCCGACGTCGAGGACTTCATCGCCCTGCGGCACGCCGTCGCCGCCGAACTGGCGGGCGTCGACGCCCCGCGGGACACCGTGGAGGACTACCTGCTCGCCGTCGACGAGATGACGAGCAACGCCCTCCGGCACGGCGGCCCGCCGATCGCGTTCCGGCTCTGGGTGGGCACCGACCGCATCGTCTGCTCGATCGAGGACCGCGGCCCGGGCTTCACCGATCCGTTCGCCGGCTACGGCCCGGCCCACGGGGACGACCTGTCCCGCGGCGGCATGGGCCTGTGGCTCGCCCGGCAGCTGTGCGACCACGTGGACCTGTCCGGGGGCCCGGACGGCGCGCGCGTGCGGCTCACCGTCCGGATCGGCTGAGGGCGCTCAGCCGAACAGGTCACCCAGGAAGGACTCCTTCTTCCGCTTGTGCGGGTAGCCGGAGGAGGACGAGTGCTTCGAGCCCTGCACCTGGCGCAGCACCTCCCCGACGACCCCGCCCAGGCCGGCGCCCGACTGCGGCGCCGAGGGCTGGTGCGCGGCCGGCCGGGCCTGGCCCGTGCGGCTGCCGTGCCAGGAGTTCTCCGCGTCGATGAGCCGGTCGAGCTCACCGCGATCGAGGAAGATGCCGCGGCAGTCGGCGCACTGGTCGACGTGCACGCCGTTGCGCTCGTAGGTCCGCATGGTCCCGTGGCACTTCGGGCAGGTCAGCTCCATGCCCGCGCAACGGGCACCCCGGCGGCGGAGTTCCCGCGTCCTGCTCCGATGCCATTCCACCCAGTGGTGGCAACACGTCGGAAACCGCTCGCACGACGGGGATACTGGTCGGCACTGCACGCGAGCGATGGGAGCACCTTGGTGGACCGAACGCGCACGGTCGAGACGCGGGACGTCGTCCTGCCCGTCGTCCCCGACTCCCGGAGGGCGTGACCGTGGACAAGGTGGTCGCCTCGACCCGGGACGCCGTCGCCGACATCCCCGACGGCGCCGTCCTCGCCGTCGGCGGGTTCGGGCTCTGCGGCGTGCCGATCGGCCTGATCGAGGCGCTGCGCGAGCAGGGCGCTCGCCGGCTCACGACGATCTCCAACAACTGCGGCGTCGACGACCAGGCGCTCGGCGTCCTGCTCTACGCGGGGCGGATCAGCAAGACGATCAGCTCCTTCGTCGGCGGCAACAAGGAGCTCGCCCGGCTCTACCTCTCCGGCGAGCTCGACGTGGAGCTGACCCCCCAGGGCACGCTCGCCGAACGGCTCCGGGCCGGCGGCGTCGGGATCCCGGCCTTCTACACGCCCACCGGGGTCGGCACGCTGGTCGCGGAGGGCGGCATCCCGATCCGCTACGACGCCGAGGGCAACGTGGTGAAGACCAGCGAGCCCAAGGAGGTCCGGGTCTTCGACGGTCAGCAGTACGTGCTGGAGACCTCGCTCACCGCCGACTTCGCCCTCGTGCGCGCCGCCGTCGGCGACCGGCACGGCAACCTGGTCTTCCACGAGTCGGCCGGCAACTTCAACGCCCCCGCCGCCATGGCCGGGCGGATCACGATCGCCGAGGTCGAGGAGCTCGTGGAGCCGGGCGAGATCACGCCCGAGCACATCCACCTCCCGGGCGTCTTCGTCGACCGCGTCGTCCTGGTCGGCCCGGAGGGCAAGAAGATCGAGAAGCGCACCACCCGCCCCTGCGCGGACGGCGACGACACCCCGGCCGCGGCCGGCGAGGAGGCCACGCCCCGATGAGCCTGACCCGTGAGCAGCTCGCCGCCCGCGTGGCCCTCGAGCTGGAGGACGGCCAGTACGTCAACCTCGGCATCGGCATGCCGACGCTGGTGCCCAACTACGTGCCCGACGGCGTCCACGTCGTCCTGCACTCGGAGAACGGCGTCCTGGGCGTCGGCCCGTACCCGTTCGACGGCGAGGAGGACCCCGACCTCATCAACGCCGGCAAGGAGACCGTGACGATCCTGCCCGGCGCGAGCTTCTTCGACTCGGCGATGTCGTTCGGGATGATCCGCGGCAAGCACCTCGACGTCGCCGTCCTCGGCGCCATGCAGGTCAACGTCCGCGGCGACCTGGCCAACTGGCTGATTCCCGGCAAGATGGTCAACGGCATGGGCGGCGCGATGGACCTCGTCCACGGCGCCAAGCGGGTGATCATCATGATGGAACACGTCACCCGGGACGGGTCGCCCAAGATCGTCGAGGAGTGCACCCTGCCGCTCACCGGCAAGGCGTGCGTGGACCGGATCATCACCGACCTCGCCGTCATCGACGTGACCGACGAGGGACTCGTGCTCCGCGAGACGGCTCCCGGCGTCACGGTCGACGACGTGCTGGCCGCGACCGGCGCCCCGCTGACCGTCGCCGACGACGTCCGCGAGATGCCCCTCCCCGCCACCGTCTGAGGCGCCTACCGCCGCTGAGCGTGTGCGCTGAGGCCCGGTTCCGACGTCCGGAACCGGGCCTCAGCGCACACGGTCGGCTGTCTCAGAACGGGTAGGCGGGGAGGTCGCCGCGGACGGTGACCCACTGGGTCTCGGTGAAGGCCTCGATGTTGGCCTGCGGACCGCCGTGCCGGGACCCGGTGCCGGACGCGCCGACGCCGCCGAAGGGCGCCACCGCCTCGTCGTTCACCGTCTGGTCGTTGATGTGCACCAGCCCGCTCGGGATCCGCTCCGCGAGCTGGAGGCCGGCGTACACGTCCCTGGTCAGGATGCCCAGGGACAGGCCGTACTCGGTGCCGGCCGCCAGGTCGACGACCTCGTCGAGCGACGAGAACGGGGTGACCGGGGCGACCGGGCCGAAGATCTCCTCGCGGTAGGCGGGGGCGTCGACCGGGACGTCGCCGAGGACGGTCGGCCGGTAGAAGAGGTCCTCGAAGGTGCCACCGGTGCGCACCGTGGCCCCGGCCTCCACCGACGAGGTGACCAGGCCGTGCACGCGGTCGCGCTGGCCGGCGTCGATCAGCGGGCCCATCGCCACCTGATCCCGGTACGGGTCGCCGACCGGCAGCTTCTCGACCTTCTCCGTGAGGATCGCCGTGTACTCCTCGGCGATGTCGCGGTGCACCAGGTGCCGCGAGGTGGCCATGCAGATCTGGCCCTGGTGGGCGAACGTGCCCCACGCGCCGACCGAGGCGGCGGCCCGGACGTCGACGTCCGGCATGACGATGAGCGCGGAGTTGCCGCCGAGCTCGAGGTGGGCCCGCTTCAGGTGCTGGCCGGCGAGCGAACCCACGGCGCGCCCGGCCCGGGTGGAACCGGTGAAGGCGATGATGCGGACGGCGGGCTCGACGACCAGCGCCTCGCCGACGTCAGCGCCGCCCGGCAGCACCTGGAAGACACCCGCGGGGAGACCCGCCTCCTCGAAGACCCGGGCGAACATCGCCCCGCCGGTGATCGCGGTGCGCGGGTCGGGCTTGAGGATGACCGCGTTGCCCAGCGCGAGGGCCGGGGCGATGGCGCGGATGGCCAGGATGGTGGGCACGTTGAACGGCGCGATGACGCCGACGACGCCGGCCGGGACCCGCCGGGCGAACGACAGGCGCGGGGCGCCGGACCGCAGCAGCTCGCCGTACGGGTGGCTGGGCAGCGCGGAGGCCTCGTAGCACTCCTGGGCCGAGGTGTGGACCTGGAAGTCGCCGAACGGCTGGATGGCGCCGGTCTCGCGGGCCAGCCAGCCCTTGACCTCGTCACCCGCGGCCGACAGCAGGTCACCGGCCTTGCGCAGCACGGCGGCGCGCTGGTCGAACGGCAGCGCGGCCCACTCCTTCTGCGCCTCGACCGCGCGGACGGCGGCGGTGTGCACGTCCTCGGGGGTCGCCTTGCCGACCGCGCCCAGGACCTGGCCGGTGGCCGGCTCGACGGCGTCGTACGTGCCGCCGCTGCCGTCGGTCCACGCGCCGGTCCAGATCTTGCCCTGCCAGGCTCCGGTGTCGAGCAGTGCCATGTCGTCTCCTTCGTCCTGACCGCGTCGCTGCGGTCGTGGTTGCCGTCGTGCCGGTGCCGGTCAGAGGCCGCCCGGGGCGCGGCCGTCGCCCGCCGAGGGTGGGGCACCGTAGGTCGATGTCGTTCCGGCCGACAAGGCCGCTTTCCGTTGGGCGGAAGGGCCCGCCTCGGCCCGGTCGAGCGTCCGGGAGATCCCCCGGGCCGCGGCCCGGACCCCCGGTGTCATCGTGCGGACGGCCGCCGGCGAGCTGCCCCGGACGACGACCGACAGGGCCGCCACGACGTTCCCGCGCACCTCGACCGGTGCGGCGACCGAGACGGCGTCCGTGGTCACCTGCCGGTCGCTGATCGCCACCCCGGTCCGGCGGACCTCGGCCAGCACCCGGCGCAGCTGCCGCGGGTCGGTGAGGGTGTAGGCCGTGTAGCGCTGCAGCGGCCGGGTCAGCACCCGCTCCTGCACCTCCAGCGGCGCGTGCGCCAGCAGGACCAGCCCCACGCCCGTCGGTGGCAGCGCGAACCGGCCGCCCACCTGGGTGAGCACCGCCACCGAGTCGCGCGACGCGAACCGCTCGACGAACACCACCTCGTCGTCGTCGCGGACGGCCAGCTGCACGTTCTCGTGCGTGACCTCGTACAGGTCCTCCATGAACGGCAGCGCCGCCTCGCGCAGGCCCAGCCCGCGGGGCGCGAGCGCGCCGAGTTCCCAGAGCCGCAGCCCGATCCGGTACCGGCCGTCGTCCCCCCGTTCGAGGGCGCCCCAGGCGCAGAGCTCGGCGACCAGCCGGTGCGCCGTGGACAACGGGACGGCGACGGCGCGGGCGATCTCCGACAGCGTCAGCGCCGGGCGGTCCCGCGTGAACACCCCCAGCACGGCGAGCACCTTGCCGCCGGCCGTGCGCCGGCCGGTCAGAGCTCGAGCACCAGCCTCGGGCACGCCGCCCGGGACACGCAGATGAACATCGTGTCGTTGGCCTGCTGCTCCGCCGGGGTCAGCAGCGAGTCCCGGTGGTCGACCTCTCCCGACAGCACCGCCGTTTCGCACGTTCCGCACGTCCCTTCCGTGCACGAGGACAGCACCGCGATGCCGGCCTCCTCGACGACCTGCAGGACAGACTTCTCCGGCGGGACGGTCAGCGACAGCCCGCTGAGGCTCAGCTCCACCTCGAAGGCGTCGGTGAGCACCGGCTCGCCGACGTCCTTGGGGGCGAAGCGCTCCAGGTGCAGCGCGCCCTCGGGCCAGGCGCCGCAGCGCTGCTCGACCGCGACCAGCAGCGGCTCGGGGCCGCAGCAGTAGACCAGCGTGTCCGGTCGCGGGGTGCCCAGGAGCGCGTCCAGGTCGATCAGCCCGACCTCGTCCTGGGGATGCAGGGTGACCCGCTGGCCGGCGGCCTCGTCGAGCGCCTCGAGGAACGCCATGGAGCGGCGGCTGCGGCCGCCGTAGTGCAGCTCCCACTCCGCGCCGGCCGCGTCGGCGGCGTCGATCATCGGCAGGATCGGCGTGATCCCGATCCCGCCGGCGATGAAGAGGTACCGCGGCGCGGGCACCAGCGGGAAGTGGTTGCGCGGCCCGCGGACGTCGACCTCGGCGCCCTGGAGCAGCGCGTCGTGCACGTGCGCCGAACCCCCGCGGCTCTCCGGTTCCCGGAGGACGGCGATCCGCCAGACCGAGCGGTCGGCCGGGTCGCCGCACAGCGAGTACTGGCGGGTCAGCCCGCCGGGCAGCCGGAGGTCGACGTGCGCGCCCGGCGCCCAGCCCGGCAGCTCGCGGCCGGACGGGTCCCGCAGGTCGAGGACGACGACGCCCTCGGCGCCGTCGGTCCGCCGGTCGACCTGGAGCGTCAGGTCCACCTCGTCGGAGGTGCTGTGCACGGCTCTCCTTCTCGGCCTCGCTGCAGGGGCCCGCCGCCAGCGTGCGAGCGGTGGGGGGCAGCGGGGTCCTTCGTCAGGCGGGGACGGGGGTGCGGGACCGCTCGCGGGCCCGCAGAACCGCCGGGTCGGACACCAGGTGCGCGGGCGGGGGCGGCAGGACGTCGGGCACCACGGGCTCCCCCGGCCCGCCGGCCGGGTGGTCGGGGTGCGCGAGCAGCCACTCCCACATGGCGATCGGGTCGTCGGCCTCCGCCTCGGCGCCGCAGTGGCACAGCCCCCGGAGACGGTCGGAGCCCGGCAGCCAGTTCACCCGCAGCACCCGCTCGCCGCCGAGCACCTCACGGGGTGGCGGGAGGGTCATGCCTGCACCGCTCACCTGCCCGCACCCGCCGGAGTGCGCGCGGCGGGCACGCTCGCGGCCGTGGCCCCGGAGCTCTCCTCGGCCAGCCGGGCGATCAGCCGCCGGGCGGCCAGGCCGCCGGTGTCGATGTTGATGGAGAGCTCCTGGTAGCCGTCCGGCTCGCCGGCGAGCACCTGCTCGAGCACGTCGAGCGCCACGACGTCCTGCAGGACGACGGTGCGGTTGCTCTCCCGCAGGAAGTCCGAGACCTCCTCGTCGTCGAGGGCGAAGTCCCGCGCCACCGCCCAGAAGTCGTGCGTGGAGTTCTCGGTCTCGGGGGTGATCGCGTAGACGACCTCGACGTGGAAGGCGTCCGGGTCGGTGCCGTCGTCGTTCGGGAGGACGCCGACCGGGGCGATCCGGCTGTGCAGCTTGTAGAGGCAGGGCGGCGTGAACTCGATGTCCTGCCAGCGGGTGATCCGGCCCTGGATGCCGGTGCTCTTGGCGTAGAAGGGCGGGCACTCGGCATCGGCCATGTGCCGCGAGACGTAGACGATGCCGGCTTCCTCGTCGACCTCGGTGGTGATCGGGGTCTCGGCGACCTCGGGGGTCCCGATGTAACCGCCGTGCAGGTAGGTCTCGTGCGACAGGTCCATGAGGTTGTCGACCAGCAGGCTGGCCCGCGCGGCGAGCGGCTCCATGCCCGACACCGCCGTCCAGCCGTCCATGTCCAGCCACGGCGCCCTCGGGATGCGGGTGCTGTCGGCCCGGTCGGGGTCGCCGATGAAGACCCAGACGAAACTGTCCTGCTCGACGACGGGATAGGCCTTGAGCCGGGCGGTGCGCGGGACGCGGGTCTGGCCCGGCACGGCGACGCAGACACCGTCCGCGCCGTAGGTGAACCCGTGGTACCCGCAGACGACCGTGTCGCCGACCAGGTGGCTGGGCGACTCCGACAGCGGGAAGCGGCGGTGCACGCACCGGTCGCTCATCGCGGTCACCTCGCCGGCCTCCGTGCGCCAGAAGAGGATCGACTCGCCGCAGATGGTCCGGCTGAACAGCTCCCGCCCCACCTCGCGCCCGTAGGCGGCCACGTACCACTGGTTGCGGACGATCGACGTCATGTGCCCTGCCTCTCCTCGCTGACCGGTGGCTGCGAGCGTGACGGTCGTCACCCGCCGGGTGATACCGGACTTCCGCCTGACGGAAGGCGATGTGCCGACGGACCGCCCACGGAGACCGCGCGACCGGCGACGAGCCCCGCCGCGCCGTTGACCACGGCGACCGCCACGAGGAGCCACAGGGCCGCCGCCCAGCCGCCGGTCGCCGCGTACAGCCCACCGACGACCAGCGGTCCCGCGGCACCCACCGCGTAGCCGACGAGCTGCGACATGGCCGACAGCCGCGTCACCACGTGCTCGTCGGCCGCGCGCAGGGCCACGAGGGCGAACGCGAGCGAGATCCCGGCCCCCTGCACCACTCCCCCGAGGACCACCCAGGCGAGCCAGGCGGCCGGGGCCACGAGCAGCCCGAGCGGCACCAGCCCCCAGCCGACGGCGACGGTGACCGCGAGCCCGCGCTGCCCCGCCAGCCGGGTCAGCAGCACCGGCACCAGCAGGGCGCCGGGGATGCCGAGCAGCTGGAACGCCGAGGCGGCGAAGGACGCCGTCGAGAGGGCCAGCCCGGCCTCGTCGGCCAGGAGGCTCGGCAGCCAGGCGGTGAAGGCGTAGTAGAGCGCCGACTGCATGGCCAGGACGACGGTGACCGCCCAGGCGGTCCGCGACCGCCAGACCCCCGCCGGGGCGCCGGCCCGGGTGGGAGCCGGCGGCGAGGCGGGCGCCGGGCGCGCGCCGAGCACCGCCGACCAGACCACCGCCGCGAGGACGGCGACCGACGCCCACGCGGCCAGCGCGACCCGCCAGCCCGCGAGGAGGGCGATCGGCGCGGTGAGCGCCGTCGTCAGCGCCGCGCCGGCCGCGAGCGCCGCGGTGTACATCCCCGTGACCGGCCCCGCCCGCTCGGCGAACTCGGCCTTGACGACGGCGGGCAGCAGGACGTTCCCGATCGTCATCGCCGCGCCCACGACGAAGGTGCCGGCGAGCAGGACGACCGGCCCGTCGAGGACCCGCAGCACCGACCCCGCGGCCACGGCGAGGAGGCCGCCCAGCACCGCCGCCCGGGGACCGACGCGGCGGCCCAGCCAGGCGGACGCCGGGGCCAGCCCGGCGAAGCACAGCACGGGAAGCGTGGTGAGCAGGCCCGCGGTCGTCGGGGTCAGGCCGAGCTCCTCGCGCAGCTCGGGCAGCACCGGGGCGACCGCGGCGATGGCGCCCCGCAGGTTGAGCCCCGCCAGGAGGACGGCCGCGAGGGTCCACCGCCCGGGTGCGGACCGGAGGCCCGTTCGCGACGGCGAACGGGCCTCCGGTGTCGGGTCGGGAGCGGTCACTCCTCGGGCAGCAGCCCGTCCACGTCGGCCTCCTCCTCGAGCAGGCCGTCCTCGACCATGAGCTCGCCCAGCTGCTCGATCTCCTCGCGCCGCAGGTCGGTGCCGAACTCCTCCAGCGTCACGTTCTCGACCGCCTCCGGCGGCAGCTGCGGGAGGACCGTGCTGATCTGCGCCTTGACGGCGTCGGGGTTGGCGTCGGCGAACTCCAGGGTCTCCTCCACCGCGGCGGTGAAGTCCTCGACCAGCTCCGGGTCGGACTCCATCAGCTGCGCGGACGTGAAGAACATCTGGGTCGGGTGCCCGGGCACGGACTCCTTGCTGGAGTACGTGGCGACGACGTTGCCCGCGGCCTGGAGGCTGCCGAGGAACGGCTCGGGGACCCACACGGCGTCGACGTTGCCACCCGAGAGCGCCGCCGGCATGTCCGGGAACGGCAGCTCGACGAAGGAGACGGCGTCGGGGTCGCCGCCGTCCTTGCGCACGGCCTCGCGGATGGTCAGGCCACCCATGCCGTTGAGCGTGTTCACCGCGACGGTCTTGCCCTCGAGGTCGGCGGCCGACGCGATGCCCGAGTCGGCCCGGGCCACGACGCCGTTGATGTCGCCCTCGCCCTCCGAGAGGGAGGAGGTCCAGTGCGCGATCACCCGGACGTCGAGGTCCTCACCACGGGCCTGCAGCAGCGAGACCGGGTTGCTGGTGGCGAAGTCGATCTGCCCGGCCATGACCGCGGGCAGCAGCGCCGCACCGCCCTGGCCGGTCTCGACGGTGACCTCGATGCCGTGGTCCTCGAAGAAGCCCTCCTCGATACCGGCGTAGAGCGCGGCGGTCGGCAGGATCGGCAGCATCCCGACGGTGACCTCGCGGAGCTCCCCGCTCTCGCTCGCGCCGCCCGCCTCGGACGAGCCGCCGCCGTCGTCACCTCCCCCGCAGGCCGCGAGGGCGAGCATCGAGGCGGTGAGCACCGGGATCCAGCGGCGGGTCATGGCATCTCCGAGGTAATCGGTGAGACTGTCAACGATTGACTAACGGCATGATGCACGTCACACCCACGCTTGACCAGCCCCTTCCGTCGGACGGAACCCGGCGCGTCGCTCAGCCGGGTGCCGGGGCGCCCACACCGAGCACCAGCCGACCGAGCAGATCGCGCAGGAGGTACCGCTCGGTGCCGGTCAGGCCGGTCAGCTGGGCGTCGACGGCCGAGTCGACCTCGCGGACGGCGTCGGCGCGCACGCGGCGGCCGGCGTCGGTCGCCACGACCAGCCGGGTCCGGCGGTCCGTCTCGGACGGACGCCGCTCCACCAGGCCGTTCTCGGTGAGCTCGTCGACCAGGAGCACCACCTGGCTCGGGTCGAGACCGAGCACCTCGGCGAGGTCGCGCTGGCTGATGCCGTCGTCGGCGTCGCACGCCAGCAGGAGCACCGAGTACGACCGGACACGCAGCCCGAAGGACACGAGGGCCTGGTTGCTGGCGCGCACGAACAGCCCGCTCGCGCGGGACAGCAGGAAGCCGACGTCGTCGGTCAGCGCCGCCGCGGCGGGGCGAGCCTCCATGACACCTCCATCGTTGACACTCTCCACGATATCGGCCTAGCGTCCCAGGTCATCAGACCCGAGCCCGAACGAGGGAGTTCCGTGGACCTGTCCGGCAAGGTAGCGATCGTCACCGGCAGCGGACGGGGGCTCGGTCTGGCCTACGCCACCGAGCTGGCCCGGGCCGGCGCCGCCGTGGTCGTCAACGACGTCGACCCCGCCGTGGCCGACGAGGCCGTCGTCTCGATCACCGCCGCCGGCGGCACCGCCGTCGCCGAGGTGGTGCCGGTCGGCACCAGCGAGGCGGCCCAGGCGCTGGTCGACCGGGCGGTCTCGGAGTTCGGCCGGCTCGACGTGCTGGTCAACAACGCCGGCATCCTGCGCGACGCCACGCTGTGGAAGATGAGCGACGAGGACTTCGACGCCGTCATCACCACCCACCTGCGGGGCACCTTCACCTGCACCCGCGCCGCCGCGGTCCGCATGCGCGAGCAGGGCGAAGGCGGCCGGATCATCTGCGTGGGCTCCCCCACCGGCCAGGTCGGCAACTTCGGCCAGACCAACTACGCCGCGGCCAAGGCCGGCATCGTCGGCATGGTCCGCACCTGGGCGATGGAGCTGGCGCGCGCCCGGATCACCGTCAACGCGATCGTCCCGGTGGCCGCCACCGCGATGACCGAGACCGTCCCCTTCCTCAAGCCCTACGTCGACGCCCTCAAGGCCGGCGAGCCGCTGCCGGCGTTCGCCCGGCAGCAGCTCGGCTTCGGCGGCCCGCAGGACGCCGCCGGGCTGGTCGCCTTCCTCGCCTCCGACGACGCCGCCGGGATCACCGGGCAGGCGGTCGGCATCGGCGGGGACCGCCTGGCGCTGTGGTCGCACCCCAGCGAGGTCGTCGTCGAGTTCGCCGACGGCACCGGCTGGTCGGCCGACGCGATCGCCGGCGTCTGGGCCGACAGGTTCGCGCCGTCCCAGCAGACGGTGGGCCAGCAGCTGCCGGAGTCCCCGAAGTGACCTCCCTCGACCTCGACGCGCTGGTCGCCATCGACGTCCACGTCCACGTGCACGCCGACCAGCACGGTCACCTCGCCCTGGACGACGAGCTCAACGCCGCGGCGGCCAAGTACTTCAAGGGCGACCCGTACGACCCCACCGTGCCCGAGATCGCGGCCGACTACCGCGACAAGAAGATCGCGGCGGTGATCTTCACCGTCGACGCCGAGGCCGCCACGGGGCACATGACGCTCTCCAACGAGGAGATCGCCGAGGCCGCCGCGCAGCACCCCGACGTCCTCATCCCGTTCGGCTCGATCGACCCGCACCGCGGCGTCGCCGGCGTCCGGGCGGCCCGGCGGCTGGTCGAGCAGCACGGGGTCCGCGGCTTCAAGTTTCACCCCAGCCTGATGGACTTCCTCCCCAACGACCGGGCCGTCTACCCGCTGTACGAGGAGCTGCAGAGCCTCGGTGTGCCGGCGCTGTTCCACACCGGCCAGACCGGCATCGGCTCGGGCCTGCCCGGGGGCCGCGGCATCAAGCTGCGCTACTCCGACCCGATGCTGCTCGACGACGTCGCCGCCGACTTCCCCGGCCTGACCATCATCATGGCCCACCCCTCGGTGCCCTGGCAGGACGCCGCCATCGCCGTCGCCCAGCACAAGGCCAACGTCTACATCGACCTGTCGGGCTGGTCGCCGAAGTACTTCCCGCCGCAGCTGGTGCGGGCGGCGAACACGATGCTGAGGACCAAGGTGCTCTTCGGCTCGGACTACCCGCTGCTGCGGCCGGAGCGGTGGATGAAGGACTTCGAGCAGCTCGACATCCGCGACGAGGTGAAGCCGCTGATCATGAAGGAGAACGCGATCCGGGCCCTGGGGCTGCGATGAGGAACGCGGGCCTGGGCTCCTGGCCGGAGCGGCGGCTGCGCATCTCGCCCGGGCGGGACGCGATCTGGTTCGAGGGGACGACGACCTCGCACGGCGAGTTCGCCCTCCGCGTCCGGCGCACCGCGGCGGCCCTGGCGGACCTGGGCGTGGGCCCCGGCGACCGGGTGGCCTGGATCAGCTTCAACCACCCGTCGGCGCTCGAGACGCTGTACGCCTGCGGGCAGCTGGGCGCGATCTGGGTGCCGGTCAACGGGCGGCTGGCGGCGCCCGAGGCCGAGTACGTGCTGAGCCACTCCGGGGCCGTCGTCGTCGTGCACGGCCGCGAGCACGGCCGCATGGCCGACGAACTGCGCGGCCGGCTCCCGGACGTGCGGGCCTGGGTGGCGGCCGAGGCGCCGCTCGAGGGCGGGGCGGACTCGCTCCCCTACGAGGAGCTGCTGGCGGCAGCCGACCCGGTGCCCCGCGACGAGGCGGTCGCCCTCGACGACCCCTGCCTGATCATGTACACCTCCGGCACGACCGGACGGCCCAAGGGCGCCGTGCTCACCCACGGCAACATGACGTGGAACGCGGTGAACCAGTCCCTCGGCTTCGGGTTCGGGCCGACCGAGCGGACGCTCGCCCTCGCGCCGATGTTCCACATCGGCGGGCTCAACGGCACGGTCAACCCGTCCCTGCTCCAGGGCGGCTGCGCCGTCGTCGTCCGCGGGTTCGACCCGGCCGGGACCCTCTCCGTGATCGAGGAGCAGCGGATCACCTCCTTCTTCGCCGTGCCGACCATGCTCGACGCCATGGCCCGGCGGCCGGAGTTCGCCACCCGGGACCTGTCCGCACTGCGCTCGATCGGCGCCGCCGGCGCGCCGCTCCCCCTCCCCACGCTGCGCACCTGGCAGGACCGGGGCGTGACCATGCAGCAGGGCTACGGCATGACCGAGGCCTCGCCGGGCTGCACCGCGCTGGCCTCCGAGGACGCCGAGCGCAAGATCGGCTCGGCCGGCAAGCCGCTGTTCTTCACCGACCTCCGCGTGGTCCGCCCCGACGGCAGCGACGTCGACGTCGACGAGGTCGGCGAGGTGCTCGTGCAGGGCCCCAACGTCATGGCCGGCTACTGGAACGACCCCGAGCGCACCGCCGAGGTGCTGGTCGACGGCTGGTACCGCACCGGGGACGCGGGGTCGCTGGACGACGAGGGCTTCCTCTACATCCGCGACCGCTACAAGGACATGATCATCTCGGGCGGCGAGAACATCTACCCGGCCGAGGTCGAGTCCGCGCTCCTCGAGCTGCCCGGGGTCGACGAGGCGGCCGTCATCGGGGTGCCCGACGAGACGTGGGGCGAGGTCGGGCTCGCCGTCGTCGTCCCCGCCCCGGGCGCCGTTCTCGACCCGGCGGACGTGCGGACGCAGCTGCGGGCCCGCCTCGCCGCCTTCAAGGTGCCCAAGCACGTCCAGCTCGCCGACGAGCTGCCGAAGACCGCCACCGGCAAGGTCCGCAAGCCGGACCTGCGCGACCGCTACCTGCCCACGAAGGAGACCTCCGCATGAGCACCACCACGACCATGGCCGAGCTGACGGGCCTCACCGGCACCGAACTCGGCCAGAGCTCCTGGGTGGAGGTCACCCAGGAGCAGGTGAACCTCTTCGCCGACGCCACCGGCGACCACCAGTGGATCCACGTCGACGTCGAGCGCGCGAAGGCGGAGAGCCCGTTCGGCGGCCCGATCGCGCACGGCTACCTGACGCTCTCGCTGCTCATCCCGATGTGGGCCGAGGTGCTCGTGGTCAGCGACGCCACCATGGGCGTCAACTACGGCCTGAACAAGGTCCGCTTCCCCTCCCCCGTCCCGGTCGGCAGCAAGCTGCGCCTCACGGCGACGCTCACGGACGTCGAGGAGGTCAGCGGCGGCCTCCAGCTCACCGTCGCCGCGGTGATCGAAGCCGAGGGCGTCGCCAAGCCGGTGTGCATCGCGGAGCCGGTCTTCCGCTTCTACGGCGGCTGACCCTCAGGGCGCGTCGGCGAAGGCGAGCAGGTCGCGGGCGACCCGCTTGTCGGTCCCGGCGCCCAGGTGCCCCTTGCCGCGGTAGCGGACGACCCTGCAGTCGGGGATCAGGGCGGCCGTCTCGTCGATCACCGCCGGCGGGAAGAACCGGTCGCGGCTGCCGCTGATCATCAGCACGGGCACGGCGATCGCCGGCAGCACGTCCCGGGAGTCGAAGGCCAGCTCGGCGCGCAGCTCGGTCAGGACGTCCGCCGGCGGGCACTGCTCCTCGGCGAAGAGCGCCCGGCCGACCAGTGGGGCCAGCACGCGGCGGAGCGGGCGGAGACGCTCGTCCGGCAGGACGTACTCGCCGAACGCCATGCCGCAGGCGGTCGGGTCCCGGCGGGCGAGCGCCGCGGCCAGCCGGGAGTCCACGTCCTTGCCCCAGGCGCTCACCTCGCAGCCGGCGATGACCAGGGCGACGCGCGACAGGCTTCCGGGGTGCCGCGCCGCCAGGTGCTGGGCGACCAGACCGCCGTAGGACTCGCCGACCACGAGGTCGACCCGGCCGCCGAACTCGTCGGCGATCAGCTGCGCGTAGTCGTCGGCCATGTCGGCGATGCCGTGGCCGGCCGGCATGTGCCGGCGGCGGGTGACGATCCAGACCGTGAAACCGGCGGCCACCAACGGACGGTGCAGGCGCACGAGCATCCGGGCCAGCGAGCCGGTGGGCAGGAAGCTGCCCGGGCCACCCTGGATCGACAGCAGCGTCCTGGGCCCGCTGCCCCACGTCAGGTACTCCATGCCGTTGGGGAACGCGCCGCTGCGCGGCTCCCGCGCCGTCGTCCGGACGTCGGTCATGCCGCCCCCTCCCGTACGGCGCCGATCGTGGCAGCGACGACCGGCCGCCGGAAGCCCGATCCACGCCACCACGGGCTCTCGGTGCAGGAAGTCCCCTGGCGTCAGGAGCCGCGGAGCTCCTCGAGGATGGGGGCGGCGACCTTGAACGCGTGGTTGGCCGCGGGCACGCCGGCGTAGATCGCGGCGTGCTGGATGACCTCCGCGATCTCCTCGTCGGTCAGCCCGTTGTTCTTCGCCGCCCGCACGTGCAGGGCGAACTCCTCCCAGTGCCGCAGCGCGATGGTGATCGACAGCGTCATCAGGCTGCGGTCGCGGCGGGCCAGCCCGGGGCGCTGCCAGAGGTCGCCCCAGGCGGTGCGGGTGATGAAGTCCTGGAAGTCGGCGGTGAACGGGGTGGTGGCCGCGACGGCGCGGTCGACGTGCGCGTCGCCCAGCACCTCCCGCCGCGTGCGCATGCCGGCCTCGCGGCGCTCGTCGTCGGTGCTCATGCGGGGGCTCCTGCCGCGTCGAAGTGGCCGAGCAGCGCCCCGGTGGTCTCCAGCGTGCGCTCGAGGTTGGCCAGGTGCGCGGCCGGGCTGAGGGTGAGCAGTTCGGCGCCGGCGATGCCGTCGGCGATCAGCCGCTGGTGGTCCGGCGGCAGGGCCGGGTCCTCGGCACCGGAGACCACCAGGGTCGGGGCGGTGATCCGGCCGAGGTCGTCGCGCAGGTCCATCCCCGCGACGACCTCGCAGCACGCGGCGTAGCCCTCGTCGTCGGCGCCCTCGATCATCGCCACCAGCCGCGCGACCAGGTCGGGGTGCTCGGCGGCGTAGCCGGGGGTCAGCCAGCGCTCCACCACCGTGGGCGCGAACTGCGCGGTGCCCCCGGCGCGGGCGGCGGCGGCCCGGTCGAGGAAGCCCTGGGGGTCGACCTTCGCCGAGCTGCACAGGACGGTGAGGCTCTGCACCCGCTCCGGGTCGCGGGCCGCCATGCGCATCGCGGTCATGCCGCCCAGGGACAGGCCCGCCACGTGCGCGCGCCGCACACCGAGCCGGTCCAGCAGCGCGACGACGTCGTCCACGAGGTCGTCGAGGGTGTACGGCCCGGCCGGCGCCGGGGATGCCCCGTGCCCGCGGGTGTCGTAGGTGACCACGCGGAAGCGCTCGGCGAGGGCGGGCACCTGCGGGTCCCACATCGCCCGGGTCGCGCCCAGGGAGTTGGAGAGGACGACGACCGGCGCGTCGGCCGGCCCGTCCTCGGTGTACGAGACCTCGACGGCGGTCATGCGGCTCCTCCGGTGCGGGCGTCGTAGGCGGCGAGGACGGCGTCGACCTGCTCGGCGGCCTCGCCGACGTCGGGACCGCCGCCGAGCAGGGCGGTCACGTCGACGTCCGACCGCTCGGCGACGACGTCGGTGAGCGGGCGGCCCGACCGCTGCGCCTCGCGGACCGCCTCGGCGGCGGCGTCGTGCGCGGCTCCGCGGCCCAGGGCGGGGGTGAGGGCGTCGGCCAGCGCGCCGGCGAGCTCGGGGTCGCGTGCGGCCGCGACGTTGGCCGCCATCCGGTCGACGTCGACCCGCAGGTCCGACAGGCACTCGGCGAGCCACGCCGCGGCCGACCCGACGCTCGTCAGCAGGTCACCGAGGGTGGGCCACTCGCTGTGCCAGGCGCCGGCGGAGCGCTCGTGCTCCTGCTCCATCGCGGCGAACAGGGTGGCGACCAGGCCCGGCGCCCGCCGGGCGCAGGCCCGCGCGGAGATGGCGGCGACCGGGTTGCGCTTGTGCGGCATCGCCGAGGAACCGCCCCGGCCCTCGCCGCCCTCGGCGACCTCGCCGACCTCGGTCTGCGCCATGAGGACGACGTCCAGCGCGACCGTCGAGAGCACGCCCGCGGCCGCACCGAGGGCGCCGGCGAGATCGGCCACCGGCAGCCGGACGGTGTGCCAGGCGAGCGGGGTGGTGGTCAGCCCCAGCTCGGCGGCGAGCGCGGCACGCAGGTCGGTGCCCGAGCCGTCGCTGGCGGCCAGCGTTCCCACCGCACCCCCGTACTGCACCGGCAGGGCGTCGTCGACGGCGACCAGGCGGGCGCGGGCACCCTCGAGCCCGGCCAGCCAGCCGGCGGCCTTGAGCCCGAACGTGGTGGGCAGCGCCTGCTGCATGAGCGTGCGCCCCATGACGACGTCGTCCCGGTGGGTGCGTGCCAGCCCGGCGGCGGCCTCGGCGGCCACCGCGAGGTCGCGGTCGATCGCCGCCATGGCCCGCCGGGCGACCAGCAGCATGGCGGTGTCGAGCACGTCCTGGCTGGTGGCGCCGACGTGCACGGCCCGCGCGGCGTCGGGGCCGACGGCGTCCTGCAGCACCCGGACCAGCGGGGGCACCGGGTTGCCGGCGTCGGCAGCACGCGCGAACACCCGCGCCAGGTCCAGCCCGGCCGGCTCCGCGCAGGCCGCGGTGACGGCGTCGGCAGCGGTGGTGGGCACCAGCCCGGTGCGCGCGGCCGCCCGGGCCAGTGCGGCCTCGACGTCGAGCAGCGCGTCGAGCCAGGCCGCATCGGAGACGGCCGCGGCCGCTCCCCCGCGGGCGAAGGTGCCGTCGAAGAGTCCGCTCACGCGCTCTTCCTACCGGACCCGGTCATACGGCGAAGAACACCGTCTCCCGGTCGCCCTGCAGGTGGATGTCGAACCGGTAACCGTCGTCGGCCGGCGTGGCCAGCAGCGTCTCGCGGCGGTCCTCCGGCAGCCCCCGCAGGACGACGTCCTCGGCGTTGGCGTCGGCCTCGTCGGCGAAGTAGATCCGGGTGACGACGCGGTCGAGGATGCCCCGGGCGAACACCGAGACGTCGATGTGCGGCGCCTGCAGGCCGCCCTCGCCGTCGGGCACCCGGCCGGGCTTGAGGGTGAAGACGCCGAACTCGCCGGTCAGCGTCTGCGCGCGGGCGTAGCCGCGGAAACCCGGATAGGACGCCGCCCCGCGGGGGTCCTCCGGCGACGGGAACCCCCCGTCGGGGTCGGCCTGCCAGGTCTCGACCATCGCGTCGGGGACGACGTCGCCGGCACCGTCGAGCACCCGGCCGCGGATCCAGAACCCGCCGTCGGTGCCCTCGGCGGCGGCCCAGACGCCGTCGTCCCAGGTGAGGCCGATGGCCAGGTAGGGGCCGACCGTGGCGCTCGGGCTGGTGCCCAGGCGGAACGGCTCGGTGAGGAAGCCGGTCCCGCGCCGCCCCGAGCGCGGCTGGAACGGGGTCGCCGGGTCCGGGGGGACGTCCAGGGGGTTCGTGCTCACGCCACGTCTCCGTCGTCCTCGGTCTCGAACGGCGTCTGGTCCGTGCCGCGCAGCACGATGTCCCACTCGAACGCCAGCGCCCAGTTGTCCTGGGTGCGCTCGAGGGAGAACCGGCTGATCGCCCGGTGCCGCGCAGCCGCGGGGATCGCGTTGTAGATCGGGTCCTGGCCGAACAGCGGGTCGTCCGGGAAGTACATCTGGGTGACCAGCCGCTGGGTGAACGCGCGGCCGAACAGGCTGAAGTGGATGTGCGCCGGGCGCCAGGCGTTGTGGTGGTTGCCCCACGGGTAGGCGCCGGGCTTGATGGTCAGGAACTCGTAGCGGCCGAGGCTGTCGGTGACCACCCGGCCGAGACCGTCGAAGTGCGGGTCCAGCGGCGCGGGCCAGTTGTCGACGACGTGCCGGTACCGGCCGGCGGCGTTGGCCTGCCAGACCTCGACCAGGGCGTCGGGCACCGGGCGGCCGTCGCTGTCGAGCACCCGCCCGTAGACCAGGATCCGCTGCCCGACCGCCTCCCCGCCGTTGCGCAGCGTGAGGTCGGCGTCGTGCGGGAGGATCCGGTCCTCGCCGAGCACCGGCCCCGTGATCTCGGTCAGCCGGTGCGGCAGGTCGACCGGGGCGCGCAGGGGCGCGCGCAGCGCCGTGCTGCGGTAGTCGGGGAAGCCGACGGGTGTGCGCAGCTCCGCGCGCTCGCGCACGTACCGGGGCAGGTGCAGGCCGCCCGGTGATGTGGTCCCGGTCATGCCGGGACCGTACGACCCACCGGCTACGCTGCCCAAGCCCAGACTTCCACTGGACGGGAGCGCGACGCATGGCGGGACGGAGCAGCGAGCCGGGACGATCGGTGACCTCGCGCGCCCTCGCCATCCTCGACGCGTTCGACAGCAACGCCCCGCGGCTCTCCCTCTCCGAGATCGCCGAACGCTCGGGCACGCCGCTCACCACGGCCCACCGACTCCTCGGCGAGCTCGCCGGGTGGGGCGCGTTGCTGCGCCGTCCGGACGGCCGCTACGAGATCGGCCGCAAGCTCTGGGACCTCGGCCTGCTGGCGCCGGTGCAGATGGAGCTGCGGCAGGTGGCCGCTCCGTTCCTGCAGGACCTGCACACCACCATCCGCGACACCGTGCACCTCGCCGTCCGGGAGGGGCTGCAGGCGCTCTACGTCGAGCGCATCTCCGGCCGCGAGGACGTGCCGGTGGTCAGCCAGGTCGGCAGCCGGCTGCCGCTGCACGCGACCGGGGTGGGCAAGGTGCTGCTCTCCGCCGCGCCGCACGACGTCGTCGAGCAGGCGCTGCGCTCCCTCACCCGTCAGACCCGGCACACGGTGGTCGACCCCGGGCGGATGCGCCGGGAGCTCGCGGAGGTCCGCCGCCGCCGGTACGCCCGGACGTCGGAGGAGATGTCCCCCGGCGCGGCCTCCCTCGCCGTCCCGGTGCAGGTGGAGCGTCGCGGCGGCCCCGTCGTCGTCGCGGCGCTGGGCATCGTCGTGCCGCCCCAGCGGCGCGACCTCCCCCGGCTCGTGCCGGTGCTGGAGGTGGCCGCCCGCGGCATCGGTCGCGAGCTCGCCCGTACCCGCGACTTCCGCTGAGCGGGAGGCTGGAGTTCCCACACGGGCGCTCCGCCGCCCACACTCGCACCGTGCGCACCCAGGTAGGCATCATCGGCGCCGGCCCGGCCGGCCTGCTGCTCTCGCGGCTCCTGACGCTGCAGGGCATCGACAACGTCGTGCTCGAGAACCGCTCGCGGGAGTACGTCGAGGCCCGCATCCGTGCGGGGATCCTCGAGCAGCACACGGTCGACACCCTCACCGAGGTCGGTGTCGGCGACCGGCTGCACCGCGAGGGCCTCGAGCACCGCGGCATCTACCTGCAGTACCCGGGCACCCGGCACAAGCTCGACTTCCCCGAGCTGTGCGGGCGCACGGTGTGGGTGTACGGGCAGACGGAGGTCACCAAGGACCTCATCAAGACGCAGCTGGACGGCGGCCCGCCGCTGCTGTTCGAGGTCTCCGACGTCGTCCCCGAGGACGTCGACAGCGACACCCCGCGGATCCGGTTCACCGACGCCGACGGCAACCCGCAGGTGCTGGAGTGCGACGTGATCGCCGGGACCGACGGCTTCCACGGCCCGTCGCGCGCCGTCGTCCAGGAGGAGGGCCGCGGCCGCACCTGGGAGCGCACCTATCCCTACGCGTGGCTCGGGATCCTGGCCGAGGCCGCGCCGGCCACGGACGAGCTGATCTACGCCTGGCACCCCGAGGGCTTCGCGCTCTACTCGATGCGCTCGCCGAGCATCTCGCGGCTGTACCTGCAGGTCGACCCGTCGGAGAAGATCGAGGACTGGTCCGACGACCGGATCTGGGACAACCTGGCGAAGCGCTTCGCGCTCGAGGGGTGGGAGCTCAACACCGGCCCGGTCATCGAGAAGTCGGTGCTGCCGATGCGCTCGTTCGTCAGCGCCCCGATGCGCCGCGGCCGGCTGTTCCTGGCCGGCGACGCCGCGCACATCGTGCCGCCCACCGGGGCCAAGGGCCTCAACCTCGCCGTCGCCGACGTCACCCTGCTGGCGCCGGCGATCGTGCGGCTGCTCAAGGAGAAGCAGACCGACCTGGTCGACAGCTACTCCGACCGGGCGCTGGCCCGCGTCTGGCGGTGCACCCACTTCTCCTGGTTCATGACCTCGATGCTGCACCGCTCCGGCGACGACTTCGACGCCGAGCTGCAGCTCTCCCAGCTGCGGCGGGTGTGCTCGTCGGAGGCCGCCGCCCGCGAGCTCGCCGAGAACTACACCGGCCTCCCCATCGAGTACTGATCAGCACCTCCCGCCGAGATCCCGCGATCTCGGCACATCAGGGCCGCTGATGGGCCGAGATCGCGGGATCTCGGCAGTTCAGGTGAGGCGCTCGAGGGTGGCTCGGGTGCCACGGACGCGGAGGGACTCGAGCGTCTCCCGGTAGGTGCGGGCGAAGCGCTCGTCGTCCACCAGGTCTCCGAAGAGCTCCCGGTCGGCGACGAACGCCAACGGGTCCTCCGACCGCGCCCGGGCGGCGAGGGCATCGGCGCGCGAGTCGACCAGCTGGAGCGGCCGCCCGTCGTCGTCGGCCCCCTCGGCCGAGCGGGCCCACGCGGCCAGGACGGCGACCGACCGCCGGATCTCCCCGCCCGAGGCCAGGTTCGCCCGCAGCACCGGCAGCAGGAACTGCGGGATCCGATCGGAGGCCTCGGCCCGGATGCGGTCGAGGGTGTCGGCGATCGCCGGGCTGGAGAAGCGGCCCACGAGGTCGGCCTTGTAGGCGTCCAGGTCGATGCCGGGCACCGGCGCGAGCGTCGGCGTCGCCTCCTCGTCGAGGTAGCCCCGCAGCAGCCCCTGGAACAGCGGGTCGCCGCAGGCCTCGTGCACGTACCGGAGCCCGGCGAGCCGGCCGGTCTGGGCGAGCACCTGGTGCCCGGCGTTGAGCAGCCGCAGCTTCATCAGCTCGTACGGGACGACGTCGTCGACCAGTTGCACGCCGGCGTCCTCCAGCGGCGGGCGGCCGCACGCGAAGGAGTCTTCGAGCACCCACTGGGTCCACGGTTCGCACACCACCGGCCAGCGGTCCTCGACACCGAACCGGTCGGCCAGCTCGGCGCGGTCGGCGTCCGTGGTCGCCGGCGTGATCCGGTCGACCATCGAGTTGGGGAACGGCACCTCGCGGCGCACCCACTCCCCCAGCTCCGGGTCGCGCAGCGCGGCGAAGGCGGCGTAGCTGCTGCGGGCGAGGTCGCCGTTGTGCGGGATGTTGTCGCAGGAGACGACGGTGAACGGCGGCACGCCCCGATCGCGCCGCCGGACCAGCGCCTCCACGACCAGCCCGAACGACGTCCGCAGCGCCGCGCCCGGCTGCAGGTCGTGGACCACGCCGGGGTGCGACCCGTCGAACTCGCCGGTCACCGCGGAGGCGTTGTACCCGCCCTCGGTGACGGTGAGCGAGACGATCCGCGTTGCCGGGTCGGCCATCCGCTCGACGACGGCGTCAGGGTCGTCGGGCGCGTAGAGGTAGTCGACGATCGACCCGACCACCCGGGCGTCGAGCGACCCGTCGGGGTGCTTCACCACCAGGGTGAACAGGCAGTCCTGCGCGGCCATCACCTCGGCCATCCCCCGGTCGGCCGGCAGGACGCCGACGCCGCAGATGCCCCAGTCGAGGGCCTGCCCCGACGACATGAGCCGGTCGAGGTACATCGCCTGGTGCGAGCGGTGGAACCCGCCGACCCCCAGGTGGACGATGCCCGTCCGCACCCGGCGGCGGTCGTAGGACGGCGTCGCGACCTGCCCGTCCAGCTCGGTCAGCGTCGGCGTGGCGAGAGGCGTCACCGCCCCACCATGCCCGCTGCGCGGCCGCCGGAACGGCAGGACGCGGAAATCAGGCGGCGCCCGCGGCGAGGAAGGCCACGACGAGGTCGCCGAGCATCCGCCGCTGGTGCTCGCGGCGGTCCGGGTCGAGCAGGTCCCGGCCGAAGACCGCGCCGAAGGTGTGCCGGTTGGCCGTCCGGAACACGCAGTAACCGCTGATGACCTGGTGGACGTCGAGCGCGTCGACGTCGTCGCGGAAGAGCCCCGCCGCCCTCCCACGCCGCAGGATGGCGTCCAGCACGTTCAGCGCGGGGTCCGCCAGACCGGCGAGCATCGTCGACCGGCCGATGTGCTCGGCGCGGTGGATGTTCTCGATGCTGACCAGCCGGATGAAGTCCGGGTGCGCCTCGTGGTGGTCGAACGTCAGCGCGGCGAGCTCGCGGAGAGCCGAGACGGGGTCGAGGTGCTCGACGTCGACCTGCTGCTCCAGGGCGCGGATACCGGCATAGGCGTGCTCGAGGACGGCGATGTAGAGCTGCTCCTTGCCGCCGAAGTAGTAGTAGATCATCCGCTTGGTCGTGCGCGTCTTCGCGGCGATCTCGTTGATCCGGCCGCCGGCGTACCCACGGTCGGCGAACTCGCGCGTGGCCACCGCCAGGATCTCCGAGCGCGTCCGTTCGGCGTCCCGGACGCGCTCGGCCCGGTCCGGCTCCGCTGCGCTCACGTCTGCCTCCCCCGTCCGTCGGTCCCGCGAGGGTAGGGGCAGGCCCCGCTCGCCCGGCTCACCGCCTCCGTCGTCGGCGCGGGGACTGGCGCGCGGCCGGGCGGGTGTGATCCCCTCACCAAGTCACCAACTGGTACATACGGAGGCCCTGATGACCACCAGCCCCGCCTCGGCCTCCGGAACCGCGCTCGCCGTGCCGGCGGCGTTCCACCGCGGCATCGCGACCGTGTGCCTGTCGGGCACGCTCGAGGACAAGTTGTCGGCCGCGGCCGCGGCGGGCTTCGACGGCATCGAGATCTTCGAGCCCGACCTGATCGCCTCCCCGTGGTCGCCGGCGGAGATCGGTGCCCGGTGCGCGGACCTCGGGCTCTCGGTCGACCTCTACCAGCCCTTCCGGGACCTCGACTCCACCGACCCCGACCGGTTCGCGCGCAACCTGCGCCGGGCCGAGCACAAGTTCGCCGTGATGCAGCAGCTCGGCGTCGACACCGTGCTGGTCTGCTCCTCGGTCGCCGACGACGCCGTGGCCGATCCCGACCTCCTCGCCGAGCAGCTCGCCACGGCCGCCGCCCGGGCCGGTGAGCGCGGGCTGCGGATCGCCTACGAGGCGCTCGCGTGGGGCCGGCACGTGTCCACCTGGGAGGCCTCCTGGGACGCTGTGCGCCGGGCCGACTCCCCCGCCCTCGGCCTGTGCCTCGACAGCTTCCACGTGCTCTCCCGTGGCGGCGACCCGGCGGGCTTCGCCGAGGTGCCGGCGGACAAGCTCTTCTTCCTCCAGCTGGCCGACGCGCCGCAGCTGCACATGGACGTCCTGCAGTGGAGCCGCCACCACCGGCTCTTCCCCGGCCAAGGGGCTTTCGACCTGGCCACGTTCCTGCGCTGCCTGCTCGCGGCCGGCTACGCCGGCCCGCTGTCGCTGGAGGTGTTCAACGACGTCTTCCGCCAGTCCGATCCCTGGCGGACGGCGGTGGACGCGATGCGCTCGCTCGTCTGGCTCGAGGAGTCGCTGAGCCGGGTGTGGCCGGGGTCAGGCGTGTCGACTCCCCCGCCGGCCCCGGCGCTCAGCGGGCACTCCTTCGTCGAGCTGGGGGTGGACGGCGTCTCGGGCCCGCAGGTCGGCTCGGCGCTGGCCGCGCTCGGCTTCACGCACACCGGCCAGCACCGGTCCAAGCCCGTGCAGCTCTGGGAGCAGGGCGGGGCCAGGGTGCTGCTCAACGCGTCGGTCACCCGGCCGGCGGGTGCCGGTGTGGCCTCCGTCGCGGCGCTGGGGCTGGAGAGCGAGGACCCCGGCCGCTCCGCCGCTCGGGCCGAGGCGGTCCGGGCGCCGATCCTGCCGCGGTCCCGCGGGGCCGCCGAGGCCGACCTCTCCGCGGTCGCGGCACCGGACGGCACGCAGATCTTCTTCACCCGCACCGGCCCCGAGGGATGGCCCGCCGACTTCCTGTCGACCGGCGCGGAACGCTCCGGCGAGGCCGGCGTCACCCGGATCGACCACGTCGGGCTGACGCAGCCGTTCGACTCGTTCGACGAGGCGGGACTGTTCTACCGGGCCGTCCTGGGCCTGGAGCCCCACTCGACCGCCGAGGTCGCCGCGCCCTACGGCCTGATCCGCACGTTGTCGGTCGCCGACGCGCACCGCCGCGTCCGCCTGGCACTGAGCGTGTCGGCGCTGCGGCGGGGCGGCTGGACGCCGGGCGTTCCTGACCCGCAGTACGTCGCGTTCGCGACCGACGACATCGTCGCCACGGCGGCACGCCTGCGAGCCGCAGGAGCGCCCCTGCTCCCGCTACCGGCGAACTACGCCGACGATCTCGACGCGCGCTTCGACCTCGCGCCCGACCTGCTCGCCGCCATCCGCGAGCACGGTCTGATGTACGAGGAGGACGCCACGGGGGGCTACCTCCACCTGGCCACGCCGGTGCTGGGCGACCGCGTGTTCTTCGAGGTCGTCCAGCGGCTGGCCGGCTACGACGGGTACGGCGGCGCCGACGTCCCGGTGCGCATGGCCGCGCACCGCCGGTCGCGTCGGGCCGCGGCCGACGCCACCTGACCCCGGCGGTTCACCGTCGGGCGCCGCCCGGGTCCAGGTCCACCGGCAGGCCGGTCCGGGCCGACTCGACGACGGCGTGCACGACGCGGAGGCTGCGCAGCCCGTCCCGGCCGCTGCAGACGGGCTCGGCCTCCCCCCGGATGACGGCGGCGAAGTGGGCGATCTGGTTGGCCAGGGGGTCGGACCGCCCGGACTCGGCCGTGGTGGTCTCGAACGGCTCCCACCACGACGGCTCCCCCGGGAAGACCCGCAGCCGGAGGCTCGGCAACGAGAGGGATCCCCGCGTGCCCGCGAGGTGGTAGCAGTCCTCGTCGGGATACCGCGGATAGCTCGGGTCCTCGCCGGCGGTCTGCTCCCAG
>SPQJ01000071.1 GCA_004570425.1 Bacillus sp. AZ43
CCGGCGCCGCCGCGGTGCCCGCGCTCCGGGCGCTGGCCGCGGACGCCCGGGCCGCCTCCCGCGCGGCGACCGAGGAGGCGGTGCGGCGCGCGGGCATCTGGGTGCTGGCACCGCTGGGGCTGTGCTTCCTCCCGGCGTTCGTCTGCCTGGGCGTGGTGCCGATGGTGCTCGGCATCGCCGGGGACGTCCTCGGATGACCGCCGTGCACAGCCCCCCGCCCCGTCCACAGATCCGGCGCGGCCCTCGGCGGGCGCTCCCTCCGGCGGTTGGCTCGGAGCACGCCCCGACAGGCGGGCCCCAGATCGAGGAGGAACCCGTGACGAGTACCCCTGCAGCACGACCGCGACGGCTGGCCCGGCGGTGGGCCGCCGTGCGCGCGTCGGGTGAGGCCGGCATGAACACCGCCGAGTACGCCGTCGGCACCGTGGCGGCCTGCGCGTTCGCCGCAGTGCTCTACCGCGTGGTCACCGGCGGCTCGATCGTCACCGGGCTGACCGACCTGGTCGAGCGCGCGCTGGCCACGCTCTCCTGACGGTGGTCCGACGGCGCCGGGTGCTCGGGGGCGAGACGGGCATGGTGACCGCCGAGACCGCCGTCGTGCTCCCCGTGCTGCTGCTGGTGCTCGCGGGCGCCGTGGCCGCGGTGGTCGTCGTGGGGGCGCAGCTGCGCTGCGTGGACGCGGCCCGCGAGGCCGCGCGGGCCGCGGCCCGGGGCGAGGAGACGGCCGTCGTCCTCGAGCTGGCCGCCCGGGCCGCGCCCGACGGTGCCACGACGACGGTGGAGCCGGACGGCGACCGGGTGCGCGTGCGGGTGAACGCGCGTATCGCCCCGCTGGGGCCGGTGCCCATGGCGGTCACGGTGTCGGCGGAGGCGGTGGCCCTGGCCGAGCCCGGCGGAGCGGGGGAGCCCGGGTGAGGCCGCGCGCCCGGGAGGCGGAGCGCGGGTCGGCCACCGTGTGGATGGTGGCGGTCTCCACCGTCCTGTCGGCGATCGGCGTGGCGGCGGTCCTGGCGGGATCGGCGGTGGTGGCCCGGCACCGGGCGACGACGGCCGCCGACCTCGCCGCTCTCGCCGGCGCGGTGCGCGGACTGCAGGGCGCCGACGCGTGCGGGGCCTCGGCGGAGCTCGCGGAGGCGAACGGGGCGGAGCTGACCGGCTGCCGGGTCGGCGCGGGGCAGACCGTGGAGGTGGCGGTCAGCGTGCCGGTGCGCCTGGGTGGGCTGGGCGTCTTCGCGGCGACCGCCCGGGCCCGGGCGGGGCCGGCGTGATCAGAAGACCAGATCCTCCTCGTCCTCGGCCGCCTCCGCGGCGGCCAGCTCGTCGAGCACCACGTCGAGGACCCGTACGGCGCCGGCCTTGTCCAGGGGGTCGTTGCCGTTGCCGCACTTGGGCGACTGCACGCAGGACGGGCAGCCGTGCTCGCACTCGCAGCTGGCCACCGTCGCCCGCGTGGCCTGCAGCCAGCGCCGGAGCACGGCGAACCCCCGCTCGCTGAAGCCGGCGCCGCCGGGATGGCCGTCGTACACGAAGATCGTCGCCTCGCCGGTGTCCGGGTGCAGCGCCGTCGACAGGCCGCCGAGGTCCCAGCGGTCGCAGGTCGCCAGCAGCGGGAGGATGCCGATCGCCGCGTGCTCGGCGGCGTGCAGCGAGCCGGGCAGCTCCGCGTCGCCGACCTCGGCCCGCTCGACCGCGCGGCCGCCGAGCGTCCACCACACCGCCCGGGTGCGCAGCTGCCGCGGCGGCAGGTCGAGCGGGAACTCCGCGAGCACCTCGCCGCTGCCCAGGCGGCGCCGCTGGTAGGCCACCACCTGGTTGGTCACGTCCACGACCCCGGTGTGCGCGGTGACGGTGCCGAGCCGGCGGGTCTGCTCGATCGAGACCACCGAGAGGTCGGTGACGTCGCGCGCCACCGTCGTCCACTCGGGGCTGTCGGCGTGGACCACGGCGCAGGCGTCGTCCACGTCGAACTCGTCGACGACGAACGTCTCGCCCCGGTGCACGTAGAGGGCGCCCTGGTGCACCGTGGCGTGCGCGGCGCCGCCGTCGACCGTGCCGAGCAGCCGCCCGGTGCCCGCCTCGATGATCGCCACCGGCTCGTCGCCGCTGCCGCGGATGTCGACCTCCGGCCGGCCGCGTCCGGCCCAGTACCAGCCGGCCGGCCTGCGGCGCAGCTGGCCCGCGGCGACCAGCTCCTCGAGCTGCGCCTCCGCGACCGGCCCGCCGAAGTCGGGCAGGTCCGCGGGCGTCAGCGGCAGCTCGGCCGCGGCGCAGCACAGCTGCGGCCCCAGCACGTAGGGGTTGCCCGGGTCGGTGACGGTGGCCTCGATCGGCCGTCCGAACACCGCCCGCGGGTGGTGGGCGAGGTAGTGGTCCAGCGGGTCGTCGCGGGCGACGAAGACCACCAGCGACTCCCGTTGCGCCCGTCCGGCGCGGCCGGCCTGCTGCCACAGGGAGGCGAGCGTCCCCGGGTAGCCCGCGAGCACGACGGCGTCGAGGCCGGCGATGTCGATCCCGAGCTCCAGGGCGTTGGTGGTGGCGACGCCGAGCAGGTCGCCGGCCGACAGCGCCCGCTCCAGCTCCCGCCGTTCCTCGGGCAGGTAGCCCCCGCGGTAGGAGTCGACGCGGCGCACCAGGTCGCCGCGCCCCCGGTCGTGCAGCAGCCGGCGGGCCTGCTCGGCCACCGACTCGGCGCTGCGCCGCGAGCGGACGAACGCCAGGGTGCGGGCGCCGCGCTCGACGAGGTCGGCCAGCAGCCCGGCGGCGTCGGCGGCGGCCGACCGGCGCAAGATC
>SPQJ01000072.1 GCA_004570425.1 Bacillus sp. AZ43
CCGGTGCCGGCCGGGGCTGCCGGCGGCGCGCGCCGGCAGCCGCCTCCGGGCACGACCCGCCGGCCCGGTGGGCCCAGGTGAGCCGGCCGCTGAGCATCGTGCTCGCGGGCGGCGGCACCGCCGGGCACATCGAGCCCATGCTCGCCCTCGCCGACGCCCTGACCCGCCGGGAGGAGGGCCACCGGATCACCTGCCTGGGCACCGCCCGCGGCATGGAGACCCGGCTGGTCCCGGCCCGCGGGTACGACCTGCAGCTGATCCCGCCGGTGCCGCTGCCCCGCAAGCCGACGCCCGACCTGCTGCGGGTGCCCGGACGGGTGTGGCGGGCGGTGGCCGACACCCGCGCCGTGCTCGAGCGGGTCTCCGCCGACGTGGTCGTGGGCTTCGGCGGTTACGTGGCCCTGCCGGCCTACCTGGCCGCCCGCCGGCTCCGGCTCCCGATCGTGGTCCACGAGCAGAACGCGCTGCCCGGGCTGGCCAACCGCATCGGTGCTCGTCTCGCCGCCCGGGTGGCCGTCACGGCCCCGGGGACGCCGCTGCACCGCGGGGAGCACGTCGGGATGCCGCTGCGCACCACGATCGGGTCGCTCGACCGGCTCGCCCTGCGCGACGAGGCCCGCAAGGAGTTCGGGCTCGACCCGGACCGGCCGACGCTGCTGGTGTTCGGCGGGTCGCAGGGCGCCCAGACGCTCAACCGGGCGGCGGTCGCCGCGGCGGACGCGCTCACGGCCGCGGGGGTGCAGGTGCTGCACGCCCGCGGGCCGAAGAACACCCACGTGACCGTCCCGGCGCGACCGGCGGGCAGCGCGCCGTACGTGGTCGTCGACTACCTGGACCGGATGGACCTGGCGTACGCGGCGGCCGACCTCGCGCTCTGCCGGGCCGGCGCGGTGACCGTCGCGGAGCTGTCGGCGGTGGGCCTGCCCGCGGCGTTCGTCCCGCTGCCGATCGGCAACGGCGAGCAGCGCCGCAACGCCCTGCCCGTGGTCGAGGCCGGAGGTGGGCTGATGGTCGAGGACGCCGCCCTGGACGAGGAGTGGATCACCACGAACCTGCTGCCCGTGCTCACCGACCCGTCCGCGCTGGCCGGGTACGCCCGGCACGCCGCCGCGGCGGGCGTCCCCGACGCCGACGAGCGCCTGGCCGACCTCGTGGTCGAGGTGGCGGGCCGATGAGCGCGGCGGACGTGGCCGGCTGGACCGGTCCGGTGCCGGGGCTCGCCGAGCTCGGCGCGGTGCACTTCGTCGGCATCGGCGGCGCGGGCATGAGCGGCATCGCGCGCATCCTGCTCGCCCGCGGGGTCCGCGTCTCGGGCAGCGACCGCCGCGACACCCCGACCCTCATGGCCCTGCGGGCGCTCGGTGCGCAGGTGACCGTCGGCCACGACCCGGGCAACGTGGCCACCGCCGACACGGTGGTGGTCAGCACCGCCATCCGGCCGGACAACCCCGAGCTGGTCGCCGCCCGCGAGCGCGGCCTGCGGGTGCTGCCCCGGGCGGTGGCCCTGGCGGCGGTGATGGCCGGACGGCGCAGCGTCGCGGTGGCCGGCACCCACGGCAAGACGTCCACCACCTCGATGCTCACCGTCGCCGTCCAGGCCTGCGGCGTCGACCCGTCCTTCGCCATCGGCGGCAACCTCAACGAGTCCGGCAGCAACGCGCACGCCGGGCAGGGCGACGTCTTCGTCGCCGAGGCCGACGAGAGCGACGGGTCCTTCCTGCTGCTGGCGCCGCACGGCGCGATCGTCACCAACGTCGAGGCCGACCACCTCGACAACTACGGCGATCTCGCCGCGGTCGAGGCGGCCTTCGACAGGTTCCTCGGGACCGTCCACGCCGACGGGTTCGTCGTCGTCTGCGCCGACGACCCGGGGGCCGCGCGGCTCCTCGGCGTCCCGACGGCGGCCCGGGTGCGCACCTACGGGACGGCGCCGGACGCCGACCTGCGGCTGACCGACCTCGAGGTGGGCGCGGACGCGACCAGCTACACCGCCACCCTGGACGGCGCCCGCCTCGGGCGGGTCCGGATCCGCGTGCCCGGCGCGCACATGGCCCGCAACAGCGCGGCAGCCCTGCTCGCCGGGCTCGAGCTCGGGCTGCCCGCCGAGGGCCTGATCGAGGGCCTGGGCCGGTTCGGCGGCGTGCACCGCCGGTTCGAGCTCAAGGGCGTCGCCGGCGGTGTCCGCGTGTACGACGACTACGCCCACCACCCGACGGAGGTGGCCGCCCAGCTCGCCGCCGCCCGCGCCGTCGCGGGGGAGGGCCGGCTGGTGGTGGCCTTCCAGCCGCACCTCTACAGCCGGACCCAGGAGTTCGCCGCCGGGTTCGGCGAGGCGCTGGGCCTCGCCGACGAGGTCGTGGTCATGGACGTCTACGGGGCGCGCGAGGACCCCGTCCCCGGCGTCACCGGTGCGATGGTGGCCGACGCGGTGCCGTTGCCGCCCGGCCGCGTGCTGTTCGAGCCCTCCTGGTCGGCGGCGGCGCCGGCGCTGGCCGCGCGCGCCCGTCCCGGCGACCTGGTGATGACCATGGGCGCGGGCGACGTGTCCATGGTCGGGCCGGAGGTGCTGGAGGCGCTGCGGGCGACGGCGGGCGACGAGCCGGCGGAACCGGACCGGTGAACCGCTCGGGCACCACGACGCGGGACCGCTCGGGGCGCTCCCGGCCGCGGGGCCAGGCCCGTGGTGCGTCCGGCCGGCAGGGCGCGGGACGCCCGGCGCCGGACCGCCACGGGAACCGGCGCCGCGAAGC
>SPQJ01000073.1 GCA_004570425.1 Bacillus sp. AZ43
GGAGCTGCTCGCGGCCGGCGCTCCGGTGGCCGCGCACTGGATCGCCGACCGGCAGTCGGGCCCCAACCTGCTGCGCTACGGCACCGAGGAGCAGCGCCGCGACATCCTGCCGCGCATCGCGGCCGGCAGCCTGCTGGCCCACCAGCCGCTGCCCGAGGGCCTGGGGCGGTGCCGAGCCCTGTGGGACGACGCGGCGCTCGGTGGCCGGCTGGTTGGCCGCCGGGGTCACCGGCCGCCGGTACGGGGGCAGCCCCGCCGGCGCGGCCGCGGCGGTGTTGCCCGTGACCGTGACCGCCTGGCCGTCCTTGCGCGCGTTGGGGCGGCCGTTGTCGAACCCGGCGGCGATGACCGTGACCCGCACCTCGTCACCGAGGGCGTCGTCGATGACGGCGCCGAAGATGATGTTGGCGTCGGGGTGCGCGGCGTCCGAGACCAGCGAGGCGGCCTCGTTGATCTCGAACAGGCCGAGGTCGGAGCCGCCGGAGATCGACAGCAGGACGCCGTGGGCGCCCTCCATGGAGGCCTCCAGCAGCGGGCTGGCGATCGCCTGCTCGGCGGCCAGCAGGGCGCGGTTGTCCCCGCGGGCGCTGCCGATGCCCATCAGCGCCGACCCGGCCCCCGACATGACCGACTTGACGTCGGCGAAGTCGAGGTTGATCAGGCCGGGCGTGGTGATCAGGTCGGTGATGCCCTGGACACCGGAGAGCAGGACCTGGTCGGCGGTGCGGAACGCGTCCATCACGCTGACGTTGCGGTCGCCCAGCTGCAGCAGCCGGTCGTTCGGGATGACGATGAGCGTGTCGCACTCGTTGCGCAGCTCCTCGATGCCCGACTCGGCCTGCACCGCGCGCCGCTTGCCCTCGAAGGCGAACGGGCGCGTCACGACGCCGATCGTGAGCGCGCCGAGCTTGCGGGCGATCGACGCCACGACGGGCGCGCCACCGGTGCCGGTGCCGCCACCCTCGCCCGCGGTCACGAAGACCATGTCGGCCCCCTTGAGGACCTCCTCGATCTCCTCGCGGTGGTCCTCGGCGGCCTGACGGCCCACGTCCGGCTGGGCGCCGGCGCCCAGGCCGCGCGTGAGTTCGCGGCCGACGTCGAGCTTGACGTCGGCGTCGCTCATCAGCAGCGCCTGCGCATCGGTGTTGATCGCGATGAACTCGACCCCCTTGAGGCCGACCTCGATCATGCGATTGACCGCGTTCACCCCGCCGCCGCCGATGCCGACGACCTTGATGACCGCTAGATAGTTGTGCGGAGGTGTCATGCGGCGCTCCCCAACTGGACCCTCATCCTCAAGTTCAGCCTTACAGTTATGTCAACTCGGTCGACGAAGAGGAAGTTAGGTGCGGCGGAGAGGCCGACACAAACACCCTCCGGGGGTCGGCGTGTCGGTAGGACGCCATCTCACCGATCCCTGGCGACCCGTTGGTCACATCCGCACCACTAAGTGTGACGACCCGCCTCGAAAACGTCTCACGCCCGGGTCCAGACCCGGCGTGGGCGGCGACACGGGAACTCGCGAAAGAGATGTTCGTGTCGGGCGTGTCGCGCGCCGCGGCGTGTCGGTTCCGGACGTCTCGCGCAGCGGTCCGGAAGCGCGGGGACACCGTCCGCGACGGAGCCCCCGGCTAGCGGAGGACGACCGCGTCCGGCGTGCTCACGTCGATGGTCGACGCGGGCTCGAGCGCGCCGTCGTCGAACTGCTGGAGCAGCCCGGCCAGCGCGGCGGACTTCTCGTCCGATCCGCTGGCGTCACCCCAGAGCACCTCGGTGCCGTCGTCCAGGGTGAGCGTGATGTCGTCGGGGCTCGTGGCGGCCGCGGACGCGACCCGCTCCCGGACGGCGACGGGCAACGCGCCGACCGCGGCGATCCCGGCGCGCGTGGCCCGGTCGCCGGGGCCGGGGGACGCCACCTCCAGCGGGACCACGCCGTCGGGCGGGCTCCCGGTCACCATGTCGAACAGCACGCCCTCGGCGTCGACCAGCGACCGCTCCCCCGGCTCCCCCACGACGGCGACGGGCACCCGCTCCACCACGGTGATGACGACGCTGTCGGGCCAGTCGCGGGTCACGACGACGTCGGCGATCTGCGGCAGGCGGGCAACCCGCGCCTCTGCGGCCGCCACGTCGACGCGCAGCAGCGGCGTCCCGGGATCGATGCCGGCCGCCTCCTGCACCTGGTCCGCCGGCAGGGTCACCAGCCCGTCGACCTCGACCGCGCGCACGGCGAGCACCGGGCCGGCCAGCAGCAGCCAGGCCAGCACGGCCACCGCCGCGATCACCCCGCCCAGGCGCAGCAGGCGGCGACGGGCCGCGCGCGGCCGGCCGCGGCGACGGGCCAGGGAGGTGACCGGAGATC
>SPQJ01000055.1 GCA_004570425.1 Bacillus sp. AZ43
GCCGCGCCCACGGCGGTGGCCCCGGCGCCGAGGCCGCGCGCCCGCTGGGCCAGCTCGGCCGGGGCCGTCGTCGCGCCCCGCAGCAGCAGCGTGCCGCGGACGGCGAGGAACAGACCGACGGCCCCCAGCACGAGGCGGGCACCCAGCGCGTCGTCGAGGAGGGCGGTCACCGCGACGGCGAGCATCAGCACGCCGAGCGCGATCCACCGGGGCCAGGTGCGCCGGGCGACCTCGGGGGCCACGGATTCGGTGCTGCTCGTCAGGATGCCGTTCGCCACGCCCCCAGTGTCCCTCACCCGGCGCGGTGGCTGCGCAGGCACGTCGGGCACCCCCTGTGCCACGCTGAGCCGTTCCCGTCCCGACGCCGGAGGAGCCGGTCATGAGCGTGCAGGGTGCGGCCGGATCGGCCCTCGGTGCGGCACGGCAGGCCGGCGACAGCGATGCCCTCGAGCACCTGGCCCGGATCGGCCTGCTCGCCTACGGCGTCGTCCACCTGCTCGTCGCGTGGCTGGCGCTGCAGCTGGCCTGGGGCGGGGGTGGCGAGTCGGCCGACCAGTCCGGGGCGATGAGCACCCTGGCGGAGTCGCCGGTCGGCACGCCGCTGCTCTGGCTGGTCGCGGCCGGGCTGATCGCCCTGGCCGCGTGGCAGGCCGCGGAGGTCTTCCGGTGGCGCTCCGGGTGGTCTGCGTCGGGCAAGGCGCGGCGGACGGCGCTGTTCAAGTCGGGGCGCGCGGTGGCCAAGGCGGTCGTCTACGGGGCGGTCGCGGTGCTCGCCATCCGGTTCGCCACCGGCGCCCGCAGCTCGAGCAGCCAGGAGCAGCAGCAGACCACCGCCGGCGTGCTCGGCTGGCCCGGGGGGCGGTGGCTGGTGCTCGGGGCGGGCCTGGTGATCCTCGGCATCGGCGTCCAGCACGTGGTCAAGGGCGTGACCACGCGCTTCCTCAAGCAGATCGACACCACCGGCTGCTCGCGGGGCGCGGTCACCCTGATCACCCGCCTCGGCCAGGTCGGTTTCCCGGGCAAGGGCATCGCCCTCGGGCTCGTGGGCGGGCTGCTGGCCTACGCCGCCATCACCTTCGACCCCGACAAGGCGCGCGGGCTCGACGGCGCGCTGCACACGCTCCTGCAGGCGCCGTACGGGAAGTGGCTGCTCTCCGCCGTCGCCCTCGGCATCGCCGCGTTCGGCGTGTTCCTCTTCGCCCGCGCCCGCTACCCCGAGCGCACCTGAGCCGTGCCGGGCCGCTCCCTGCTCGAGCGCGTGCACGACGTCGTCGAGCGCGCCCGCACGGTCACCGACCACCCGTGGCTCACCCACCTGGCACGGGCCGGCCTGATCGCCTACGGCGCGGTGCACCTGCTGATCGGCTACCTCGCGGTGCGGATGGCGTGCCGGCTGCGCGGCGCCGACGCCGACCAGACCGGCGCCCTGCAGACGGTCGCCGGCGGGCCGGGTGGGCGCGTGCTGCTGTGGGTCATCGGGTTGGGCATGGTCGCCCTCGCCGTCTGGCAGGCCGGTGAGGTGCTGCTGTGGTGGCGCGGCCTGCTCGACCGCGCGCACCGGGCCCGCACCGCCGTCGTGTGCGCGAAGTGCCTGGCCAAGGCGGTCGTGTACGCCGTCCTCGGGGTCACGGCGGTGCTGTTCGCCGTCGGCGCCGGCTACGAGGCCGACGAGCGGTTGCAGGACCTCACCGACGAGACCCTGCTGATCCCGGGCGGCGCCGTCCTCGTGGGCGCGGTCGCGCTCGGGGTGGTGGCCGTGGGCCTGTACACGCTGGTGCGCGGGTTCACCGGCGGGTTCATGCGCGACATCGACCTCCCCGCCGCACCCGACCGGTGGGAGCCGCTGATCGAGGGCATCGGCCGCGTCGGCTACGTCGCCAAGGGCATCGCGTTCGGCCTGGTCGGCGTCCTGCTCGGCCGGGCGGCGGCGTCGGCCGACGTATCGACCGCGACCGGCCTGGACGGCGCGATGACCGCGATCGCCGGTGTCGAGGCGGGCCCCTGGCTCCTGACGGCGGTCGCGGTGGGGTTCGCCGCCTTCGGCGTCTACGCCCTCGCCCGGGCGCGCTACCCCGACCGCGACCCGTCGTCCTAGCCGGGGCTCAGGTCCGCGGGCCGCCGGCGACGTAGATGACCTGGCCGGACACGAAGCCCGCGCCCTCGCTCACCAGGAACGAGACGGTGTGCGCGATGTCCTCGGGCACGCCCGCGCGGGCGACCGGGATCGCCGCCGCGCGCTTCTGCACGTAGGACTCCCACTCCTCGCCGATCCGCTCGGCGGTCGCCTTCGTCATCTCGGTCTGGATGAAGCCCGGCGCGATCGAGTTCGCGGTGACGCCGAACTTGCCCAGCTCGATGGCCAGCGTCTTCGTGAAGCCCTGCAGCCCGGCCTTGGCCGTGGCGTAGTTGGCCTGGCCGCGGTTGCCGAGCGCCGAGGTGCTCGACAGGTTGACGATCCGGCCGAACTTCGCCTCGATCATGTGCTTCTGCGCCGCCCGCGTCATGAGGAACGACCCGCGCAGGTGCACGTGCATGACCACGTCCCAGTCGGCGTCGGACATCTTGAACAGCAGGTTGTCGCGCGTGACGCCGGCGTTGTTCACCAGCACGACCGGCGGGCCGAGCTCGGCGGCGATCCGGTCGACGGCGGCCTCGACCTGCTCGGCGTCGCCGACGTCGGCGCCGACGGCCAGCCCGCGGCCGCCGGCGGCCTCGATCGCCTCGACGGTGCCGCGGGCGTCGTCCTCCTTGAGGTCGATCACCGCGACGGCGAGGCCGTCCTGGGCCAGCCGCAGCGCGGTGGCGGCACCGATGCCGCGGGCGGCGCCGGTGACGATCGCGACCCGTGCGCTCATCGGGCGACCCGCTCGAACACCGCGGCCAGGCCCTGCCCGCCGCCGATGCACATGGTCTCGAGGCCGTAGCGGGCCTCGCGGCGGTCCATCTCGCGCAACAGGGTGGCGAGGATCCGGCCCCCGGTGGCGCCCACCGGGTGGCCGAGGGAGATCCCGGAGCCGTTCACGTTCGTGCGCTCCCAGTCGGATTCGGTGAACCCCCACTCGCGGGCGACCGCGAGCACCTGCGACGCGAACGCCTCGTTGAGCTCGATCAGGTCGACGTCGGAGAGCTTCAGGTCGGCCAGCGCCAGCGCCTTCGCCGTCGCCGGCACCGGGCCGATGCCCATGGTCTTCGGCGGGACGCCGCCCAGGCCCCAGGACACCAGCCGGGCCAGCGGGCGCAGCCCCAGCTCCGCGGCCTTCTCCGGGGTGGTGACGATCGCGATCGCCGCGCCGTCGTTCTGGCCGCTGGCGTTGCCGGCGGTGACCGTGGCCTCGGGATCGTCCTTGCCCATGATCGGGCGCAGCCTGGCCAGGGTCTCGACGTCCGAGTCGGGCCGGATGTGCTCGTCGCGGTCGACGACGGTCTCGCTCTTCCGGCTCGTCACGGTGACCGGGACGATCTCGTCGGCGAAGCGCCCCGACTCGGTTGCGGCGGCGGCGCGCTGGTGGCTGCGGACGGCGTACTCGTCCTGCTCCTCGCGGGAGATCTTGTACTCGCGGCGCAGGTTCTCCGCCGTCTCGAGCATGCCGCCGGGCACCGGGTGGTTCTGGCCGCCGGCGGTCACCCGGCCGCGCGCCAGCCCGTCCTGCAGCAGCACACCGGGGCCGGCCTTCACGCCCCAGCGCATCGCGGTCGAGTAGAACGGCGCGTTGCTCATCGACTCCGCGCCACCGGCCAGCACCAGGTCGGCCGAGCCGGACCGCACCTGCATCGCCGCGTAGATGACCGCCTGCAGGCCCGAGCCGCAGCGCCGGTCGACCTGGATGCCACCGGCGGTGACCGGCAGGCCGGCGTCCAGCGCGGCGACCCGGCCGATGGCCGGGGCGTCCATCGTCGGGTAGCAGTGCCCCAGGACGACGTCCTCCACGGACTCCGGGGGAAGACCGGTGCGCTCCACGAGCGCTCGGATCACCGTGGCCGCGAGCTCCTGCACCGGCACGTCCCGCAGCGAGCCGCCGAAGCCCCCGACCGGGGTCCGCAACGGCTCACAGATGACCGCATCTCGCACGGTGGTCCTCCCTCATCTCCCACGACCGGGTCCGCCCCGTCGCCCGGGGCAGGCTCGACCGAGTCTCCACCCGAGCGGATCGCGACGCGCGAGCACCCTGGCGGGGAGCGGTGCGGGAGGGGTCAGGCGACGCCCTGCTGGGACGGCAGGTCGGGGTGCTCGGGCAGCCGCTCGGCCCGGAGGAGGTCCCAGAGTCCGGTGATCTGCAGGGGGCGGATGACCGCTCGGGAGGAGGCGAGGACGCGCAGCGCGACGCCCTGGCGGACGGCGCGGCGGTGGGCGGCGGCCAGCACGCAGAGGCCGGCCGAGTCGAGGAAGGTGACCTGGCCGAGGTCGACGGTCAGCTCGCGGACGTCGCCGTCCAGCAGGGACTCGACGTGCTGGCGCAGGACCGGGGCGGAGGTGGAGTCGATCTCGCCGGCGGCCGAGATGCGGACGACCGGGCCGGAGACGGAGACGTCGACGGACACGAGTTCTGGGGTGGACGGATCGAGCGAGGAAGCGGTCACGGGGTGCCTCTCAGGGCAGTGGTGCCGGACCAGCGACGGGGCCCCTCGAGGGGCAGCGGAACTGGCGGAACACGGCTGACTGTTGAACCGCTGACCCGACGGTACGGGTGCGGGCGGACCGACCGCAAGACCCGGCCCCGGGGTGAGCAGCGGATACTGGACCCGTGCCCGGTCGATGGATGGTGTGGAGCCTGCTCGCGGTCGTCGGATCGGTCGCGGCCTTCCTGCTGCTCGACCCGGTCCTCGCCCTGTTCGTGGCGATCATGCTGGTCACGGCCGCCGTCCTGGCGTTCCTGGCCCGCGACTGGGACCGGCGCCCCACCTTCGAGGAGCGCGAGCTCGAGCGCGCCCGGCGGCGCAAGGAGAAGTGGGAGCGCGGCGCGGCCGCCCGGGAGCGCGACCGGGTGAAGTGGGAGGCGCACAAGGCCCGCCAGGAGGCGAGACGAGCCGCGCAGGACGAGCGCCGGTAATTCGCTCGACGTCCCCGCCGCGGTCTCCTAGCGTCTGGGCCATGCGGTACCACGTGCGCCTGCGCACCCTCTGAGCTGACGTCCCGCGGAGCGGCCTCGCCGCCCGCCGTCCGCGCCCGTGACCTCTCCGGGCGCTCGCTCCTTCTCGCCCGGCCGGGCTGCTGCCTGCGCGCCGAGTCCCCGGGCACCGCTCTCCTCGCCTCGGAGGTCCCCTTGTCACGCCCGTCCCCCATCACCCACGGCCCGGCCGCCGACGCCCGCTCCTCGCTGCCCGAGGCCGCGACGGCGGAGTTCGACCGCCTGGCCGCCGCCGTCCTCGCCTCGCCGTCCGCACCGCTGGGCGCCGTGCTCCGGGCCCAGCTCCCGGGCACGGCGGGCGTCCGCTGGCTCCGTCAGGAGGGGCTGCCGCCGACGACGAGGCCCACGGCGCTCACCTCGGCGCAGTGGCTGTCGCTCGTCGAGTGCTGGCGGGCCACGTCCCGGGCTCCCGGGCCCGGTGCGCCCGCCGGTCGTCGCGGCGGGCGGCCGTCCACCCACGGGCACGCGCCCGGGGCGGCCGCCATCCCGCGCTGGGGCTCGTAGCTCAGTCGCCGACCGCGTCCTCGGCCGCGAGGTCGAGGACGCGGTCGGGGTGGGCGAACGCCTCGGCGAGCGCCTGCCGCCTCGGCCACGCCCCGGCCCGCCAGGCCAGGGCGCGGCCGAGGGACTCCGGCGTCCCGTCGGCGTGGTCGGCGTCCGCGCCCGGCCACCAGGCCACGTGCTGCCCGTCGACCTCGAGCCGCTCGTCGACGACGACGTCACCGGGAAGGGCGTCGAGGCCGAGGCGGGCCGCCGCGAGCTCGGCCCCGGGGAGGTCGGCCCATCGCCGGCGCTCCCCCGTGCTGCTGACCGATGCCCGCACCACCTCGCTGGCCAGCGGCAGGTCGAGCAGGTCGGCCACCGCCCCCGGCGCGCCGCCGGCCGGGACGACCGGCGTTCGGACCAGTGGCTGTAACCACGGCGCGTCGAGCACCAGGGCGTCCTCGACCACCCGGTCCGGCGCGACCCGCACCCGGTCGCGCGGGGCGACGTCGACCCCCTCGAGCGCGGCGGCCAGCCGCGCGTACACGGTGCGCAGCACGTCCGGCCGCACCGTCCGTCGCGGGTCGCCCAGCCGGTCGAGCAGGTCGAGCGCGCCGTCCACGTCGGCGAGGACGTCGGCCACCGTCGCCGGTGGGCGCAGCCGGGACAGCACCGCCTCCGGCGCCCGGGCGGGTTCGTACAGTCCCTGCAACTCCGCGCCGTCGGGGTGCCGGAGCCGGTCGGGACGCCGTCCGCCGAGCACCGGATGCGTGGCGAGCCACCACCGCAGGTAGCCGGGCACGGCCACCCCGTCGAGGACGACGTCGTCCCAGACCCGCTCGGGCAGCGCGGCCAGCAGCGGCAGGGCGCGACCCCAGTCCGCGACGAGCTCGAGGTCGCGCACCGCGGTCAGCCGCGGCCAGGTGGGCGGCGGCGCGTCGGGCGGCAGCCGGTCGAGCACCGCGTCGGCCCACTCCTCCGCCTGGTCGACGTCGAGGTCGTCGGGGTCCTCCGCGGTCACGAGCGCGAACGTGTCGAGAACGCCGACGGCCCGCAGCGCGTCGGGAGGGGCGGTCGCGGCCGTGGCGGCGTCGAGCAGGCCGAGCGCGCCCGGCGCGAGCACCGCCGCGAGGGGCGATCCGGGCAGCAGGAGCTCCCCCGCCGGCGCCCACGCGCCCTCGGCGTCGGGCAGCGCGAGCTCGGCCAGCCACGGCAGCTCGCCGGGCCGCGGCGGCGCCGCGGCGACGAGCGCCAGCACCGCCTCGGCGAGCTCCTCGGGGTTCGGCCCGTCGAGCGCGTCCTCGACCGCGTCCATCGACGTCTGGACGGCGGCGCGCACGGTGGGGTCGGCGAGCACCACCTGAGCCGTGGCCGGCCGGGCGCCGAGCCGCTCCAGCAGCCGTCGGGCGGCGGGCGGCGTGACGGCGTCCGGCTCGGCCAGCCGCAGCCCGAGGGCACCGAGCCGGTGCACCGGCAGCCCCGCCTCGGGCAGGAGCACGCCCGCGGGACCGTGGGCGGTCCGCCCGTCGGCGAGGGGCACGGGCAGGGCGGCCAGCTCCTCGCGGTCGGCGCCGTCGAGCGCGGCGTACAGCGCGGCCCACCATGACGGCGGCCGGACGATGCCGCGCACCGCCTCCACCGCCTCGGCGGTGCTCACCCTGCGGACCCCGAGCGCGGCGAGCGCCCGGGCGTCGGTCCGCCGCGACCAGCCGGCCGGCAGCAGCCCCGGGACGACGCCGGTGAGCGCGGCGACCCGCTCCTCAGTGGCCTCGTCCAGCGCGGCGGCGCGGTCGGGCCGCTGCCGGTCGTCCTCCCCCGCGGCCGGCAGCCAGGCGGTGGCGCGCAGCCGGTCGAGCACCGCGGCGCACAGCGCGGCGTCCAGCTCCGCCCCCGCGAGCCCCACCCGCGGTACGAGCGCCAGCACGGCGGGGTCGGCCGGGAGCGCCGCGACCAGGTCCGCGCAGGCGTCGGCCGCGGCCCCGACCAGGACGTCGGTGACCGGGCCCGGCGCGACGTGCCGGCGGTCGGGCGCGAGCGGGAACGGGGCGATCAGCCGCAGCGGCAGGGACAGGGGCTCGTCGCTCGGGGTCGGTGCGTGCACGACCTGACCGGCGCCCAGCGGCCTCGGCCGGCCGTCCTCCCCGAGCGGCACCGCGGCGGTGACGGTCCAGGCGCGGCGGGTGCGTTCCTCGACCGGACGGTCGGCGAGGAGCTCGACCGGCAGCTCGCCGGAGCGCTCGGCCACCGCCCACGTCGTCGTCCCGGCGCCGTCGGTCAGCCGGGCCGACGTCGCCGTCCGCTCGACGCGCAGCTCCCGCCCGGCGCCGTCCACGACGACCTCGACGACGGCCAGGCCGGGCAGGGCGAGGAGCAGTTCCGCCGGCAGCCCCGCCAGGGCCGCCGCCACACCCGCCCGCGCGTCCTGCCGCAGCGGCAGCACCACCTCGGTGGCGAAGCCCTCGGGCGGCGCGCCGCCGGCCGGCCAGGGCAACCGGAGCACCGGGACGGCGTCCTCCCGCCGGGCCAGCTCGTCCGCGAGCGCCGGCACCGCGGCGACCTCGGCGCGCGTGCCCGCGGCGCTGAACCGGATCCCGCCCGTCGTCGACACGACGGCGGGCTCGTCGCTGACCGCGAGGACGGCGGCGAAGCCGACCCCGAACCGGCCGACGGCGGCCGCCTCGTCGCGCTTGGCCGAGGCCCGCAGCGTGGCCAGCCCCTGCACGCCCGCGGCGTCCAGGGGTGCGCCCGTGTTCGCGGCGCGCAGCGTCGTCCCGGCGAGCTCCAGCCGGAGGCGACCCGGGACGCCGGCCCGCGCCGCGGCGTCGGCGGCGTTCTGCGCGAGCTCCACGAGCAGCCGGTCGCGGTAGCCGCCGCGGACCAGGTCCTCCTCGGCGTTGGCGTCCTCGCGGAAGCGCGCCGGGTCCGCCGCCCACGCGGCCAGCACCCGCCGCCGGATCGCCGCGGTGCCGAACGGGTCGTCGGTCCGCATGCTCCGGCCTCCCGGGGTCGTCGGGCCCACCGCGCCGACCCTAGTGAGGGGACCTCCAACTACCGGGTGACACGGGGATTCGCGACCGCCCCGAACGGGCACCGCAGCGACGGACGACCCACGACCCGGCACGGGCGTGGATCTCTTCGGCCTGTGGTGGGCCTGGCGACGAGGCGGTGGCAGTGGCGCTCTGGCAGTCCGCGCTGCCCCCGTTCGGGTTCCGCGAGCTGTGGTGCCAGGAGCTGCACTCCCTCGCCGAGCTGGCCAAGCTGCGGGCCCGGCTGCGCGCCACCCTCACCGGCAGCAGCACCGTCGCCCACCCCGAGCGGGAGCACTGGTCCGAGCGGCTGGTCCTCATCGCCGACGAGCTCACGTCCAACGCCCTCCGGCACGGCGGCGCCCCGGTCGCCACGGCGCTGAGCCGCGCCGGGGACCGGTGGCTGCTGTCCGTCCGCGACTCCTCCGACGAGGTGCCGCCGCAACCGGCGCAGGGCCGCGATCCGGGCCTGGGCGGCTTCGGCCTCTACCTGGTCGCCGACCTCTCCGCGCGGCACGGGTGGCACCGGGAGCTCGGCGTGAAGACGGTCTGGGCCGTCGTCGAGGCCGACTGAGCGGACCCCGACCTCAGCCGCCGCCGCGGCTGCAGTCACCGCCGGACATGCAGACGGGCGGGTCGTAGGGCGGCTCCGGGACGTCGTCCCGGCGGCCGTCGAGGTCGGTGGTGAAGGCGTCGACGGGGTTGCCGTCGTCGTCGAGGATCTCGGTGCCCTCGGGGCACGCGACGGCTTCCGAGCGCACCGACCCCCGGTCGTCCCCACCCTCGCCGGTGCGGACGACCACCGACACGCACGCGCCCAGGGAGGCGGTCGTGGTGGTCGGCATGAACCAGCCGTCGGTCTCCGAGGCCGACGCCCCGATGCCCCACACCAGCAGGACGTCGTCGCCGTCCACGCGGGACGCGACCGCGTCCCCCCAGGGGTCCAGCGACTCGAGCGCCTCGGCGCCGGTCGTGTCGGCGTGCCGCGCGCGGCGGTCGAGGAACTCCTCGTGCACCGCGTCGAGGTCGTCCTGCAACCGGTCGTGGGCCTGGTCCTCCAGGCTCTGGGCGCACCCGGAGAGCACGAGCGCGGTCGAGCACAGCAGGAGCACCCGGCGGACCATGCGGGGCAGCATGTCACCGGACGCCGCACCCGGGGCGGATGTCGCCCGGCCGGGTCGTCCCTCCACGGACGAAGTGACCCGCGGGTAACGTGCGTCACCATGTCGCTCGTCGAGCAGATGGACACGGTGACCGACGCCTCCGCGGGCACCGTCGACCGTCACGCCACCACGCAGACCTTCGAGTCCACGAACCCCGCCACCGGTGCGGTCGTCGGCGTCTTCCCGGTGCACGACACCGACGCCGTCACCGAGACCGTGGAGCGGGCCCGCGCCGCCGCCGCGCAGTGGGACGCGCTGGGCTTCGACGGCCGCAAGGCGCGGCTGGCCGCCTACCGCGGCTACCTCGCCCGGCGCATGAACGAGCTGGCCGACCTGGTCCACCGCGAGAACGGCAAGCCCCACGGCGACGCGATCCTCGAGATCACCCTCGCCATCGACCACCTGGCCTGGGCCGGCGCGCACGCGCAGAAGACCCTCGGTCCGCGGCGGGTGAAGGCCGGGATGCTCGCGGCCAACCACGCCGCCTACCTCGAGTACCAGCCCCTCGGCGTCGTCGGCGTGATCGGGCCGTGGAACTACCCGGTGTTCACGCCGATGGGCTCGATCGCCTACGCGCTCGCCGCCGGCAACGCCGTCGTCTTCAAGCCCTCGGAGTACACCCCCGCCGTCGGCGCGTGGCTGGCCGCCGCGTGGCGGGCCGCCGTCCCGGACGCCGCCGACGCCTTCCAGGTCGTCACCGGCTTCGGCGAGACCGGCGCGGCGCTCTGCCGGGCCGGCGTCGGCAAGCTGGCGTTCACCGGCTCGGCCCCCACCGGCCGCAAGGTGATGGCCGCGTGCGCCGAGACGCTCACCCCGGTGCTCATGGAGCTCGGCGGCAAGGACGCCATGATCGTCGACGACGACGCCGACGTCGTGGCCGCCGCCGACGCCGCGGTGTGGGGCGCGATGAGCAACGCCGGTCAGACCTGCATCGGCATCGAGCGCGTCTACGTCACCAGCGCCGTCTACGACCGGTTCGTCGCCGAGGTCACCGCCCAGGTGCGCAAGCTCCGCCCGGGCTCGGACGACGAGGCGACCTACGGCCCCATGACCATGCCGTCCCAGGGCGACGTCGTGCGCCGGCACGTCTCCGACGCCGAGGCGACCGGCCGCGTGGTGCGCGGGGAGGCCGACCCCAGCCTGTTCCCCAACGAGAACTACCTGGCCCCGGCCGTGCTGCTCGACGTCCCCGACTCCTCCCCCGCCATCTGCGAGGAGACCTTCGGCCCGACGCTGGCCATCACGAAGGTCCGCGACGCCGAGGAGGCGCTGGAGCGGGCCAACGCCACCTCCTACGGGCTGGCCGGCTCGGTGTTCACGAAGTCGAGGGCCAAGGGGATGGACCTCGCCCGCCGGATGCGCAGCGGCATGACCGCGGTGAACTCGGTGCTGACCTTCGCCTCGGTCCCCGCCCTGCCCTTCGGCGGCGTGGGCGAGAGCGGCTTCGGCCGGATCCACGGCGAGGACGGGCTCAAGGAGTTCACCCGCGCCAAGGCGATCACCCGGCAGAGGTTCGCGCTGCCCACGAACCTGATGAGCTTCAGCCGCCCGGCCTCGGCCACCGACGCGCTGGCCCGCGTCATGGGGATGATCCACGGGCGGCACCGGTGACCGAGCGCGAAGAGTTCGACGTCGTCGTCGTCGGTGCCGGTTCCGCCGGCTGCGCGCTGGCCGGCCGGCTGTCGGAGGACCCGACGCTGCGGGTGCTGCTGCTGGAGGCCGGCGGGTCCGACGACGTCCTCGAGGTGCAGATCCCGGCCGGGCTCTACAAGACCTGGCGCACTCGGCTGGACTGGAACTACACGACCGAGCCGCAGCCGGGGCTCGACGGCCGGAAGCTGTTCTGGCCTCGGGGCAAGCTGCTCGGCGGGTCGTCGTCGATCAACGCGATGATCTACATGCGCGGTGCCGCGGCCGACTACGACGAGTGGGCATCGCTGACCGGCGACGAGTCGTGGTCCTACGAGCACGTGCTGCCGCTGTTCCGGCGGATGGAGGACAACGCCCGCGGCGCCGACCGCTTCCACGGCGTCGGCGGGCCGCTGCGGGTGGAGGACCTCCGCTCGCCGCACCCGTGGACCCGCGCCGTCGTCCAGTCCGCCGTCGCCGCCGGCTACCCGCGCAACGACGACTTCAACGGCGCCACCCTCGAGGGCGTCGGTCAGTACCAGGTGACGCAGAGGCGCGGGCGCCGCTGGTCGTCGGCCGACGCCTACCTGCACCCCGCGGAGCGCCGTCCCAACCTCACCGTGCGGACCGGTGCCCTGACCACCCGGGTGCTCGTCTCCGGCGGCCGGGCCACCGGTGTGGAGTACCGGGCCGGCGGGCGGGTGCACACCGCGCACGCCACCCGCGAGGTGGTGCTCTCCGGCGGCGCGGTGAACTCGCCGCAGCTCCTGATGCTCTCGGGCATCGGCCCGGCCGACCACCTGCGCGAGGTCGGCGTCGACGTCGTCCACGACCTCCCCGGCGTCGGGGGCGGGCTGCAGGACCACCCCCTGGTGCCGGTCGTGTGGAACGTGCGCTCGGGCAAGTCGCTGTTCCGGGCGGAGTCGCCGTCCGGGTACGCGCGGTGGTTCGGCGCCCGGCGCGGGCCGCTGACCTCCAACCTCGCCGAGGCGGGGCTGTTCACGAAGTCGGCCCCGGAGCTGCCCGAGGTCGACCTGCAGATGCACTTCCTGCCGGTGAAGTTCTGGAAGCAGGCCGAGGTCGACCCCGACGTCGACGCCTTCACCGCCGCGGTGGTGCTGGTGCACGTGCACTCGCGTGGGTCGGTGCGGCTGCGGTCGGCCGACCCGACGTGGTCGCCGGTCATCGACGCGGGCTACCTCACCGACGAGCGCGACCTCGACGCCCTGGTGAGCGGCGTCGAGCAGGCGCGGACGATCGGCGCGACCGCTCCGCTGGCCCCGGTGCTGGAGAGCGAGTGGTCCCCCGGGGCCGGGGTGCGGGGCCGCGAGGCGCTGCGGGCGTCTGTGAAGAACACCCTCGAGTCGCTGTACCACCCGGTGTCGTCGTGCCGGATGGGCACCGACGAGCAGGCGGTCGTGGACTCGCAACTGCGGGTGCGCGGCGTCGAGGGTCTGCGGGTCGTCGACGCCTCGGTGATGCCGACGCTGGTGCGGGGCAACACGAACGCGCCGACGATCATGATCGCCGAGCGCGCGGCGGACCTGATCCTCGGCCGCACCGTCGACCCCGCCCTGGCAGCCGCGACCTGATCCACCGCTCCTGGGGTGTTTCTCGTCCTCCCGGGGTCCTGCAGGGGCCCTGGAGCACGGGGAACACCCCTGGAGGAACGGGTTCACCGAGCGGCCGGTCTCGTACTGCCATCGGCCGTCCCGCTCGCCCTCGGCCAGGACGTCCGCGACCGCCCGGGCGACGTCGGGCTCGGCCGACACGGCCGTCGACCGGGACGAGCAGACGTCGAACCAGCAGCCGAACTGCTCCAGCTCCCGCTGCAGGTCGAGCCATCTCTCCGTCGGCGCGGACGTGGTCTCGTCGGCGAACACGACCCGGACGGTGAACCGGCCGGCATCGCGGACCGCGCCCAGGGGGCCCTCGGCGGAGGCCACCGCCGCCACCTCGTCACCCAGGTTCACGTCGTACGCGAAGAACCTGCCCCTGGTGCTCGACGTAGCGGTCCACGGCCGGAGGCCAGGGAACGCGCCCCGCTTCAGCCGTGGGCCTGGGCGGCGGCGGCTTCCTGCGGGTTCGTCGGCAGCAGCGTCCCCGGCTCCGGCGGGAGGTTGCGCCGGATCGCGATCGAGGCCGCGGCGGCCACCAGGCACAGCCCGCCGGCCAGGAACCAGGCCAGGTCGTAGGAGCCGGTGACGTCGCGGATGACGCCGCCGCCGAACGCGGCGACCGCCGAGCCGACCTGGTGCGAGGCGAACACCCAGCCGAAGACGACGGGCGCGCGGGCGCCGAAGTGCTCGCGGCACAGCGCCAGCGTCGGCGGCACCGTGGCCACCCAGTCCAGCCCGTAGAACACGATGAACGCGATCATGCTGACGTGCAGGTCGGGCCCGAACAGGGTCGGCAGCGCGAACAGCGACAGCCCGCGCAGGCCGTAGTAGGCCAGCAGCAGCACCCGGGGGTCGACCCGGTCGGTCAGCCAGCCCGAGAACACCGTGCCGGCGATGTCGAAGATCCCGACGACGGCGAGCAGGCCGGCGGCCGTGGTCACCGGCATGCCGTGGTCGTGCGCGGCCGGGATGAAGTGCGGCTGCACCAGGCCGTTGGTCGACATGCCGCAGATGAAGAAGCCGACGGCGAGCAGCCAGAACGGCCGGCTCCGCGCGGCGACGACCAGCCCCTGGACGGCGGCCCGCGCGGCGCCGGTGCGCACCGGGTCGACGTCGTCCTCCGGGGTGCCGCCGTACGGGGCGACGCCGAGGTCGCGGGGACGGTCGCGCAGCAGCCAGGCCACCAGCGGGAGGACGGCGAGCGCGGCGGCGGTGGTGCCGAGCGAGGCGGCCCGCCAGCCCCACTCGGAGTCGATCCAGGCCACCAGCGGCAGGAAGACCAGCTGCCCGGCCGCCCCGCCGGCGGTGAGGATGCCCGAGACCAGCCCGCGGCGGGCGACGAACCAGCGGCCGGTCACCGTGGCCACCAGCGACAGCGCCATCGAGCCCGAGCCCAGCCCGACGAGCACGCCCCACAGCAGGACCAGCTGCCAGCTCGCCGTCATGAACACCGTCAGCCCGCTGCCGAGGGCGACCACCAGCAGCGCGGCCATCACGACCCGGCGGATGCCGAAGCGCTCCATCAGCGCCGCGGCGAACGGCGCCGTCAGCCCGTAGAGCGCCATGTTGACCGCGACCGCGGCCGAGATCGTGGAGACCGACCAGCCGAACTCGTCGCGCAGCGGGTCGATGAGCACGCCCGGGACGGCGCGGAACGCGGCGGCACCGACCAGCGCGAGGAAGGTCACCGCGGCGACCCACCAGGCGGGGTGGATGCGATGCGTGCGCGGCTGGTCGACGAGGGCGGTCACGCCGGAGAGCATGACCGAGACCGGGGCCGGCCCGACAGGCCGTTTCCAGCCGTCGTCCGCACCGTTCCGGTCACTCACCCGATGTGACCGGGGACTCGCCGGCGGTGGGACCACGGCGGCCGCATCTCTGGTTGAGTGGTCGTACCGGCGCCGCCCCCCGCTCACCCCGAGCGGCAGGGAATCGACGTCGGGCTGAGGCTGCGCCACCGAGGCGCGCCCGGCTGTCCGACGTCTCGCCGACGACACGAACCCGCCCTGCCCGCGTGCAGGTGCGCCGGTGCTCGTGCGCACGAGTCCGACGACGGTCACTCGACCACGAGGAACCGATGACTTCGCAGAACACCCCGCCCTCCACCCCCGGCAGCAGCGACCGCCCCCGGCGGCGTCGCGGCGGCCGGGGGCGGGGCACCCGCCCCGCCGGCGTCCCGCAGGAGCAGCAGCACTCCCCCGCCTCGGCGCCCGCTCCGGCCGTCGTCCCGGCGCAGGCCCCCGCTCTGCTGATCACCCACCCCACCGCCCCGAGCGTGCTGCCCACCGACACCACCTTCGCCGCGCTCGGCGTCCCCGCGCCCCTCGTCGAGGTGCTCTCGGCCAGCGGCATCACCGCGCCGTTCCCGATCCAGGTCGCCACGCTGCCCGACAGCCTGTCCGGCCGTGACGTGCTGGGCCGCGGCCGCACCGGCTCGGGCAAGACCCTCGCCTTCAGCATCCCGCTGGTCGCCCGCCTCGCGGCGTCGGACAGCAAGCGGCAGCCCAAGCGCCCGCGCTCGCTGATCCTGGTGCCGACCCGCGAGCTGGCCAACCAGGTCGCCGCCGTCGTCGACCCGATGGCCCGCGCGCTCGGGATGAGGACGACGACGATCTTCGGCGGCGTCGGCCAGAACCCGCAGGTGCAGGCCCTCGCCGGCGGCATCGACGTGCTCATCGCCTGCCCCGGCCGCCTGGAGGACCTCATCGGCCAGGGTCACTGCGACCTCGGCGCCGTCGAGATCACCATCCTCGACGAGGCCGACCACATGGCCGACCTCGGCTTCCTGCCCGGCGTGAAGCGGCTCATGGACCGCACCCCGAAGGTCGGCCAGCGGCTGCTGTTCTCCGCGACGCTCGACAACGGCGTGGACGTGCTGGTCAAGCGCTACCTGAGCGACCCGATCACGCACTCGGTCGACCCGGCCGTCGCCCCCGTCAGCACCATGACCCACCACGTGCTGCAGGTGCAGGCCGCCGACAAGGCCGAGGTCGTGCGCCAGCTGGCCTCCGGCCTCGGCCGCAGCGTGCTGTTCACCCGCACCAAGCACCAGGCGAAGAAGCTGGCCAAGCAGCTCACCGCGCAGGGCATCCCCGCGGTCGACCTGCACGGCAACCTCAGCCAGAACGCCCGCGAGCGCAACCTCGAGGCGTTCACCACCGGGGCCAGCCGGGTGCTGTGCGCGACCGACATCGCCGCCCGCGGCATCCACGTCGACGAGGTCGCACTGGTCGTCCACGTCGACCCGCCGGCCGAGCACAAGGCGTACCTGCACCGCTCGGGCCGTACCGCCCGGGCCGGGGCCGAGGGCGCCGTCGTCACCGTGTCCACGCCCGACCAGGCCGGCGAGGTCCGCACCCTGGCCCGCCAGGCCGGGATCACGCCGAAGGTCAGCACCGTCCGCCCGGGGGCGCCCGAGATCGGGGCGCTCACCGGTCCGGCCGCGCCGTACGTCGAGCCGGCCCCGGCCCCCGAGCCGCAGCCCCAGGGCGCCGGCGGCGGACGCCGTCGCCGCGGTGGCGCCGGCGGCGGTCCGTGAGATC